>JAGAVG010000037.1 GCA_017942035.1 bacterium | reverse complement strand
GACCTCTAATCCTCTGTTCTTCTGATATATTCATCCTTTTATCCTCCATATTTTCTAAAATTATCCTTTAAATTCATGCACCATAATTTATATTTTGGTGCGAATAGGCCTGAAACTCACTAAAACATACCTTCTTAAAATTCAAAAAATCATCAAAAAACGACAAAAGACCACTTGAAAATTGGTGGAAAATATTGTATAATAAGGCTATAAAAAACTCGCACCAAAATATAAAATTTGGTGCGAGTTTTATTAAACTTTTAAATTTTTTATACGATGTGCTCAATCCGTAGATCGAAATGACATAATATCAGCTTGACCTTCTTCCAGATATTACTATCTTGCTCTATACATTGCTTCGATTGAATTTACGCGCATTTTTCTTTTTCTTGCAATTTCTTTTGCGTAATCTGACATTTGGAAGAATTTTTTAATATGTTTTTCGTCTTCTGTTTTTGCGTCTTCATCATTTGCGAGGAATCCGCCGGCAGCATTCAATAAGTTTCCGGCAAGCTGTGCGTATTCACCAAATTTGTCCATTTTATTATTGTTTGCCTGCTGCATTGAATTTGCTTTGAAAGAAACACGTCTCTGTTTTTCTTGAGAAAGTTTATTAATTTTTTCAGTGTCGCCGTTTTTCATTGCCTGACCGAGTTCTTGACCGAGTTTATCGTTATCCATATCGGCAAATTCTTCGGATGCACCTTCTTTTTTTATATTATTTTCTCTGTTTTTCTGAGCTGCTTTTTCGGCTTTTTTCTCTTCTTTAGTTTTTGCTTTTTCTATTTTGTCTTTAGACTTGTTGTTTTCTTTTTCATTAGTTTTGTCAGTTTTGTTTTTGTTGTCTTTGTCAGAAGATTTTTGTTCAACTTCATTTTTAGTTTTATCAGCATCTGTTTTTTGATCTTTTGCTGATTTATCCTGATTAGTTTTGTTTTCATTAGTAGTGTCATCAGCTTTTTTCTCAGCATTATCAGCTTTAGTTTTATTTTCGTCTGCTTGTTCTTTGTTGTCATTGTTTTTCTGATCAGATTTTGCCTTTGCCATGTTAGCAAGTGATGCAACAGCTCCGACTGTACCAACGGCAGTACCGATTTGGTTCATCATATTGCCGAATTCGCTGTCCTCATCAATTAAAGTTGTAATCTGGCCGACACCTGAAATAAGTGAGCCGGCTGAACTTGCTACGGTTGCAAATTTACCTAAAGTTGATGCTCCGCCCATCTGGCTTAATGAGTTAGCTGAATTTGTAAGGCTTGAACCTACGCCAGCGATTGTGGAAATCGCACCGAATACACCGTTAGCTTCTTTACCTTGAACGGCACGTACGTTATTTACGAGTTCTGCAGTGTTTGATACAACATTTAATCCGGCACTTACGGCTGACATAACTCCGTTTGCAGCTTCACCGGCACCAACAGCCGATGTTGCGGCTGTAATTACAGTTTGTCCTAATGCCATCAAACCTGCTGTTAAATTTCCGTTTGCAATATTAATTGTTGCCTTTGCTACTCCGCATGCGAGAGTACCATATAACCCAATGTCGAACAAAATTTTACCGGCAGCAGCAGTCCAAGGTATAGCCATCATGATTGTACCGGTTGACATTGTTATAGAGAAAAGGTTATTGGCAATTCCAACGGCTCCGAGTTGTTTTTGAAGTCTTTTTTGTTTTGCTTCTTCTGCTTTAGCCTCGTCGTTTGCTTTCTTTTCTTTTTATTTTACAACTTTGTCAAAACGTTTGCTTCTTGTTTTGTTGATTTTTTGTAATCTTTTAATTTTAGTGCTGTTTGTATCAATAATACGGCCATTTTGAGTGAAATCTACAGAAATTTCGTTTAATCTTTGATCATTTGTTTCGATTTTTACTTGATTGTTGGCGGCAGGCTGTCCTGCGGCAACTATAGCCGGCTGGTTTTGTGCCGGAGTGTTAGGGGTTGCCGGAGCCGGATTTTGAGGGGCGTTCATGTTTTGTGAATCTTCTTGTATAAGAGTTTCATTTTCAGCAACTAAAGTTTCAAATTCAGCCGCAGCTTCAGCTTGTTTTCTGGCCGCAGTATTTGATTGTTTAGTCATTTTAATAATATCTTTTTGGTCTTTCTTCATTGATTTTTGAAGTTTTTTAGCCTCTTTATCAAGTTCTTTTGTTGATTTTTCTGTATCTTTTTTAATTTCAAGGGTTTCTTTGTTATCTTCTTTTGCGCCTGAGGTTGCGTTTGAAACAGAAGATGCGGCATCATCTGTTGTAAGTTTTTTGTTTTCTTTTTTACTAGAACCTTCGCCCGAAGTTACAGTGTCATCACCATCATTATTATTGTTATTATTGTTGTTGTTTCCAGCCGGAACATTATTATTTGAAGGTACTTCGTTATCTGCTGGGGTTTCATTATTAGGAGTTGTTTCGCCTTCCACCGGAGTTTCGCCGCCTTCACGCTTTTCAGAGGTTGTAACTTTTGCAGCTGCCATAGGAGTTGTTGAATCAGAATCTTCTGGAGTTGTTGTTTCTCCTTCTGTTTCATCCTGAGCTTCTGCGGCATCTTTTGCTTTTTGTGAAACTGTTTCAATTGCAGATTTTAAGTTTTTGTTAGAATCGTCAATTTGTCCGTCTGTAGTGCCGATTTTGTCAAATCCTGCAAGACCGAGTTCTGCAAGTGTTAAACCGGTATCTAAGAATTGAGTACCTAAAGTAACGTTTGTTGTTCCAAGAGCAATCAAAGCAGCTCCAAGTCCCATTGTGAACGGATTTGATAAAAGAGCTGTTCCGTTTATTATCTGTGATGTTCCTAAAACTGTCTGGTATGTTCCGACAACAGTACAAAGAGCGCCGTTTGCCGTTGTTGAAGTTGTTCTTTCTTTTGAATCCGGAAGGGTTGCGTCATATCTTTTGTTCTTTTCAATTGCTTTATTAAATCTTTCTTCCGCTGTTAAGTTTTTGTTTTCAACCTCTTTTGAAGTTTCTTGAATTGACAAAATAGCAGCAGCTGTGTCACCGTTTAAGTTGTTCATCAAATTCTTATTTGATTCAAGTTTGCTGTTATTGTCATCAACTTCTGTAGTTACGGTTTCTTCATCAGGGTTTTCTTCTGTAATTTGAGTATTTTCACCGACAACTTTTGCATTGCTGTTGCTTAATTCAGCAATTTTTGCAAGTGCGGAATTTATAATTTCATTCTCTTCATTTTCTTCATTTTCGGCTTCTTTATTTTCTTTGTTAGTTTTGTTAACTTCGGCAAGGGCCTTTTCGCCTTCGTTTTGAGAATCAGCGCCTTGAGCTTCAACTGCAATATTCAAGGCTCTTTGAGCATCAGCTTTTGACAATGAATTTTGAAGGTTGCCTTCCGGAACTTCTTCATCTGCTTTTTCTTCATCTTCTGTCGGTTGAGTTCCATCAGGGTTTTCAGTGCCGTTAACATCAGTTGCGGCCGGTTCTTCACCTGCTGGGGCTTGAGTTGTGTCGCCATCTGCCGGAACATCTCCAGTCGGAGCCGGAGCGGTATCTTCTCCGTTATTATCAGCATCAGGATTTTCATCAACAGGGTTTTCATTTGTTGGTTCTGTTGTTGTTTTAAGATTGCTTTTAACGCTGGCTTTGCCGTTTGAAATAATTTCTTGTTCTGATACTTCGATTTCTCCGGTTTCAATCTGCAAATCCATAATAGATGCTACAGCATTCAAATCCAACTGGGTTTGGGCTGAAAAGCTTTGAGCATCATTACCGGCAGTCATAGTATCTTGTGCTAAATTTTTTGCCATTGAAATTGCTTTGATAAGTCCTAAAAATCCGGCAGTTCCAAACGCTTTTGAAAATCCTGTTTGTACCGCATTATCTTTGAGATTGAAATCTTTAAATCCTTTTGCGATTTCAACGGCTTTATCTCCGGCAATTCCTACTTCTTTTGAAAGAACATTTTTACTGCACAATGAACTTGTTATGTCTTCCATTGTTTTAATATCTTTTTTCATCTGAGCTTCGTAATCGCTGTCAGCATTTGCAAAAAGATCTTTCAATTCTTCCAAACGTGATTGTTCAGATGGTGAAAGCTGTTCGCCGTTTTTAACTTTTTTCTGTAAATTTTCCCATTCTTTAGAAATCTTTTTCATCTCTTCAAGAGAATCAATTTGTTTGTCTTCGGCTTCATCTTGAATTTCTTCTAATTCAGCCTGAAGTCTTGATAAATCTTCTAAAGATTTTTGTGACTCTTCGCTCTTTTCTTCACACTCTTTAATAGCGGCAGTTGCGCCATTTTTAAAGGATAAATAGGAATCTTCTTTAATTTCAGGATCGGTTGCATCAGAAACACCTTCATTATCAGGTTCTGATTCTGTCAAAAATGCGGAAGGATCGCTGTTTGCCATTGAATGTGCCCAGTCAAGCACTTCTTGAGGAACAACAACGCCTTCTTGCTCCATTTCAATAATTTCTTCGTAAGAATACTGGCTCCATTCAGAGTCAAATAAAGATCCATCAGCTTTTGTATAGCTTTCAAGAGTAAGTGAACGAGCCTGATTATATCTTGTATAAGCAACAAGAGGATTTACACCTTCCTTGCCGCCTTTAATCCAATTTTCATAATCTGTTTCATCCCAATCATTATCATCAAACGGGATTAAAGGAAGACGACGTGGAATGTAATATTGAACATTGCCATCCTTATCAAGAATAGGATTTCCATCCTTATCCTTAAGGATTTGTTTATTTAGCTGGCGCATTTCAAGTATACTTAAAATCTTCACGTTCGACCTTTCCTTTTGACAGATTCCTTAATCTGTTTATCGGTCATGTGTACAGATTTCTTTAGCTTTATTAGTGATTTGTAACAATAATTTAACAATTAAAAAACGGCCCTTTTTATATCAGGGCCGTTTGAACTTTATTACAAATGCTTTTCAATATTCGAGATAATTGTTGATTTTGGCATCAAGCCTACAAGGCGTTCCATCGCTTTTCCTTCTTTGAAAACAAGAATGCTTGGAAGTCCGCTGATTGAATAATCTTTTGCAGTTTTTAAATTTTCATCAGTGTTAAGCTTAACAAACTTAACTTTTTCACCGAATTCAGATGCGATTTCATCCAATACCGGCCCTAATTTTCTGCAAGGTCCGCACCATGGTGCCCAAAAATCCACTACTACAGGAGTTTCAGATGTTAAAACTTCCTGCTCAAAACTTGCGTCATTAATATCTATTGCGTTTGACATGACATCTCCTTTTTTAAATTAACGGATATATTTTAACACGGAAAAATTTTTTGTGCTATTATCTTAATATAATACTGTTAGGATAATAAAATGGCTAGAAAAAAAATAATAGAGATAGTTTTAGACACCGAGACAACGGGGTTAGATTACACAAAAGAAAAAATGGTTGAGTTTGCGGCGGTAAGGCTTGAAAACGGCAAGATTAAAGACGAATTTCAGACTCTTATTAACCCGGAACAGCATATTAGAAAATCAAGCATGGCAATCCATGGAATTACTCAGGAAATGGTTGCGGATGCTCCGACAGAAGCCGAGGCAATGCCTAAAATTTTAGAATTTATCGGAGATTATCCGATTGTTGCACACAACGCAATCTTTGATTATACCTTTATAAATGAAGCAAGTATAAGAACAACGGGAAATGAAATCTTAAACCCGAGAATTGACACTCAGCAGATGTTTAAGGAAGTTTATCCGGACTTGGATTCTCACGGGCTTGAGGCTTTGACCACAAGATTTAAAGTTGAATTGAACAATCACCATAGAGCAATGGCGGATACTATGGGGCTTGCGCTGAGTTATCCGAAATTGAAAAAATTGTATCTTCAAAAATACGATTGGGAAGTTAAACAGCTTGATAATGTTGAATATTTGTTTGAAAGATTTTTGAGGCTACAGCAGACCGTTAATACTCTTCAATCAGAGATGCAGGATTTGAAATCTGTATTCAAGTTATATTTTGAACAGGGAGGGGCTCCGATTACGGCTCAAACCGGCGAAACTCTGGTTTATAACTCAAAACAGTCATTCGGATATGATTTGGACAGTATTAAAGATATTCTTGAAGAAATCGGAGCGTTTCATAAGGCCGTAAAAGTTAACACTGGCTTTATTGACAGGCTTGTCGGAGGCGGAAGGCTTGATGAAGATAAGCGCGAAATCATTAAAGGTGCACGCCAGGAGCTTTCTGAGACAAGAAATGTTCAAGTTATAAAATGTAAATAATAGTAGATAATAATAATTTTAGAAAAGGGACAAAAAAATGAATTTACTTAAGGGATTGAGAACTTTTTTCAAAGAACCGCCTGTTCAGCCTGAAATTCAGGATGCTGAAAAGGTAAAAAGTATGTATTCTCACTGGAGATTGAGAATTTTTTACGCATGCTTTATCGGCTATACCGTATTTTATTTATGTAAGAAAAATATTGCGGTTGCTTTGCCGGGAATTTCCACAGAATTCGGATATTCAGCGACAGAACTCGGTTTGTTGGGAAGTTCACTTTATTTGACTTATGGTATCGGTAAATTTGTAAACGGAGTTCTGGCAGACGGTTCGGATGTTAGAAAATTCCTGCCGACAGCGTTAATTATGACGGCTCTTGCAAATATTGCATTTGCATTTGCGCCTTCTGCAATCCATATTTTAGGATTGAGTGCAAAAGTTTCTGCAATGATATTGTTGTGGACGCTGGCATTTTTATGGGGTGTAAGCGGATGGTTCCAGTCCGCAGGATTTCCGGCAGTTGCTAAAAGTTTGACTTACTGGTATTCAAATTCCGAACGCGGAACTAAATGGTCATTGTGGTCTTGCTCACACCAGACCGGAACTTTCTTGAGCTTCATTATTGCCGGTCATATCGCATCTCATTACGGCTGGAGAGCAGCATTCCTCGTTCCGGGCGTGTTGGCTTTGCTGACTGCTTTATGGTTGTTTGACAGATTGAGAGACAGACCGCAGTCTTTAGGTTTGCCTGATGTTGAAAAATACAGAGAGGAACCGGCTGCAAAATGCGAATCCGGCGAAAAGAAAGAAGAAGACGACATGTCTTATGTTCAGATCTTCAAAAAATACATTTTGTGCAATAAGACAATCTGGATGCTTGCAATCGCGTATATTTTCGTATACATAATAAGATTTGGTGCAGAAGATTGGATGATTATGTATTTGAGCAAAGCAAAAGGTGATTCTCTTGCTCTTGCGACAAACAAAATTTCATCATTGCCGCTTGTCGGTATTGTCGGAACAATTTGCGCCGGATTGGTTTCGGATAAATTGTTCAAAGGTAAACGTGCACCGGTTAACCTCATTTATTTAATAGGTGTAGTCGTTTGTCTTGTACTTTTAAAATTCAATACAATCAGCATGCTTGATTTTGTACTAATTGGACTTCTGGGTGCATTTACTTACGGCCCGCAGATGATGATTGGCGGACTTTGCGCAGTTGAATCAAGCTCTAAAAAAGTTGCATCTGCTGCAACCGGATTTACAGGAACTTTCGGATATATCGGTGCTGTTTTCTCAGCTACCGGTACCGGATTTATGGTTGACAAGTTCGGCTGGAACGGTGCAATCGCATTCTGGCTGTTCTCAGCCGTAGTTTGTATTGTTATCTGTTCAATACTTGCTATTGACGAATACAAAAAGAAAAAAGCCTAAGTGTTTTAGATTATTTTTCAAAGCGCAGACCTGAAAAATGGTTTGCGCTTTTTAATATCTTCCCTTTTTACATTTAAAATTTTCATTGTATAATTGATGTATGAACAAAAAATTGTATGTAATATCAGGCTCTTCCGGAGTCGGCAAAGGAACAGTATTAAAAGGATTTATGGCTAAAAATCCTGACTTTATGCTCTCAATTTCCTGTACAACAAGAAAACCGCGCGAAGGTGAAATTGATGGCGTTAATTACTTCTTTTTGACCAGAGAAGATTTTCAGGATTGTATTGATAATGACAAATTTTTGGAATGGGCAGAGTTTGCCGGAAATTTTTACGGAACGAAGAAAAAATATATAAAACAATGTCTTGAAGAAGGTAAAAATATTATTCTTGAAATCGACACAAAAGGCGCCCTTCAGGTTAAAAAGCAGATGCCGGAGGCTGTGCTGATATTTATTTGCCCGCCTTCTTATGAAGCTCTTGAAAACCGTCTGAGAGGACGCCATACAGAGGATGAAGAGACAATACAAAAAAGACTTAATGAGGCAAAAACCGAAATTGAACGCGGAAAACAGTTTGATTATCAGGTCGTAAACGACAATCTTGAGATTGCAATTGAAAATCTTGAAAAGATTATAAACGGAGAAAGAAATAATGCTTAGCGGAAAAACCGTGCTGTTAGGGATTACGGGCGGGATTGCCGCGTATAAGATTTGCGAACTTATCAGAATGTATAAACGCGCAAATGCAAATGTACGTGTGGTTTGCACCCCGAACGCATTGAATTTCGTAACAAAATTAACTCTGCAAAACTTGAGCAAAAACGACGTTGCGGTAGAGGAATTCAACGTGGAGAAATTCAACCCCGAACACATTTCCTACGCTGATGAGGCCGATATAATGGTTATTGCGCCGGCAAGTGCCAATACTATATCAAAAATTTCCGGCGGGATTTGCGACAACCTTTTAACCTCAATTGCTTGCGCATTCACAAAACCCGTTATTATTGCACCTGCAATGAATACGAATATGTGGGAAAATCCGATTTTTCAGGAAAACCTCGCAAAACTTCACTATACAATTTTAGAGCCTGAAAGCGGTTATCTTGCCTGTGGTTACGAGGGTAAAGGCAGACTTTGCTCTATAGACAAAATTTTTGATAAAACAATTGAATTATTAAATCGAAGACCTTTGACCGGTAAAAAAATCGTTATCACCTCAGGCGGCACAATAGAAGAAATCGATCCGGTACGGTACATTTCGAATTACTCTTCCGGCAAAATGGGGCTTGCTCTGGCTGATTATGCAGCAAATTTCGGGGCTGACGTCTCCTTAATCACAACAACAAATGTTAAAAGAAAATACAATGTCATCAAGGTTAAATCGGCGCTTGAGATGCAAAAAGTCCTTGATGAAAACATTGATAATGCGGATTGCGTGATTATGGCGGCCGCCGTTGCGGATTACAGAGCCAAAGAAGTTCAGCCGCAAAAGATGAAAAAAACATCCGAAGATGAAATTGCGCTGACATTGGTTAAAAATCCCGATATTTTGAAAGCATTATGCGAAAAACGCGCAGGAAATCCCGCTCCTTTAATCGTCGGTTTCTGTGCAGAAAGTGAAAATTTACTTAAAAATGCGACGGAAAAAATTTCAAAAAAAGGTTGCGATTATCTAATCGCAAACGATATTTCAAGAAAAGATATCGGATTTTCAAGCGAATATAATGAGGTTTCAATTCTTAAAAAAGACGGCTCCGTAAAAAAACTTGAAAAAGCATTAAAATCAGATATTGCGGCGCAAATTTTTGAGGAAATTTATGGATAAATATGAAATTACTGGCAAAATAGAAAAATTTGCGCCTTTAGACTCTCAGGAAAATTGGGATTGTTCCGGATGGCTTGTTGAAACCCAACAGAAGGATATTTCAAAAATAATGCTTGCCCTGACTGTTACCGAAAACGTTCTAAATCAAGCAATAGAAAACGATTGCGACATGATAATTTCTCATCATCCGCTCTTTTTAGTTCCGTTGGAATTTAAAAATATTGACATATATTGCGCCCACACAAACCTTGACAAGGCCGACGGCGGAACGACAGACACGCTTATTTCAAAACTTTTCGGCTCTGTTGATAAAGAAAAAGAAGAGTTTTTGAGATATGTAAATACTGAAATTTCAATTGATGATTTCGTTGAAAAATTACGCAAAATCTCGCCGAATTTGCGCTATACAAATAATTCCGGAATTAAAAATCTTAAAAAAATAGCCTTTTGTGCGGGAAGCGGAAGCGACTTTATTAATCAAGCGTTTCAAAACGGAGCAGATGCAATTGTTACCGGTGATTTGAAATTTCACACCGCAATAGAAAGCCCGATTGTTGTTTTTGATATCGGACATTTTGAAAGTGAAATTCCGGTGCTCGAAACCTTTGAAAAAATCATCGGAGACAATGTAGAAATTATAAAAGCTATCGAAAATTCGCCTTTTATTTACCCTTAATATGCGTTAATTTCGTAAATTTTCAAATCAGGGTTAACTTTTTTTATGCGCATAATGTATTTGTAATCGGCAGGGGATTTTTTGATAATCGCAACCGCCGGAGTTTTTCCGGTCATCTTGCCGTAATATAAAGATTGCCCGATACTTTCAGCCCATTTGTGCGCAAAATCAAATTCTATTGCGTAATCTTTTGTTAAGCAGTCAACCCGTGTGTTATCAATCAAGACAAACTCGCGCTTGCCAACGTTTGGAGTGCACCAGTTTTTGACGTAATCCCCCTCAAGCATTCCAGCTTTCATCCTGTAAGGTTTGTTCTTATCAAGCGAAATATCATTCAAATAAAACGTTGCATTGTAGGCAATAGACGCTATCACACCCAACACAATCGGAACAACATATTTTTCAAACGAACTCTTTTTCCTTCTTCTGGCCATAGCATTACTATATCAGCATAAGAAAAAAATAAATCCGCCAGATGTTTGAAGTTAAGAAAATAGTAATTAATACGGTTGATATTTTGCCCGAACCCTTGAAACTTTTTGTTTTTTTATGTATTATATATATCATATAAGAAGAGATAGGAGTGAAATATAAATGTTCGAACGTTTTACAGAAAAAGCCATTAAGGTTATAATGCTGGCTCAGGAAGAGGCACGCCGTCTTGGGCATAACTTTGTTGGAACGGAACAGGTTCTTCTCGGACTTATCGGAGAAGGTACCGGCGTTGCGGCAAAAACACTTAAATCAATGGGGGTTACTCTTAAAGATGCAAGAGCTGAAGTTGAAAAAATAATCGGACGAGGCTCCGGCTTTGTCGCGGTTGAAATTCCTTTCACCCCGCGCGCTAAAAGAGTTTTAGAATTATCCTGGGATGAAGCAAGACAGCTTGGTCACAATTATATCGGCACTGAACACCTGCTTTTAGGTTTGATTAGAGAAGGTGAAGGTGTTGCCGCAAGAGTTTTGGAAAATTTAGGCGTAGATTTGAATAAAATTAGAAGTAATGTTGTCAAAATGCTCGGAGAATCTAAACCGCAAACATCAGTTTCTTCCGGTTCAACATCATCTTCATCAGCTTCCGCCGGAAAAACAAAAACTCCGAGCCTTGATGAATTCGGAAGAGATTTAACACTTGCCGCTCAAGAGTTAAGACTTGATCCGGTAGTCGGAAGAGATAAAGAAATCGAGCGTGTTATCCAAATTCTTGCACGCCGTACAAAAAATAATCCGGTATTAATCGGAGAACCGGGTGTTGGTAAGACAGCAGTTGCAGAAGGTCTTGCAATCAGAATTGTTAACGCTGAGGTTCCGGATATTCTTGACGGCAAAAAGGTTATCCAGCTTGATATGGGACTTCTTGTTGCAGGTACAAAATACCGCGGTGAGTTTGAAGAACGCTTGAAAAAAATTATGGATGAAATTCGTCAAGCAGGAAATATTATCCTTGTTATTGATGAAATGCACACACTAATCGGCGCCGGCGCCGCAGAAGGTGCAATTGATGCCGCAAACATTCTAAAACCGGCACTTTCAAGAGGCGAAATTCAAGTTATTGGTGCGACAACCCTTGATGAATACAGAAAATATGTGGAAAAAGATTCTGCTTTAGAAAGACGTTTCCAATCTGTAATTATTGATGAACCTTCAATTGAGGAATCTATTGAGATAATCAAAGGTTTGAGACCTAAATATGAAGAGCACCACCAGTTGAATATTTCAGATGAAGCAATTGTTTCATCCGTTAAGTTGTCAAGCAAATATATTACAGACAGATTCCTTCCGGATAAAGCAATTGACGTAATTGACGAGGCAAGTTCTAAGGTTAGATTGAAGGTTTCAACTCTCAGTCCGGAAGGCAAAGAGCTTGATAAGGAGCTTCGTGAGCTTATCAAAGAAAAAGAAGATGCAATCAGAAATCAAGAATTTGAAAAAGCTTCTGCGCTTCGCGATGACGAGGCCGATTTGAAAGACAGAATAAGAGAGGTTACTCAAAAATATAAAGAAGAACATGAAGCAAACAAACCGACTGTAACTGCGGAAAATGTAGCCGAAGTAATTGCCACAATGACAGGTGTTCCGGTTACAAAGCTTACAGAAGGCGAAAATGAAAGACTGTTGAAGCTTGAAGATACACTTCATGCGCGTGTTATAGGTCAGCACGATGCCGTTGTTGCAATATCAAAAGCAATAAGACGTGCAAGAGTTGGTTTGAAAGCTCCGAATAGACCGATTGGAAGCTTCATCTTCTGCGGACCTACCGGTGTTGGTAAAACAGAACTTGCAAAAGCTTTGGCGGAAGCTATGTTTGGTTCTGAAGATAACATGATAAGAGTTGATATGTCAGAATTTATGGAAAAACATTCAACTGCAAAACTTATCGGTTCTCCTCCGGGATATGTCGGATATGACGATGGCGGAAACTTAACTGAACAAATCAGAAAGAAACCTTATTCAATCGTTCTTTTTGACGAAATTGAAAAGGCTCATCCGGATGTATTCAATATTATGCTCCAAATCCTTGATGACGGACGTCTTACGGATGCAAAAGGCCGCCACATTAACTTTAAAAACACTGTAATCATCATGACTTCAAACGTTGGTGCAAGTATGATTCAGAACGTTTCTAAAGTAGGTTTCTCAACAAGTGAAGATCAATCAAAAGACAGATACGAAAAATTAAAAGAAACAGTTAACGAAGAGATGAAAAAAGCTTTCAGACCTGAATTCCTTAACCGTATCGACGAAACTATCGTATTTGCACATCTTTCACAGGACGAAATCAGACAGATTGTTGACTTGATGCTTAAAGATTTGTTCAAACGTCTTGAAGAAAAAGAATTGGCAGTTGAGGTAACTGATGAGGTTAAAGATCATCTTGCAAAAGAAGGTTATTCGGAAGCTTACGGTGCAAGACCTTTGAGAAGATTGATTCAAAGAAGGATCGAAGATAACCTTGCCGAAGAAATTCTTTCAGGAAAATATTCTCAAGGAGATATAATTAGGTTGACACTTGATGAAAATAACCGTATTGCTTTTGAAAAAGCATCTAAGGCATCAAAAAAATCAAAAGCAAAACAGGATGATGAAGTTCAAGAAGTTTCTGCAGAATAATCATATATAAGACAACAAAGCGGCCGGTAAAACCGGCCGCTTTCTATATATAAACATAAAAATATGCGAAATCAAAGGTCGTTTGAACTTGAAATATATATTTTTTTTATCTATAATCTGGCAATGGAAACAAGGGCAAATAACAACATTTATTTTGGCAGTATTTATTATTCGAAGTATTCAATATTACCTCAAAATCTAAAATATATTAATCCTTCGAAAGATAAATTTTTGATAGAACAAAAGCCTCTTGAAACCGCTAAAGAAATCATGAAAGAATCTCCTTTGTTTAGAGATTTAGATAATTTAAAAACAGATGTGTTTGTATACATGGATGTAAAACCTTTGTCCAAAGCTGATCCTGCTGGTAATAATTTGTTAGGAACTTTGTATTCTACATTTGTAAATCCTTATAATAAGAAACCTGAAGCATTAATCATAAATTCTTCAGGTCTTAACGCTGATACTATTTTAAACAAAATTAAACATGTTACTAAAAAATTACCTTTGTGTAACAACTTGAAGGCAGATTTTTGGGGAAAACCTTCAATACATAAAACTGCCGACGAATGGTGGATTTGGATAGATGGCACTAAATAATTTAGCTTGTAGACTGAGGTAAATCCCAATTTACCTCAACCAAATTTTTTCAGGGGCATTAATTATTTCAGATGTTATCAGGCAATTTTCTCTTAAGTTCGCAAGTTTTGGAGTCGGAGTTTTATTTTCCAAATTCAGTTGAATTTCTGTTGGGAAAAATCTTGCATAATCCATGTGATAAACCCGTCCGTCCGTATCAATTAGTTTGTGGGCAATAAAACGATGATATCTTCCATTCTCCTTCAAATCCTGATACATAATTTTGGTAGACTCTGTATGATTTTGCATAGGTGCCTTGATGCCAAATGATTTCATAAATTCAAGCATTCGACCGGAACTGTTCAAACCTGTTTCTATTCTTTCTAATTTTTTTGACAAAAGTTGCAAATTTTTATCCAAATCTTCCGGTGTTTTAATATACTTTTGTCCCCCGTTCAAATCTGCCTCGTAGAGTGCTTTTACTTTTTCTTGAACTCGTTTAATATAAGTAATCATTGTCGGAACATCAAACCCTTCCGCATTTTTAGCTTGTAAACCAAAACTTCTTGTCAAAATGTTAAATTTTTCATTTTTAAGTAATGGCGTAAAAGTGAATATTGCATTTGCTATTTTATCAGTATACTTTTCACGTAATCTATATGCTTTTTCTCTGTCGCCAGCTCTCATCGCTCTTTCTGCGGCTACATTTGATGCATTGAATACATTAAAAGATAAATTAAACTCTTCTAATTTATTCATATTTTCCTGTTTTGAAAAATATTCTGCATAGTCTTCAGCCCTTTGCTGTAGAAGTTTATTCTGCGGAGCCCAACCCGAAGTATCAAATGCTGAACGGCGTCCAAGTCCGTCATAGAGTTCAGTTACCAAATCTCTGAAATCGTGAACTTTTCCTTTTTTATCCTTAATGGCAAGCCCTATACAATCAGCATCATAAAATAATTCTGTTGTTTTATAAATGGTGTCGCTCTTATTATGGTGCATATTTTCACCAAATATAGGTAAGTCACACAAACGTTTTTTCAGTTCCTTGAAGCCGCCTGTAATTGACGTAAAATCTTCCCAACTCATTTCACGATTTGAAGGTTTTGCATCCGCATAACAATATCCGCACATATTTGTACAGCCGCGTTTAACCGCAATTACATGCAAGTTTTCGCTAAGATATTGAATATCTTTCATCGAAAGCCCTTTAAAAACTTTTATGTCCCTCTGGATTCCCTCAATATATTCCATACTCAAATTGCGAAATTGATACTCAGGTTTATCCTTCAATTGCTCAGAAACACTTTTTAAATAAAATCTGAGTTTTTTGTAATGAATGTAATCTTTTATTGCAGTAAGCGGATTACCTTGAAAAGATGGAGTTCCCGCAGTTTTCTGAAAACAAACAGAATCCTTATTATAAACTAATCTAAGGTTATTATTTTGTGGAATATTGATTCCGCAATTATTATTGAGCGTATAATTATTATTTACTTGCATACTTATATAAAACTCCTAAGATTACAATAGAAATTATCACATTCTACTTATTTATATATGCTAAAAAGTTTGAAAGTTTTTCTATCCGCTCTGAATTGCCAGGAGAATTTTCTTGTATTAATTCGTTTATTCGTTTAGTTGTTTCTTCTAATAATTTTCCATCTTCACTAAACGTATAACGCCCCGGAAATTCGCTAAAAATATCATGCATATCAACCTTACCATCATAAGACATTATATATTTTTCAAGGAAATTCAATTTCAACAATTCCGGATGATATCTTTCTGCTGTATAAAGGGTTCTGTAGAGAGTATCATCTTTACCTATGTATCTTTTTCTGGTTGTAATGTGCCTATTCCTGTTTGCCTTAATCCAAGGAATTATATCAAAAATTTCTTCCCGTATAGTTTTATTTTCGGATAATCCGGCAAGATTATATAACGACATATCCTTCTTATTTAATGAAAATTTTTCCGGGTCGGCAATGAAGAAAAATGAATTATTTGCAGCAACATCTCTTAATAACTTAGATTTCCCCATCTCCGAATGAATTTTATAAAAATATGTATCTAATATATCTCCATTATGTACAATTCCTACACTTGATTGAGGCGTTAGACCTAAACAATCTACGTAAGTTTTGCTCATCAAAGGCTGATTATTTATAATACTTTTCGCGCAGAAATAATTTGAATAATGAATAGGAATTTCTGCATCTATTAACCGCTGCACCATTTTACGCACTTGAGCCGCCATTGGTGTTGCTTCATCCATTTTTGAATAAGAGTCAAGAATATTATGCAATGTCCTATTCTCTATAGTTAAGCCCGCTTTTCGAGATTTTTCTATGAGTTCCATAGGCATAGTTTGAGAAAGTGAGGTTAGCACAAAACGCCTGTATAATTCACTATCTTTTTTGGCACTAACATTATATGCAATCTGATCAGCAAGATTACTACAGCCACTACCAAAATATTCAGTTTTATAATCTACAAAAGGTGAGCGTAAAATATTATCCATACGTTTAATCAACCCCGGAGTTGGGGCTTGTTTGAACATATCGACAACCTCTCTCGTCGCATATTCACGAAGTTTAGCCAGTTCTTTCGGTGAATAAATAGCAATATCTGAATCTAATCTTGCAATAGGAGCGTTTTTTGAAAAGAAACTAAACAAACCTGTAAATGCAGGAGTAACAGGTTCACTAATTTTTGTTTTTTGTGAATGGTTATAATATATATTATTCTGAGATATAGAATTTATTTGCATGTTTGTAATCCTTTTTTATATTATAAAACTTGTAAAAATAAAATTTGCTAGTTTATAATATATCAATTGAACACAGATTGTGGTAAATTTCAATTTAATGTAACACAAATAGCAAAAAATATTTTTACAGGTTTTTAATAAAGTGAGAATTTTTATAAAAGGAGAAAACACATGCGTATATCAGCAACTAATAGCTTGCAAACAAACAACAATTATAATCAAAATTTCACAGCATTGAATCTTGGCAAAAAAAATCCGATTATTACAAAAGAAACCAGAGATTTAGCGGATAAGGCCGTTGATGTTTTTGAATCAGTAATGACAAATCCGATGGGATTAAATAAATTTACTGACAAGGGTTGTGAAGCAAGTTTGAATAGCCTCTTTGGCCGTAAGTATTTAAAACTTAATAAAAAAACGCCGGATGGCAGAGTAAACCTTTCTATTTCTTCAGAAAAACCAAGACAAGCAGAGATTACGATGTCAATAAAATCTGATTCTGAATATACTCAGCAGGATATGTTCTACAATTCTAACTATAATAGCGTTTCAGTTAATAATGGTACGGTTAAAAAAGAAGATATAGAAGACTTTAAAGCTTATAAAACAACTATAGATGAAGTTTTGAATTTAGAACCAAAAGATGTTTTAGGAAGTTTTACTAAAAATTTATCAGAATTTTTAAATTTATTTGAATAAAGCGTGTTGATATACTTGTTCTTGATATGTTTTAAGAAGAAGATAAGTTAGGGTTTCAGCCCCAACTGTATATAATAATTTATAGCAAAAACTCGCACCAAATTTTATATTTTGGTGCGAGTTTTTTATAGCCTTATTATACAATATTTTCCGCCACATTTCAAGTGGTTGTTTGTTGTTTTTTGTGAAATTTTTGAATTTTGAGAAGGTATGTTTTAGTGAATTTCAGGCCGACATGCATCAAAATATAAATTATGGTGCATGAATTTAAACGGCAAATTAAGAAAAATGGAGGATAATAGTATGAATATAGAGGACAAGAAGGTCGCATTTACCCTTGCAGAGGTTCTAATCACCCTTGGAATAATCGGCGTTGTTGCGGCGATGACCATGCCGGCATTGATTCAGAAACATCAAGAACAGGTTACGGTTAACAAGGTTAAGGCGGCTTATTCAATTATGTCTCAGGCAATTAATCTTGCTATTGCTGAAAATGGTGATGTTAGCGGTTGGGAAACCGAAGAGGTTATTGAAAATCGGCATGTATTAGAGGGAAGGGACGAAACTCCATTAATAACCCGTGCGTACAAAATTGATGTAATTATAAATAAACTTAAGCTTGCAAAAAACTGTGGATATGATAAAGATGGTTGTTTTGCAGAACACGTAAAACGTCTGAATGGTTCTAAAGAAAGAGATTTTAATAAAATAACAACTTATTACAATGTAATCCTCTCAAATGGAATAAGTTTGTCTATTCAAGCTTTTGGTGATGATAAATTAAAAGGTGAATTCTGGATTGACGTAAATGGTCTAAAACAGCCAAATGTTGTTGGTAAAGATATTTTTCTATTTGAATTTGTAGGAAATAAAGTAAAGGCATATCAAGATTATGAACAATGCACAAAAAATAGCATAGGATTTGGTTGTGCTGATTGGATACTATCAAATGGCAACATGGATTATTTGAAAAAATAGATTTTACTCAATTTTATTCTAATATTATTTTTTGATAATTACAGCTTTTCTGTCGATTGTCCAAAAATCGGCTTGAAACAGTACTAAAAACGGGATTAATTCTAATCTTCCTACAATCATGTTTACTATGTAAATACATTTTGATATAATATGCAAGTTTGTATAGCTTCCGAACGGGCCTGTTTCTGGGCCAAATGCAGGACCGATATTACCAAGTGCTGATATTGCTGTTGATAAACCTACGACGGAGTTTTGTTCAATAATTGCAATCAAAACGGCGCTTACTCCAAATATGAAGAAATAGAAAAACACAAATACGGCTATTTGGTTCAGAATTTCGTTTGAAACTGTCGTGTTGTCTAATTTTATGTTAATCACAGCATTTGGGTGAAGAATTTTCATCAAAGCGCTTTTCATTGATTTAAATATTAAAAGCCATCTGCTCATTTTTATGCCGCCGCCCGCTGAGCTTGCGCAGGAACCCATAAATGCCACAAGGAATAGCAATATTTTAGATGTGAAGTCCCATTTTGTGTAATCTGTGCTTACGCTTCCGGTCGTCGTTGCAATGCTTATTACTTGATAAAGTGAATCAGTGATGCTTTTAAATGTGTCTGTATTGTGCAAATAAAGCGATATTCCGATTAAAGCTGACATAACAATTACCATTAATGTGTATAATCTGAATTCTTCACTTTTAAATAGCAGGGAAGGTTTTCTTTGGGTAATTACTTTGTATTGCAGCGGGAAACTTGCGCCCGAAAAGAACATAAAGAATATAACAATCCATATTATGAGGGTTGAATTATATCCCATAATACTATCCGGATTTGGTGAGAATCCTCCGGCCGAAAGGGTTGATAAAGAATTGCAAACGGCGTCAAATACCGGCATTCCTGCCCATTTTAAAAGTATTATGCATAACAATGTTAATCCGATATAAACTTTCCATAGTGCAGAGGCGGTGTTTCTGATTCTTGGGGTGAATTTATCTTCTGTAGGGCCTGGAGCTTCTGCAAAGAACATCTGCCTTCCGGCGACAGCGAATTGTGGGAGTATTGCAATAAATAGTACGATTATCCCTAAACCGCCCAGCCACTGCGTAAATGATCGCCAGAAAAAGAAAGTTTTCGGATAATCATAACCGGTAAGGATAGTTGCGCCCGTCGTTGTTATGCCTGAAACAGTTTCAAAAAGTGCATCAATCGGAGTTAGACCGTAATTCAAGTATGGGATTGCGCCGATAATTCCGAAGATAATCCAGGAGGCGGCTACTACAAAAAGCGCTTCACCCTTTTTAATATCATTCAACCCGTCGGGACGTGACGCGTTTGGAACAATTTTTCTTAAGGCGAAACCAATTCCGGATGATATAATTATTGCATATAAAAATGGCAAAATTGAGCTGTAATCCTTATATATAATCGCAACAATAATCGGGAAAAACATAACTGCGCCTATATATGTCAACACAAGTCCGATTGCATTCGCTAAGTAATTTAACCGCATCCTCTATCCTGCCTTAAAATATTCTTTCAGTACCTGAGCATTTTCAGCCGTCGTAAATATTATCATTATATCATTTTCTTTTAGCTCGGTATCTCCTTTTGGAATAACAACATTTTTCTTTCTTTGAAGAATACCGATTATTGCGTGAGCCGGAAATTTTAATTCCATAATCTTTTTGCCGGCAAAATCTTTTGTAACGATAAGTTCTAAAACTTCGCCCTGTCCCTGCTCTACTGTAGCTAAAATATCAACATCATTTTCTGCTAAATCATTTTTAACTTCATTAATCGCTGAAGTTTTAGGGGAAACCGCAATGTCAATCCCGACTTTTTCAAAAAGCGGGATGTTTAAAACTTTCGCAACCCTTGTTATAACTCGTTTTACTCCGAGCTGTTTAGCTAAAAGTGAACAGAGCAGGTTTCTTTCGTCATTATTTGTAACGCTGATTACAACGTCAGAACTTCCAATATCTTCTTCATCCAGAATTTTTAAATTTGTACCGTCACCGTTAATTACAAGGGTATTTGAAAGTTCTTGAGAAAGTAAAAGACATCGGTCGTAATCTTTTTCAATGATTTTAGTCTTAATTTTCATAGTTTCAAGACTTTTGGCAAGCATTAAGCCTACATTGCCTCCGCCTATTATCGCGGCGGATTTAACATATTCTTTTTCATGGAAAAATGTTCCGGCTAAAATATCGAGCGAATGCGATGTTCCCATAAAAATAAGCTTGTCGTCAGCTTTCAATACCGTTTCACCATTAGGGATAAAAAGACTGCCGTTTCTGGTTATTCCTACGATTAGCGTGTCTTTTGTGAAGTTACAGTCTTTGATTTTTTTGTTAACAATAGGCAAATTCTCATTGACCTTGTATTCAAGCAAACGGGCTCTGTCGTCTGCGAAATTTTCAACGTCAAGTGCCTGTGCAACTGTTACAATACGGAAAATTTCCTGAGTCAGCAACTCTTCCGGCCAGATTATGTAGTCGATAAAAAAGTCGCAAAGATTTTCATCCCCTTTGCCCCAGCGTAAAGTTTTTTTGTACTCTTCACGGCTTACAAAACATATAGTTCTGATGCCGCTGATTTTTTTTGCGGTAAGACAGGCAACTATATTGGCTTCATCAATTGAAGTACAGGCGATAAAAACTTCCGCATTTTTTATATCAGCAGAATTTAAAACCTCAATACTAGACGCATTTCCCTGAATAAATCTTATATCCAGCTTATTAAATTCATCAGTTCGATTTTCTTCTTTATCAATAATTGTGATGTCGTGGTCTTCAAAAAATTCTGTCGCTAAAAGACATCCTACTTCCGTTGCGCCATATATAATTATTTTCATTTCTATACCTTAAATATAAATAACAGTGTTAAAATAACAATTTTCCTTAAAATTTCCAGTGCAATGATTGCAATAATAGGAGAGAAATCCAGTCCGCGATACGGCGGAATTACTCTCCTGAAAATATTTAGGTAGCCATCTGTAACCTGTCTGATTGTAAACCAGGGATTAGCCTCCCAGTTTATTGTCGGAACCCAGCTTAAGAATATTCTTAAAATAATTAAGAAATAAAATAGATTAAATACACTGTTAAATCCGTTTATTAATCCCATATTTTAACCTTTCTACAGCTGAGAACTTTTCTTTGTATTAGCACATTCACAAATGTTTCTTTCGGCAGGAATTTTTTCAATCATTTTGAAAAGCAAATTCTTAAGATTTTCGACGTTAGAATTGAATACCTGAATAACCTCATGATGAGATACCGGCGGAACATCTCCGACAAGTCCGGCATCGTAGTCTGTGATAAGTGAAATGTTCAAAGGACACATATCCATTTCTTTTACAAGATAAGCTTCCGGGAACGCGGTCATATTAATGACTTCCCAGCCCTGATTTGTAAAGAATTTGGATTCTGCTTTTGTTGAAAATCTAGGGCCGTTGATTACAACAACAGTACCGGTTTCATGAATATTAATACCTAATTCTTTTCCTGTTTCAATTGCCAGTTTTCTAAGTTCAGGGCAGTAAGTTTCAGCCGCAGACGGGTGAGTTACAACAGGGCCTTCAAAGAATGTTGACTTTCTGCCGTCTGTCCAGTCGACAAATTGGTCGCAGATTACAAAGTCGCCCGGTTTAACATGTTTTTGTAAACTTCCGGCCGCACAAGGGGAAATAACCCTTTTACATCCGAGATGTTTCATAGCCCAAACGTTTGCTCTATAGTTTATCAAATGCGGTAAAATAGTATGATTTCTGCCATGGCGAGGCATAAATGCTACTTTATGCTCTCCGATAGTGCCGACAAATACGTTTTCGCTAGGCATTCCGTAAGGTGTTTCAATTTTTACTTCTTCAATGTTTTCTAAAAACTTGTAAAATCCTGAACCGCCAAACACGCCGATATCTGCAATATTTTTATTTTCCATATTTTCTCCTTTATTATTTTTAATAAAATTGTACCACAAAGATGAAAATGATTTTGTAAAAATACCGCTCTAAAAAAAATCTTTACAATTCATCAATTCAATGACTATATTGGGGTTTTGGTTATATAAAAAGTGTATATTATACACTTCGGACTTGAAAATTTAAATTTTTGAGCTATAATTGAAGTATAAAATATTCCTAAAAGCCCTTTGCACCGGCATTATGGGGCAATTGAGAAATAATGGAATTCACTCACGACAGATTCTATTTTGAGCTTTTGGGGATTTTCAATTTACAATATAGAGGATTACATTTTGAAGAAATTATTACTATTAACTTTTACGTTAGTCTTAATGTTATGCGCACAAAATTCATCAAGTGCAAGTGACGTGAAAACAGTAAAGGCAACAATAGTAAAACACGCTCTGGAATTGGGCGTTGATCCGGCGCTTGCGCTTAGTATTGCAAGAACGGAGTCCGGCTTCCGTCATGAAGCCAGAAGTTGCCACGGCGCAGTTGGAGTATTCCAGTTGATGCCATCTACCGCAAGAAGAATGGGGTTAAATCCGTATTCTTTGAATGATAATATCAGAGGCGGTATAATGTATTACAAAAACATGTACAAAATGTTCGGGTCTACAGAACTGGCCCTTGCGGCATACAATGCCGGTCCGGGGAATGTTAAAAAATACAGGGCAGTTCCTCCATACGGTGAGACCAGAAGATTTGTATCAAAGATTATGACGGATTATAACCGTCAGAAGGTTAATCCGGATCCTGTTGTGACAGCAGTAAAAAAACAACACGCATCACAAAAGGTTAATACGGCAAAGGTTACACCGGTAGTTAAACCGGTTGTTAAACAGCCGGCAAAAATAGAAACAAAGATTCAGGAGGCAAAAGAACTTCAGGCAGAAATTATAGAACAGAAACCTGTTGAAATCGAAGTAAAAGCCGCTGCTGAAACTCTTTCTATATAGCAAATGTAAAAGTTTAAATCAAAATAACCTCGTCATTGTTTGATGGGGTTATTTTTTTTATGGAAGGCCGGAGGGCAAGAAGACATGTAAGAGTCATTGAGAGCGAATGGAATGAGCGCGGCAATCTTGTTTAATAAAAGACGCTAAGACGATAAGACGATAAGGCGCTAAGAAGTTACGTAATAACATGTCATTACGAACGTCGGATTGATCTCCGTGTTTCAGAATCTATTTACCCTCTCACAAAGAGAGAGAGGGTAAGTAGTAGGGTAGACTTTAGTCTACCGGAAAAACTGGATTGCCAAGTCCTTACTTCGTTCGGACTCATAATGGCATAACGTCTTAACGTCTTACCGTCCTATCGTCTTTCTTTACTCTCCTGCCCTCTGCTCTTCTGATATGTTAAGAAATGTAAAAATAAATTTACAAAGTCGGAAAGCCTTGATAGACTTGCTCTATGCTATGCTATGCTATGCGGTGCGGTGGATTGTGCCATAAAGAAATTGTCCATAAAATCCGACAAAAGAAACAGAAAGGAAAAATCGGTACACTTATGGGCATGTCAGCATCACAAGCAAGATTATTGAGTATAACAGCTCGTTTGACCAACAATGAGTTGAGCTCTCAATTGTTGACAAACAGTAAAGTCCGCCTTGCGTCCAAATCCGAGGAGGCAAGTGATGAATACATGGATGCCTTAAGCGCTACAAAACTGACATATCAATATTTCAACGACAACGGCGACGCAATGAATTACAACCTGACGCCGTCTGTAATATATTCTTATGAACCGTTAAAGAGCCAGTATTCAATTGTGGATAACAACGGTGTTAACCTTGTTTCTGCGCAGGATGCGAAGAATTTTGAAGAGACTGACAGTCTGCACGATTTTCTAAATAGATACGTAAATGTAGATAAGGTAACAACACCTGAATATGATGCGGCAAAAGCCCAGTATGATAAAGATAAAGAGATTTATGATAAATTACTTGATGAATGGGAAAATGACTGTAAGCGTTTAACAGAAGAATATAATATTGCGTATAATGAATGGAAAAATAATCCATATACAGCGGATAACTCACTCTATGATAAGTTTAGTACTGCTGTTGGAACCAGTGATGAGCTGTTAGCATTGGGGGATCCTGATAATGGGCCTAATGCCGGAACTAGACCTGCTAGCCAAGGATGTTATTGGCATGCACTTTTCCCTAAGGATCCAAATAGTACTTCTTGTTATGAACATGTCTTAAATCATTTAATTGATTTTAATGGGCAAACTTCAGGTAATAATGGTAACGGCGGAAGATATAGTACAACTGCCGGAGACGAAATTATAATTAATAGTGCTAGCTGTGGTTATATGGGAAATACCTGTAACGACCTTATGAAAGAGGTTTCTGATGCTATTAACGAAAAGGATGAAAATGGTAATTATTTAAGACTATGCGATGACACAGACGATTTACGTGCAATATCAGGTGTCTCAAATAGGTTACAGCAAGCCAAAGATGATTTAGATGCAGGAAAAATAACTGATACGCAATACAAACTTCAACAGCTTATTAGTGATTATATTGATAACGGTGATGGTACATATAGTTTAAAATCTCTGAAACAAAAAGCAATTGATTTAATGTATGTAAGTAGAAATTGGACTGCAAACAAAGGAGCGGAATTTTCTGAAACAGATTTAAGCCGTGATGATATGGTTGATATATTAATTAACTTTACTGACGGAGATATGAAAAGAATGTCTTTGGCGGAAGAGCCAGTGTTAAATTTGCCGGAGCCACCGGAAAAACCAATCGAACCACCTTTGGAAGAAAAAATAGTTATAGATGACAAGGACAAAGCCCAGTGGTACACGAATTTGTGGTACATGATGAACGGTTCGGAGAGCGCAAACGTTGTTACAGATGACAAAGACGAAACCACGAATGGTTTATTTGTAGTAAACGGCGCTGAGAAAAAGAATCCAAAAACTGCTAATTACAAGGTTATAGATGATATTACCGCAAAAGATTCAAGTTGGCTTCAATATGCGTTAGAAAACGGTATTGTTTCACTACGTCAGGCAAAATATTTTAACCCGTCGGAAGATTCCGGAAAAGTTCCTGAATTGGAATCAACAGGATATATGTGGAAATCCGTCGGTTTCAAAAACGCGATTGACATAAAAACCGTTGAAGATACCGAAAAAATTACAAAAGCACAGGCAAAATACGAAAAAGCGACACGCGAAATTGAGGCCAAAGATAACGAATATGATATTCAGTTGAAAAATTTAGACACAATTCATAACGCTTTGCAGACAGAATACGAATCCGTAAAAAATGTAATATCCAAAAACGTTGAAAGAAGTTTTAAAGCGTTTAGTTAAGAAAGGGCACTAAGATACTAAGACGATAAGACGTTAAGAAGTTTCGTAATAATGCCCTCTCTCTTTGTGAGAGGGCATTATTTCAACATAAGGCGAAAGCCGAATGTTAGAAATTCGGGAGAGGGTTTTATGTAATGATTTTGACCCCTCACCCCAACCCTCTCCCACAAGGGGCGAGGGAGATCTGTTTGTTCTTGCTCTCAATGATGTAACTCGCGTCTTTCTTTACCCTCCTGCCCTCTGTCCCTCTATTAATGATTTGGAATTTAATTTTATTTAACATATCATCGTTTTAAAATAAATCTGTGTTACCATGGATTTATGGACAAGAATACTCAATATGTTCCTTTGCATGTTCACAGTGAATATTCCCTGTTGGACGGTGCAATAAGAATTGATGATTTAGTAAATTTTGCAAAAGAAAATAACATGCCGGCTGTCGCATTGACAGACCACGGTGTAATGTATGGCGACATGGAACTTTATACGACTGCTAAAGAAGCAGGTGTGAAACCTATTTTGGGCTGTGAATTTTACGTCCATGACGGCGATTTGGAAGAACGAAATAAAGCGCACAACCCTTGTTATCACCTTGTTTTGCTTGCCAAAAATAAGGCAGGTTACGCAAACCTTGTAAAGCTTGTTTCTGCGGCTTGGTGTAAAGGGCGATATGTCCACCCGCGTATAAATTGGGAGCTGATTGAAGGACATCATGAAGGCTTGATTTGTCTTTCTGCGTGTCTCGGGGGGGAAGTTTTACAAAACCTTTTGAAAAACGATTACGATAAGGCTAAAGCTGTAGCAAAACAGTATAAGGATTTGTTCGGGGAAGATTACTATATAGAGCTTCAGGACCACGGTATAGAAGAACAAAAAAGAACTAACCCTGATCTTATCAAAATAGCAAACGAACTCGGAATAAAAATGGTTATTACAAACGACTCCCATTATCTTAGAAAAGAAGATGCGGACGCGCATGACACTTTGCTTTGCATGCAGACAAACAGCGATAAAGATGACCCGAACCGTTTTCATTTTCCGGGCAATGAATTTTATGTAAAAACTCCGTCACAGTTAAGAGATTTGTTTAAATGGATGGATGCGGATTTATTCGATGAATGTATTAAAAACACCGTTGAAGTTGCTGATAAATGTAATTTGATGCTGGATTTAGGCAAAAGTCCGCTTCCGGATTATAAAGTTCCGGCAGGATACACAATTGATACGTATCTTGAATACCTTGTTTATGAAGGTGTAAAAAAGCGTTACGGTGAGATTACAAAAGATTTAAAAGAACGTGTGGATTACGAACTCGGTGTAATCGAACAAATGGGGTTTGCGGCGTACTTTTTGATTACTTGGGATTTTATCCACTATTCGAAAACTCACGGAATTCCTGTCGGGCCGGGAAGAGGTTCCGCCGCCGGATCTGTTGTTGCTTATGCGCTTGAGATCACAGACCTTGACCCGATTAAGCATAAACTGTTGTTTGAAAGATTTTTGAACCCTGAACGTTTCACCATGCCCGATATTGATATCGACTTTTGTATCGAGCGACGTGGGGAAGTTATTGATTATGTAACCCAAAAATACGGCGAGGATAAAGTCTGCCAGATTATTACGTTTGGTACTTATGCTGCAAAAGCTGCTGTTAAAGGGGTTGCGCGAATATTAAAAATTCCTTTTGCGGAAAGTAACAAAATCGCCGGACTTATCCCGTCAGAACCAAAAACTCACATAGACGATGCCCTTCAAGACGGAATGGAGCTTCGTCAGATGTACGATAACGATGAACAAATCGTTATTGACCCGATAGAAGGTAAAACAATCGGGGTTAAAAAATGGATTGACCTTGCAAAAGCTATCGAGGGAATTAAGAACAATACCGGAACTCACGCGGCCGGAGTTATTATCTCTCGTGTTCCGCTGGATGAAATCCTTCCTGTTCAGCCGTCAAAGGATGGAATTATCCAGACCGGATACCCGCCGCATGATGTAACAGAAGTTTTAAGCCTTTTGAAAATGGACTTTTTGGGCTTAAGGAACCTTACAACTATATACAAAACTGTTGCTATGATTAAAGAACAGCAGGGTATTGAGCTTGATATTAATAATATTCCGCTGGATGATAAACCAACTTATGAAATGCTTATGGAAGGCGATACGGATGGGGTTTTCCAGCTTGAATCTTCCGGAATGAAAAATCTGGTTAAAAAATTGAAACCGGACGTATTTGAAGATTTGGGCGCTCTTGTTGCTCTTTTCCGCCCGGGGCCGTTGGATTCCGGAATGGTCGACGACTTCGTAGAAAGGAAACACGGACGCCAAAAGATTACTTATGCCCATGATTTGCTAATTCCTGTATTGAAGGATACTTACGGAACGATTGTTTATCAGGAACAAATCATGCAGGTGTTCCAGGTTCTTGCCGATTACTCGCTGGGTCAAGCGGACATGGTTCGCCGTATGATGGGTAAGAAAAAACTTGATGAAATGGCAAAACAGAAAGGCAAATTCATTGAGGGTGCGGCCCGTCACGGAATGGAATCGAAAGATGCAGCGGCATTATTTGAACAGATTGAAAAATTTGCGTCATACTGTTTTAACCGGTCACATTCGGCTGCGTACGCTTTTGTTGCTTATCAAACAGCTTACTTGAAATGTCATTTTCCGGTTGAATATATGTCGGCCCTTCTTTCCAGTGTATCAAGTGATCAGGAAAAAACTCAGCTTTATATTGAAGAATCACAGAAAAAAGGAATAAAAGTTCTTCCGCCGGATATTAACCATTCAATGGCAGTATTTACGCCGGATGAAGGTAATATTAGGTTCGGACTTGCTTCTGTCAAACAAGTTGGTGAAGTCGTTGTAGAGATGATTATTAAAGAGCGCGAGGAAAACGGGCCTTATAAATCAATATATGATTTTTGCAAACGAGTTGATCCGAAATGTTCAAATAAAAGAGTTCTTGAAGGTTTGATTAAATCCGGTGCGTTTTCGGGTATTGAAAAAAGCCGCAAACAGCTTCTGGAAAATCTTGAATATATCGTTGCAACAGCCGCCAAAGAAAATAAAGCAAAAGAACTCGGACAATGCAGTTTGTTTGCAGGGCTTGCGGAGGACGATGTTAACGCTGGATTTAACGAGTTCCACCTTGCAGGCTCAGATGAAGAGTTTGACGCAAGACAGCTGCAAATTTTTGAGAAAGAATTTTTGGGATTTTATGTATCTTCTCATCCGTTGTCAACGATTAGAGATAAATTGCCGTTTTTGATGACGCACAAGATTACGGAAATTCCTGAGTTAAAAAATGATGCAGTTGTTACAATCTGCGGTCTTATTACTATGACCAGACAAATTCCGACAAAGAAAGATCCGACGAAGTTTTTGAGGTTTGTGACGGTTGAGGATTTGAGCGGAAAAATCGACTGCCTTGCGTTTAATTCCAAAATCGCAGAATACGGAAGTTTCTTAGAAGCCGAACAAAGGGTTATCATATCCGGAAAAGTCAGCAAAAGAAGCGACGACGACCCTCCGGTTATTTTGATTGACACAGTTAAAACTGTAGACAATTCAAATATTTTCACAATCAAACTTCTGGATGAATTTAAGTATGAGGAACTTTTTGCTCTGAAAAATGTTCTGTGCGAATTTAAAGGTTCTGACCCGGTGACGATAAAAGTTGATGATAACGGAGTTGAGACAAAAATTCTGACATCTTCAATGTTCTGGGTTCAATCTTCAAACGACCTTGTGAACAAGCTTAACAACGGATTTAAAGGCCGTGTTGATATAGATATCAGATCTATGGATGCTGACGTTAAACAGCCAGCATAATAGGCATTTTGACTAATTTTAAAATTTTAGATTATAAATGCCTGATTATTGCGTTTGCAAAGTCGTCAGTTGTGGACACTCCGCCTAAATCTGCAGTACAAATGCCAGCTTTCAGGGTCATAAAAAGTGCCCTTTCAATTCTTTGAGCGTAAGAAAATTCACCAATATATTTCAGCATTTCAATCGCAGATAGTAAAAGCGCTGTCGGATTAGCCTTGTTTTGTCCCTGAATATCCGGAGCAGAGCCATGAACAGGTTCAAATACGGCGTAATCTTTTCCGATATTCGCCCCTTGAGCAACTCCGAGTCCGCCGATTAATCCTGCGCACAAATCTGAAACAATATCCCCGTAAAGATTAGGCAAAACTAAGACATCAAATTTCTGCGGGTTTTGAACAAGCTGCATGCACAAGTTATCAATTAAAATTTCGCGCTTCTCAATGTTCGGATAATTTGCCGCTACATTTCTAAAACATTCTAAAAACAATCCATCAGAAAGCTTCATAATATTTGCTTTTGTTACTACACAAACCTCTTTCCGTCCATTTTTAACCGCATAATCAAACGCAAATTTGCAAATACGCATTGAGGCTTCTCGAGTAATAATTTTTATGCTTTCTGCTCTGTTTTCGTCAATTTGATTTTCAATTCCGGCATATAAATCTTCGGTATTTTCTCTCACAACAACGATATCAACATTATCGAATTTTGTTTCTACATTCGGAAGATTTTTGCAAGGTCTTAGATTTGCGTATAAATCAAGTTCTTTGCGCAATTGAACATTAACAGAGCGGAAACCTTTCCCGATTGGAGTTGTTACAGGTGCTTTAAGAGCTATTTTATTTTCTCTTATTGAATTTAAAACCCTTTCAGGCAGCGGTACGCCTTCTTTTTCTATAACATCTGCCCCTGCGGTTTGAACATCCCAATCAATTTTAAGCCCGCTGGCCTCAATTATTTTGGCAACAGCATTGCTAATTTCCGGTCCGATACCGTCTCCGTTTATCAATGTAATTCTTCGCATAAATTCCCCTTTAAACTATATGTAGATTTCGTTTGAATTCTTTGTAAAATCCGCAATCCTCAACCGTCAGACAATCTTCCATATAAACAGCACCTTCACCCAGTGCCGTCAACAGCGGACAGGCAACCCCATGTGCATAATTATCGCATGTAATGCACAAATCGTCGTCCTCTATATAAATCATTCCATCCTGACAATACATAATAAAATTATACACCTGTTTCTAACTCCTGTAAAGTACAAATCCGCATCTAACAACAAAAACAACTTGTTGTTAACATTTCTTTACATAATTAGCAATTTTTATAAACAAAAATACTTTATATAAGTAAGGTAGGTTATAAATTTAAGGTAGGTTAGAAATGGTTTCTGTAGGTAGAATCGCTACGAATTTCGGAAAACTGTTGTTTGATGCAGAATATATGACCGCGATGGAAAAATCTATGAAAAATGCCGTAAAAGTTAATAAAGCGGCAGATAAAAGTATTTTTTCTGGGTTTGGGAAACAGATTAAAAACAGTTTTCTTGATGCAGAAAGGGCAACAAAAAGCACCGGAGTTTTTGAGGGGTTAACCAACTCCGCAAAATCATTCCCATCAGATATCTCAAAAGCCTGGAAGGCTGAAACAAGTTTAGGGAAACAGTTAAAAGGAGTTCTCGGACAGTTCGGAAAACGTATTCCTCTTATCGGAACAGGTTTGATGCTGGTGTTTGAATTGCCGAATATTTTTAAAGCAACGACAGAAGACGGTATTGTCTCAGGTGTTGTCGAAACTGCAAAAGCTGGTTTAAGAACAGGAGGCGGCGCTCTCGGAGCGGTTATAGGACAGGCTATTTGTCCGATACCGATTGTCGGCGGACTTCTCGGCGGTATTATAGGTTATTCTCTAACTGGTATGTTGACCGGAAGAACTTATACTGAGAAAAAAGAAGAATTAGCTCAGGCTATGAATAATTCTCAAAATGCACAACAGCAGGCCGCACAAACACTTTATGCCGCACAGCAAAATCCGTTTGCCGCAGGTAATTCATATCCTTCAGTTCCGCAAAATGCTTACGGTCAGACTCAGTCAACTATTCCGATTATGAATTTTGCCTCAGGTGCGACAATTTCTCCACAAGAACTTCAGGCCTGGAAAAATCTCTATATGATGGAAGCTATGAATTTTAACAATAATATGGCATATTGTGCATAAGTTATTAATATCCCCTTTAAATATATAATTTACCTATCTTGAGGCAGAAATTCATTCTGCCTCTTTTAATATTTCTTAATATTTCTGATATTAAAAAGCAATAAATTGTATATAAAATTGTTTATATATATACGAGGAATCAAAATAGAATATTAAGGGGAAAAAAATTGGCTGATTATCTTTCAGTGAATATGAAGCTCGCTGAACTTTCGCGTTATGCGGCAGGTGCAGCAGTATTAAAGACTATGGAACAAGATCCGCTTGCGGGCATGGGAATTATGGTCGGATTTCAAGCTATTCCGAGTGTATATTCAGGAAGCAAGTGGCTTATCAATAATCGAGGAAACTATTCACAGGCTTGGACGAATTTAAAAGCCGAAAATATGGCTAAAAACGCTAAGATGAATTCTTTGAAAGGCGGTAATATCTTTGAAACTGCCATGAATAGGGATCGTTTTACCCGCTTGTCGCAACTTGAGGCTAAGTGTGCAAGTACGGCAAACCCTGAAGCTTACGCAAAAATGACTAAAGCATCCGATAGAGCAAGATATCTGAAAAATTTAAGAAAAAGCGAATATTATAAAGATATAAGAGCAGATATAGAGAACGCTAAGACCTTAAAAGGAGCTGAGCAGAAAAAAGCTCTTAACGCAATTGAAGAAAAGGTTGCAAAAGCAAATCTTGAAGTTCATAAGGCGAAAGTTAACGGTAACCTAAAACCGACGACAACAAGAGGAAAAGCTTGGGCCGGAGTTAAAAAATACACAGGTGCCACAAAGATAAGCGGAGCAACCAAAAGTTGGCTGGCGAAATCGCCGGTGGCAAGAACCTGTTTAAAAGGTATAGGCGGAAATGCACTGTTTGCCGCAATATCGTTGGGTATGGAAATGCCGAATGTTATAGAGTCTTACAAAACACTCGGAGCGGCAGCCGGAACAAAAGATTTAGGACGCGCCGCAACAATTGCGGTTGCAGAAACGGCAGGTTTCGCAATCGGAGCGAAAGCAGGCGGTATTGCCGGTGCACAGGTCGGCTTCTGGATAGGAAGTGCCGTTCCGGGAATCGGTAACGCAGTAGGAACGTTTGTCGGCGGTTTAATCGGTATGGGTTGCGGTATACTTGCCGGACATCTTGCTGGTAGCGGAGCAAAAGCTCTCTTAGGGAAATCCGAACTTCAAAAATATAAAGAAAAACAAGCTAAAAATATATTTAAAGAAGCTCAAAATTCTGATGAAGCAAAACTCGCATTGTTAGAAAAGGCTAAAGATAAACTACAGAAAGACAATCCTAACAGCAAAGATGCTAAGGAAGCTTTGAAAGCATATAATCTTCTTGCAGAGCACTGGATGAAAGAACAGCAGGAAAAATTGGACAAGCAAAATAAAGCAGCCGCATAATTACGATACTAAAAAAGCAGCTATCAAGCTGCTTTTTATAATGTTTAAAAGGTAAAATCGGGAATTTATACCCTCATTCCAAATTCACTTTCGGACATAATTCCTGTGCATTCAAGCACACTGGATAGAAATTTTTCAATAGCCTTTTCCATTGAAATAACTTCGTCTTTCAAAGCCGCATAACTTTCGGTTCGGGCTTCTGATAATGCCGTTTTAAAAATGTCGTCGTGCAATGTAATACTCCTTATATTCTACATATTCCATTAACGGCATAATTTTAAACATACTTTAATGTTTTCAATAATATTGTTACAAAATTTAGCAATGTTAGTTTTTTTTTTAACTTTAAAGTAAAATGGTAGAAATAAAGGTAATGAGGGAATAGTAGAATTATGATGTCAGGGTTTCAATTAACAGATTATAATTATTATTCAAGCAGACGGGATATGGAAGTTATCTCCACAATAGTTGATGCTTTAAAAAAAATACTTGAGGAAGATAAAAAACAGGAACAACCGCTCTTTTTGCAGATTTCTGATAATTTAATTATGAATATTGCGCGAAAAGTTGTTCTGGAGAAGAAAAAAACTTTTTTAATCGGTATAACCGGCGAGAGCGCTTCCGGTAAAACTGTTTTTGTCGATAACACAATAAAAGCATGTGTTAAAGATAAAACGGAAGGCATTTATACTGTAATAAGATGCGATGATTACTATAAAGACACTTCAAAAGAGTTAAAAGAAGCCGGAAGTTATGAAGAACTTTTCAAAACCGGATTTAGTTTCGATATTCCGGATGCTATAGATTTGGATTTGATGAAAAGCCATCTTATAGATTTGAAAGCCGGAAAAGCAATCATATCGCCTAAATACAATTTTGTAACCTGTGAATCCGACCCGAACGGTGAAATTAAAAAGCCGGCTAAAGTTATTCTAACAGAAGGTTTATACGTGCTTAATGATAATGTCAGAGACGTTATGGATGTAAAAGTTTACGTATTTACTCCTTTGGAAGTCATAAAAGATCGTTGGTATAAAAGGGCTGCATCCCGCGGAAAAACCGGTCAGGCTGCAGATATTCAATTTGCAGACGTAAATAGAACTGCCCAGCAGTACATCCGTCCGGCGTATCCGATATCCGACGCGGTTATAAACGGTATGGTTAGTCAGGAATACATACAAATTATTACTGATAAAATATTTAAAACTCTTAGAAGCATTGAGTATTAAATTTCGATACATTTGGCTGACACTTGTAAGGTGAAATAAATTGCACCATATAGATTATATATAAAATTGTTGACCGGATTATTAATTATCTCAATCCCCATTACTCATCAAGAGTAAAATAATCTTCATATTGATATCCCCGCCAGCCTCTCCATTTATCGTTAGGATCAAGTATAACCGGTCGGTATAGGTAAAACCCCTTACCGTTCGGATATGCATAAGCCTTGCATATTGAATAATTCGTTCGATATTCTGCAACCCATTCTGGCTTTTTTGTCTGGTCACTAGTCTTGTAGTACTCTTTTTCGCCAAAAACTAAACTATTAGAATTATCATCTATAATAGCTTGACTTATCATTTTATATTGATTATATGATTTCTCTTTTATAAATTTTGGATCATTTGTTACCTTAATAAGAGTGTCCGACATTCTTTTGCAATCTGCAATATCATTGTTTCTATCTTGCTGTGAAATATTTTTATACTTTTTTTTAGAATACAATTCATAAAAGTTACCCATGTCTTGCGATATATTTTCATGGTTTGGAAGGTTATTGCAATGTATAAGATGTTTTTTACAAAAAGCTTTTTTTCTGGAAATTCGCTCATCTGGATACTTATCATAGTCTAACTTTAACTTTCCAAAATCTTTTGCGTACAAGCCCGGCAAATAATATAAAGTCGACGAGTAATCGTTATCATTGAAAGATTTAGATTTAAATGTCAAAAGACAATCACCATTAGGAAGCGGCTTAATTTGCCGTTTACTCACAATTAAATCCATTGGAATGGGCAATATAGGTGCCCATTCAATTGACATACGCAAATCTTTATAATTTTTACACTCCGATAACTTCTTATTAAATGAGTATTCATTATCACAGGCTGTGCATACAACGATAATGCAAACTAATAAAAGAAGAATATATTTGTAATTTTTCATTATGCCCCATATAAAATCTTATTATTCATTTTATACTATAGTATTATACACATACATTTGAAGGAAATCAAGTTTGTTCCACTGCATCTTTCATTGCACCTTGAATGTCAGATTGACCTCTGTGTTTCAGAATCTCATAATTTTGACGAAAAACTCGCATCAAAATATAGAATTTGGTGCATTTTTTCAAGATAACATAATAATTATTCTTTTATAGACAACGATAATTTTTGATGATAAAATTGTGAAATGAAGAGATATGTGTGGATTTTATTTTACTTAGTTTTATTTTTGTTAATTCTGGCTTTTTGTTTTAGCGCGGAGATTTTTGATTTTGATTTGTGGGCAAGGTTGATTGCCGGTATGGGGGTAATTGACGGACATCAGGTCTTAAAATCGGATTTTCTTTCATACACTCCAACTCACGTATGGTATGATCACGAATGGGGCTCAGGAGTTGTTTTTTATTTTTTGTTGAAATATTTTGGGCCGTATAGTTTGATATTTTTACAATCCATACTCATATTTGGAATATTTGTTTTTATAGTAAAATTTGTAAAATTGCGCTCAGAAAAGCCGTATGAAATATTATTTTATGTTTTTGCGCTTTACGCATTGCTCGGGAACTTTATTCAGCCTGTGAGATGTCACATGTTTTCATTTTTCCTATTTGCTATGTTTTTATATGTTCTTGAACTTGCACGGCATGGGAAAAAGCGGATGCTATATACATTGCCGATATTTGTAATTCTCTGGAACAATTTGCATGGCGGAGTTGTTTCGGGTATCGGACTTATTTTTATGTATGCTCTCGGAACTTTTTTAAACGACAGACATAATAAAATATGGATTAAATATTTAATTATTGGTGCTGTTTCAAGTATTGCGCTGATTATAAATCCATGGGGAATAGATTATATTAAGTTTCTTTTAATGGCAAACACAATGCAAAGGGCTGATATTACCGAATGGTGGCCGTTATTTTCGAAATTTCACCTGTTCGGATTTATTCCGTTTAAAATTTTTATGGTGACAATATTAGGAATTGAGGCCGGCTGTATTTACAAAAATATAAAAGAAAACGGATGGAAAAATTTAGATAAAGTTAAATTAATTGTTCTGGTTGTGACGCTGTATCTCGCTTTTAGCCATATAAAACTTATTCCGTTTTTTGTAATTTCCGCGGCTGCATTTTGCTATAATGATGTTTGTAATCTTATATCACGAATTAAAATGCCTCAATATAAAAATAAATTAATATATGGCGTATTGATTATTGTTGGAATTCTTCCGTTTTTAATAAAAAATATTTCGCTTCCGCTTTCTATTGAAGGGGTTTATCCGGTGCGAGAGGTCGAATTTATTAAGATAAATAATTTAAAAGGAAATCTGCTTGCTAATTTCGGGATTGGAAGTTACCTTTCGTACAAACTTTACCCGCAGAATAAAATCTTTATGGACGGCCGTTATGAGGAGGTCTATCCGGATGAGTATATTGAACTTTTAAAGAATTTTCATCTTGTTAAACCTGGGTGGGATGAAATTTTGGAAAAATATCCGCCGGATATTATTCTTGTTGAAAAAACTTATCCCGTTTTTTACGCACTGAAAAAATATAAAGGCTGGTATTTAATTTTCGAAGGCGACAGATATGGTGTGTTTATAAGAACTTCGGACATAAAAAAAAGTTATATAATTCCGGTCAAGGATTTAAACTACTATAAAAATACGCTTTTTGATACTGATATAAAATTATAATTGAGAGTATAATAAAAAATATGAAAAGAGACATTAAATATACATATATGTTCGGAGGCGGAGCAATCCGCGGTCTGGCTTATGTTGGGGCAATAAAAGCCCTTGATGAATTAGGGGTTAAACCCAATATGATAGCCGGCTCGTCTGTCGGCGCTATCGTTGCGGGGCTTTTGGCGCTGGGATATACTTCTGAAGAAATAAAAGAAAGTTTTATAAATATAAGTTTTGATCTTTTCCGAGATATTAAATTAGGTTTTGGCCCTCTTATAGCGTTGAGTAAAGGTGAATTGTTTCTGGAATGGCTCAGAGATTTGATAGGGACGAAATTTTACGGCAAAGCTTACCGGAAGGGTGAAAGCGAGCCTGTAAAATTCAAAGATATTGATGCTGATTTGGTAATTATAACTACGGATTTGAAAAACTTTGAGTGTCAGGAATTTTCAAAATTTACAACTCCGGATTACGAAATTGCATCTGCAATCCGTATATCATCTTGTATGCCCGGATTAATGGTGCCGGTTGAATATAACGGAAGAATTCTTGTAGATGGTGATTTGCAAAAAAGTTTTCCGATGTGGAAACTTTCAGAAAATCTCTTTAAAAGTAACAGCCGGCTTTTGGAATTCCGTCTTGAGGGTGAATATGATGATAATTCAAAAAACGGCGTTTCTTATGCTAATGCCGTATATAGCTGTATGACGGCTATGTCCACAGCTTTTATAACAGAAACTTTTTCCAAAAATGACAGATTTGATTATATCGTATTGAATACCGGAGAAGTCGTGGTTGTAGATTTCAATCTTTCAAAGGAAAAACGTCAGGAACTTATTGATTCCGGATACAAACAGACAATGGCCTATTTCAAAGAAAAGCTCCCGCAAAAGAAAAAGGGATTGTTGGATGCATACAGCATAATTCAAGGGCATATTTTGAGAATGAATGGATTTTTAAAGTTCAAAAAATATAAAAAGGTGAAATCCGAGCTCGGCGATTTATTTATTAATTTGTCAGAACTTTCAAATATTATAGATGAGCGTGATTATATTGCACTAAAACATCTGAAAGATGTTCTAATAGAGAACATGCTCTTTGGATTACTGGGGCATGTGAAGCTTAAAAATGAAGAATATGTAAAAGCTGAACTGGCAAAAATTTCAACCGAAATTGATAAAAAAGTCGATGATTTGGCTATTTTCATGAAAAATTCATTATTATATTGACATTAATACCTGTTCACGTTATTATGATTTAGTTAAAAGATATTTTTGCCCTGGTGGCGGAATCGGTAGACGCGTTGGACTTAAAATCCAATTGGGGCTATACCTCAGTGCCAGTTCAAGTCTGGCCCAGGGCACCATTCAGACCTCTTTTATGAGGTCTTTTTTAATATTATATTAATTATTAATTTTTGTAACAAAATTATATATTCCTGACAATATTGTATATATTTTATACTTATTATATATATACTACAAAAAGGAGTAACCATGGATAAAGCAGCTCTTGGACAAAGTTTAACTAAATTTGGGCAAAACCTATTAAATATGGCTGTAACAATACGAGCAATGAAGGAAAGTAATTGCTGTGGAGGTTATTATGGCGGATATAATAACATGAGCATGATGGGCTCTATTTGGGGCGGAATGAGATGCGGTATGCCTATGGCAAGTACTCAATGGATGCCGGGAGGATGCGGCAATTATATGGGTGGAATGGACATGTCCGGAATTATGGCGCAAATAACACAAGGTATGTCGTATGAAGCCGGTTATGAATCTTTTATGAGAGATTATAACAATACCGTGAAGTCTAATCCTAAAGCTGATGCGGTTGATAAAAATACCAGCGCGGATAAAGCCAATGATATGGATGATCAGCTTAACAAATTAGGAAAAGGAAAAATCGACAAAGTTGATATATCAAGCTCTACATCAGAAGAGCAGTACAAAAAGGATCTTACAGCTTTAGGCAAATCTTATGTAGCGCAAATGGATTCGGATAAAGACGGATATATTTCAAAAGAAGAATATTTGAAAGAAAATGCTAAAACAGATGATCGCAAGAAAGCGGCGTCAAACCAATTTGAGGCTATAGATATAAATAATGACGGAGTAATTGATTACAAAGAAATGTCATCAACTTTCTATGCAATGGATTATGAAAAAGACGGCAAAACAAAACGTGACGGATATATTAGTGCCAAACGAGTTGAAGAGTTCCAGTTTAACATTGCCTGCGATGAAGAGAAGTCAACACCGGAATCAGTAAAAGCAGAGGTTGATTTGATGCAGCAAGGCTGGAAAAAATTATTTGGCTCAGATGAGAAAAAATCTTAATCACAGAGATTTTTATCAAATTCTGACCAATCAAAAACTTTAGATTTGGATGTTTCAATTAATTTTGAGACATCCAAATTTTTTAAGATTTCAAACTCATTTTCAAACTCGTTATTTTGGGAAAGGTTTAACATCGGTAAATCAAAGCTTTTTGCCAGATTTTCAACTTTTATATCGTAATTTATTGCAAGCGTTTTAGTTCCCGCCCTTAAACCGATTAAAAGAGCATGAAATCTCATGCCGATTAGATATTCGGCATTTGCAATCGTATTAATTATTTCTTGCGGAAGCAAACCTGTTTTTACTGATGTAATAATATTCGGATTTAGATTTTTTAATATGTTATTAAATTTTTCACAAACATCTTTATCAAGGCTGTCTTGAAGCGACAGGATTTCTATTTTTTTATCAGAAAAATTTTTATTGATATTTTGTGCAAGTTCGTTCAGAAATTCATCATTAAGTGTCGGGAAACTTCTCAACTGTATAACTAATTTTTTTTCTTTTGAAGTTTCGGGAATTTCGACAGAAAAAATCGGATCGCAGACAAGTTTCGCTGAAATTCCGGCATCTGCCAATAGTTCCAAACTTTTTTCATCCCGAACAGAAATAAATGCGGCCTGTTTTAATAGATTTTTCACAATAAATTGTGATAATTTGGAATTTAAAGGGCCGATTCCCTGAGCAAAAATCAGGACTTTTTTCTTAAAGATTAACGCTAAAAATATTATAAAAGCGTAATACATAAGGCTTTTTAGACTTGTAACATCCTGCAATAGGCTTCCGCCGCCGGAAATTAAGGCATCAGAATTTTTTAAAACTCTGATTATATTTTTAATATCAAATGTTTTTACGGTTTCAACGTTGTCCTTTTGACTTGTGTAGGCTGGGTTTGAGGTGATGACAGTTACGTTTGCACCTAAACTTTTTAAATGCTCTGTAAGAACCGATAAAATTGCTTCGTCCCCAAAGTTTTTAAATCCGTAATAGCCGGATATAACCAAGTTCAACATTTTTAATAACCCTCTTTAAAGATTGAGTAAACTTGATCTTTGTAAGGTATTGATTTTATTGCCCCGATACCTTCAGCCTGCAAACCGGCAGAGATTGACGCAAGTTTTGACGCATCAAACGCTGACATACCGTTTGTTATTCCATGTAAAAAGGCTCCGTTAAAAGCATCACCGGCACTTGTTGTATCTACAATGTTTTTTGTATAAAATTCTGTGAATACAATGTTTCCGTTACATCCTGTGTAATACCCGCCCTTATCCTCTGCTTTTATAACAACAGTTGAAACACCTCTGTCCCAAAGGGCTTTTATTATGTTTTCAACCGAATCCATTTCCAGAACATTTATCGTGTCGCATTTTGTGTTAACAAAGAAAATATCAACATACTGGATAATATTTTCAAAATTCTGACGCGCATCATCCCCTGTCATAATTGCCGAACAGAAATTAGGATCGTATGCAGTAATTACTCCGTTATCCTTGGCAATTTTAAACGCATAATCCACGCTTTCCGCCGCTGATGCAGAAAGTGATTTTGTAATGCCTGAGGAATATAAAACCTCCGCATTTTTTATGTAATCAACCGAAATATCATCTATTGTTAGTTTTGAAGGGGCTGTTTTTTTTCTGTAGTAAACAATCTCTTTTTCTTCAAGCGTCGGACGCGCAATTACATAAAGCCCGTTTTGTTCGTTTGCAAATTTAATCTGCGAAATGTCTAAACCTTCATTTTGCCAGTTTTCAAGTAAATAATCCTTAAATGCATCATTACCCAGTTTTGTAATAAATCCGACTTTTGAACCGAGCCTTAAGGCTGATATTGATGCGGCAAGACAATCTCCGCCATAATATTTGTTTAAACATTCAGCTTTAGAAAGTTTCAAATCGGTAGAAAATTCAACTAAAGTTTCGCCAATAGCAACAATATCAAGCTTTGTATCCATAATTATTGTTCCTTCAAAATTTTTAAAGTTTCAGCCGTTCGTTTTGTAATCTCACTAAAACTGTAATCTTGATACAAATCCCGGCCGACACCGACTGCAAGCGCACCGGCTTTTATATATTGCGGAATTTCAGCTAATTTGACATTCCCCATCGGAATTACGTTCAAAAACGGCATGGGTCTTAACAAATCTTTAATATACAAAACTCCGCCCATTGGAGTAACCGGATAAATTTTAACAACCGAAATTCTGGCTTTCCAAGCATTATAAGCCTCGTTCGCAGTTGAGGTTCCTGCAATATATGGAACATGTTTATCCTTTGAAAGCTTAACCAAATTCATGTGGAATATCGGAGAGGATAAAACTTCTGCTCCGCAGTCAATAGCGCTTTGAGCCTGAAGTGATGTTATAATTCCGCCTGCACATACAATAGCATCTTTCGAGATTTCTTGAATTGCCGAATAAATAGACGGATTTTCAACATTTACCTCGACAATTTTTGCTCCACCTTCTATCATTGCTTTTGCTGTATCTATTGCTTTTTTAGCATCCGAACTTCTTACAATCGGAAATAATTTCTCTTTTGATAATACTTCAATTAAACTTTCTTTCATTAAAACTATCCTTTTTTACAAATTTATTATATCATAAAATAAGGATTAGGAGAAATTGTGTTATGGCAAGCTTAAAATCAATAGTAAAGTCAAAGGCTTTTTTCATATATTCATTTTTAATGTATTTATTTCTTTCGTTCGTAATGATGATAGCACTCTGGCAGTATGTTGAAATGAAAGCTTACAATCACATGGTCAAAACCTATTCGGCAGTTGATTCGGCTCCTGAAAGCACTGTTTTGATTGTAATTGATGATAAAGCGGTCTCCAAACACAGATGGCCCTGGAAAAGAGAATTATACGGCCAAATTTTTGAATATCTTAATAAATATTCATCTCCGAGTTTGATAGGATTTGACGCAATTCTGGCATCTTCTGACCTCGAAAACATTCAATCAGATATAAATTTGTATAAATCTATTCATCCGATAAAAAATTTAACTGCCGGATTTACACCTTATTATGATGATTTTGCGGATAAGAATAAAGGTAATGCGTTTTTAGAAAAATTTGCCGCAAAATATGCAATAAATGTTGATGATTCAAAGAAATCTGACGTTAAAACGTTTTATAACAGCCTGAATTACATGCCGGACGGGTATTTTAATAGCCTTTATAATGCCGGTACAGTAAACGTTATTAAAGATGATGACGGATATTTGAGGCGATCGATTAATTTGTCGGAAGTTAAAGGCAAATATTACCCTTCACTGGCACTAAGAATGTATATGCTAAGACATCAGGTCGAGAATATTTCAGTTGAAGGAGGAAAAATTAATATAAAAGAAACCAATATGGTTATTCCCTCTGATTTGTCCGGCTATGGATATAGAAACTATACAAAATATTACAAATTAATCGGAGACAGCGAATATACTCATAAAAAATATTCTGCCGGGGATATTCTGGAATCTCTTGAATTGATTAAAGCAGGAAAGAAACCGGTTATTAACCCGAAAGAGTTTGATGGGAAAGTTGTATTTGTGGGCGCTAATGCAAAAGCAACAGCGCTGGGTTTGGAAGATGCTCTTCCGACTCCGATGCTGGACAAGCACCCCGGAGTTGATTTTCAGGCTACTAATTTCGATAATATTAACAACAATCAATTCATGAAAATGAGTTCTCTAACTCAAGATTTTCTCACGATATTATTAATCGGTGCCCTGACATTTTTCCTTATTTATAAATTCTCATTTGTCAAATCACTTTTGCTGATAGTTGTAATGGGAATTTTGTATTACCTTTATACAATTTTATGTTACAAACATAATTTTGCGGTTAATGTAATCACACCTCTTGCCCTGCAGCTCGTAACGATGGTTTTTGCATATTCATACAGGTTCATTTTAGAAGGGCGTAATAAAGAAAAAATTAAAAATGCAATGGGAAAATATTTGTCTCAAGATATTATGAAAAATGTTGTAAAAAACATTGATGATATCAAACTCGGCGGTAAAAGAGCAATCGTAACGGTTCTTTTTGCGGATATTAGAGGATTTACAAGTATGAGCGAAAAAATGACCGCTGAAGAGGTTTCTTTGATATTGAATGAATATTTTTCAGAAATAGAGCCGATAATAACGCGTCATAACGGTGTAATAAATAAATTTATAGGTGATGCGGTTATGGCAATTTTCGGCGAGCCTATTTTCGACATTAATCATGCCCAAAATGCAGTAAGATGTGCTTATGATATGCTTAAAAAGGTTGAAGAACTTCAAGATAAATGGATTAAGGAGGGTAAACCGAAAATTGAAATCGGTATTGGAATAAACACCGGTGAAGCTTTTGTTGGAAATATCGGCTCCGAAAAACGTCTTGAATATACTGTTATCGGCGATATGGTAAATTTGGCTAGTCGTATTGAAAGCTATAACAAGGTTTATAAAACTCATTTTTTAATAAGCTCTTCAACTTATGATAAGGTTTCGGATATCGTTGAAACCGTTAAGATTAGTGACGTTCAAATCCGCGGGAAAGAAAAAAGAATGGATATTTATGAAGTGTTAAAAATTTCTTAATTTACTTTTTTATTAAGGCGCATCATTTTTGATGCGCCTTTCCAGTTTCAACAGATACGAAAACCTGCCGGCGGATTGTTATAATTCAAAATGTTTATAACTATCGTCTATTTCGTCCTGGTCAATTCCAATATATCTTAAAGTAATATTCGGAGTTGAATGGTTGAATATTAATTGAAGCATTGCAACATCTTTATATTTCTTATAGTGATGATAACCGAAACTTTTTCTCATAGTGTGAGTTCCAATGTTACCACCAATTCCAACAGCGCGGCAGGCCTGATTTATTTTTCTGTAAACCTGTGATCTGTCAAGTCTGTAATTTCTTTGACTCATAAAGAGAGGATCATCATTTTCGCATTCTCTGGTATATTCTTTCAACAGTTTTGCCATTTTTCTATTTAACGGGAACCTTTTAAACTTGCCTGTCTTTTTTTCCTTAATCTCAATATGAGTTTTGTTTTTAACATCCTTAACATCTAAGCCTAAAATGTCCGATACTCTCAGTCCGCTATTTATGCCTAACGCAAAAATAAGCTTGTCCCTCATACATGTTTGAGCCAAATACTGCTCTACCAATCTAATTTTCACTCTGCTGCGAATTGGATCTACTGTGTTTTTCATTTTTAACCTTCCTTTCTCACCTTTTACTCTATAGGTGTTTTTACAAAGGCTATAAAAACATGAAGATAAAATTTTTAGACAGACAATTTGAAAATAGAAACAGGGAGATTATTATAAAAACAAGGAACGGATTTAGATTTGTCAGTCCAAGATACCCAGATGATACCCGGATAATCTTTTCTGTTAATTCCGGATATAAAATTTTCTACTTTTGATATTTTTGACTTGTTTATTTGTAATTCCGCAATTTTTGATAAATCTTCAAGGTTAATAATTGTCGGAGCTCCGGTGTTTTTGTAGTGATTATTTGCACTTTTAACGTTTTTGTAAATCCATTTAGCTCTTTCGGCTTTAGTTTTACCTTTTATAGTTTTAACCGGAATCTCTAATTTTTGCGCGTGCTCAATCAATGCATCGGTAAGCTTTTGCAATTCTTCCGGACTGTCTCCTGTTAATATAATACCGGATTTTAATTTTCGAGGATTTAAGGTTTCTTCTTTCTTTTTAAGAATTGCCATTGAGGGGTAAAGAACATGTTTTTTCAGTCCCTCAACAATATTTTCATATTTATTTATTTTATTTAATCCTGCATTTTTATCGGCTAATTCAACAATATTTTTAGGAAGTTTTTTCATATATCCTACATTGTTGATAGTAATTCCGACTGCTGCAGCGGCTATTGTAAGAAAATAAAGAGCAATTTTTCCGACGGAAGGCGCGGTATTATTTTGTGATGCCGGCATGTACATGAATCTTCTATTTAGCATATCAGGCCTGCTATTGTTTTCTTCAAAAGCAATAGTTCTGTGATTATTTGTACTAAAAGAGATTTTTTGCACTTTCATACTTGTATTTTAACTCTCATCAAAAAAAATTTTGTTATTATATTAAGATTTATTTCTTAAATAGCTCTAATGTAGAATGTAAAAATTTGTTATGCGAGTTTATATAATTCTGAAAGGAGTTTATATATGACAACAGAAAAACTCGAGTTTTACCGCTGTGAAATCTGCGGAAACTTTGTTCAAGTCATAATGGGCGGCGGACCGGTTATGCACTGCTGCGGTCAGGAGATGAAACATTTAGTTGCGAATTCAAATGACGGTGCATCTTTAGAAAAACATGTTCCTGTATTTATTAAAGAAAACGAAGGTATGTGTGAAATCAGAGTCGGAGAACTTCCGCATCCGATGCTTAATGAACACTACATTATGTTTATTGAAGTTATATCAAATGACAAAAATAAAATGCAATTACAATATTTATACCCGGAACAGGAACCTAAAATGCTCTTGACAAGTGATTGGGCAAAGGCAACAGCTAAAGAATTTTGTAATATTCATGGACTTTGGGAGGGACACAATGATTAACGAAAAAATACAAAACATTTTAAACGAACAGATTAATAAAGAATTTTTCTCTGCTTATTTTTATCTGATGATTGCCGCTAATCTTGAAGATAAAGGCCTCAACGGATTTGCACACTGGAACAGAATTCAAGCGCAGGAAGAAATTGATCATGGCATGATTATTTTTAATTACATATTAAACAGCGACGGAAAAATTATCCTTGGCGAAATCAAACCGCCTCAGTGCGATTGTGAAAACGTTCTTGATGTATTTGAACATATTTACAGACATGAAAAAAGTATTACATCCTCAATAAATGATGTGACAATTCTTTCTATGGATGAATGCGATCTGGCAACAAGAACATTTATTGAATGGTATATAAATGAACAGGTTGAGGAAGAGCATGCAGTTGCAGATATTGTAAAAAGAATTAAATTCGCAAATGGTGATAAGGCGGCTCTTTTACAAATAGACAGGGAACTTTCCAAAAGAGAATATAAAAGGCATGAATATTAAAAAAACTCCCCTTAAGGGAGTTTTTTAATTTATTAATAATTCATTTTCCAGTTGTTTTCCAAAAGCCTTCCTAAACATCCTGCCGGCCATACGTCAGCATTGCCTATACAGTTATCAGCAGTACGTGCAGCTTTTAAAGTTGCTTTACCTCTGCAATTTGCTGAATTTGCATTATTTCGGCATTCAGGTGTTGCATATTGTTCATCAAGAGAACCATCTTCAAAAATATAGACCAAAAAATAATCTCTTCCGGCTATATTAGGGCCTTTTTTACCATTTGTGTCAATATATATATAGTCAAGTTTATGTGTTTTGCCGTCTATAATATAAGAGCCGCCATTCATGTAATTAGCTTGCGAAATACAAAAACTTGCACCGCTTTTTAAGGTATAAGCGGCACTACACCAGTTATTAAGTGATTCAGAAAAAGTCTTTTTTGTTCCGTTTATATTTGCATAAGTAGAACCAAAGCAGCTTGCTTTATCACCGCCGCAGTTTGATTCAATTTTGAAATAATTTGTGAAAAAGTCATTTCTGCCTGCGGCTGTATCAAATCCTGCTTCCATAAGAGTATCAGCTCTGTTATCAGCCATATATCTTGTTAATGCATCTTCAAGCTGAGTAACAAATTTCTTTATAGCCACAGCCTGTGTCTTTTTTGTATAATTCATAATTAGCGATGGTGTCGTAACAGCGGCAACAACACCTATTATGCTGAGTGTTATTAAAACTTCCGCCAAAGTAAATCCGATTTTAAATTTTTTCATCTTCTCTCCTTTTTAAAATCATTATAACATATTTATTGCAAATTTGTAATGTATTTGTCGATTTATGTAAAATGTTTTATTATAAAAGTATGAAGAATTCAATGTTAGGGAAAATTGTATTTGTTGACGATGAGAGTATGGTTACTTCAGCTTTTAAAATGCTTTTAAAAGTTGAAGGTTTTAGGGATGTAAATTTATTCAACAATCCGCTAGAAGCGCTTGATTTTATAAAAGAAAACAAACCGGATTTAATAGTTTCGGATTTTATGATGCCTGAAATGAACGGGTTGGAATTTTTGACCGAAGCCAAAAAGTTCTGTCCGGAAGTGAGCATGATACTCTTAACCGGATATGCAGATAAAGAAAATGCAATAAGGGCAATTAATGAAATCGGGTTATATAAATATATAGAAAAACCTTGGGATAATGACGATTTAATCGTAAATATTAAAAACGGTATAGAAAGAAGTTATCTTCTTGAAAACTTGCGCTTGAAGATTGATGAACTTGCTCTTGCAAATGAAAAGCTTGAAGATTATTCAAAAAATCTTGAAAAAATAGTAGAAGAAAGAACAAATAACCTCAAAATTGCCAATGCAAAATTGTCAGGAATAATCAATTATTGTGCGGACGGAATAATCATTATTGATTCAAAAGGAAATATTGAACAGGTAAATCCGGCCTGTGAGTTTATGGCAGGTTTGTCTGAAAAATCTCTTACCGGTAAAAAATTACAGGAAATAGCTTTTGTAAAATCTGCGAGATTAAACGACTCAAAAGATAACCCTACCGGTGAAATTTTCGCTCTCGGCTCTGATAAATCCGAAATTCTTGTAAAAGATTGTTTTATCGTAAATAAATTGAGTAACAGCGAAATTCCGGTTGAGATTAACTTTGCGGCTATTTCTGATAATCTTACTGATGAAACAAAATATGTCGGGGTTATCCGTGATGTGTCCGAGCAGAAAGAAACCGAAAAACTCAGAGAAGATTTTATCGCAACCCTTACTCATGATATGAGAACTCCTCTGCTTGCTGCAATTCAGACCTTGAAATTTTTTATTGAAGGTGCGATTGGTGAATTAAACGAAAAACAAAAAGTTCTTCTTTCGACTATGCTTCAAAGTAATGAAGATTTGTTAGGGCTTGTGAATGCGCTTTTGGAAGTTTACCGCTTTGAAAGCGGCAAGTTAACTTTATGCAAAACTGTTTTTTCTGTTAAACAGCTTGTTCAACAGAGCTATGACGAATTAAAGCTGCTTGCCGACGGCAAAAAACTTGAATTCAACTTGAATTTTGAGCTTGAAGATGCTGAAGATTATGAAATTGAAGCAGACAGAGCAGAAATTAAACGTGTAATCACTAATTTGTGCGGCAATGCCTTGAATTATACAAATCAAAACGGGAAAATTGATATCATTGCAAAGGTTCAACACGGCGATTTTATATTCTCTGTGTGCGATAACGGAAACGGTATTCCGCCGGAAGATATTCCTAAACTGTTTAAACGTTTTTCTCAAGGTACTGCGGTTAAGCGTTCAACCGGCACAGGGCTTGGATTATATCTTTCAAGGCAGATAATAGAAGCTCATAAGGGAAAAATTTGGGTTGACAGCAAATTAAATAAGGGCAGTGAATTTGTATTCCTTTTAACGGATGTTGTACGAAATAAAAAAGAGGTTGTAAATGGCTGAAATAAAGGTTGTTATAATAGAAGATCATGATATGGCGAGAATGGGGCTTTCCGTAATTTTGAGCAGCAACCCTAATATAAAAGTTACCGGTATGTTTTCGGACGGTCTTGAGGGTGCGCAAAAAAGTATCGAACTTAACCCTGACGTTGTTATTATGGATATCGGACTTCCGACTATAGACGGAATTGAGGCCACTGCAAAAATTAAAGCAGTTAACCCTGATATTAAAATTTTGATGTACACTTCAAGAGAAAGTGAAGATGATGTATTTGATTCCTTTAGAGCTGGAGCTGACGCTTATATTACAAAAGGTGCGACGGCTGAACAAACCGTTGCGGCTGTTGTTGCCGTGTCAGAGGGTGCAAGCTGGCTTGATCCGGCTATTGCCAAAATTGTTTTGACAAATCTTAAACGCTCAGAACCTGTTTATGAAAGAAAAGGTGAAATAAATTACCGCCTCGGTAAAGATTTGTACGGCTTAACAGAGCGTGAAATGGAAGTTTTGGCGCTGATAGTTGACGGACTTACAAACCCGCAGATTGCGGAGAAATTATTCATTTCTATTTCAACCACAAAAACTCATGTCCATAGCATTCTGCAAAAATTGTATGTTGGAACAAGATCAAAAGCCATATCTATGGCTATGAAAGAGGGTCTCGTTTAGAATGAAAATAAAAAGCATTCTAATATTAATATTGTTTATAACTTTTAGTATGCAAACGGTGAATGCCGCGGGATTCAAGAAAGATGCCCGACAAAGAGAGGCTGATTATACACATCAAGTTTTAAAACAAGATGAAAAAACGAAATATGAAAAACGTGTTTTTGAACGAGTTCCTTCCGGCATGATGACAATGGAGGAATATAATAAATTATCCGAACCTAAGGATAAAACATTGGAAAGTGTTGAAATTCCTAAATTTGACAAGCCTTCCGATATGAAATACGTTCCTCAGCCACTATACAAAATTGTCCGCTACAATGATCCACCTGGAAGTCCGGAACTAAAGTTGGGTAAAAAATTGTATAAACAGCGCCAGATTAATGCTCAGGGAATTGTGTCTCCGGATTTTTCAATGCTTGTTTATCCTGCAATTTATTATTATCCGGACAGTGCCTCTACAGCGTGCGATTTGTTTGTGATTCCGCTGGATAAGGATAAATCAAATCTTGATAAAATTCTGACGGCAAAAACCTCCCATAAAAATCCTGATGCAATCCTCACAACAGATGCCGACAACCAAAATTTCGGGACATATAGAACATTAACTCCTGTTGATTTCTCTGTTGACGGTACAAAACTTCTTGCCAAAGAAAAAATAGGAAATACGGCTGATGGCATCTGGCAGACACGACTCTGGGTTTACGATTTTACTAACAAAACATCTTATGAACTTGTTGAAATAAGGCATGCTATTGCTTATTACTGGAAAGAAAATAAAAATTTGGAACTTGATGATAAAAGGTGGGATATTTATCCGTTGGGGTTTGATTTAACTGACCCTGCGCGTGTTGTCGTCGATTCTTATGCTTATACCGGTGAAACTCCGGTTTCGCTCGGGGTTTGGAGTATTGATTATACAGGGGTTCAATCAAGGTTGGTTTCAATGAGAAAAACTTCCGTAAACATCGGAGCAAACGGGTTTAAAATTATTCAAGATGGTGTAGTTTCGCCGGTTGTTATTGCATCAGAAGAAAAACAACAAAAGATTATCGAAAAAAACAAAGCTAAAAAAGCGAAAAAAGCTGATAAAGAAGTTGTTAAACAGATGAAAAAAGAGTATCAGCAAACAATAAAAGATATGGATGCTGAATACAAGTTCGATCGCGCCGAATATAATAGAGTTCAGCGATATAAAGGTTCTACAACCCTTAACGACGGTTATGAAAAATATAAAGAAGTACGTTCTAAACAGCTTGAAAAAGAAATTACCTCTGATGAAATGAAACTGGAAAAACAAATTCAAAAAATTCAAGAATTAGAGGATAAAATTAAACAGATAGATGAACAAATTCAATCTTTAGACAGCGTTTCCGGCAATTAGTTCTAATTTTTTCTCACGCGGAAGTTTCTTTATCCTGCATTCTTCTTTCATTGCATCCTGTTTTGTGGAAAATTCTGCGCTATATAGAATTTTGACAGGCTTATGTGCTCTTGTATATTTTGCCCCATGTCCCTCAATATGTGCCTTAAAACGCTTTTCAACATCATCAGTGTATCCGCAGTAAAGAGTGTCATGTACAGTTAGCAGAATGTAAACATAATATTTTTTGTCCATTCTTAGATTATAAAAAAAAAGACGATTTTTTTAACCGTCTTTTAATGTATTTTCATTTCTTTTCTTTATTTCTTCTAATTTACAATTAACAAACTGATGTGAAGCATCCGCCGCCGGAAGAGCAAGATGATGCGCATCCTCCGCAATCTCCGCCAGTGAATCCTCCGTCAGAACATCCGCCAAAATCAGATACACTTGAGAATGCTGAATAAAATCCACCCCAGAAACCGCCGTCATTACAAGCAATAAATGAAGAATCATCTTCTGAATACTGGCTGTAATCTACTGCAAACGGATTTGAGGAAGAAAACATATCATATACCGGAGTAGAAAATATTCCTGCAAATGGGTTTCTGTTATTCATTGCAAGCGAACCTGCTGTCTCAATTGATCTTATATTTGATTTATTTGTCTTTGAAGTTCTTGATGCTGAAGATTTTGAATTAATACCGTTCATTGTCTCTCCTTTGTCTCTCGTGCTTACATATTAATAAAGTATTTCAACATAAGCAGATTTCAGCATGGATACTTTTTGTTACATAAGTTAACAATTAATTATAAATACAAATTACGGCAGATTTTTGAAATAATTTGGATCAGATAAAGCTTTTGCCGTACAACCGGCACCATTATCAATACTCGTAGAAGTTTTAGAACAGTATAAATTATCACTGCTATAAAAATCTGTGCCTTCTACTCCCATAGGTAATAGTTTACCAATATTAGTCAATTGAAATGTAAATAAATCATGCCCCCATTTGTTTGGTCTTTTATTATGCCCATTTACATCAACTGAAATATAGGCACGTCCTTGATAATTTTCCAATAAAATCAGCATTCCATCATTTATTACAAATTGACCGTCGTCAAAATAATTTGGGTGCACATCATTATTCCCGGAGAATGTTTTGTAAGTTGCAGTATAGTTCTTTTTCTCATCGTCATCTAAATCCTCAGTACTTATTACACATGGAGTAGTTGTCGTATCACCATGACCAAAGCCGCAATCTTTTACAGTTTTAAAGTAAGGCATTATTGATGGTTTTAAGCTTAAATATGCCAATTCGGTTCCCATAAGCGGAACTCCATTTTCTGCTTCATACATTTTTAATGCCTGACTTATTGATGAATAAGCCTTTTTAAATGATGTTTCAAGCTCTTTATGACGAATGTTATTAACCATGGTAGGCAGCGTCATCGCCGCTACAATACCAATTATTCCGAGAGTTATTAAAACTTCTGCCAAGGTGAACGCGGCTTTAATACTTACGCTCTCTCTTTGTTCTATTTTCATACTTTTATCCTCCTTTTTTCTTAAATTATCCTTTAAATTCATGCACCATAATTTATATTTTGGTGCATGTCGGCCTGAAATTCACTAAAACATACCTTCTCAAAATTCAAAAATTTTACAAAAAACGACAACAGACCACTTGAAAAGTGTCTGAAAATGTTGTATAATAAGGCTATAAAAAACTCGCACCAAAATATAAAATTTGGTGCGTAATTTTTTATTTTTATCAGAATTTTTTACTTCTGAAATCTAATTATCATAGTTGCTTAACATTCTATCAATTGTTTGTCTCAATTTTTCTTTTAAAGATTTTGGTGAAATAATCTCGCAGCATTCATTATATCTTATTAATCTTGATAAAAGGATGTCACAATCTTCTCCTTTATTTACAACTATAATACTGCCGCCAGCTTCACTCCGCTCTAAATATTCGTATTCTTTAAGTTTATAACTTTTAGCCAGCGATCCTTTCAATCTGTATACAACAGTAGTTGAAAGTCCTTGTGAAACTGTCTGACAAGATTGTTTCATGTTGATAATTTTATCAATCGGGATTTCTGTATTAAAACCATCTTTTTGAGAATGAATAACATAACATATTTTTTTTCTATAATATTTTAATTCCACAGGAATCCCAATAAGAGTTATTTCAGGCTTATTTTTTTCCTGATAGGTTATTTCAACTTTTTGGCCTTCTTTAATATATTTTTCACATAATTCTATTTGAGTTTCAAATTTAGAATAGAAAAATGAAAGATCTATATAGCTATTATTATCAAGACTTTCTACGTATGTTTTTGCATTTTCGTCAAAACGTATAAAAAGGCTAGACAATAATTCTTCAAGCTTATTTTTTGTTTTTTCATCTGATAATAAGTTTAGTGAATTTTTAAACAGCATAATTGACTGCAAATCAATTTTATCAAAAGGTATTTTAAATGGTGAATTTAACATGTGAAATTTATGATTCTTCTTTTTTATTTTTATCCCGAATACTTTAAGAGTATTAAGGTATTTATTTAAAAGAACTGCTGTTGTCATCTTTTCATCATAATTTACGGCAAGTAACTGCGTTACTTTCTCATAAGTAGCTTCGTCATTGTATAGAAGCTTTAAAAATTCAAATATTTTGATACAGGAGTCATTATATTTTTCTGATAATTTAGCCAATATAAATCCCCGCTTTCATGTCTTTTAGAATATTAATAAATTGTTTTTGATAACTTTGCGGGTAAAGAACTTTGGCTTTATCCGTAAATCCCAAAATTCTTTGATTTATCATAAATTCATTTGTTGAAGTTATCTCAACGATTACACCTCTATCTGAAGTCTGCACAATTTTTTCATTATCTTTCAGGTCTAAATCGCTAAGGTCTCCGATATATTCAAATCCAACAACTATCGGGGTTGATTGAATAAGTATATCCGGCTCATTTTTAACATCCAAAATTTTGACTATTCTTGAAACTAAATAGCTGGCATCATGGTTGTATTCTTTGCTATATCCGTAAAGATATATTTTAGAATTATTAATTCCAACATTTGAAAGCAAAACTTCAATATTTTTAATGCCCGAGCGTGGAGATTTATACTGAAAGATAATCTGCTTTTTCTTGGCACTTAATGTTATTAATTCCTGCAAAAGTTCAATATCAACTCCTTTTAGCAAGGATACGCGTGAAAAAGCTTCAAAAATTTCAGGATTTTTAATTTTTGAAGACAAACGTTTTAAGAAAAGTTCTATATTAAGAAGTTCTTCAAGCGTTAAATCGTTAGAAATTATTTTATAAACTTTCACAAGGCTGGATACCTGTTCTTGAGCAATAGTGAGTTCAAAGGGGTTAGACACAACACTATATTTTGAGACTCCGTCAATTCTCTCCCTTTTTACTTCACAGCCAACTCTTTTTAGTGATGTTATATAAACTCTTAAAGTATCTATTGAAATTTTTTCGTTCAAATACGGATGTTCTAAAAAATACTGGCATATTTCTTTATACGACTTTGGAGATTCTAACAAATACGAAAATAAAACCAAAGCCTTGAAACCCGTGAAAGACATTAAATTGTATGTGACTTTTTTGTTCTTCAAAAATTCCTTCATATTTCTATTATAAAACAAAATCCCGTTATTGCAAAATTTTAATTGTAAGCATGCTTAAAATTACTTTAGTAAAATATGATTTGTCAATCAAAAAAAAGTTAAACTTTACCTAATTTCATTAAATTTTCTTCATTAAGATTTCATAAGTTGAAATTTTTGCCATGCTTTGGCGGGGCATGGTCAATTGTAAATTTTATTGAATTAAAATTTACTTGTCAAATTTTTAACTTAGTTTTACATTTTAAATATGGGGAACGAAAAAAATAATCAGTAACGGTTACCAGATAATAGTTAAGTATTAGAGACAGCAGGACAGTTGAAAACGAGGTGATGGCAAAAGGTCCGATAAAAGATTAAGAAGATTAAGAAAAAAGATTAAGTCGAGGAAATGCTAAAAGATTAGGGATATTTTTTTAGGACGGAGACAAAAAAGGTTTACAATATAACGATTAATGTTATAAGAAAAGTTTAGATTATATGAAATTGAAATGAGATTTAAGGATAGTTGTGATAAACGGATTGCTTTGTAATCCGTTTTTTATATGGTATGTGACACTATAATTTTTTTGTTTATAATTAAGTTATGGAAATATCAGAAAATTTATCAGAAAATAAAGGCTTGTCACTGGCGCTGGGCTTTTTTGACGGAGTGCATAAAGGTCATAAAGCGGTTATTAAATCTGCTGTTGATTTTGCGCATGTAAACGGAACAAAGTCTGCAGTTGTAACCTTTAAAGATCATCCTTGTTGCTTTTTCTATGGAGTTTGTCCTAAATATATATTATCAAGAGAAGATAGAATAAAATATATAGAAGAATTAGGCGTTGACTATTTGTACATGCTTGATTTTGAAAATGTCTCAAAACTTTCTGGTAATGATTATATAGAAAATATTATTGTTAAACACTTTGCTCCAAAATCAATTACAACAGGATTTAATCATTTCTTCGGATGTAAAAAATCAGGCGATACGGAACTATTAGAAAGAAATAAAACAGTTTTCGAGTATGAATATTTTAAAATTCCGCCGCAAAAACTTGACAATCAGGTTATAAGCAGTACTGCGATAAGAAATTTTCTCTCTCACGGGGAAATTGAAAAGGCTAATAGAATGCTCCTCCATGATTTTTCTGTGTCCGGAACAGTGATTGAAGGAAATAAAATCGGGCGCAAAATAGGGTTTAGAACTGCAAATCTTAACTATCCGCCGGAATTAATTGATCTGCCTTTCGGAGCTTATCATACAGAAGTAATTTATAGAAATAATTTATATAAAGGTGTTGCTAATTTTGGGGTTAAACCTACTGTTTCCGGCGGTAATATACCGGTTTTGGAAGTTCACATTCTGGATTTTAATGAGGATATTTACGGGCAAAAACTTCGTGTATATTTCAAAAAAATGTTAAGAAAAGAGAAAAAATTTTTGTCCGTTGAGGAATTAAAAAAACAAATTGCTATAGATTGTAAATCTTGTTAACTCATAATTTCCCATTTCTTGAAAAAAAAGTTTTTTGTGGGATAATTATAGTGAAGCTAGAATTATATTAAAACTTATAAATAGCGAAAGTACACAATATAAAAAGGAAAATGAAAAATGGCTAGAAAAGTCCCTTTGGAAAAAATCAGAAACTTTGGTATTGCCGCTCACATCGATGCCGGTAAAACCACAACTACTGAACGTATTTTGTTTTACACCGGTAAAACACACAAAATCGGTGAAGTTCACGATGGTGCTGCTGTAACTGACTTTATGGATCAGGAAAGAGAACGTGGTATCACAATTCAGTCTGCTGCTGTAACTGCAGAATGGAAAGGTCATCAGGTTAACATTATTGACACCCCTGGTCACGTTGACTTTACAGTTGAAGTTGAACGTTCACTTCGTGTATTAGACGGTGTTGTTGCAGTATTCTGTGCTGTAGGCGGCGTTCAGTCTCAGTCTGAAACTGTTTGGAGACAGGCTAACAGATATGAAGTTCCACGTATGGTATTCGTTAACAAAATGGATAGAACAGGTGCTAACTTCTACCGTGTAGTTGAACAAATCAGAACTCGTTTGGGCGGAAACGCTGTTCCTATTCAGCTTCCTATCGGTGCTGAAGATAAATTCACAGGTCTTGTTGATTTGATGAAAATGAGAGCTGAAATTTATACAAACGATTTGGGTACTGATATCAGAGATGAAGAAATTCCGGCTGATATGCTCGAAAAAGCTAAACAGTACAGAGAAGAAATGATTGAAAAAATTTCTGAAACTGATGACGATTTGATGATGAAATTTATGGAAGGTGAAGAACCTACAGTTGAAGAATTGAAAGCCGCTTTGAGAAAAGCTGTTTGCAACAACCAGATCGTTCCTGTTACTTGCGGTACTGCCTTCAAAAACAAAGGTGTTCAGTTGATGTTGGATGCCGTAATCGATTATATGCCGTCTCCGGTTGATGTAAAAGCTATCGAAGGTGAATTGCCTGACGGTACAAAAACTGAACGTCATTCTTCTGATGATGAACCGTTCTCAGCTTTGGCTTTCAAAGTTATGACAGACCCGTTTGTAGGACGTTTAACATTCTTAAGAGTTTACTCAGGAAAATTGACTTCTGGTTCTTACGTTTTGAACGCTACAAACGGCAAAAAAGAACGTATTTCCCGTTTAGTTCAAATGTATGCTGATCAGAGAATTGAACAGGATGAAGTTCACGCAGGTGATATCTGTGCCGCAGTTGGTTTGAAAGACACAACTACAGGTGATACATTGTGTGATGAAAAAGCTCCTATTATCCTTGAAAAAATGGAATTCCCTGAACCGGTTATTTCTGTTGCTATTGAACCAAAAACAAAAGCTGACCAGGATAAAATGGGTATTGCTCTTCAGAAACTTGCAGAAGAAGATCCGTCTTTCCGTGTTAAATCTGATACTGAAACCGGTCAAACAATCATTTCCGGTATGGGTGAACTTCACCTTGATATCATCGTAGACAGACTTCTTAGAGAGTTCAAAGTTGACGCTAACGTTGGTAAACCGCAGGTTGCTTACCGTGAAACTATCCTCGGTAACGCTGATCAGGATTCTAAATTCATCCGTCAGTCAGGTGGTAAAGGTCAATACGGTCACGTTAAAATCAGAATTTGTCCGGCAGAAGAAAATGCAGGATTTGTATTTGAAAACAAAATCGTCGGTGGTGCTATTCCGAAAGAATATATCGAACCTGCAAGAAAAGGTATGGAAGAAGCACTTGAAGGCGGTATCTTAGCCGGATATCCGATGATTGACGTTAAAGTTGAACTTTACGATGGATCATATCACGAAGTTGACTCTTCTGAAATGGCCTTCAAAATTGCCGGATCTATGGCGATTAAAGATGGTTGTAAGAAAGCAAGACCTTGTATTCTTGAACCGATGATGAAAGTTGAAGTTGAAATTCCTGATGAATTCACAGGAACAATTATCGGTGATATTTCAAGAAGACGCGGACGTGTTGAAGGTCAAGAACCTGTTGGAAACACAGGTAATGTAATCATTAGAGCAACAGTTCCTCTTGGAAACATGTTCGGTTACGCTACTGACTTGAGATCTAACACTCAGGGACGCGGTACTTTCTCAATGGAATTCAAATGCTATGAACAAGTACCGAAAAACGTTGAAGAAGAAATTATTTCAAAAGCCGGTGCTGCTAAAGCCTAGGTTGAAATTCAACAATATTAACAAAAAGAGTCCGATTTCATTCGGGCTCTTTTTTGTTAATTAGCTTGCCTTCTTGCCCTCCTGACATCTGGTCCTCTATTTTGACCCCTCACCCTAACCCTCTCCCACAAGGGGCGAGGGAATAATAAGCTGTAGGGTAGACTTTAGTCTACCAGACATTTATTACTTGCCAAATATCTAAAAAAACAGTATAATATATTTAATTATGAAAATTATTAAAATAGAAAATTATCCGAATGTTTGCGACACAATTCAATTTAATGTAAAAGATGACAAATTGGATTACATTGACTTTTTCTTAAATGGTGAACTTGTCCATAGAGAAATAAAAAATGCTCTCAGCGGCTTAACAATAAAGGATTTGGAAAAGAAAATCTACTTTGTTTCAATGAATCCGGAGGTTACTCTTGTTTTAAAAATGATGCTTTCAGAACTGAAAGATTATCAACAAAAAACAATGCTAAAACATAAAATAATGGAATATTATAAACCAATATAGATGGTAGACTAAAGTCTACCCTACAAGCTTACCCTCTCTCTTTGTGAGAGGGTTGAATTTCAACATAAGGCGAAGCCGAATGTTAGAAATTCGGGAGAGGGTAAGTAATGTTACGTCATTGCGATAAAGCGTTAGCAACGCGGCAATCCTTATGCTGTCCAGGTCCACCACTGCCATTCTTCGGTGTAGGCTTCTTTTTTGTCATGTGGTATGGGTTTTCCATCTTTATCATAATCGTTGTCATAGAACGTATCAACCTGATTCATAATTATACTTTTTTCATCTTTACCGTTACCAATAATACCAATGTTGCTTCCGGCATCATATACATCACCCGCAATACTGTCCATGTAATCAGCATCAGCTTGATAGGCACTGTATTCTCCCCATATTGTTTCGGCAAGAAAACATAATTTTACCTGTTCCTCTATAGTGAGATTATTGCTATTTGTTTTATAATAATTATACTGTTCATTGGTTAATACTTTTTGCTCATACATTAACTTTAAACTTTCTTCAATATTACCAAGTTGCCCATTCTCATCAGGAGTAAAATATAAATATGCTGTTGCATGAGTAAGTTCATGTACAAGGACATCAACCAGTTCATACCATTTCGCAGATAATAGACTGCTATCAAGTGTTATTCCCAAATCATGAGCTACTCCATCACTATCTTTTGAACCATCCTTATCTGTGATATATATACTATATCCATATTTAATTCCCGTATCTGGATCGGTATAACAATCATATGGAGCATCAAAACTACAACCGAGTGGAGCATATTGCCCTAATGTACCGGGATCTAATTTATCTATTGTAATTTGACCAATACCTACTTTCTTATTGTATGTATCTTCTTCACTCAACAATCGTTCAAGAGCTTTGAGCTGGTTGGTAAGTCCGGCGGCTTCAAGATATTCTCTTGTTTTATCAATCGCGTATTCCAGTTTTGCCTGATCGCCTAATTTTTCATATTCATTTTGAATTTCTGCGGCATAAGCCTCAACTTTGGCTTTATATGTATTAAAATCGCCAACTTCCTCACCCATGAATTCTAATATTTCATTAAATGCGAGAGTCCCGTCTTGATCTTTATCAATTTTGTCAAAACAACGGTTTAATGAGCCGAAGAAATCTTTGTTTGCATCTTCCCAGTTTTCTCTTTTAATCAAATTTAACAATTTGGTTCTGGAAATTCCTGTATTGTAATTGATTGTATTATCAATAGAGTTGACAAAATTAAACATAGTTGTTGTATCTGTAAATTCGCTGATATACGATTTTTTATCTTTAGAGTCATCAGGATTTTCCAGACGCGGAGCTTCAGTGTGAAAATACAAATATATAAGGTGCTTAATCTGACGTTCTTGACTTTTATCTACAAAATCATCAGATGTTGTGCGCATTACAACCAGATGTGGCTCTGACAGAGGAACAGAAATACTATTACTATTTATTCCGGTACCTGCTATTTCTGCAAGTTCACGCAAGCTGTAATCAACATTGGTGTTTACCGGTGTTGTAGTTTCAACTTCCGCTGTTGTTTGCGGCTGTGCTAGTATTTTCTTTTCTTGCTGTTGTTTTTGAACAAGTGAAAGAAATGGTTGATTTGAAGATATTTCCATGAATCCTCCTTTATTACTCTCAATATCGGCATTTTTACACTGATACTTTAGAAAATTACGGATAATGTTAAAGAAAATTTACATTGTCAAAGTCAAAAAAAAACGACATTGCTGTCGTTGGAAAATCAATAGGAAAAAGGGAAAGGAAATTTTATAATTTTTTTGTTATAAGTTTGTTATTAACCGAAGGTTTTGAATGAACTTTCGATGTTTTTCTGAATTACGTTTGATACGGAATCCATTTCTTGTGAAATTGCTTTTTGTTCTGTATCAAGTTGTTTTAATCTTAGTTCAAGATTTTTGTCTTCTGCCTGAACAATTTCGATTTTTGAATTAATGTCATTAATTGCCTGATCGTATTCGTATTTTTCGAATTCATATTTGTTCATTGCATCATCATAGGCATCTTGATCTGTCATTGTATTAGTTGTAAGTGAGTAAGTTGTCATTTTGCTTCCTGATACAGCATTACCATCTGCATCATATTGCGGGAACGAAATGTTTATGTAGCGGCCGGTTGAATCTTGTTCGATTTTTACTCCGCCTCTGTTTTTAATTTCTTCTGTTTTCTTCTTGCTGCCGATTGTGTAGCAGTTTACAGATGACAGTGAATTGTTTGTTTTATCGTCATATACTGTATTTTCAAGAGTTTGTTCGTTATAAAAATACGGGGTATATTTTCCGGTAGAAGAATCTTTTATATATCTGACAAGCCAATCACTTGTGTCAAATTCTGATTCAAGAAGCTGCAAATATTCCATTTCTTCCTGCATTAATGAAGAAAGTTCGTCAACCGAAAGAGTGCTCAAATAAGGGTCTGTTCCGGTGTATCCTGAATTTACCTGTGCAACTTGTGAAGGGTTAAGATATTCTTTTGTAGGCTGGTCTTCAACTCTTATAATGTTATAACCGCCCTCACCATCAGGATCTATCCAACTTGTAGCTTTTTCTTCTTCTGACTGAGGTTTTGATATATCAAATTCAAACATCAAAAGATCATCTTCAGTATATCCGGATGGAGTTTCAGCTTTATTGCCATCCTTATCTATGAAGTAAAATACATCGTTACCGTTTTCATCTTGTTCTCTGACATATTCAGATACAGTATTTGAATCTTTATCCCAGAACATATATTTTGCATCCGTATAGATATCACCATTCCAAGGTTCAGGGTCTTTTGTAACTTGTTCTGTTCTATTAATGTAGTATCCGCCTGCATCTTGACCCACTTCATAGGTTTTTCCGTCATCCATTTTGATTGTATTAGATATAGATGCTTCACTTCCTAATTTTCTCAATGTGTTAGCACCAATCATATATGTGTTGCCGTTTTCACCTTTGAGTCTTTGAACTACGCTTGAAGCAGATGAAACAACTGAAAAATCATCTGTGAATTCTCTTAAGAAGCTTACCAAATAAGTTCCGTCATTTTTGCTGCTCGGAATCAACGCTGTAATTGTATTAGACAATGCGCCGTCTTCAAATGTATAAACAGTTTTTGTATAATCATCAACTGATGGAGGAATAGGTACTGACATACCCAACAAATCGTTGTAGTAATTTGCAGACTGATTTGACAATGCTGTACGTTGTTGGTTGACCTGCTGGCCTTCGTACTCAACATTGTTTTTTCTGGCTGTCAGGCCTAAAAATCTAGCTTGTGATGCTGACATTCCCATTGTTCTGCTAAGTCCCTTTCCTTTCTTGTACTTATATTTCTCTAAACGGCTTTATTTAGTCAAAACTTTAATTTTTTGAAAGGAAATATTAATAAAACTTAACAATGTTTTTCAGTTAAGCTGGTAGACTGAAGTCTACCCTACAAGCTTAACAATGTTTTTCAATTAAGCTGGTAGACTAAAGTCTACCCTACAATTATTTTATTATTCAGCAGATTCAAAGGCAAGTTTCTTTTCGATATCTTTTTTTACCTGAAAATCTTTGTTGTCTTTTCCTATGTATCTCATTGCAACCATAAGGGCCGGAGCGGCAACACCGAGAGCTCCGATACAAGCTCCGATATTTTTAATTACTGATATCCGTTTGAGTTTTTTGACCTGAGCAAGGAAAGTTTCCAGGGCTTCATTTTCTGTTTTGCTGTTGTGAAGTTTTGAATTTGTATATTGATTGTGTAATTTTTCAAGTTTCTCTTTTATTCCTTTAACTTCATTTATATCAATATATTTTCTTGTATCAACTTTACCTTTGAGTTCGCCTTTTTTGAAAGTTGTTATTATATCAGACTTTTTAGCCATCTGAACAACAAAATTGTCAGGATTTTTCATTATAAATTCGTAAATTTCCGCATCTGTTTTTGCGTTTTCGAAAGCTTTCAGGCTGTTTTTCAAAGTTTTGTCTTTAAATGCTTTTTTCAATTCTTCGCTTTCGATTACTCTAGCATCAAGGTCTATTGATCTGTTATATTTCTGTTCTGATTTTTTCTCAAAGTGTTCTTGAATTTTTTGACCGGCAAAATACATAAACGCCCAGAAACTTCCTTCCTTGATTGCATAACCTATGAAATCCTGCTTGTTTCTTGATTCGGCAAGTCTTTCGGTTGTGATTGCTCCGTCAACAATCATAAGATTTTTAACCGGTGAGAACATGAAATCTTCAATTCTTCCGGTAAAATTAAGGGCTGAATTGTTTTTTTGTGATTTTTTGTGGACATCACTGAAAGCCTTAATATTTTGCGGAGCAGTTTGCGGGGTGAAGGTGGTATCCGCATTTTTCTGCTTTTTAGCGGCAGCTTTTGCTCTCAATTCTTTTTTTATATTTTCTTCGGTAGTTTTATGTCTGTATTTTGTAAGCCCCCAGTATGTGAAGATTGTCATCAGAGTTGAAACTCCAAACTTCGCAAGAGTAAGACCTTTAAAGAGTTTTTGTTTTGAACCTGCTTTTTCAAGTGAGGCTTTTATCTTGTCAGAAGGTGCATATTGTTTAGCTTTTTCAAAAATATCTTTGTTTTTGAGGTTTCTAACGTCAATTTCGGAATCAAATCCCAGCGGTTTGAAAATCGTTAAATCCAAAAGTTTTTTATAAGCCGGAATACCGAAAAGCCAGATTGCCTGCGTACCAAATTCATCTATAAATCTATCTTTCCCTTCTGTTTGGTCGCCTACAATATAAGAGCCGGTTGTAAGTCCGATACTATTGGCTACATCTTTTATAGCCAGCGGAACCAGCGAGTTGTTATTTCCTAATGTTGAATATATTTTACTTGCACTTGGCAAAATTGCGGGTAACATTTGTTTTCTTTATCTTTCCGGAGTTTTATGTTTTGCGCGAACTTATTAACACAAACATTAAAACTCTCAACCATAGAGTATTACAGACCCCATACTAAGTTCATTAATTTTACGATTGGGGCATTCGCTTTTATGGTTGAGCGTCGTCGTATATTCTGTATTAACATTATTTCTACCTTCACCTTTCTATTAAGTTCTATCAAGATTTTAAATTGCCTGAATTTCAAGAATTTTTAAGATTTTTTTACAAAAAACAAGACCTTTAAATTTTTTAAAGGTCTTGTTAAAATCTTTTTTCCGCAAATAAACAGAAAGTCTTATTTTTTCAACAAGCCTTTAAACAATCTGTATCTACGTCGCAATTCAATTAATCTGTTCATATTTTTATTATATATAAAATATTTTTATTGTAAAGTATACAATTATTTTTTATTTGGTATTATTAATGTATAATTTATAAACGGGGATATGAGATTATGTTGTTATTTTTGATTTCAATGCTGGCAATTGTATTGTCTTCATATATGATTGCAGGATGTTTAAATAGAGAAAAAAATATATTCGGACTTATTTATATGTTTATAATAAGTTTTGCAAATATTGTATTAACGTTTGAAATTTTGTCGCTGTTTTCTGCAATATCAAGAGGCGGAGTTTTATTGTTGAATTTAATCACCTTTATTATTTCCTTCATAATCTGGCGTAAAAATAGTTCTCCAATTTGGTCTGTGAATTGCCGGCCGGTTATTAAGAAAATTTATCTGGCAGTCTGTAAAGATAAATATTTAATGGTTTTAGGCTGTGCATATCTGTTTTTGATTTTTGTAACACTTTCAATGACTGTTATTTTGCCCGCCGTGAATCCGGACGGCTCAATTTATCACATATTAAGAAGTGTTTTTTGGATTAGTAATCATAATCTCAATCATTTCGATATAGGAGATTACAGAGCATTATGTATGCCGATAAACTCTGAAATTTTGTATTCCTGGCTGATAATTTTTGTACGAAAAATTATCGGGTTGGGATTTTTCGAATTTTTTGGTTATGTTTTAAGCATAATTTGTATCTGGAAATTTTTTGATTATCTAAAAATTTCGACAAGACCTCGTTTATGGACTATTTTTATTCTTGCCGCTTTCCCTGCTGTTATTGTCCAAATGTCGGGTTCAGAAACCGATATGATTATTGCAGGACTAATTTCTTCCAGTATTTTAATGTATTGGTATTCAATAAAAGAAGAAAAAATCAGAAAAATCCCGTTATTTATGTCCGCGCTTTCTTATGCCATTGCAATCGGAACGAAAACACCTTCTATAGTTGCTATTCCTGCTGTCGGAATATTTATGCTTTATCTTTCAATATATTATAGGCGAAAAGATTTTTATAAGCCGTTTTTAATATTTTTAGGTTATGGAATTTTGAATTTTATTGTGTTCTCTTCCTATAATTACATTTTAAACTTTATTGACTTTGGCGATATAAGAGGCAATAGTGTGCTTATTACACACACTAAAATTAAAATCGGAATCGGCAATTTTTTTGCAAATTTAATAAAACATACTTTTTTACTAATTGATTTCACAGGATTCAGATGGGCGGAATACTTTGGAGAAAAAATTATTGCATTTAGGGACGGCATTATTACATTCTTAAATTTGCCGGATATTGAAAATGTCTTTTTTGACCGTGATGAGGGTATTAATCAATCATTATTAGAGCCGCTTATGGGGCTTGGCGTGTGTGGAATTTTAGCTCTAATTCCTGCATGGATAATCTCAATTTTTGCACCATTATTGAGAAAAGACAATAAAACTAAATTTCTTTTTATGTTTGGATTTATGTATCTTATGACATTTATCTCGATTTCAATACTACTGGTCTTTATGCCATACAGTATAAGGTTTATCATGTCATTTACCGTTATGTCAGCACCAATTTTAGTATACACATATTCAAAGAAAAACAATATTTATAAATTTATCGTGTCATTTTTCGCCGTATATTATTTAATTTTTGTGTCAGCACATTTATGGTCACGACCGATTTTGAGGGTTATTAATTATATAAAATACGGCCACAGTATTTCAAGTATAAGAGAAGTTTCATACTGTTCAAGATTTATGCAAAATCCGATGTTAAAATCAAATATTATTGAAAATGACTGCCAGTTGAGAGATATTACTTTAAATAATTTTAGCAAACAGGACAAAATTTTGTATTTTCCTAATGGGGAAGAAAATCTTTTGGCATTTAGCATGCTGAAATTACAAGGCTATCAAATAGATTTTAGACTTCTGGAAAACTTTTCGGATATTAATTTTTCAGTTTATGATGTAATAATTATAAAAAATGGAACGCAATATTCAAATGTTTTGGATAAATTTGAAAATGGCAAAACTCCGTTATTTCTTCTGACATTAGAAAATAAGGATAAAATACCTCCGTATGACAATGGCTGCTTGTACTGCGGAATAAATTTTTCTAATAATCCTTATGATGCAAAGCCTGTTTATGTAAGATGCCGTCTGTCAAAAGATTTGCTTGAAAAATACGGCTTTAAATTCAGCAAACAGGTAAATGTTCTGCTTGACGGCCTAACAACAATGCCAGAAGGAAACGGTGCCTGGTTAATTTATACAAAAAAATAAATCGCTTTAAGACGAAATTTTTCTAACAGTAACGGCAATGTTTTTCCCGAAATGTTTCCGAAAAATTCTATCCAAAAGCTTTGAAATATTGAATATAAATTTATCGAAAATTTGTATTTGGACGAGATTTATTCCTCCGCTAATATTTAAAAACTTATAGATTTTCGCAAGAATATATCCGACAGAATCAAAATATTGCGCCGACAAGATTTCATATCCGCAAGTCTTTAAAAGATTTTGCAATCCTTCCATTTCATATCTTCTGTAATGTCCAAGTTTTTTATCAAAATTTGAATATAATTCTTGAGACGCAGGGACAAAAATAAACAGTTTACCATCATTCGCTAATTTTTTATGGATAATTTTCAATGTCTGTACATCATTCTTAATATGTTCAAATACATTAAAAGAGACAATATTTTCTATAGAATTATCTTCAATTAGATTTATATCATTGAAAGTTTTAAATCCATTATCTTCAAGCATTTTTACCTGTTTGGGATCTATTTCAACACAGGTCACTTCAAAACCCGCAGACTTTAATATGCTTGAAAAAGTTCCTATACCTGCGCCAAAATCTATAATATTTCCGGATTTAATGTCTAAATTTAATAGTGCAAGGCCAATAACAGAATTGTTATAATTTTTTGCATAACGCATCAATTTAAGAATTTCTGTGCCTTTATAGTCATTATCTTGAATTTCTAACATGAGATAATTATACCATGAATAATAAATAATAGAAATTTTACTATAAAAAAAAGAGCCGCTTGGGCTCTAGGAATTAAGAATAGCTGGAAGTATGAAAAAGATTTAGATTATGTTTAGATTAAAATAGATATAAGAACAAAAATCCATCACCCAACCGGTGGATTTTATTGTACTAAATTGATATCTCTTCAATTATTAGCGGTTAAAACCTTTGACAAAAGAATACAAAATATCAGGCAGAAGTTAAAATCATATTTCAGCCCTTTTTTTAAGGATTTTACAGTTCATTTAAGATGAGATTTTTTGTAAAATTCCTATATAAATTATAGACAAGTGGGTAATAGATTTTTATATGTTTATTTACTTTAATTTAGACATAATCTAAATCTTTTTCATACTTCCAGCTATTCTTAATTCCTAGAGCCTCAAACGGCTCTTTTTTTTTTAGGGCTATTATATAATTAATTTTTTCTTAATTTTTCAAGGATTTAAACCACTTGATTACTTTTTTTGTTAATGTTATAAGATTACATGTAAAAGTTTTACGAAAAAGAAAGGAAAAACTTATGAGTAAGAAGAAAGTTGCAATTAACGGTTTTGGTAGAATCGGCCGTAATACTTTAAGAGCCGCTATCAGAGAAGGTATTTTTGATGAAATTGATTACGTAGCAATCAATGACCCAGGTTTGAAACCGGAAGATGCTGCCAGAATTTTTAAATATGACTCAGTTATGGGCAAATTCTGCGGTGAAGTTGAAGCTTATGAAGAAGGTATTATCGTTAACGGTAAAAAAATTAAATTCTTCGCTGAAAAAGATCCTGCAAATCTTCCTTGGAAAGATTTGGGTGTAGAAGTTGTTGTTGAATCAACAGGTTTCTTCACTGATGCTACAAAAGCTCATGCTCATATTGATGCTGGTGCTAAAAAAGTTATCATTTCTGCTCCGGCTTCAAATGAAGATATTACAATTGTTTTGGGCGTTAACGACAAAGAATACGATCCAGCTAAACACAATGTAATTTCTATGGCTTCTTGTACTACTAACTGCTTAGCTCCTGTTGCTAAAGTTATTAAAGAAAAATTCGGTATCGTTAAAGGTTTGATGACTACAGTTCACTCATACACAGGCGACCAAAGAATTCTTGATGCTGGTCACAAAGATCCTCGTAGAGCTCGTGCTGGCGCTTTGAACATCGTTCCTACAAAAACTGGTGCTGCTAAAGCTGTAGCTCTTGTTATTCCTGAATTAAAAGGAAAATTGGACGGTTTTGCAATGAGAGTTCCTACTCCGGATGTTTCTCTTGTTGACGTTGTATTCGAAACTGAAAAACCTGTTACAGTTGAAGAAGTTAATGCAGCATTAAAAGAAGGTGCTGACGGACACGTTCTTTGCTACACAGAAGAACCGCTTGTATCTTCTGATTACATTGGATCTTCTCAATCTTCAACAGTTGACGCTTTGTTAACTCGTGTAATGGGCGACAATATGGTTAAAATCATTTCTTGGTACGACAACGAAATGGGATATTCTACAAGATTGGCTGAAACAACAAGAATGGTTGCTTCTAAATTATAATCTTTAGAAATATAAATCATTTAAAAAGAGTCTGATTAATTTCAGGCTCTTTTTTATATTTTAGCTATTTATGTTTTTATTTTAAAATCTTTAAATGCGTTTGGAGTGTCAATATGAGGTTGTTTTTGTTTAAGGTTGTTTTCTTTTTGAATATTTTTTCTTAACATTCGATTTAAGATAGCCGGCAGTCCAAAACCAAGAATTAGACAGTTAGCTAATAATGAAGTCCAATATACCATCATTCCCGCACTTTTTGATTTTTTTAATGTATTTCCTTCAAGTTTTTCGATATCTTTAAACGATTTTAAAGAAGAACCATTCATGATTTTGGTTTTAAATAATTTATCACTCGTTTTACCTAAAATATTATTTAACACAAAATCTCCACCGAAAAACATTGCAATCATTGCTCCGATTCTTATAGTCCTATCTTTCAGTTCATCTTTATCTCGTGATTGAATTAACTGGTTTGGATAATCATATAATAACCACATCATTGCAAAAATTGTTTTTGACATAAACATTGCTTTTGTATAATCAAATAACCCTGCATGATTTTTTAATTTTCCTGATTTAATTCCTTTCATAATAAGTTTTGGAAAAATCATTGACTGTAATACAGAAAGGAGAACTGTTGCACTGAATTTTTTTCTTTTAGATTTTTGATATGTTTTGTCATCAACTACATCATTTTTAAGTTTATATGCCGCAGAAAAACCTTTTCTATGAGTGCGTTTCTCAGTTATTTCAGTACAAATCCATGGCGTTAACCCCCACATTGCAGTAGTAGTCAAGTAATCATTTCTTAGAATTTTTTCATGAGTTTTAATAAGTTTCTGTCTTAATTCATCTTTGTCATTAAAACGATTTAAAACATTTTCAAAATCAGAGGTTATATTTTTATCTTTATTTGAAAGTTCTTTTGCTGTTTTTCGTATGCCTGAAACCATTTCTTCTGATGTTCCAGTCAAATATTTTTTTGAAACTTCTAAGATGCGCTTTTCGCTATTATTGAAATTTTTAACAATTCCGGTAGATTTCAGAGCTCTTTTATTGAAAAACGGTAATAAAATAAAAGGCGTCAAAAATGACATTGAAAAGTATAAGACCTGCATAATGGAACGTTCAATTGCTTCGTCTTTATTATTAGACATCAGAATTTGCGGTATACTGACACCGCCAACTTCAATAATTCCTCGATTAAGAAGAGTGTTTTCTTGAATTTTGGCAGTTGTATTGTATAAACTTACACCATTTAACATGTTAGGTATAAAACTTGTAAAATTTTTTTTTTGCTAGTTGATTCCAAATTAATTTAACTGGTAGACTAAAGTCTACCCTACTATTTACCCTCTCTCACAAATGGCGAGAGAGAAATAAATTCAGCATTACAGATTACTTAGTATCCTAGCGTCTTAGTGCCTTTTACGGCTTACACATTCATTTTCGCAAGTTTTAATCTGTAAAATTCAGTGTTAATATTTAACTTATCACCTATATCTAATAGCGCGTTGACGAATTTCTTTGCCTGATTTTTCTTTGTAATCTGCTCACTGTCAAGTATTTCAGAAATTCTATGATAAATTTTAGCAAAATAAATATTCTGAGCCTCCGCGATGTCAACTTCTAATTCCAAAGAAGAAACTTCATCGAAAAGTTCCAGTATAATTTCAGTTTGCTGATATTCAAAACTATATACAAGTCTGTTGACATTCTGGAGAATTTTTTTACCAAACAAATCATTTGAAGGCTTTTTATTTAATTTTATGCCGATTTTTTTAGCTTCAAAATTCAAATCCATAGCCTGTTGGATTGCATCATTGTCAAGATATGCATCATTATCTAAAACTATTCTGTTAAATTTGCGGCTAAGCGCATAACCTGCTGAAAGTTTGAATTCATCAGGAATTGCAAGCCCGAGACTTTGCAAATGATAAATAGAACCTTTTCCGCCGTCATACATATCCTGATAAGTTTGAGAGAATTTTTCAAGCTTATCTTTAAGTAAAACTTGAAGAATTTTGCGTCGTTCTTCAATAAATATATCTTTGAGCGTGAAATATTCTTTTCCGAAAGATTCATCAAGGGCCCTTATAATCTCAGTGATTGAATTAAGCATAAATGTCTTGATAAGTTCATTTTTCATGTTGTTAAATTCTAAATCATCAGAGTATTCTTTAATTGCACAATGGAAATCTCCGCCGGAATACTGCATAAGCGCAAACATAACATTTGCTTTTTGGAGAGTTATTCGGGATTTAACTTCAATATGTCCTATGACAAGATTTGAATTGCCTTTTGAAACTTTCTTGTATGCAAGTTTTTTTATTGTATAACAATAAACATTTTCTTCATCCTCAAAATCTTGATACAAAGATGTCAAAGCCCAAAGTGTAGCAATTTGCTTAACTGTAATAACAGAAGGTTTAACAAATCTCTCATAAATATCTTTACCGCTGCCGTATTCGTTAAGATTGCTTTTTGCCTCTGACAAAATATTTTTGAAGTTTTCTTCAATGTTTTTATCTGTAAATCTTGCCGCAAGTTGAATTGCGCGGGCAGCATATTTCATTATCTGAACGGTTTCAATTCCTGAGATTTCAGAGAAAAACCAACCGCAGCTTGTATACATCAACATTGCTTGACGTTGAATTTCTAAAAGCTCCATTGCCTTTACTTTCTCATTGTCTGAAAGTTCCTGTTTAAAATTATTGTTCTGGAAAGCTTTAACATTCATTTCATTTCTGTCAAGTATAACGTCTATATAGCGGTTTCGAACTTCCCAAACGTCATCTTTAAAGTATTTAGGGCCCTCTTTTTCAAATATTTTAATAAGTTCATCTCTCAAATAATCGAGAGCATTTCTTAAAGGTTTTCTCCATTTTTGGTTCCAGCCGGGGTGTCCGCCTGTAGAACAGCCGCAGTCTTCTTTCCACCTGCCGACACCATGGAAACAGCTCCAAGAAGAGCTTTGTTTGATCTCAACAACATAATCACTGCGATATTTATCAAGATACTCACCATAATTCGTTATGTTAAAGCATTCATCCTGAGCTTTGATTTTTAAAACATAAGAGAGTGCCATATCACCGAATTTAGTGTGATGGCCGTAACTTTCACCATCGGTTGCAATGTTTATCAATTGCGGATAATCTCTCCAGTCGGAAACCCCTTCTTTCAACCTTTTTATAAAACGGTTTCCGTCTTTCAAAAGTTCATCAAAAGCAACGGATTTTGATATTGCGCCATCGTAGAAAAATAAATCAATATATTTTCCCGGTGCAGATTTAATATAATATCTGTATGAACGTGCCGGATCAATATTTCCCCAGCTTACATCAGTCCAATCTTTATCAGATTCACGTTTTATTTTTGCGGCTTGATAAGGTGAAAGAATAGTAAATTTAATACCGTTGTTTGCAAGTACAAGCAAAGTTTCATCATCTACGGCAGTTTCAGCAAGCCACATACCCTCAGGCTTTCTTCCAAAACGATATTCAAAATCTTTAATGCCCCATTTAACTTGAGTTTCCTTGTCGTGATAATTTGCAAGCGGCATAATAATATGGTTGTATACCTGTGCTATAGCATTACCGTGGCCGTTATGTTCTGAAACACTTTCAATATCAGCCTTTATAATTCTTTCATAAGTTAAAGGAGCATAAATTTCCATCCAGGATAAAAGCGTCGGACCAAAATTAAAGCTCATTTTTTCGTAGTTATTTACAACATCCAAAATTCTATTTCTGTTATCGACGATTTTAGATACGGAATTCGGATTGTAACACTCTTTGCAAATCCTTTCATTCCAATCATGAAATGGAAGTGCGCTGTCTTGCAACTCTATAGCTTCCAACCATGGATTTTCTCTTGGCGGCTGGTAAAAGTGTCCGTGTATCGTTAAAAAAGTTTCATTCTTTGCCATATCCTAACTCCAATATTTAGCCTTAAACTCTAATTAGCAGTATTGCTGCTGTCTTTTTTCGGTGTAGAAGAAATTACTGTAAATTTATCAACTTCAATCCAAGGATCGCCCAGAGCTGAAGAAAAAACTTTACCGGTAAATTCTATTATATCGCCGGAATTCAAGTCAATATGTTTTTCTGCTTCTTTTCTATCAAGAAAAATTTTCATTTCTGAAAGCGGAATATTATGATCCAAAACATCCGGTCTTTGAATTAAAAATGAAATAAAATTTTCGGAACTTTTCATTGCCGGCGGATAATCCAGACCCAGTGTTGCAAACTTATCAAATTTAGCTTTTATTTTTATATTTTTATTTAAATATCTATCCGGTGCATTAACTACATCAAGCGGATTTACACTTGTATAAATTTGATATGGTGCCTGTGCAGCAACAGGTTTTATAGCACCCTTTTGAGCTGCAGTTTGAGCTGCCTGTAAAGTTTTTGCCGGAATTGCTGTATTCGCATAACCAACAGTGCATCCGCCAATACATAAAATTAAACCTAATGATGCAATAATACCTTTTATATTTTTCATGTCAAAATACCTCTGAATATTTTCTTCTTACAGTAACATAATAACACAATATTTAACATTTGTAACTACCCGACTAAATAAAAAACTACATCAGATTTTTGAATTATAATTAATTATTTTAGTCAGATTTATTACTCGTTAAGTAATTTTTGTGCAAGTTTTGCTTCTACCCGGCCGTTTAGGTTTTTGTCAATTTCTTTCATTTTATGCGAAATTTTTTCCATTTCGTCTGTCCAGATAAAGTTATCCAAAACGTATTTTTTAGCTTTGGAAAAATCACCGTCAATCTGAATTCTAACGATTTGCTCAAGCATTTTCTTTGCAGTCGGTACCATTTTTTCGATATTTACGTGAATTTTATCGTCTGCGGTAAGTTCAATTGCACCGTTTTCAATAAAATATTTTGTCTGCATTACGGTACGAACGCGGTGTGCTTGAGAAAGTGTAGGTTTTGATTTTAGGAAATTATCAGCCGCGAAGGTCACAATCATCTGCTCGGCCTGCTCTTTTGTATACATTCCTTTTTCAACAAGAAGGTCTAAAAACGCTAGAGCGCCCATATCAGCTTTGTTTTCTTCAATAATACTTTTATATTTTCCTAAAGCTTCTGTACCTTTGTTAGGTCCGAGAGAGTGGGTATTCTCATGTCCGATTGTAAACCAGTGGTCGGCCTCGTTCAGGTAATATTTATGCTGTTCTTTGTCTAAAAGCGTATCGAGACGCTTTTGAAGTTTTTCGTAATCAGAAATAAATCTTATCTGCCTGTGGTAAACATTACGACGGCCGCCGCCGATTGTAAGAGAAAGTTTATCATCATTTGGAAGGTTTTCTGCAAGCGTAATTCCAGCACGATATTCCCCGACATCACCATTAACTTGTACCAAATCCACATCTACCATTGTTTGTTTTGTTTCGGCTTGAGAATTTGTATCCGGCAAGATAACTTCATTTACCGGTTTTATATTCTGCTCATACTCGTCTTTGTATGGCATATTATAAGCAATCAGCGGAAGATAATTCTTAATCTTCAACAAATCTTCTGTTCCTTTTTTATTCACAATTCCAATTCTTGCGCCTAGAAAATCTTTAGAAATAACTTCGATTTTGTTTTCATCTAAAAGTTTTTTCAATTCAGCATTTTCAATAACGGATTCAGTCATCTCATCAGCGTAATTTTCACGCGTAATCGTGAATTCCAACGGGGTATCCTGCAAAGTTGCCCATTTTTTATCAGCGTAAGCATCCAGCATCGGGTCAGCTTTTCTCAATGCTTCAGCCTGTAGATGTAAAAACTCATTAAAATCAGTATTTGTTGAAACTTTTGCTGCTTTATCAAGATAATCCGCCATTTTAGAAAAATCTTCCTTGAAATAGTCGATATAATCCGTTGCTTTTAATTCATCTCCGCTTCTTTCGATCACAGAGCGCTGATTGAGAATTTTTTTAACCTCGTCGGTTTTACCCTCTTTAATCATTTTTATAAGGATTTTGTGAAATTCTTCTTTGGTCAAATCTACAGGGTATAAGCCCTTCCCCGGCAAAACATGAACTCCTTTAATAAGTTCAATCTGATTAGTTTCCCTATCAAGCGCACAAACGCCTTTTTGTGCATCAAAAAGAATTTTAGTTAATTCGGCCTGTCTGTTTCCTTTAGCAATTTCATCATCAAGGAATTTCTTAAATCCTAAATTTTCTTTGTTATCAAGCTGCATGTTGATTTTTTCCAGAATATCGCCGGCTTTAACCAGATATTTCAAAGCCTCTTTGTCCCCGTCAGCCAGTGATGTATATTCAACAGCATCAGGCTCTAGCATCTTTTTAGTTGCCAAATAATCCTTGTGTGTTCTCTTTTCTAATTCTTCTATGCTTAAATTTAATTCGTAATCCATTTCGTTTCTCTCCTTCTATATGTTATAAATATAACATTTTTTTCGAAGCTTGTAAACCGTTGTTTTATACAACTATTGTGACCCTGTCCTCTCCCACAAGGGGCGAGGGAATGTAACATGTCAATCCGACGTTCAGCATGACATGTTATCTTTTCCGCCTCGCAATGACGTAAATTCTTAGCGTCTTGGTATCTTAGTGTCTTAATTTATTCATATCTCAGTGCATCAATCGGATTGAGAAGGGAGGCTTTATATGCCGGATAATAGCCAAACAAAACTCCTATTGCGCCAGAAAATCCCAGTGACAAAAATATAGACATTGAAGTTATTGCTATTGTTGTGCCGGTTGTCCATTTAACGATATATGCTCCTAAAATTCCAACAGCAACCCCAATAAGCCCGCCTACCATGGATAAAATAAATGATTCAATCAAAAATTGAATTCTTATATCGGAAGCTTTTGCGCCGATTGCCATTCTAATTCCGATTTCTTTGGTTCTTTCGGTTACAGAAACAAGCATAATATTCATAATTCCGATACCGCCGACAAGAAGGGATACTGACGCGATTGCACCCAGCAAAATTGACATTGTTTTGGCGGAAGATTTAATGGTTTCCTGCATTTCTGCAAGATTTCGTACTTCAAAATCATCATCTTGATTTTTGCCGATATGATGTCTTGTCCTTAATAGTTCCGTTATTTCTGTTTGAGTTGTTTCTATAATTTCATCGTTCTGAGCTTTTACGTTTATGCGGTCAATCGTTCCGGGAAAGCTTGTCCCGAACACTTTTTTCTGAGCGGTTGTAATCGGAATAAAAATCAAATCATCCTGATCCATTCCCATTCCGCTTTGTCCTTTAGTTTTTAAAAGCCCGATAACTTTGAACGGAATATTTCCAACCCTCATAGTTTTTCCGATAGGGTCAACATCTCCAAACAATTCATTTGCAATCGTATTACCTATGATTGTGACTTTTGCGTTATTTTGAATATCTTCGGGAATAAAATTTCTGCCAGATGAGATTTCATAATTTCTTATATAAAGATATGACGCTGTAGTTCCGCCTACAGAAGTTGACCAGTTTTGATTTCCGTAAGTTAATTGTTTTGCTTCAGCCGAATACGGTGCTATGGCAAGAATTCCGCGGCAATTCTTTTCTATAGCTGCCGCATCTTTAAGAGTTAGTGTCGGCTTTGTTCCGGAACCCATTCTTACGCCTCCGGAGGTTGCCGAGGCTGAACGAATCATCAAGAGGTTACTTCCCATAGCCTCCATATCTTTTGCAATCTTCTGGCTTGAACCTGTTCCTACAGCAAGCATTATAATAACCGCGCTTACACCTATAATAATCCCCAAACTGGTCAGCATAGAGCGCATTTTATTTATTTTTAATGACACAACGGCCATTTTTAATATTGATTTAATATCAATCATGTTTTAACAACCTTTCATGAAAAGTTTAAGTTTCTCTGGTGCGTTTTTTGCGCCAGACTTCTTTTGAGTCATCCGATATAATGTTTCCGTCTTTAAATCGCACAACTCTGGAGCAGTAATCTGCAATATCAGGTTCATGGGTAACAAGCACAATTGTTTTGCCGGTTTTTGCGTTTAAATTTACAAAAAATTCCATAACCTCAATACTTGTTTTTGTGTCAAGATTTCCGGTAGGTTCGTCCGCAAGAATTACGGGTGGATCGTTAATAATTGCCCGCGCAATTGCAACGCGCTGCTGCTGACCGCCGGACATTTGATTTGGCATGTGATCTCTGCGCTTTTCGATATTTACTATTTTTAAAGCTTCCATTGCCCTTTTTTCGCGTTCTTCTTCCGGAACTCCGTAATAAATCATCGGAAGCATAACATTTTCCAGCGCAGTAGTTCTTGAGATAAGATTAAAACCCTGAAAAACAAAACCGAGCTTTCTGTTTCTTATATCCGAAAGCTCATCAGCATTTAGAGATAAAACGTCAATCCCGTCAAGGTAATATTCTCCGGAAGTCGGCTTATCAAGACAGCCGAGCATATTCATAAAAGTTGATTTGCCGGAACCAGATGTTCCCATTATGGCAACAAATTCACCCTGTTCAATGCTTAAAGATACATTATTCAGCGCATTGAAGCTATCTTCACCTGTCTGATATGTTTTGATGACGTTTTTTACTTCTAGAAGGCTCATTAAAACATCCTCATTGGTCTTTTGCGCATGTTGTTATTTCCGTAGCCTTTTTTACCGCCCTTTTGAATTGAACTGATAATTATCATATCGCCCTCTTTTATCCTGTTAGAAATAATTTCGGTTGAAGAATCGTCGCTGATACCTTCTTTTATTTCAATTCTGACAGGCTTATTTTTTTCTAAAATCCAGATGCCTTGATTTTTATATTTTTGTCCGTTTGTTTCGGGAGAGAATTTAAGTGCAATATTCGGAGCGCAGAAAATATCTTCTTTTTTCTCGGTTATAATCGAAACATTTGCCGTCATTCCGGGTTTAAGCTTGAAATCTTCATTATCAACAGAAACGATAACGGAATAGGTTACAACGTTTGAAACCGTTGTCGGCGAAAGGCGAACCTGAGTAACTTCGCCATGGAAAGTTTGATCGGGATATCCGTCAAGAGTGTAGGTGACGGCTTGTCCTTCCTTAACTTTGCCGATATCGGCTTCTGATACACTAACTTCTATCTGCATTTTTGTTAAATCCTGCGCGATAGTGAACAATTCAGGAGCCTGAAAACTTGCGGCAACCGGCTGGCCGACATCTATTTTACGTGAAATAATTGTACCTGATACCGGAGCTGTTATTTTTGTGTATTCAAGATTCGTCAATGCTGTTTTATAGCTTGCTCTAAACTGTGCAATCTGTGCTCTTGCAGCTCCAACCTGAGCTAAGTTAGCAAGATAATCGCTTTGTGCCTGATCGAGTTCACTTTTTGCGATAAAATTTTTATTATACAAATTTTTATACCTGTTAAGAGTTTTTTGAGACATTTCTGTAACGGCATTCATTCGGGCAAGATTTGCCTCGGCATTTCTAATTTGTGCTTGATTTTGCTGAACATTTGCTTCAAACGTTCGCGGGTCAATTTCTGCCAGCAAATCACCTTTTTTAACCTCTGAATTGTAATCGACGTAAATCGCTTTGATAAGCCCTGATACTGTTGAACCGACACTGTAGGTGTTAACAGGATTAATAGTTCCGGACGCCTCAACATATTGAGTTATCGTGCATCTTTCAAGCGGTTTGGTTTCATATTTTGCAGAATGATTTTTTGTTATTACAACTGTACTTACAGTTCCTATCACAATTATTCCCGCGATAATTGCGGCTAAATATCTTTTCTTTATTTTCATTATTTTTTCTTATCCTCATCTAAGGTTAGAGTAACTTCTTGCTGGAGCCCAATTGCCTTTTCAAGATTTGCTCTTGCAACGTTATAGTTGTAAACTGTTCTTACATAGGACTGCTGGGCATTATTATAATTTACTTTAGCATCCTGCAATTGAATATAATCGCCGATTCCTACAGCATATCTTCCATCCGCAAGCTCAAAGTTTTCAAGAGTTTGACGGACTTTTACGCCTAAAAGCGGGATTTGTTTTTCAAGTTGTTTCATATTAATATAAAGATTTTGAACTTCAAAATAAATATCCTGCTCTAACTTATCCACCTCATTTTGAGCAAGCGCAACTTGAAGCTTGCCGGTATCTATTTCGCTTTTTTTCTGGAGAATGTTGATATTCGTGGATGCCGTAATACCGAGAGTGTATGAGTTTGTCGAATATTTATCTCTGAATCCATATCCGGCCGCAGCTTTTATTTCCGGATAATATTCTCTTTTAATATATAAAAGAGCCTGTTTCATCGCATCAACCGTAGCCTTGTAAGATTTTAAATCCGGACGGTTTTTGTTCGCAATCTCAACGGATTCTTCAAAAGAATAAGGAAACGGTTTGAACTTGTAATCTTCTAAAACATCTAATTTCTGAACTTCTGAGGTTAAAAAAGCGTCGCTGACCTCTTTTGGAGCTGAACTCAAATCTTTTGTTTCAGATATTTTTTCAAGATTAACAGGGATAATATTTCTTGAAAAATTAAATGCCTCGGTGTTTTCGATTTCATATTCCGGTGCATAAGCGATGTACATTGAGTTGTTCAACTGAACAATTGCGTTCTGATAAGTTTTTTCGGCTGTTACAAGGGCAACTTTAGAATCTGAAAGGTTAACTTCCGCATTAACGAGATCTATTTTTGATCTTATACCTTCATCAAAATACGCTTTTGTCCTCTGGTAATTCCGCTCGTTAATCTGCACATTTGCTCTTTCAACATCAAGATTTGCTTTTGCCGCTAACACACCGTAATAATTAATCATCACAGTATAAACAGTATCAAGAACAGTGTTATCAAAATTATATTTAGCCGCAATTTTGTAAAATTTCTGCATCCGGATTCTTGCATTTGTTTTTCCAAAATTAAAAATAAGCTGGTTTAAATTTGCCTGCGCAGAGTAAGCATTCGAATTTGTATCAACTCTGGTGCTTCTTGTTGACCCTAAGTCATATCCGGTTCCAAGTCCTAATGTCGGGAAAAACGCAGATTTTGCAATTGTGATATCATTCAAACTTATTCCGTAATTATATCTAGATTTTTTTATTGCGGGACTGTTTTGTAATGCAAGATTCAGACAGTCTTTAAGCGACAAAATAGTGTTCTTTTCAACAAGGATTTTTTCAGCACAAAACGCGGCATTACTGCTCAAAAGTATTCCTATCAAGGCTAATATGCAAACTTTTTTTATGTTCAAAATAAATCCTTAACTTCTCTATACATTAATGTAACGATTATATATAATTATTTGTTCATTTTAATCCTTTAGCCGTATGAATAAGTTTAAGAATTTGCAGATTTTTTTTATTATGAATTGGATAATAAATTTTTAAGTTTTTGTAGATGTTTATTTTGAAGTTCTAAATTAACATCCGAGTCGTGATAATTAATCCCAATATCAGTTCGACCTGCGGGGGTGCCCTCAACGCCGGATTGTATTCCAATACGTCCTTTTGAAGGCAAACATCTGTTTAAAGTGCGACCGAGACGGGCTTTTGCTACACGACCTTCAATTCGCAATGCCGAATCATTCAGGTTAACCAGCATATCAACCATATTCTCCGGGGTACCTTTTACTCCGGTATTAATTTTTAATGCGGATTTAGACAAATTTAACAAAGGTTCATCCGGATTAAATACACAGTTTAAATGTTCTTGTGTTCCTCTTATTTCTGCGTTGTAAATACCGTTCGCTTTATTGTATTTTATGGCTCTTTTAACATTTCTGCCATCCAATATATTTAAGAAGAACGAATTTAGATCTCTTGTATTTTCATATCCATATTGTATTTGTGGGTTTTTGAGTCCTTCAAATAATCCCGGAATTTTACGCTGCAGACGCGACCCTTTTGCGACTTCATGAGTTATAATTTTTCCGACTTGCGCACCTGCCTCTCTTTGCAATAAACGTTCAATAACCTGACCAAGCGCGCAAGATCTGGTAAGCGTTTGTAAGTACTGATAACCATTTGCCATAAATATCCTCCATTTCCCCAAATTAAATCCTTATAGCCTCTAGTAAGAGCTATAAATCAATATTTTCCCCTGACAGTTATATAAAGTATTTTGAGCTGTGATAATTGCTATATTGTTACAAATATTTATAATTAAAAAGAACTTGCATGGAATGCGTATTTGGGTTAAACTTAAAAAAGAAGTTATGTAAATTTAAAAGGGGATATAGGATATGGCAATAGAAAGACAGAGAGTTCAAGAACAGGACAAAATGGAGCGCAGACACAATTTTGATCCGGTGGAAAGCAACCTTACAGAAGAACAGGTTAAGCTGGAAGCATCAAGATGTTTGAATTGTAAAAATCCGAGATGCGTTCAGGGATGTCCTGTAAATATACAAATTCCGCAGTTCATTCAGGCAATCAAAGAAGGAAATCTTGAAAAAGCAGGAGAAATTATTCGCGAAACAAGTATGCTTCCTTCTGTATGCGGAAGGGTCTGCCCTCAAGAAAGACAGTGTGAAGGCAATTGCGTTTTAGGAATAAAAGGGCTTCCGGTTTCAATCGGAGCTTTGGAAAGATATGTAGGCGATAATACAAAAGCGGCCGAACCTGAAATTAAACCGTCAGGTAAAAAAGTTGCCGTTATCGGCTCCGGATGTGCCGGAATTACCGCTGCGGCAGATTTGAGAAAAGCCGGTCATGAAGTTGTTGTATTTGAAGCTTTGCATAAATTAGGCGGAGTTTTGAGATATGGTATTCCTCCTTTCAGACTTCCGCGTGTTGTTTTGGATAGAGAAATCGAAAACTTGAAATCTATGGGCGTTCAATTCCATACAAATGTTGTTGTCGGCAAATCAATTACATTAAAACAATTGAAAGAAGACGGATTTGATGCGATATTTATCTGCTCAGGTGCCGGATTGCCGAAAATGCTTAACGTTCCGGGTGAAAACTTAAACGGTGTATTCTCCGCTAACGAATTTTTGACCCGTGTAAACCTTATGCAGGCTTATAAAGAAGAAACTCCAACTCCATTAAAAGTCGGCAAAAAAGCTGCAATCTTCGGAGGCGGAAACGTTGCAATGGATGCGGCAAGAACTGCAGTTCGTGTTGGTTTTGAGGAAGTTTACGTATTATACAGACGTACAGAAAAAGAACTTCCGGCACGTTTGGAAGAAATCAGGCATGCCAAAGAAGAAGGCGTAATTTTTAAATTCCTTCTCGCACCGAAAGAAATTAAAGGTGAAGATGGTTACGTAAAATCTGTTGATTTAGAGGTTATGGAACTCGGTGAACCTGATGCGTCAGGCCGTCAAAGACCGGTTGCAACGGGTGAAGTTATCAACATGGAACTTGATACCGTAATCGTTGCGCTTGGAACTGGCCCGAACCCGATTATCCAGAAATCAGCAAAAATGGAAGGTTTGGAAATTCTGACCGATTCAAAAGGTTATATTACAGTTGATGAGGACAAACGTTCAACTTCAATCCCTGCAATATTTGCAGGCGGTGATGTTGCTCCGGTTGGAACTTCAAACGCTATCAACGCAATGGGTGCAGGTAAAAAAGCCGCTAAAGCTATTAACGAATTATTGAAATAGTTTTTGAGGCACAAATGCGCGCTCTGTTGAAGTTGATTTTTATTACTGCTTTATTATTGGTTCCGGTGCAAGTTTTTGCACTGGAACTTGATATGTCTGTGGATGATGAGATAAGAAAGAATTACAAACCATCGGAATTAGAGGTCAAACAACTTCCGCAGCTCCCGAATATTGATAAAACAGTTGTTCCGCAAACCTCAACCAAGACATCAACACAAAATTCACCGGCGAAAAATGATACTTTGCCGCCCAAAACAGGACTTACACCTATTCAATCCGGCGGCTCACATAAGGTTGTAAAAACGCAAAACGCTTACGTTTCAAACACCGGCATCGACAAATCAACCGCCATAAAATTGAAAAAAGGTACAAAATTCAAGGTTAAATCCTTAACTAATATTTCTGACGGCACAAAAATCGGCGCCAGAATGTCATTTAAGACTCAAGAGAGCGTAACCCAGCGATATATAACCATTCCGGCGGGAAGTGTGTTGAAAGGTGTAATTGTGGATTCTCACCTTCCGCAAAAATCCGGCAACGGCGGGTTAATCGTCGTAAAAGTCGACGGTATTGTTTATAACGGTGTCCAACGCAGTCTTAACGGAAAAGTTACCAAGGCAAATTCTAAAAAAATCTTTTTCAATAATATAAAAGGAAAAAGAAAATATATGGTTAACATTCCGGTTTACGCCAAAAAGGGCAAACCGTTTTATACCAAAATGATGAGGACAACTTCAAAACTTTCGCAAAACCCTATCGGCTGGATTTTAACACCGTTTACCGTTGTTTCGGGAGTTGTAGTTTATGGCGCAACAATAGTTGCATCACCGGTTTCTGCGGCATTTTCAAAGGGCGGAAGAATTTCTGTTCCGGCCGGTGCGCCGTTTGAATTGAAACTTGTTGAAGATGTTTATATGGAATAATTTTATTGTACAATGTTTATTACAACAAAGGAGAAAATATGTTAAGAGGACCTTTTTTAGATAGAAGCTGGATGGCTCAAAATCCTGATTATTCGACATCTGCAATCGTTATGCTCGGTTTGCCTTTTGATGGTACGGTGTCATACCGTCCGGGTTCAAGGTTTGCACCGGAGCAGATAAGATTAGCAAGCTGGGGGTTAGAGGAGTATTCGCCGACATTTAATAGGGAACTTATTTACGTGAATTTCCACGACGCCGGAGATTTGGAGTTTCCGCTCGGAAACACTGAAAAAACTTTGGATGTGATAAGGGAAAACGTTGAAGATATTTATGCCGATAAAAAAAGAGTGTTCGGTATCGGCGGGGAGCATCTTGTGACTTTACCGCAAATTCAAGCAGTAAGCAAATTTTACAACAATCTGGCAATCGTTCATTTTGATGCGCATACTGATTTGAGAGAAGATTACCTTGGAGAAAAATTATCTCATGCCTCTGTAATGAGACGTTGTTCAGAAATTGTCGGACCTGAAAACATTAAGCAAATTGGTATAAGATCCGGCATGCGCGAAGAGTGGGATTTTATGGCCGAACACAAAACACTTTGCCACAAATCTTCTGATTTGGAATGTTTGAGAGGTAAAAATATATTTGTGACAGTTGATTTGGATGTCCTTGATACCTCAATAATGCCGGGAACAGGAACACCTGAAGTCGGCGGAATGGCATTTGATGAATTAATGAGCTGGTTCAAATATTTGAAAGATTTCAATATTGTTGGAGCCGATGTAGTCGAACTTGCACCTGATTACGACCCGACAGGAGCCTCAACCGCCGTTGCAACAAAGGTTATCAGAGAATTATTAATGATTATGTAAGCGAGTGCTATGGTTATCAATAGAATAAAATTTTTAAAAGACGAGATAAATAAAAGCAATTATAAATATTATGTCGAAGAAGACCCTTATTTGAGTGATTTTGAGTACGACAAACTTTTTGCCGAACTCAGAGAGCTTGAGGAGAAACACCCTCTATTAAAAACAGCCGACAGCCCTACCCAAAGGGTTGGTTCAGTTAGCGAAAAATTCTTCTCACATAAGCATAAATACCGCCTTTACAGCCTTGATAACACTTATAATTATGAAGATTTAAAATCCTGGTACGAAAAAATTCAAAAAGAATTCAAGGAGCCGGTTGAGTTGGTTTGTGAATTAAAAATCGATGGACTTGCAATCGCTTTGACTTATGATAAAGGGATTTTTACCCTCGGAGTTACGCGCGGGGATGGGGTTACCGGTGAAAATATTACAAATAACCTCAAAACAATTAAGGCAATCCCTTTAAAACTTTTTGAAGAGAAAAGCGTTGAGGTTCGAGGCGAAATTTACATGCCAAAAACTTCATTCGAAAGATTAAACGAAGAAAACCTTAAAAACGGCGAAAAAGTTTTTGCAAACCCGAGAAACGCAGCAAGCGGTTCTCTGCGCCAGTTAGACAGTAAAATTACAGCTCAAAGAGATTTGTCGATGTTTACCTACACCGGAATTTTTGAAAATTCCGCCGACACTCCCGACAACCATTACGACGGAATGATGTATCTTAAAAAACTCGGTTTTAAGATTAATCCAAACATAAGGCTTTGCAAAAATGCCGACGAGGCAATAAATTTCTGTAAAGAATGGGAAAATAAACGTTTTGAACTAGATTATGCAACCGATGGCGTTGTAATTAAGGTTAACAGTTTTGCTCAACAGCAAGAGTTAGGCTTTACTGCTCGTGCACCAAAGTGGGCAACCGCGTTTAAATTCCCGCCGGAAGAAGTGACGACAAAACTTCTTGATGTCGAACTGAATGTCGGAAAAACCGGCGCTGTTACGCCTGTTGCGATTTTAACACCTGTTCAGCTTGGCGGAAGCGTTGTTCAAAGAGCCAGTCTCCATAACTTTGATGAAATAAAAAGGCTTGATGTAAGAATAGGGGATTCTGTTCTGATTAAAAAAGCCGCAGAAATTATCCCGAAAGTTATCAAGGTTATGGAAACAGATGAACACGATAATCTTCCGGTATATACAGCACCTGAAACCTGCCCGTGCTGCGGTCAAAAATTAGAGACAAGAGAGCAGGAAGTTGTTCTATATTGCACAAATCCTGATTGTCCGGCGATTAACAAAGAAAAAATCAACTACTGGGCAAGCAAAGAGGCCATGGATATTGATAATATTGGGCCTGCGGTTATTGAACAGCTTTACAACAGCGGATTTATTAAAACTCCGGTGGATTTGTATAAGTTGACAATGGAAGATTTTCTGTCGCTTGAAGGGGTTAAGGAAAAATCCGCGTCAAATATGTATGAGGCAATTCAAAAAAGTAAAAATAATCCGCTGAAACGCTTTATAACAGCACTTTCAATCAGAAATGTCGGAAAGGAAACTGCTGATATTCTCGCTTGTGAATACGGAAGTCTGGAAAATTTAATGGCGGCAAATGTTGAGGAATTAGCGGAAATTAACGGAATCGGCGACAAAATTGCGGAAGAAATTTTTGAATATTTTCACGAAGAAAAAAATATTGAAATGCTCAAAAATCTTGAAGAACTGGGAGTAAAACCTGCACTTGCGCCGAAAGCTGTTAGTGATATATTTAAAGGTGCAACATTTGTACTAACCGGAACATTACAAAATATGACAAGAGATGAGGCGTCTGAAATTATTAAGTCTCATGGCGGCAAGACTTCGTCCTCTGTTTCAAAAAATACAACTTATGTTCTTGCCGGTGCAAATGCCGGTTCAAAGCTTGATAAAGCTCAAAATTTAGAAATTCCAATCTTGACAGAAAATGAATTTCTTGAAATGATAAAATAAAAATTTTATAATATAATTATAAAAAAAGAAGGTTGAATATATGAAAAAGAAAGCAAAAGTTATACAAATATCAGGTCTAAGAGGCTTTTTTATTGCCGGATTCATTGTAGTATGTCTTATTGCCGGATTTGTAGCATTCCCGTCAATAATGCTGATGCACGGTTGGAATTATCTTTCTAATATATTAGCAATCCCATCTATTAATGCTTTTCAAGGCGGCTTATTATGGGCATTAATTGCCGGTTCAATTTATGTATTGAATGATAGACGTAAATTCATTACTACGTTTAGGGCCCCTACAGAATTAAGCGATGAAGAGCTAAAAAGAATTCTTAAACAGGCTCAAATGCAATCTCAAACAAAAATTCTGAATGCAATGATTAAGAATGCCGCTGAAATGAAAAAATCTGAAAACGATAGTTCTAATAATGTTGAAAATAAAACTCCAGAATGTGTTTCTGATAGTAATATGAAAGAAAAGAGGAATTAGTATGAACAAATTTATTTTATCTGCTATTATGTTTGCATTAATGCTTTCTCCAATGACTGCTCAAGCTGTTAACGATTCCGGAAATTATGAAAGAGCATCAGTCAGTGTTTCGGCAACAGCAACAAAAGAAGTTGCACCCGATACGGTTGAAATATCTTTTGCCGTAACAACTTACGACGGAAAATCGATGCAAAAAGCCGCCGCACAAAATAAAGAAATTTCAGACAAAATTTATACTGCGCTAAAAAGCATGATTAACAGTGCTAATGGAGATTACGTAAGAACTGCTAACTACAATGCAACAGCTTTATATAATTACAACAGCGGCAAAAGAAATTTTGATAAATATCAGGTTTCCAATAATGTTGTTGTAAAAACAAAATCTATAGACAAAGTTGGCGCAATGATTGATAAAGCTACGACCTTAGGTGCTACAGAAATCAACAATTTGAATTTTTCACTGTCAAATTATGAAGCTCAAAGTGATGAATTGATTGCTGAAGCCGCAAAGAAAGCCTATGCTAAAGCATCTACTCTTGCCAAAGCATCAGCATCAACAATTGCAGGTGTAAAAAACTTATCTGTAAATTCCGGAAATGCCGTTGCAAGAGTTATGTACAGCAATGTTATGTTAAAAGCTGCCGGTGCGGCAATGGAAGATTCTGCAGTTTCTGAAACCGAAACATCTCCAATTGAACCAGGTACAATTAATTTGAGAGCAACAGTTAATGCCAGCTATTATTTGAAATAATGTTAGTTAAATAAATTTATTTCTATTAAAAAAGAGGCAATATATGCCTCTTTTTTAATATCATGGAAGCAGGTTTGTTAGCTTCAATGTACTGGACTTACGCTTTTGTACGGCCTTACATCATAAAAGATGCCAAAGGTATTTCAACTACAAAAACTAATGAAAATTAGCGCTAAAAATTTTTTAAGCTTTTGAAACACAGGCCATAATTGCATCCATAAGACGTTTAACAGGCACAATTTCAAGTTTTTTATTCGTGTAATCAGAGTTTGTCACATAAGGTACAATGGCTTTTTTAAACCCTAAAGCGGCGGCTTCATTGAGCCTTTTTTCAATATTATTAACCGGATGAATTTCTCCGGAAAGTCCGATTTCACCTATTATTACCGTACTTGTATCCACAACAACATCTCTCGCACAAGTTGCAATAGCCATTGCGATTCCTAAATCGGCACTGGGTTCGTCTACATCTATTCCGCCGGTAACGTTTACGTAAACATCTTGTTTTGAAAGATTTAAGCCTACTCGTTTTTCTAGGACTGCAAGGATTTGCAATAATCTGCTTGTGTCAAGTCCGTTAGCGACACGTCTTGGAGAAGGGTAAGGTGAAGAACCTACAAGAGCTTGAATTTCCACTAATAAAGGCCTTGTGCCCTCGTTAGTTACGATAATTGCGCTTCCAGGCGAGGTTATCTGGGATCTTTCGTTGAGAAAAAGTTCGTTAGGGTTGTTTACACATCTCAAACCGCTTTCACACATTTCAAAAATTCCGACTTCTGACGTATTTCCAAATCTGTTTTTGATAGAGCGTAAAATTCTGAAAGATTTGTATTTATCCCCTTCAAAATAGATTACGGTATCTACCATGTGTTCAAGAATTTTCGGGCCGGCAATGTTGCCTTCTTTTGTAACATGGCCGATTACAACTGTTGTTATTCCTTTTGCTTTCGCGATGTGCATCAAAATATTGCAGCACTCACGAATCTGAGAAACGCTGCCCGCCGAGCTTTCGACATTGTTTGAATATACTGCCTGAATACTGTCCACAACAACAAAATCCGGCTTTATTTCATCAATTTGTTTTTTTATATTTTCCAGATTTGTCTGTGGATATATGTATAATTTTTCAGACTTAATTCTAAGCCGTTCAGCCCTGAGTTTTATTTGCTGTGCGCTTTCTTCTGCTGATACATACAAAACTTTCTTGCCTGTATCGCAGATTCTGCCGCAGGTTTGAAGGGTTATTGTCGATTTTCCGATTCCGGGATCTCCGGCAAGAAGAACTAGCGAACCTTGTATAAAACCTCCGCCTAAAACTCTGTCAAGCTCTGATATTTCAGTTTTAATTCTAACTTTATCGTCTATTTCAATGTCTTTTAAAAGTGCAGGTTTTTCTGTATTTAAGAATTCCTGAGCGGATTTATTTTGACCGCTTGCCTCAACTTCTTCAACAAAAGATGCCCATGAAGAACATTGAGGACATTTCCCAAGATATCCAGCAGATTCATAACCGCAGTTTTGACATACCCATTTTGATTTAACTTTTGCCATATTCCCATTATATTGCGATTTTTAATGTACTGTCAAATCTTTACGAAATATTTAAATATCTGAAAAAGCTTTTTAAAATTCCGGCTTTGTTGTTTTGGTGCGGGATTGAGGTTTCTTTATAATATTTATTGTAATTAGCTATAATATTTTGCGGCAAACTATCACCCTTTTCCAGAGTTGAGGCAATCATTTCAAGGTAATCATCCTGTTCCTCTTTATATAAAGGGTCACGTAATCTTAAATCTTCATCAGCTTCATAGTGAACTAATGCATGATAAGCCGCGTCAATGCTGGTATCATTACAATCTCGCGGGAATTTTAATATTGCTTCCCGAACACAAAGCTCCCCAATTAAAACAAATCTTATTAAACTTGCAACATTTGTTCTGTATTCTTTTTTATCAACAAACATAAAGCTTTTTAGACCATATCAACCATAGAATGCTTTTCAATAAATCTAATCATTGAAACAGTATTTCCGCCAAAGAACTGTTCTGAAACCTCATTAACTGCTTGAAGTGCCATTTCTTCTCTTGACATTGTTGTGCTGTAATAGAATTTTTTACCAACCTTATATCTGACAAGAATAGATTTGGTTACAAGTCTGTCCATAACAGTTTTTATGGTTGTATATGCCCTTTCAACACCTTGGGATGATAAATCATCAACTACATCTTGGATTGAAATATCACGATTTTCTTCAAATTCACACATATTCCAAAATGAGTTCAAAATATCAATTTCAAGTTTACCACAGACCATAAATTCCTACTTTCTTACATTTTACACTTTATTACTAACATTGTAACATAAAAAACGAATTATGCAACAATATATTTTATAATGTTTACAATTATTCAATATCGAATATTGACTCTTCTTTTTTAAAATTAGTATTTTTCAACCGAACTTTTTCGTTGTGTTTTTTAACTTTTTTAGACACATTTTTATATGCATTATCAACTGATATCTTTGCCAGCGGAGTTTTAGTTCGTTTGTCGTAAAATGTCAGCCAGAAGTTACGGTGAATATTGTCAACGGCAAAAGATATTTTTCCGATGGCTTTGTCTCCCGGATTTAATTGTTTGAATAGAATTCTTGTATCTCCAAATACAGAGGGTCTGAATATTGCATTGTAATCATTTACAAGGGCCATATCGAGCCCTGAAAAGACTTTATCCGACATATTTGAAATTAAAATAGTTAATGTAATTGTATTTAATTCTCCAAAAGGATCCTTTTCGTGTTCGACCGAGGTTATTTGAACTTCCAAACCCGGATAGAAAAGTTCATGCTGCATTAAAGCTTCTGATCTGTATACAGGTAAACTTACGGATTTATTGACCTTAATCCTTATTTCGTCTCCCGGAGCAATTAAAACATCACTGCCTTTTCTGATAAGTGCCATACCAAGCCCGATTGCACCGCCTACGGCAGCTCCGCCGGCTAAGGTGTAACCTTGTGACGCTATAGCCGCTTCAATTCCGAGCCAGTTAAGGGCCATAAATCCGCCAACAGCACCTCCAACTACAGTGTAACCGACATCCTGAGCTGCAATTTTTGCAGTTTGAACAACCGGATGCATTTTTGTAGACATACGGCCTTCTATCGGAATTTCACGGCCGTCCGGAGTTACAAGATAATCAAAATCCAATGAAATGCTTGCGGGACGCCCAAGACGTTTTGCTTCAGTTTTTTCCAAAATTTTGCCGTGCGCTATTGTACCTTTCGGGATAATAATACCTTTATTGCCGAAAACATCTGTTGTAACTTCTGCAAAGAATTCATCACCTTCAATACTTATATTTGAATCTAAAACCTGCGATACAGTCATGTTAATAATGTCGTTTTTATCAAGCGTTTCTTCTTTGCCGGTAAACAGTTCTTCTTTCATTTGCCGGTATTCATCGGATTTTTCTGCATAACCCCTTATTAAATCGGCTTTAACAGGTGCTATAGCTGTTATTGTGAGTAAATATATTAAAAGCAGTGATATTATTTTTTTCATAACAAAATTATACCTTAAGTTTTATTTATTTCAAATTTATTACAATTTTTATACTAGCGTTTAAAAATTAGTTATTATGGGTAAGATTAAAATAGTTAATTGGAATTAGATATTAATAATTAGGCGGAGGAATTTATGCGCTGGTATGAACTGGATCCTACAGTATATATGGCAATCAGTATGATTGAGATGGCGGATTTCCCGATGCAGGTGAAATGTGCAAAGTTTATTCTAAAAAAAATAGATAATCTATCTGATGATTATGTTTTAAAAAACATTATTGCATTAAGTGAAGCGCAAATTCATCCGAAAAATCGCTGGTACGATAAAAATGAATTGATATCAAAAGCTTTTGACTATTTAAAACATGTTCCGGCGCAAAATCAAAAATTAATATCGCAAAATGTTTTAGATTATTTGAAACCGGCGGCTTAAAATATATTGACATTATTAAAAAAAATGATATTATAAACCTATGGCAGATATTTCTAAAAAAAGATGGTATGACATTGATCCGACAGTTAGCAATGCAGTTTCCAGATGGGAAGATGCACCGGAACATTTGCAGACAATTTGTGCCGAATATGTCATTGATAAACTGAAAGACATTGATTTTAATATGTCTTTAGACGAGCAATACAATTATATTTTGCGCAGATGGTACGATAAAAATGTCAAAGTTTCGCATGCAATGGAATATTTAAGATTGGCTCCTGAGGATTTGCGCAAAGAACTTGCATTTGATATTATTGAATATTTGAACCAGAATATAGAAGAATAGTCTCTCAAACTTTCTTAACATTTGGACAAATAGAGAAATCTATAGTTTAATTGTAATGAAGATTTTGTTAAGAGAGATGAAAAATGAGCGATGAAATAAACCGTAAAGTGACCAGCATTTTTTCGCGGCACAACAAAGATTTACCGCCGGTCGGAAATGAACATGTAAAATTTTATGCCGGATTTAATTATGTTCGTATAGATAAAGATACAAACGGGAAAAAATTTAACGAAGAACATCTTTTGGCATACGCACAAAGATGTCATTATATAGTACGTGTTATGCGCAGTTTTAACAACGAAACCTTCCTTTATAACTATGATGTTCCAAACGAAGATTTGTTTAAATTCATAAAATCTTTTGAGGAAAACACCCTTGACGGTAAAATCATTGAGATTGATAAGTATTTTCCGGAGGATTTAGCGTAGTTATGGGTTGTTCATTTTTTGATAAATATCAAGAAAAATTAAACAGATGCAATAAGCCTTACCAGTACGTTGGAGGGGAATATTTATCATATAATAAGGATTTTGAAAAAGCGGAAGTTCGTTTTGCGCTTGCTTTTCCGGACAAATACGAAATTGGAATAAGCAATTTAGGCTTGAGAGTTTTATATGAGCAAATTAATAAAAACGAAGTTTTTATGGCGGATAGAGTGTATGCGCCGGAACCTGATTTTAAGCCTGAAATTTTATACGGATTAGAGAGCAAACGCCCGATTAAGGATTTTGATGCAGTCGGATTTTCTCTCCAGTACGAAATGGCATATCCGACAGTGTTAAAAATGCTTGAAATGTCAGGTATTCCATATAAAAATTCTGAAAGAGGCGAAAACGACCCTATAATTATTGCGGGCGGACCGTGCGCATTTAATCCTTTGCCGGTTGCGGAATTCATTGATGTATTTATGATTGGCGACGGGGAAGACAGTATCGTCGAAACTTGCGAAATATTAAAACGAACAAAAGGTTTGCCTCGTAATGAGCGGATTAAAGCATTGTGTGAGGGCGAAAACTCCGGCCGCTGGTCACTTTTAACCGGAGGAAAAGTAAAAAAAAGGATTGCACAATTAACTTACGATACCGCATTGAAAGCTTATCCGATACCTTATTCATCATCAGTTCATGATAGAGCTGTTGTTGAAATAAGACGCGGCTGCGGCCGTATGTGCCGTTTTTGTCAACCCGGGCATGTGACACTTCCATATCGAGAAAGACCGGCCGAAGATATTGTGAAAATAGCGAAAGAATTGGTTGAAAATACCGGTTATGAAGAGTATTCTCTCCTTTCGCTTTCTTCTAACGATTATACAAATATAAACGAAGTTATAAAAGAATTATCAAAAGAGTTTGATAAAAAGAAAATTTCGGTATCCCTTCCGAGCCAGAGGATTGACGGGTTTAACCTTGAACTTGCAAACCTTGTTCAAAATGTCCGCAAATCGACCATGACGCTTGCGCCGGAGGCCGGAAGCCAGAGATTAAGAGATGTTATAAAGAAAAATATTTCGGATGAACAAATTTTGAATGTTATTACTTCTCTTTACGAAAACGGCTGGTCAAAGGTTAAGTTGTATTTTATATGCGGACTTCCGACAGAAACCCTTGAAGATATGGACAAAATGGCAGAACTCTTCGGCCGAATAAAATACCGCTGTGTTCAACTAAAAAAAGAAAAGGGGCTTAAACACGGGATGGATATCACCTGCACCCTTTCTATATTTGTACCAAAACCTTTCACACCATTCCAGTGGTGTCCTCAGATGGATTTGAAAGAGGTTAGCGAACATATTTATTACCTCAAAGATAAAATAAAACACATAAAAGGTCTGAAAATTAACTACCACGAGCAGGACGTTTCACAAATTGAAGCTGTTTTAACCCGCGGCGATTTGTCGTTGGATAAATATATTGAAGAGCTTTATAAAAAAGGCTGTTATCTTGATGCCTGGGGTGAATATTTCAACCTTGATATATGGCATAATACAGCGGACGAATTGGGAATTGATTTGAAAAAACTTGCCGGCATGCAATATAATACGGAAGAAGAACTGCCTTGGGATTTTATCGACATAGGAATAGATAAGGAATGGTTTGTGGCTGAATATACTAAGGCAATGAGTATTCAAGACCATTCGGAAATGATATTACAGCCGACATGCCAGCAAAAATGTGTCAATTGCGGAGTTTGCAAGAATATGGGCGTCCATAAGATTGATGATAAACCGTTTAAGTCTGATTATAACCCGCTAATTGCGGAGAAAAACGAAAAAGTTCGCGATAATTCGCTGGCTAAAAGATTTAGAATTAAACTTTCAAAATCCGGAAATTTGAGATATTTTTCCCATCTTGATTGGCAAAATACGTTTTTTAAGGCAATTAAGCGGTCAAATCTTGATGTTGCGTTTTCTCAAGGGTTTAACCCTACTATGAAAATATCAATGGGGGTTGCACTTCCGCTGTTTGTAGAAAGTGACTGTGAGCTTGTGGATATCGACCTTTTCGATGATATAACACCGGAGGAATTAAAAGTCCGCTTAGAAAAAGTTTTGCCGAAAATGTGTAAAATTTATGAGGTTAAAGAAATAAAAGAACGCGGTCAGAATTTCAAAGCCATTGATAACACTGCGATGTGGGCGGAATATAAAGTTTCTTTATTGAAAAATTCAAAAACACTTTACGATTTTGAAAATTTGAAGTATGATACAGAGAGAGTTCTATCTTGCGAACAAATTTTTATCGAAAAGAAGAACAAAAAAGGTATAATTAAAAAAACAGATATTAAAAACTCAATAAAATCATATAGATTTGAAGGGGGAAATCTGTTCATAGTGTTAAAAACAGGTCAGGGAACTGATATTCCTGCGGTTAGAGCTGATGTGGTTATGAGCCTAATCGGAGGAGATACCATATTTAAAATTACACGTACAAAGTTCTTTGATAATGAGATGAAAGAGTTATAAGTTTAAATAAAGGATTTTTTATGGCAAATTACAACAGAAACAGAAAGAATTTTAATCAAAATTCCAACAAACAACAGAATAATAATGCTCAAAATGCGAACGAGCAAAAAATAATTATTGCCGAAAGAGATAATATTGCAGCAGTTTTGGAAGGAAATAAAGTAACCGATTTCTTTATCCATAGAGGGGATATTTTACTTGGAGATGTTTATCTTGCAACAGTTGATAACATTTTGCCGAGTATTGATGCGGCTTTTGTAAATGTCGGCTCTGATAAGATGGGATTTTTGCATGCGCAGGACGTTATGGGAAAAGGATCTTTGAAAGAAAAACTTTCGCCTAAGCAGAAATTGATTGTTCAGGTTGTAAAAGAACCGACCGGGCACAAGGGGCCTAGAGTTACTACAGAAATCAGCCTTCCAGGACGTTTTTTGGTTCTTATGCCGTATGAACCGGGAATCAGTATTAGTAAAAAAATTGAAAACTCAAAAGAACGCGCAAGATTGAAATCAATTGTAAGTTTGATAAAACCTGTCGGTGTCGGCGTAATCATTAGAACTGAGGCAGAAGGGCTTTCGGAAGCTGACATTCAAGAGGATTTGGAAGTTCTTCTCGAAAAATGGAACAATATTATTACATCAGCTGAAACCTTAGACCCGCCAAACCTTCTTTGCCGTGATCAAGATTTGTTATATAGAGTAATAAGAGAAGCCTGCACCGAACATACAAAAGAAATTGTTGTGGATACAGCGTTTGCGCTAAATCGAGTCCAGAATATTCTCCAAAACTGGCACATGGCAAAAAATGTTAATGTAACCCTGTATAAGGGCACTGACCCATTACTTGTGGCTTACGACATTCATAAAGAAATAAAAGCGGCCTTAAATATTAAGGTAAATATGCCATCCGGCGGTTATTTATTCATTCAGCAGACAGAGGCTTTAACTGTAATTGATGTAAACAGCGGTAAATTCATAAGTTCTGCAACTCAGGATGAAACAATACTTAAAACTAACCTGGAGGCCGTTCATGAAATCGCAAGACAATTGAGGTTAAGAAATATCGGCGGAATGATTATTATTGACTTTATTGATATGCTTTCCCGCGCTGATAAGCTTGCAATTATGGAAGAACTTGAAATTGCGCTTGAAGCAGATAAGGCAAAGCCGCAGGTCGGCCAGCTTTCTGATTTGGGACTTGTTGAACTAACCCGTCACAGACAGGGGCAGAGCCTTTCTGAAATCTTCACAAAACGTTGTCCGCACTGTCAGGGAAGCGGTTACTTTATGAACGAATTTAATTTTGCAACCCCGACCGCAGAGGGTGAATACAGAGCCAAACAGGCGAAAATCAAAATGCCTATAAATAACGTAAATAATAAAAAAACTTCTAAAGAACAGCAGGAACCGCAAAATCAGATTGAAACAGAAACGGTTGAAGTTATCGAAGAAAATCCGGTTCAAATTCAGGTCGAAAATCCGTCAGCCGTTGCATCTAAAGAAAACGAAAAACGCGACAGAAGACGAAATAATAATAAGAAAAGTAAATTCAACAAACAGCGCAATGATGAGACTAAAAAAGAAGAAACAACTTCTGTTGAATCAAATGAGGCTCCTCAGCCGGTAGTTGAACAGGTTAGTGAACCTGAAAATATTGCAACAGAGCCTGTAACTGAACAAGTTGTTGAAACGGTGCAAGAAGAGGTAAAACCTAAAAAACTTCCGCGTAAAGCAAAGAAAAATTCTAAAAAAGCCGCTGAAAAAGCCGAAGAAACCCAAGTTTCAGAACCAGCACCAGCTCCAGTTCAGCCAAACGCAGAACCGGAAGTTGAAGTTGTAACGGAAGAAAAACCTAAAAAAACAAAACGTACTAGAACTTCTAAAAAAACAACCGATACGGAATCTGAAACAGCACCGGAAGAAGCACCTAAAAAGACAAAACGTCCAAATAGGGGTGCTTCTCGCAAGGCAAAATCAGCAAAAAAAGAGGAAACAGTTGAAGAATAAAAAAATCAAATTTTTAATATTAGCTTTATTGACAGTAACGGCATTAATGCTGGATAACACATCCACATTAGCCGTTACGGCCAATACTGCGGCGCCTTTATCTTTAAAAAGTGCCGTGATGAAATTTTTAATAGCAATGGGCGCAGTTGCAATATCTTCAATTGCACTTTATATCGGATTGAAGATATATAACGGAATGAGAGGAAAAGTTTTAGAGAAAAAAAGTCCCGTACAAAAGTCTCGTTCTGAATTTGACACTCCTGAAACAGTTGAAGATGCGGTTGATTTTTTTATAAATCATAACAGGTTATAAATGAAAAAATACGGATTTGGCATAATTGAACTTCTTTTAGGCCTGCTTATCGTTTCAATAATGGTGGTAACATTTTTCCCGTTATTAAAATCGGTAAATAGTAGTTTTACGACAGAATCCTCAGTCCAAAATGTCCAACAGGAAATTGATAAAAAGGTCTCTGAAATTGAACATTTGAAAAAACTGCAAAATGAATACCAATATAATGAATAAAATTTTGACCTGCCGTAGAAAATTACGGCAGATTTTTGAAAAAGTCCGGCTCAGAAAGTGCTTTTATTGCACAACCTACTCCATTTTGCGGATCAGTTGATGTTTTAGAACAATATGCATCTATCGTGCCATTTCCATATGCTCCAGCAGAGCCGCCCGGCAAAAGATTACCTGATTCACCGAGCCTAAACATAAATAAATCCTGTCCCAGCCTGTTTGGGCGTTTGTTATACCCATTAACATCCACAGAAATCCATTTTTGAAAATCTCTGCCGCCATTTGTGCCTCCGCCATCATTATTAATTAAAATTAACATCCCATCATTTATTACAAATTGACCATCATCAAACGCGTAAAGGTTAATTTCAGAAGTTCCGTTGTAATTTTTGTAAATAGCTTTGTAATTTTCTGTTTTATCCTGCTCACTCCATCCCGCAGGATTTGGAACACAGGCTTTTTCGGCAGATGAAGAGTTAGCCTTCCCCAATCCGCAATCTTTTACCGTTTTAAAATACGGCATTATCATTCCTTTTAATTTACGTGTGGGTATATCCCCCGGAAGAAGCGGAGTACCGTTTTGCGCTTCATATAATTTTAAAGCCTGACTTATAGAAGAATAAGCCTTTTTAAATGATGTTTCAAGCTCTTTATGACGAATGTTATTAACAATGGTAGGTAACGTCATCGCTGCCACAACCCCGATTATCCCGAGGGTGATTAGAACCTCTGCTAGGGTAAACGCAAGTTTTTCCGGTAGACTAAAGTCTACCCTACTACTTACTCCCTCGCCCCTTGTGGGAGAGGGTTGGGGTGAGGGGTTCATGTCATTCCGAACTTGTTTCGGAATCTCTGTGTCATGAGATCCTGAAACAAGTTCAGGATGACATGTGAATTTCTTCGTCATTGCGAGGAGCGTATGCGACGCGGCAATCCATTTATTTTTTCTTGACGAGATTGCCACGCTCATTTTATTCACTCGCAATGACGTTTCTTGCTTGCCTTCCTGTCCTCTTGACTTCGGTTCCTCATTTCTCATACTTTTATCCTCCATATTTTCTTAAATTATCCTTTAAATTCATGCACCATAATTTATATTTTGGTGCATGTGGGCCTGAAATCCACTAAAACATACCTTCTTAAAATTCAAAAAATCATCAAAAAACAACAAAAGACCACTTGAAATGTGTCTGAAAATATTGTATAATAAGGCTATAAAAAACTCGCACCAAAATATAAAATTTGGTGCATGTTTTTGTTTTCATATTCATCAAAATATCTTGATTATTAAGTTATTTTGACCATTTATTTTATTTGCGGTTAAAACCAAAGAAATTTTTTCTCTTTTACATAAACCCAATAAAGCTCTTCATTTGTTAAACGAATTTCATATTTTAGATGTTTCGGATGTCTTTTGTCCTCTTTACAAGGTGTTACAGATTTAACCATATCACAATTCATCAATGATTGGATTTCTTTCATTGCTACAATTTCTTTATCTACAATTTTACTGATTTGTTCATAATTCATAACAATATTATAAAACATTTTTGTATAAATTTCAAGTGTTTTTATAAAATTACAATTATTTTATTTTTCTGAAAAATTCATCAGAAATTAACTGCGAATATTTATTTTTTTCGTTGACAGAAATGATAGTTCTGGTGGCACCATCATTATTTTTAACAACTGAAATTATCCCTGAGATTTCCCCCATAGGTAGTTTAGAGACACGCGCATTGAATTTTATATAAGGTGCGTCTTTTCCGAATGTATTTATTGAACCTTTTTTCACAACTTTAATATCTTCTGCTGAAATTGACTGATATTTGAACTTATGAGCGGTATTCAGAAGCTTTTCCTCAATATTATCAGAAAGCAAATCATTTTGTGTAATTATTTCTTTTTTACCGGTATCAATAACAAACATTTTTTGTCCGGAAGCTTTGTGTTCAGCTACAACAGCATTATAGCCCATAATTCCGGCAGCTTTTTCAATTTCAAATTCTTCCGATATTTTTGAAAAATCACCAACTTTTTTGGCTCGCTCCATCATCTCTATTTGTGTCGGGTTAAACCATTGTTTAATATACTTAACAATAAAATCTTTTCCGCCAATTGCTAAAAACCCAATAACAGCAAGTGTTATAAGTATTGCTCTCAAAAAATTTTTTAAACAGCCCATGTTGTCATCCTTATATTTTTTCTGGTATAATATTATTATAGTTATGAAAAATCAAGAAATCAATAACATAAAATCATGCGAAGTTGACATGACTTCAAAAGAAATTTCACCGGGGATGAGGCAGTATCTTGAAATAAAACGACAAAATCCGGATGCACTTTTACTATTCCGTCTCGGCGATTTTTATGAAACTTTTTTCGAAGATGCAAAGCTTATGTCAAAAGTTCTGGAATTGACACTTACAGCTCGTGAAGGCGGTAAAGCATTGGGTAAAGTTCCTCTTGCCGGCATTCCGGTAAAAGCGATTAATAATTATCTGGAAAAACTTGTTGCTAAAAATATAAAAGTTGCAATATGTGAGCAGCTTGAAGATCCAAAAGAGGTAAAAGGGATTGTAAAAAGAGGCGTTACAAGAATTATTACGTCCGGAACTATCACTGAAACAGATTTTCTTGAACAAAAATCAAATAATTATATTTGTGCACTTTTTCATGATGAAAAAAGCGATGATTATGGATTTGCTTACGCAGATATTTCAACTGGAGAATTTAAAACGACTCAGGCAAATTATGATCTTATAATGTCAGAACTTGCAAGGATTAAGCCTTCTGAAATTGTTGCTCCGGCGATTCAACAGGAGATTAAACCTTTTCAAATTGTTCCGGAAACTAAGATCGATTTGCCTGAAATGATTGTGAAACTATATAATTGTTCAAAAGTTCCAACAAGTATTTTTGAAGAAAACTTTGCTAAAAATAATCTGCAAGCTGTTTTTAATAATGCAAATCTTGAAAGTTTCGGTTATTCCCAATACCGTTTAGGTTTTAGAGCTGCAGGAGCTCTGTTGGCGTATGCCTGGGAAAATCTAAAAGGTGCAATTCCGGTATTTGAAAGAATTGAGCCTTATGAGCTTTCAGAATACATGATTCTTGATGGTGCAACCCGTAAAAACCTTGAACTTATTGAAACCCTGAGAGGAAAAAGTAAATATGGTTCTCTTTTATGGGCAATTGATAAAACTAAAACAAATATGGGTGCAAGACTTCTGAAAAGTTGGATTTGTCAGCCATTAAAGAATGTTGAGGATATTATTTTCCGACAGAATTTCGTTAGTGAATTGGTTGAAAATTCAAGTATAAGATTTAAAATTTCAGCATTAATGGAAAATATATCTGATATTCAAAGATTTGCAACCAGAATGAGCAGTGGTTCATTGTCACCAAGGGAATTTGTAGGATTAAGAGATTCTCTATTTGTTCTCCCTCAACTTTTGGAAGTTTGTTCAAAACTGGAAAATAATCCGTTAAAGAATGTTGAAGATTATAAAGATGAAATAGCAGAATATGCAGAGATTATTAAACGAACGATTATTGATGAAAATACACCAACTTCTCTAAAAGACGGCGGACTTATAAAACCAGGTGTAAGCGGTGAACTTGATTACTTCCGCGATTTACTTTCAGGTGGAGAAAAATGGATTGAAGAATTTCAAGAAAGAGAGAGACAACGTACAGGTATAAAAGCATTAAAAGTCAATGATAACAGAATTTTCGGATATTATATCGAAGTTTTAAATTCTTCATTAAATCTTGTTCCGGATACATATATTCGCAAACAAACACTTTCTGGCAGTGAAAGATATATTACAGAAGAACTTAAAAAGCATGAGGATGATGTTGTTTCTGCAAAATTTAAATCTTCAGAACTTGAATACAAACTGTTTTGTGACTTTAGAGAGTATTCGAAAGAGTTCGTTCCAACTATCCGAGAAATAGCTCAATGTATTGCTGAATGTGATGTTTTTGTTTCATTAGCGCAAATTGCCGCGGAAAATAATTATTGCAGACCAATAATAGATGAAAGCGATGATTTTATCGTAAAAAACGGGCGCCATGCTGTTCTTGAAAAAATATTACCGCTTGGAGAATACGTTTCAAATGATTTAGAACTAAAATGTAATGCAAACGATTCAACGCAGTTTATGATATTGACAGGACCAAATATGGCCGGTAAATCAACTTATATGCGTCAGAATGCGTTAATTGTTATTTTGGCACAAATAGGAGCCTGGGTTCCTTGCGATTATTTAAAATTGGGTATAGTGGATAAAATTTATACAAGAGTCGGAGCCAGTGATGATTTGACGCTGGGACAATCTACATTTATGGTCGAAATGGTTGAAACAGCCTATATTTTGAATTCCGCAACGCAAAGAAGTTTTATTCTTCTCGATGAAATTGGAAGGGGAACTAGCACCTATGATGGTGTTGCAATTGCCTGGTCCGTAGCAGAATTTATTGCCGAAAAAATAAAGGCAAGATGTATTTTTGCAACTCACTATCATGAATTAAACGTGATGACACAAAAATATCCTCAAATAAAAAATTACCGAATAACAATTTCAGAAGAGAATGGTGAAATCGAATTCTTGAGAAAAGTTGTACAGGGCGGAGCAAGTAAAAGTTACGGTATTCAGGTTGCTAAAATGGCTGGTTTACCGTCACAAGTCGTCAAGCGTTCAATGGATTTGATGAACAGAATGCAAAAAGATTATTCAAATAATCTTGCGGTACGTAAAAAATCAGCAGATTCAATTCCGGAAGTTCCGCAATTAAATCTATTTAAATAAATAATCTGTAACTAATATTTCATTGGAGGAAATTTTATGAAGAAGATCGTTATAACAACTGCAATATTGCTTTCAGCTATCTCACCGTCAGTATTTGCACTTGAACAAAATGTACCGGCTAATAATCAAGAACAAAAAGTTATTCAGCTATCAGCCGATTATGATTGGGTTAACATGTCGCAGCTTCAAAGGAATAAGAAAATTTCCGATTATGAACATCTGCTTTTTGTTGATGATAGTTTTGGACTTTTTAGAAAACAAGATTGGAATGCGCAATACAAACCATTTTTCAAAGATAAAAATCGTAAAGAACACTACCGGCAGGTTAAAAATGGTGTAACTGAGCTTGAGGATTGTAATCTTTGCGGGTTTTATACAAAAAGCGGCTTGCTTATAAGTTATGCAATTCAGTATAAAAATGATATGACTCATGCTTATTATTACGATGCATACGGAAATCTTAAATTTATTGATGTTATGTCTGATAATTATCCTAACTTTCCTTATACCTCAAAGCAATATAAGAAAAACGGAAAACTTGTCAGTGCAATAGCTTTTGAAACTCGTGATATTCAATATATGTTTGAGCCGGATCATAAATTCAAAGGGGTTTGGTATAAAGAAAAAATGTTTGACAAAAATGGCAAACAACTAATGACAAGAACAAATTGGTAAACTCTTTCTATATTTTATATCTTATTCAAAATGCCGCAAAAATTATTTTGCGGCATTATTACTAATATTCAAATTTTTAATTTTGTTGGACTGCAAACCGGAAATCTTCTGTCCAAACCTTGTATCCGCCTTCTAACAGCATAACAGGATATTCAAAGTCTGCGAGTATAATACAAGCATTCGCCCCTAAATGGCACTGCTGGTTGTAACAATATACAATCGTAATTTCTTCTTTCGAAAGTTTATCCAAATTATCGGCGATTTCAGCCTTTGGTATAGATATTGCCCCCGGAATATGTCCGGCATCATAATCTTCTTTAGCTCTTACATCAACAACTCTTATTCCGCCTTTGTCCATAAAATGCTTGAGTTCAACCGGTCCCAGTGTAAAAGCAAGGTTATTCACAAAATATTCATATGCCTTTTTACAATCCCTGCGAACTTGTTTAATGTGTTCATCTTTCATAATTAATATCCTTTCTTTATTTCTAAAGAAAGGATATCCGATATTTTTAAAAAATTGCCCGTATAATCGGGCAATTTTTTCGGTTAATTTAAGAAAATAATATCACTTTAGGGGTAAATGTGATGTGATATTAGGGTAAATATAATATATTGGGTAAATATTTTTATGCCATATAGACAATGTGATCTCTTACGGCATCTTGCGAATTACTATCATTGTTTTTGTTAAATAGTATATTATAAGTCTTGACAAATTTGTAACCAAGTGCGGTCAGAGGATTGCCCTGTACAGCATCTGATTTTTGAGTTAAATTAAAATCTCTTTGAAAGTTAACCTTTGCATTTGGATTTTGTAGTGACAAAATACCTACGCTCGGATTTATGTTATTACCTTCGCCAAATGATACCGGCGAAATTATTTTTACTGGATTTATTGTAATCATTGTTACCTCCTTTGAGGTTTCCCTCGTTGGTTTGAGATGTATCTCAAGTTGATTAAGTGTTTATTTAACACTTCATATTACATTTTCACTATAAGCTATAATAATTATTTTGTCAACCCCCTTTACTCAAGATTTGTTAAAATATGTAAAAGCCCGTTATATTAAGGTGTTTACGATAAAGTGCAAAAAGTACACTTATTCCGTTAATAATAAGGATTTCCACCGTTTTTTTATTACTACTATTTTAGCAAGTTTCTATTGTTACAAAAGTTCATATTAGCTCAAAAGTTACCGACATGGGCTATTGATATATATATTAAATTTAGATTTAATATAATTAATCTTTTTCATACTTCCAGCTATTCTTAATTCCAACGGGAGCATTTGCTCCCTTTTTTTTATGAATTTAGAATAAATATGCTGCAATGAGCGCAAATACGAAAAGAGGGATGTTATAGTGTAAAAATGTAGGGATACAGGTATCTTTTATGTGATTGTGAGCTCCGTCAGCATTCAAACCTGCTGTAGGCCCCAAAGTAGTGTCAGAAGCTGGAGAGCCGGCATCTCCCAAGGCGGCAGCGGCTGATAAAATAATAACTGTAGAAGGTACACTTAAACCTAAATGAATACATACAGGAACAAAGAATACAGCGAGTATCGGGATTGTTCCGAAGGATGTTCCAATTCCTATTGTTATAAAAAGTCCGCATAGCAGCATAAGGAATATTGCCAAAAACTTGCTGTAAGCCATTAATGGAGCAATTGCATCAATTAAAGTTTCTATTCCGCCAGTATATTTTAACACTGCAGCAAATCCGGCCGCTACAAGCATTACAAAGGCAACATAGCCCATTAAACCGATACCTTCATCCATGAGTTTATCCATTTTCCCATGCTTTACAGCACCTGCGCCGAATACGATTCCAAGCCCTACAAGTGCTCCGAGCGGTAGAGATTTTGACCATAACTGAACTATTAGTGTAGCAAAGGCAGCAAGAAGTGTAATATAGTGACTGCGATTGAGTTTTAGGGGAATATTTTTTATTTCATTATCCTCTTCAATATTAATATCTTCATATACACGATCTTTTCTGTAAGAAACAAAAATTGCCCAAAGAAAACCAGCGGTCATCGCAAGTCCTAAAACCCAGTTATAATGCCATATATCGGCTTTCAAAACATGCATGCCGTTTTGGTTAATGTTATCAGCGATTAAGCCCTGAAAAATTAATCCAAACCCTGCCGGTACCACAATATAAGGTGTTTTGAGTCCATAGGCAAGCGCACAAGCGACCGCGCGTCTGTCGAGTTTTAATTTGTTCATTACATGCAAAAGCGGCGGGATTAAAATCGGGATAAAAGCAATGTGCACCGGAATTAAATTCTGTGAAAGCATTGCAATAAAAGCAAGGACAAAAAGCAGGAGGAATTTTTTTGACTTAATTACACCGGCAATTTTTCTAGCAAGCACGCCAGCCAATCCAGTATGAGACATTGCGGCGGCAAACATTCCCAAAAGAATGTAACTCAGGGCTGTTTCAGAATTCCCGCCCATGCCGGAAACAAATGTATTCATAATCTTCTCAATCGGCATTCCGGAAACAATTCCCGCAGAAATGGCCGAAACCATAAGTGCTAATAATACATTTACCCGTAAAAGGCATAGTGCACATAATATAAAAACTGAAATAACTACCGGATTTAATAAAATATTCATTCTTAACTCACAATCTGTTTTTTATAATTTAAGCATAAAAAAATTTGCCCGCAAAGGCAAACTGTTTTGAATAAAAAGGCGACACCCAGATTCGAACTGGGGGATAAAAGCTTTGCAGGCTTCTGCCTTACCACTTGGCCATGTCGCCATCTCTGTTACTTTATATTACTTTACACAAAAATAAAAGTCAAGGCTTAAGCCAGGGGATTTATTATTCACAAAATTTTTTTTCATGTTATAATTTAGATAAGAATTGGTCTGGATTTAATAAAAATGATGAGTCAACAAAAAAAGTTATCAATAGCATTCTACTGGCACATGCATCAGCCTATATATCAACTTTCAGCGCAAGGAGATTTTCTTATGCCATGGGTTCGATTGCATGCAGTGAAAGACTATCTGGATATGGCTCTTCAGGTTGAAAATTTTAAAAACTTGAAACTAAATTTTAATCTGGTGCCGGTATTATTGGACAGTATTATTAATTATGCTGAAAATGGTTTTCACGATATACATTCAAGACTAACTGTTATGAAAGTTGAGGACTTGAATGCATCCGATAAAGAATTTATATTAAATAACTTTTTTGATGCAAATTATCATACTATGATATTGCCGAATTCTGAGTACCGCCGGCTTTTTCAAAAATATCAGAGTCTAAAAAACCTTGATTTAGATGCTTTTAGCGAGCAGGAATATTCTGATTTAATGGCATTATTTAATATTGTTTGGATTGACCCTGCGTTTAAGCAATCAATACCGGAATTAAAAAAACTTGTCAAAAAAGGTAAAAATTATACCTATGAAGATCGAGTTAGAATAATTGAAATTCAGCGAGAAATAATACGACAGATTATTCCGACATACAAACGCCTTCAGGAAGAAGGTAAGATTGAAATAACAACAAGTCCTTATTACCATCCGATACTTCCAATTTTGTTAGATGTAAAGGGTATTTCCGCAAATGTTAAAAATGGTTTGCCGGATAATTTAAAAATGGAACTTGATGCTAAAATCCAAACCGTAACCGCACTAGATAGAGTAGAAGAATTATTCGGGAAACGGCCTAAAGGAATTTGGCCATCTGAGCATTGCGTAAGCCCGAAAGAACTCGATTTATTTAAATCTGTAGGGGCAGAATGGACAATTTCAGATGAAGGTATACTTGCAAGTTCAATGAACTTTGATTTTGTAAGAGATTTTCGCGGATATTTGGAAGACCCTTACCATCTTTTAAAAACATATAGTTATAAAACCAAAAATTCCGATTTGAAAATAATATTCAGAGACGCAATAATTCCAAACTTGATAAGTTTTGAATATTTCAATCACGATCCTGTTGCGGCTGCAAATGACCTTTACGACAGGATAAAAGTAACTCAGGGAAAACTTTTGTCATCTCCTGATGAAAGTCATCTTTTAACAATAGCTATGGATGGAGAAAATTGCTGGGAAAATTATTCAAATGACGGTGATATTTTCTTAAAAACTCTCTATTCCTTAATCGAAAAAGATGAAACTTTAGAAACTGTTCTTTTGAGTGATTATATTGAAAAAGATGAGTATGTAAAACCGCTGAATAAGATTACGCCAGGTTCTTGGATTAATCGTAATTTTAAATTATGGATTGATGAGCCGCTGAAGAATTTTGCCTGGACATATCTGAAAAATGTAAGAGATGATTTTTCTGCGTTTGTAAAACAAAATCCGACACATCCAAACATTGACCTGGCTCGAAAGGAACTTTTTATATCAGAAGGTAGTGACTGGTTCTGGTGGTATGGTGAACCAAACGATTCCGGACGAGATAACATTTTTGATTATATTTTTAGAGAACACTTAAAAAATATATACATATATATGGGTCTGGATTACCCGAAATATCTTGATACTCCACTGCTTTCAGCAATAACAAAACCTTCAAGATACCCAAAAGGTGAGATTACACCGAATGTTACCGGAGAAGAAAACGATGATGCGTCCTGGTTAAACGCCGGATGTATTGATATTCCGGACGGGCCTGTGCTAAAAAAAGACAAATTTTTTAACAGAATTTGTTTCGGATATGACAAAGATAATTTGTACTTTAGATTTTATATAAATCAGTATTTTAGTGATGAAAGTAACCAGCGTAAAAATGTTAATCAAATGTATGTTTATTTAAGAGAAAGTACTAAGAAACATCCTACTTCTCCGATTCGAGTAATTCATAAAGCTGAAAGTATTCTTCCAATTTCTAAAGAAAAATTCCATAACGAAATCCAAATATCGGTCTATGAAGGTGCCTTAAATCTGGTTAGACTTGTTAAAGCCGTTCCAAATAATCTATGGGTAATTGATAACCCGAAAGCTATTACCGCTGTTTTTGATAAATATATAGATGTGAAAGTTCCGTTTGACAGTATAGATATTGCAAGCGGTGAAACTGTTGAATTTATGTTTATTAATGCTCATTACGGAATCAAAGATTTCTATATTCCAAATGAAATGTTATTGACAGCCCAAAGAGATTAAATAAATCGCTATATTCTGATTTTTTACGCAAAAAAATACACCAAACTTTATATTTTGGTGCGAGTTTTTTATAGCCTTATTATACAATATTTTCCGGCACATTTCAAGTGGTCGTTTGTCATTTTTTGATGATTTTTTAATTTTTGAAAAGGTATGTTTTAGTGAGTTTCAGGCCTACTTGCACCAAAATATAAATTATGGTGCATGAATTTAAAGGATAATTAATGAAAATATGGAGGTCAAAAGGATGAATATAGAAGAACAGAATGCAAAAGGGCAAGAAGGCAGGCCAGTATCAGAAAAAACATGTCATGCTGAACGTCGGATTGATCTCCGTGTTTCAGCATCTCATGATACTGAGACCCTGAAACGAGTTCAGGGTGACATTGAATCTTGCTATAAAACCCTCTCCCGAATTTGTAAGTTCGCATTCTGCTCACTAACAAATTCAACCCTCTCACAAAGAGAGAGGGTAAAACAGGGTTTTACTTTGGCGGAAGTTCTCATCACTCTCGGGATAATCGGGGTTGTGGCGGCTCTCACTATTCCTGGTTTAGTTGGTGCTTATCAGAAAAGAGTAACTGAAACAACATTGAAAAAAGTTTACTCAAGTCTTTCACAGGCTATTAGAATGGCTGAGAGCGAACACGGTATTGGGTTTGATGTAACCGATATGCTTGTCCAAAATAGTTGGTGTCCGGAAAATGCAGAGAGAGTTTTTGGCAAATATTTGGCACCATATTTGAAAGTGAATTTTAAATATCCGCAAGATGAATGTGATAACTTACTGGTTTCACATCCTCAAAGCAATCCTTCTGCAACTTATACCGATACCAATGCTGCGTGTTACAGTCTTGCTGATGGTGCAGTTATTGCCTTTTGGGCAGGAAGAGGAGGAACAAATTCCGCTTATATTCCTCCTATCTATGTAATTTTAAGACCGACAAGAAATTTAAAATTATTTGGCAGAGAAATATTCGCTTTTGCCATGTCTAATAAAAATAATGCTTGGACTTTATCCACAGAGGCAAACACCAGATATCCAAATTTAACGCGAGATGAGTTGATTGAGAAATGCAATGCTAATACTGGCAGAATAGTTGGAGATGATGGTTATCATACAAGTCCCAGTGGTTATTGCACTGAGTTAATAAGACGTGACGGCTGGCAGATAAAAGACGATTATCCGATTAAGTTCTAAGTTGTAGTTTTTATGACGCTATTAATTCCTTCCTTTAAAATTAAGTTATGTAACAAATATATACTTTTTGTCTAAAAAATACGCAATAATTTTTGTGTTTAGCGTTTTATATAAATAAGAGGTAAATTATGAGCGAAAAAACAAAGGACAATTTAACTATAATTGACGGAGCTAAAAAAGCCGAAATTACTGAGTTAAACAAACCGGCAGGGCGCCACACGACAATTCCGATACATAAAAAGCTGATTGAATTTCGCAAAGAGAATTCAGGCAAGTTTTCGGTTCTTGATTTATTTAAAAAATAAAATTTTGTATAATAAAAAAGCCTCCTGATTAATTTCAAGAGGCTTTTTAGTTATTTAACAAGTGCTTTTGACTTATCTGCAAGTTCGCTGTCAACTCTTAAAAATACCGGATGAATTTCTTCTTTTGTGATAAGTTTGCCGGTTTTTATGTTATGGACATCGAGAGTGTCCAGTTTAACACTGTCCAAATTGAAAGAAAGCTGTTTTGCCATATCTTGCGCAATATTCGGACAATACGGATAAATCAATGCAGAAACCACACACATAACTTCCAATACGGTCGTTAAAACCTGACCGCATTCCGTCATTTTTTCTTCCTTTGCAAGAGTCCATGGCGCGTTGTCGGTTACATATTTGTTTGTTAAGTCGACAAGGTTAATGATTTCCTGTCCGGCTTCTGCAATTTCAAATTTATCGAAATGATTTTCAACGATTTTTACTTTACCGAGTGCGGTTTTAAGCAGTGCCTTTGAACCTTCAACAAGCTCGTTATTGTTAATATCAAATTCAGGTTTGATTTCACCGTCAAAGTATTTTACAAGCATTGAAAGCGTTCTGTTTAATAAATTCCCCATTGAATTTGCAAGATGTGCGTTAACTTTTTCTTTGAAATCATCATCAGAATAGTTACCGTCACGGCCTGCCGGTGCTGTTGTTGCCATATAGTATCTGAACGCATCAGGAGTAGAAAGTTCAAAGTTTTCAATAACGCTTGTCGGTGAAATTACGTTTCCGAGCGATTTTGACATTTTAGATTCATCAATCGTAATCCATCCGTGAGCAAAAATATGTTTTGGAAGCGGCAATCCTAACGCCATCAGAATTCCAATCCAATAGATGCTGTGAAATTTCAAAATATCTTTTCCGATTACATGAACATCAACCGGCCAGTATTTTTTGAACATTTCAGAAGGATTTTCTGTATCATAGCCAAGAGCCGTGATGTAATTTGAAAGTGCGTCAATCCATACGTATATAGATTGTTCAGGGTCGTTCAACACATCAATACCCCATTGAACGTTTGATTTTGCTCTGGAAACCGAAATATCCTGAATATCTTCAAGCTGGTTCAGAACTTCGTTCGCTCTGAATTGCGGCAGAATAAAGTCCGGATTTTCTTTTATGTGTTTAATAATTGCATCTTTATATTTTGAAAGCTTAAAGAAATAGTTTTCTTCTTTAACTATATCGGGCTTTCTTAAATGGTCAGGGCAAAGTCCGTCCTCTGTTAAGTCTTTAGGGTTCAAAAAGCATTCGCATCCGGGACAGTACCAGCCTTCGTAAGAGTGCATATAAATATCGCCGTTATCAAGAAGTTTCTGGAAAATTTTTTGAACTATAGCTTTATGATCCTCATCTGTTGTTCTGATAAATCTGTTATAGTCCATATCAAGAGCCTTCCAGGCATCTTTGAATTTCTGAGAATTTTTGTCGCAAAGTTCCTTTGGTGTAATACCTTCTTTTGCGGCCGTTTTTTGGATTTTAATTCCGTGTTCATCGGTTCCTGTTAAAAAATAAACATCGTCGCAACGTTGTTTGTAATGTCTGGCGATTACATCTGACAATATTTTTTCATAAGCGTGCCCGATATGCGGCGCGCCGTTTACATAGTCAATTGCAGTAGTTAAATAAAATTTATCCATCTGTTTTTCCCTTCTAATTTAAAATTATGATTTTATTGTAACATAAATACTTCCCTTGTGTTATAATAATTGCATGAAAATTTTAGGTATAGATCCGGGGATGGCAATAGTAGGGTATAGCCTTGTCGAGTATGACGGGTTTAGCTATAAACTTTTAACATCCGGCTCTATACAGACATCAAAAGATGAATCGGAGAGCAAACGGCTGCTTGAAATTTTTGAGGATATGAATGAACTTTTAACGGCACTCAAACCTGATGTAGCATCGATTGAAAAGCTTTTCTTTTGCCGTAATCAGACGACTGTAATGCCGGTTGCTCATGCAAGGGGGGTAATACTTGCGGCGCTTGAGAAATTCGGAATTCCGATTTATGAATACACGCCAAAGGTTGTAAAACAGGTTTTGACTGGATTTGGCCATGCTGATAAAAAGCAGGTTGAGCAAATGGTGAAACTTACGCTTGAAGTTGATACTCTTCCGAAACTTGACGATACAGTAGATTCGATTGCAATTGCGATTTGCCATACCAGGAACTTGTGATAGAATTATACAAAATAAGGAGATTTAATGAATAAACTTTCAATAAAACAGTTGTCAACATTGTCGGCCATTCTTGGTGTTTTGCTTGGAGTTTTGACATTAATTCCGTTTGTCGGACAACTTGCATTTATAATTCTTATGTGTTTTGCGGCAGTTATTGTTATTTGGTTTATGCTGAAGGTTGAACTTATTGAGATTAAAACTAATAAGCAGAGCATTGTTGCCGGTGCAATTGTCGGGTTTATTTCGTTTATTGCGTTTTGCGTGATGTATCTTCCGCTTGTATACGTGCTTTCCAGGGTATTTAATCTTTATTCTTGGTACGGCGTTTCAGTATTTTTGAGTGTCGGAAGTTTCGGAATAATTATTCTGCTGGTGCTTTTTATGGCATTGCTAAGTGCTGTAATAAATGCTTTTACAGGATTTTTAACATATTATGGACTTGAATTTTTAAAAAATATTGATAATGAAAATAAATAGGAAAGGGAAATATAAATGGCTGAATTTCATTCAAAAATAAAGACGATAGAATGGGTTGATAATTTTTCAAAAATGGTTGACCAGACGCTATTGCCCAAAAGCTTTGAGTTTGTAAATATTACAAGCGGGCAGCAGATGTATGATGCAATCAAAACGATGATAGTCAGAGGCGCTCCGGCCATAGGGGTTGCGGGAGCTCATGGAGTTGTACTGTACGCTCAGGAACTTGCGAAAGAAAATTTATCTTGCGAGGATTTTGTAAAAAAACTTCTTGAAAAGGCTGATTATCTTATAACCTCCAGACCTACGGCAGTGAATTTAAAATGGGCAGTTGAAAAACAGAAAGACTTGATTAAAGAATCTAACGCCGATATTGAAGGCTTGGTTGAAAAATTAAAAGAAAACGGTATAAAGCTTGAAAATGAAGATATCGCAATCAATAAAAAAATCGGTGATTACGGCGCTGAAGTTGTCCCAAAAGGCGCAACGATTTTGACGCACTGCAACGCCGGTGCGCTTGCTACAGTTGGATATGGAACTGCATTGGGTGTTGTTCGCTCCGCGTTTGCAAACGATCCTACAATTCAGGTGTTTGCTGATGAAACTCGTCCGCGTCAGCAGGGAGCAAGAATTACAACTCTTGAACTCACAATGGATGGAATTCCGACAACCTTGATTACAGATGGTATGTGCTCATATTTTATGAAAAAAGGTATGATTGATATGGTTGTTGTGGGTGCCGATAGAATTGCCGCAAACGGTGACAGTGCAAACAAAATCGGAACTTACACGGTTGCGATTGCCGCAAAATATCATAATATACCTTTCTACATCGCGGCTCCGCTATCAACTATAGATACCAGCATTAAAACCGGTGATGAAATTGTGATTGAAGAGCGCTCGCACGAAGAGGTTACGCACATAAACGGCGATTGGATTTGCGCTAAAGACGTAAATGTCATAAATCCTGGATTTGACGTGACTCCGCACGAACTTATCGCCGGAATTATTACGGAAAAAGGAATTCTCAGACCGGATTATAACGAGTCTATTAGAAAAGCTTTTGAAATGTAATATACAGAGATCCTGAAACGAGTTCAGGATGACATGTTGCCGGTGTTGTTATTTCTTAAACTTATCTAAAAGATTTTGGTTTGTCTTTATAGCGTCTGTTGCAGGAGTTTTAGGTTGCTCTGTTTCGTTTTGCTTAGCGGTGTGAGTTGGTTCAACGTTTGCATAGTATGCCGGATCGTCAAGCCCTTCCATTGCTTTCATAACCCCTAATCTTCCGGCTTTCAACTGCATATCAGCCATCCAAGCTTCAACGGCGTATGTCATTATAACTGTGAATACAGTCCATGAAATTCCGGCTGCAGCCAGCGCTTTTTCAAGTTTAGGTGTCAAGAACATTTTTCGAACTCTGGCGGAAGTTACAAATTTCATAAATTCGTCCGGATGTTCATTAAATTCTTTAACAAGTACGTCAAGTATTTTCTGCACTTCTTCTTTTGGAATATTATCCAGAATTTTTTCAACTTTCGGAATAATTTCAAGCATTGTCTTTTTATCCATACTTGAGAAATTAATTTTTTCTGCAAAATCCTTAAACTCTTCATCATTCATTTTGTTTACATAGTCTTTGAATTCATTAATCTGAGCTTTTGGATCTTTAAGAGATGCCGGAATAAAATCTTTAATTTTTCTTGTTGTGAGACGTGTTGAAATCTCATTCAACATCATATTCAATTCTTGTTCAGTTACGTGACTTGAATCGCATTTTTTGCCTCTAAGCAGTTCTAATAGTTTGATTTCTCCCAGGCTGAGATGAATCTTTCCATTTTCATCTTTTTGGGACAGATTTTTAGAAATCATATCAGTAATTTCTTGTTTTTGTTTGTTTGCATCTTTAGAATTTACATTCTTCAAGCTTTTTGCAAGTGTCATAACTCCGCGTACAGCACTATGTAGTATCAAATCATCTTCAGGAAGAGTATTCATAAATTTCATAACTTGATTTTGTCTTTCAGGTGAGAATGTTTTAAACACTTCCGGATTAAAGATACTATCGAGAATGTCGGCTCTGTATTCTACCATATTAATATCTTTACCGCTGTGCCACTTACCATAGACGGAAAGTTCATCAAGAAGTCTGTTAACCGGGTCCAATAGATATTCAGGTATTTTATTTTTAGCAAGAGAACCGTTTAATTTTTCTTTTATTTTGGAAATTTCCTTGTATTGTCCATAATTATCCATTTTTCTGAGCGCTTCTGTTGAAGAGATGTTTTCAGAAATCTTACCTAAAATTTCTATTGCCGGATCGTCTTTAAGGTTAACATTTTTCAATATATGAGCGAATGGCTTATTGTTAACATCAACCCCTTCAATTTTGTGCGGAATGTTATCGGCAACATCTTTCAGGTAATTTTTAAACCATTTTTTCTGCATCAAGTTTGATGTTGAACTGATTTTACCAAGAAGTTTGTTTGTGTATTTTGCCGGATGTTTGTATAGCTGATAAGCACCAATACCAATCGGCGAAACTGCGGCTGCAATTCCTCCATACCAGACAAATGGCTGGGCAATTTCGCAGGCGGCTTCCATTGATTCAGAATATACCTGAGAATTGTCGTCTACTTTTTCAAACGTGTTGAAAAGTTTTCTTTGTAGATTTTTTGCATCCTTGATTTGTTCCTCTGTTACATCCTGTTTTTTCAAGATGTCATTCAGCGCTTGTTTTTCTTTGTATTCGTGTTTTCTGTATTTTTCGTATGCCCAGTATTGCTTCATTACGTTTGGAATGAAGAGGGCGTATTCTTTAATCGGGTTTGTCTTTTTCTTGTTATTTTTAATATCTTTTACTTCATTGTAATCTTCTTGAGTGTATCCGATAAAGTTTTCCGGATTTTTTTCTAAATCACGTTTCGCATTATAACGGCCAGCTCTTGCGGCTGATTTTTGAAGTTTCAAGCCTATCATCATACCGGCAAAACTTGAAATTATCATACCAAAATAGGCGGCAACACCATTTCTTCCCCATTTATGAGACATAGCAATTGCTGACCATTTTTTGGTTAACTGACTAATATTAACTTTAGCTTTGTTTTTAGGTTTAACTGCATCCAGCTTTTCAGAAGCTTCTTTTGCATTCTTGTCAACATTATCGAAATCATTTTTTAAACTTTTTGCAAATTTCATCCATTTCGCTGAATACCCAGGGCCGCCTTCTTTTACGGCTTTAAAGTCATTATAAAGTTCTTTTGTTTCTTTTGAGCCGTATTTTTCAACAGTTGATTTTACAAATTTATCAATAGTTCCGGATTTTTTCAAAATCCATGCTACTCCGGCACCAACTGTTGCACCTAAAATAGGAGTAGAGCCCATAATTACGTTTGCGGCAACTTCCATGTTTTCTGAATTCTTTTCTGCCTCGTTGTTGATTATACGTACAACTCGCTGGATTACTTCTTTATCTTTTTGCGCATCAATTAATTCTTGAGGAGAAAGTTCTCTTTCTATCTTTTGAGAATCATCTTCCCTTGCTCTTTTATCTTTGTTATAAGCTCGTGTATCTCTTATAACGCCATAGATAGACTTAATCATTCCGGATTTAAGGTTTGATTTTTTCTTTTCTTTAAGTTTCTCCGGATGATTTTTAAGTTCTTCTTTAGCAGCTTCAATCTGTTCCGGAGTGTACATTACAAAGTTCTTTTCATCTTCAAGCTCTTTTCTTGCCTGATATCTTGCAACTTTTGACGAATCAGTCTGAATTTTTGCCTGAAATATTGTTGCACCTATAAAAGATGCTATAGCGGCTCCAAATACACCCAGATGAGCTGCCATTATTTTTTTGTATATAGGTTTTGTTTGTTTTTTTATCTCTTTATAAGCATCCATCGCCTCTTTTTTGAGTAGCGGATTTTTAATTTTTTTTATGTACTTTTCTTGGAGTAATTGCCAAGAACTAAAATATTTAAGATCGTCATTGGCATTTGGAAGTTTTTCATGGAATTCTCTTACTCGTTTTATAAGATCTTTTGCTTTTTCACTTTTAGTATATGTGTCTTCAATATTTTCTATCTGTTTTAATTTAGGGTCAGAATATTTTTTAGCAACAAGAATAGTACCGCCAATACCGGTTATAGCCGTTACCAATGCCGACAGAGGTTCAACTGCGGTTTCAACGTTTTCTGCAACGTTTTCCGAATGGTTATCCATAATATCCACAATGTCGATAATCTTTTCACCGTAGGCTTTTGCGGCAGCCTTTTGCTCTTCTGTATGTTGACGGCGTTTGGAAAGTTCCTCGCGCTGAGCTTCCTCATCTCGCTGGTGTTCTTCCCATTTTTTAAAGTTTTTGTTGTTCTTTTTTACTTCGACCAGTGAATTGATAAAATCCATAATTTTCCCTAAGATTTTTCCCTATATTAATATAAAAGCCTGAAATATATTTTTATTGCTATTACTTAATGCGTTTGTTAATTTTTATTAACACCGGATTGCTTCGCCTCGCAATGACGTACTCCCTCGCCCCTTGTGGGAGAGGGTTGGGGTGAGGGGTTAACCTACTTGCGTTCTGCCCACTGTTCTCTGGATTGCCGCACTCACTTCGTTCGCCTCGCAATGACCGTGAAAAGAAATATCCCGAATTATTTTCGGGATATTTCGTGATTTTTATTTATGCTGTTGAGCTGTTGATTTGAGATGAAGTTCTCTCAACTGCTGGAGTGAGGCTTCGCCAGGTGCATCACTCATCAAGTCTTTAGCACCGGAGTTTTTCGGGAAGGCGATAACGTCGCGGATGCTTTCTGTTCTGCAAAGCAGTGCAACCAATCTATCCAAACCGATTGCAAGACCGGCATGAGGCGGTGTTCCGTATTGAAGAGCGTTTACCATAAATCCGAATTTTTCTTTAGCTTCTTCTTCCGTCAAGCCCAAAGCCTTAAATATTGCGGACTGAACTTCTGAAGAGTGAATTCTCACAGAGCCTCCGCCCAATTCGGTTCCGTTATAAACGATATCATAAGCAATTGATTTAACATTGCCTAAATCTCCTGATTTAAGCTTGTCTAAGTCTTCTATGCAAGGTGAAGTGAACGGGTGGTGCATTGCCATAAATCTTCCTTCTTCGTCGCTCCATTCAAACATAGGGAAGTCAACAACCCAAAGAAGATTGTGTTTGCTTTCATCAATCAAGTTCAAAGATTTACCGAAATGCAATCTCAAACGGCCCATAATATCATAAACCAGTTTTGGCTTGTCTGCTACAAAAAAGATTATGTCGCCGGCTTGAGCGTCTGCTCTTTCTTGAATTTGTTTTGCTTGTTCTTCTGTCACAAACTTCAATACAGGTGATTTAGCCGTTCCATCTTCATTATAAATAATATTTGCAAGAGCTTTTGCGCCGAATGATACGGCAAGTTTTGTGATATCATCAATATCTTTTCTTGAATATTTAGCACCGCCCGGAATTCTTATACCACGTACAATACCACCGTTTTCAAGAGTCTTTTTAACAATTTCAAAATTAGATTGAAGAATAATATCGCCGATATCGAAAAGTTCAAGTCCAAATCTTGTATCAGGCTTATCAGAACCGTATCTGTCCATAGCTTCCTGCCATGGCATCTGGATAAATGGAGTTTGAACTTCTACTCCTGCGGCTTTGAAAGTATCGACAATCAAGCCTTCAACAACTCTGATAACGTCCTGCTGTTCAACAAAAGACATCTCAATATCAATCTGTGTAAATTCAGGTTGTCTATCAGCTCTCAAATCCTCGTCACGGAAGCATTTTGCAATCTGGTAATATCTTTCAATACCGCCAACCATCAAAAGTTGTTTGAAGATTTGAGGAGATTGAGGAAGTGCGTAGAATTTACCTTCCTGAACTCGTGACGGAACAAGGTAATCACGAGCGCCTTCCGGAGTTGTTTTGATTAAAATAGGGGTTTCAACTTCAAGAAAATCAAGTCCATTCAAGTAATTTCTTGCGGCCTGACAAATTTTGTGACGTGTAGTCAAATTGTGCAGCATTTTTTCACGTCTCAAATCAAGGTATCTGTATTTCAATCTAACGTCCTCTGATACGTTTTCATCATCAAGAACGAACGGAAGAACTTTAGATTCTGACAAAACTTCAATAGTTTCAGGATACATTTCAACCTGACCGGTTGCGTATTTTTCGTTATAAGTTTCTTCCGGTCTTCTTGTAACCTTACCGGAAACTGTTATAACGTATTCAGTTCTAACTTTTTCCAAAACTTTGTGTATTTGAGGGTTAATCTGAGGGTTTGCAACAATCTGGAAGAAACCTGATCTGTCTCTCAATTCAACAAACAAAATTCCGCCGAGGTCTCTTACGCAAGATACCCATCCGGAAAGTGTTACATGCTGATCTAAATTACTAAGATTAAGCTCTCCGCAATTGTTTGATTTGATTCTTGTCTTTAACATTTTATTTTCCTTTTCTTATTTTATCCAGACTTAATTTTATTCTAGCAAAAAAATAAAAAGATGTTACTAATTTTAAATTTTTATGACAAGAAGATTAATTTTAACCTTAAAAAAAGACCGGATAAATTATCCGGCCTTTTCTTTGATTATTTTTTATCGAACATTTGCTTGATACCGTCGACGGAGGAGAGAATTCCCGTTGCTTCATAAGGCATATATACAACCTTATTGTTTTCGCCGCTTGTGATTGCGGTCATTGTTTCAAGATATTTCATAGCGATGAGGTATTTATCCGGCTCTCCTTTGTCTGCAAGGGCGTTGATAATTCTCTGGATTGCTTCTTTTTCAGCGTCAGCTTCAATCACTCGGGCTTGAGCAACACCTTCGGCCCTTAAAATTTCAGCCTGTTTCGCACCTTCTGCCGAACGAATTGCGGCCTCTTTTTCACCCTCAGCTTTTCTAATTGCGGCCTCTTTCAAGCCTTCAGCCTCTGTAATCGTAGCTTTCTTTTCCCTATCGGCTTTCATCAATTTATCCATTGAAGCCTGAATATCAGCCGGCGGGAATATGTCTTGAAGTTCAACACGGTTAACTTTTACGCCCCATTTGTTAGTTGCCTCGTCAAGAATTGCCCTTAATTCAACGTTAATTTTGTCACGTGAAATAAGGGTTTCTTGCAAATCCATCTGACCGACAAGGTTTCTCAATGTTGTTTGAGTTAATTTTTCTATCGCTTCCGGAAGATTTTCAACAGCATAAACCGCCTTTTTAGCTTCAATAATCTGGAAGTACAAAAGCGCATTAATTGTGATTGAAACGTTATCTTTTGTGATTACATTCTGGCGCGGGAAGTCATAAACAGTTTCCCTTAAATCAATTCTGTCAACAAGTTTTGTTGTAAAATACGTTCTACCATCCAATTGTTTAAATGAAACCTTTTTCAATATTCCTCTCGGTGCATCCAAAAGCGGGAATATAAAATTCGGCCCTGCCTCAAGCGTTTTGAAATATCGTCCAAAACGCTGAATGATAACCTTTTCCTGCTCTTGTACAATAATAATTCCTTTAGCGATATAAACTATTAACGCTGCAAATACTATCAGCCAGAATAATGCCATTTAATTTTCTCCTTATATTTTCTCTACGTACATAATTAAGCTGTCATTTTTAACTATTTTAACCTCTGCCCCTGTGGGAATTTCTTCATCACCGCACACAAGTCTTGCATCCCAGCGCTCGTCATATATTGAAATCGCGCCCGAAGATTTTGTGACAGTTTCAGTTACTTTTGCAATCTTGCCGTAATATGTTGATTCCACTCCGGATTGGTTATCCTCCGGTTTTACTTTTTCAAGAAAAAACGGTCTAAAAAACAAAAGTGATATCAGAGACAAAGCTGCAAATATAACAAGCAGATGTATAAAGTTTCCGACCCAAATTGAAACAATTGAGGTTATAACCCCTGCAATTGCAAAATTCAGGAAGAAAAATGACGGCATCACAATTTCAAGAATTATTGCAATCAGTGCTACGATTCCAAAAATTTGCCAGTAAAACATATATTTCTCCTTCTTATTTGGTATGGATTTGAGTATAACATTTTTTATTGATGTTGTCAAAAATTTATGATATATTTCTTTTATGAGTATAGTGCTTGTCGGCAAGGGAAAAATGTTATCTGCAATGATTGAGGGCTGTGTTTCGGCGAACCTCAAAATCGCCGGAGTTCTGCGCTATGAGACGGTAAATTCATCATCTTTACAGTTTATAAAAGATTTTATTTCTCCGGGACCAGATAAATTATTGATAAATAGGTACAAACTCCCTGATTTAAAGTTTAAATCGGTAAATTCAAAGGCTTTTAAGAGCTTTTTAATCCGTAAAAATGTTGATATTGTGCTTGTTGGAACCTGGGGAGAAAAATTTAAAAAAGAAATTATTGACACTCCGCGGCTTGCTACAATAAATATTCATCCGTCGCTTTTGCCGGAATACAGAGGGCCAAACCCCTATTTGGAAACCATATTACATGGCGAAAAAGAAAGCGGAGTTACGTTTCATCTGATGGATGAGAATTATGACTCGGGTAAAATCCTTCTTCAAAGCCGTGTTCCTATTCAAGAATATGACACGGGCGAGGATTTGCGCAATAAGATTATTTATAATATCCACAAACTTATTCCGCAATTCGTTTCGGATGTGTCAAACGGTCTTTTGATTCCCGTTGCACAAAACGAAAGAGCCGCGACGTATTATCCGCTGAAATCGAGAGAGAATATTATCAATTTTAAGAAGCAAACCTCATCTGAAATTTTCCGTCAAGTTCGCGCGTTTTACCCTTGGATACCTTGCTATATAGAATTAAAAGGAAAGTTTTTCAGAATTTCGCCTAACAAATGGTCAATCGCCGGTCATTCAGATAGAATCGGCCGAGTTATCGACAAAAATTCTAAAACAAAATCAATCACAATCGTTTGCGCAGACGGCATAGCAGTTAGATTTGACGGGTTGAAAATCTACCGTCACATTTAACTAAAAGCAAAAATCTCTTTCACCCTGTGATATTTTTTGAAGGTTTTCAATCGTTTGTGATTTTATTTTTGATTTATCGTCAAGTTTTTCCAGTTCTTTGCGGATTAATTCGTCTCCGACCTGTTTGGTTTCTTTTGATGCGTAATCTTCCAAAAATTCTTTCAGTGTCATCAACGCGTTAGGGTGGCAGAAATTGTGGATTTGCTGGGATTTGCAAATTTCCATAAACCTGTCGCCGGTTCTTCCGTTTCTATAGCAGGAGGTGCAAAAACTCGGGACGTAACCCAATTCCATAAGCCATTTTATGACTTCATCAAGACTTCTTCTATCTGATACGTCAAATTGTGCGGAATCTTCAAACGTTTCATCCTCAGGGTGAGCGTATCCTCCGACACTTGTTTTGGAGCCTCCGCTAACCTGCGAAACTCCAAGATGAAGAAGTCTTTCTCGAACTTTTTCGTTTTCTCGTGTCGAAACAATCATGCCTGTGTATGGAATTGCAATCCTTATACAGGCGACAATTTTTGCAAATGTGTCATCATCAATTCCATTATCAAAAGCTGTCGGGTCAATGTCGTCTGCTTTTCTGATACGCGGAACCGATACTGTATGAGGGCCGACGCCGTAAACGGCTTCTAAATGTTCGGCATGCATTAAAAGAGCGGCAAATTCATATCTATAAAGTTCCAGACCAAAGAGAACTCCCAGTCCTACATCATCTATTCCGCCCTGCATTGCCCTGTCCATAGCCTCTGTATGGTATGCATAATTGTGTTTCGGGCCTGTCGGATGAAGTCTTTCGTAGCTTTCTTTGTTATAGGTTTCTTGAAAAAGGATATAAGTGCCTATTCCGGCTTCTTTTAATTTACGGTAATTTTCAACTGTAGTTGCGGCAATATTTACATTTGCACGTCTTATTGCTCCGTTTTTATGTTTAATAGAATATATTGTTTTTAAGGATTCCAGAACGTATTCAATCGGGTTGTTTATGGGATCTTCGCCGGTTTCTATCGCAAGTCTTTTGTGACCCATATCTTGAAGCGCAATAACTTCTTCTTTTATTTCCTCCTGAGTCATTTTTTTGTGCGGAATATGTTTGTTTTTAGCGTGGTAAGGGCAGTACACGCATCCGTTTACGCAGTAATTGGAAAGATAAAGCGGTGCGAACAGCACAATCCTGTTTCCGTAATATTTCAGCTTAATTTCGTTTGCAAGCTTAAATATTTCATCATTTTTTTCTTTGATATCACAATCCAGCAAAACAGCGGCCTCTCTATGAGATAAACCTTTCATCTGTTTTGCTTTTTCAATTATTTTTTCAATTAGTTCAACATTATTTTTGTTAGCTTTTGCATATTCTAAAGTTTCAAGAACTTCATCATTAGAGATGAATTCTTCTGCGATTTTTGAATGTGGATTGTACATTATATCCTCCCTGATTTTATGTTAATACTTACATAATTTATTTTCAAGGTCGAGGTTTGATGAATTGACAAAAAAGCAAAAAATATTGTAATATTAGGGAAGATAAGGTTGGAAAAATGGTTAAATATTTTACGGAACATAAACAAAGTACGACAAAAAGAATTAAATCAGAAAAAATTTTAGCTCAGCTTGCACAGGCTGATGAATATTATTCAAAACGGCAATATAACGAGGCTATCGATATCTATAAATCTTTAGAAGATAAGATTGATGATTCATATCGCTATGACAAGTGTGAATTATATCGTAAAATGGGTAATAATTATTACGCAATGCCGGATTATGATAACGCAATTATAGCTTATGAAAAGACTTTAAAATATTACAACAATAACGCAAGCATTTATAATATGCTCGGATTTATGTACTTTTACAAAGACAGTTCAAAAAGTATTGAATATTACCTCAAAAAAATGAAACTTGCTCCCGAGCTTAAAACCTTTGTAATGCTTACTCAGGTTATGATTAAGAGTAAGGATTACGGTCAGAAAGATTTGAAAGAAATTTTTGAGCATTATGTTGATAAGTTCAGACCAGAAATTTTAGCAGGGAAAGAACCGTACCATTACGATTACAAATCTTTCGATCCGAATAAAAAGTTAAAAATCGGCTATCTTTCATCTGATTTTTATACCCATGCCATGATGCAGTTTGTTATTCCGATTTTGGAACATCATGACAAGGAAAAATTTGATTTTGTCCTCTATTCTTGCAGTGACAGATGTGACATTGCAACTAACAGGATTAAAGAAACCGGTATGAAATTTGAAGAGTGCCATGCGCTTACAAACGAAGAACTTGTTCAAAAAATTCATGATGACGGAGTAGATATTCTGGTCGATTTAGGCGGATATACTCATTCAAGAATTTGGACATTATTGTATAAGCCTGCTCCTATACAAATCCAATATCTTGGATTTTTGGGAACTTACGGTATGAGAGAGGTTGATTATATTCTAGCGGATAAATTCACAATTCCGGAGGATATTGCCCAATATTATACAGAAAAACCGCTTTATATAAACTGCGGTATGAATAGATTTAATTTTAGTACAAGAAATCAAAAATTCCTTGATATTCCGCCGTTACCTTATCTAAAAAATGGCTACATAACCTTTGGAAGCTTTAATTGTCTTTCGAAAATTAATCCGTATACCGTTTCTGTCTGGTCTAAAATATTGAAAGCGGTTCCAAATTCTAAATTATTAATATATAGGACACAGCTTCAAGATAGGGATATTGTAAGATACAAAAAGCAATTTAAAGAAAATGATATTGACGAAAACAGAATAATCTTTGACAATAAACCTGCAAAACCAAATCATTTCGCGGCTTATCCAAAATGTGATATAGCACTTGACCCTCTGCCATTCAGCGGTTTAACAATTACAATAGAACTTTTACATTCCGGAATTCCTGTTTTATGTATGCCGGGTGAAACTATCGCTTCAAAAGGTGCGGCGCGTGTTTGCAAAATGATGAAACTTAACGAATTTGTGGCTGACAGTGAACAGGAACTTGTCGAACTTGCTGTGAATTTAACCTCAGATATCGAAAAATTAAAATGGTATCGAGAAAATCTCAGAACTATTGTATTTAATTCCGAAATGTTCAATAATTACGACAAATACGTTCAACAGATTGAAAATGCTTATCAGAATGCTTGGGAAAATTTCTGTAAAGGACTTTAAATTATAAATATAAAGTATATGTAAATTGTTTGTCATATCTTTATATTTATGAAAAAATATAATTATGGGAAAAACTTTAATTTTGATAGATGGTCATGCTCTTGCGTTCAGACAGTATTACGCACTTGAGCGAACTAACATGCAAACCTCTGACGGCACACCGACTTGGGCTGTTTACGGATTTTTTAAGGCTATATTTGATCTGCTTAAAAATCCGGATTTAAACCCCGATGCCATAGCTGTTGCTTTTGATGTAAGCCACAGAACTTTTAGAACGGAAAAATATGAGGATTATAAATGCAACCGTGAAGCTATGCCTGTTCCTATGAAATCTCAAATGGAACTCATAAATGAAGGGCTGGAGGCTTTCGGAATTCCCGTTTATACAAAAGAAGGTTACGAGGCCGATGACGTTATCGGCACAATATCAAAAGAAGCCTGCGAATTAGGGCATAAAGTTTTAATCCTAACCGGCGATCAGGATGCATTCCAGCTTATTGATAAAGACGGATGTGTAAAAGTTATTTTACCGTCTAAAGGCGAACTTGTTGAGTATGATTGGAACAAAGTTCACGAAAAACTAGGAATTTATCCGGATCAAGTTATTGATTATAAGGCTCTCAGAGGGGATACTTCAGACTGCATTCCGGGGATTAAAGGTATCGGAGAAAAAACAGCGCAAAAGCTTCTCGCAGAGCATTACACCCTTCAAGAAGTGCTGGCTCACAGTGCCGAAATTTCTCAAAAATCTTTACGTGAAAAGATTGAAAATGGTGTCGAACAGGCTAAATTAAGCCAGTATCTCGCAACAATTGTCAGGGATCTAGACGTTAATTTCGATTTTGAAAAGACTAAAGTTGAACTTCCAGAAATTTCTGCCGTAACAGCATTTTTAAAGAATATGCAGTTTTACAGTTTCATAAAAAATATCGACGAAATTTTGTATTCTTTTACTAAAGACGGTGAGAAACCTAAAATCCTTACGGAAACCGAAACAGCTTTGAGCACTGTACCCTCAGCTCCCGGACAACTCGGACTTTTTACTCAGGCAATTCAGGCTGAAATTAATAAAAATGACGATACAAAATATTCAAAACGCTTAATTACGGATAATGAAGATCTTGATGACTTATTTATTGCATTGAAAAAAAGATCCTGCATTGCTTTTGAAATTGAAGCCGAAGTTTTAAGCGCTGTAAAATCAATAATTACCGGCATAAATATCGGATTTACCGACAAAATGACTGCGGACAATGCCTTGAAGTTTGAGTCAGATGAAGAACTGGAAATTAAAACTTTTTACATACCTTTATCACATTCATCACTTACGAAACAACTTCCATATAAGCTTGTTATAGATAAGCTTAAAGAAATTTTTGAAGATGAAAATATAAAGAAAATAACATACGATTTGAAGCGCCAGTATAACATTTTACGGAATTATAATGTTGATTTAAAAAGCTGTATTTTTGATGTAATGCTTGCAAGTTACGTCAAAGACCCGACAAGAAACCATGAACTTGATATTCAGGCAATGGAACGGATTGATCATTCTGTTGTTCCGTTTGCACCTTATGAAAAAGATAAGAAAAAACAAATTCAGTTTAAAGATGCAGTTTTGGATAATATTCTCGGCTACACGGCAGATAGAATTTCCACAATAGTTAATCTTACAAAATTCTGGAACTCTTCACTGGATGCAGAAGAACTAAAAATTGTTTATGATATTGAGGTTCCTCTTGCAATGGTGCTTGCCGATATGGAATTCAACGGCGTTTCCATTGATACAAAATATTTAAGCTCTCTTTCATATTCCATGACTCAAAAACTTTTTGTGCTGGAAAAGAAAATCTTTGAAATTGCGCAGGAAAGTTTCAATATTAACTCGCCGCGTCAGGTTGCAGATATTTTGTTCAATAAATTAGGTTATAAAGGTAAAAAGAAACGCGGAAAAAACCAAAATTCTACAAGTGCAGAAGTTCTTGAAATTCTCGCGGAAGAATACGAAATTGCCAGATATATACTGGAATATAGAAAGTATGCAAAATTGAAGTCAACTTACACTGATGCACTGCCTGCACTTGTTGATGTTGTAGATAAACGCATACATACGACATATAATCAGACGGTAACAACAACAGGCCGCCTTTCTTCGTCAAATCCTAACCTTCAAAATATACCGGTTAGAACCGAGGAGGGAAACCAAATCCGTAAAGCTTTTGTGCCGAAAGATAGAGAAAATTATTTAATTCTTTCAGCGGATTATTCACAGATTGAATTGCGCCTGCTTGCTCATATTTCCGGTGATACACACCTGATAAAAGCTTTTAATTCGGGAGAAGATATTCACACTATAACGGCTTCAAAAGTTTTTGAAGTTCCGGTTGATAAAGTTACCAAAGAAATGCGCTATAAAGCCAAGGCTGTTAATTTCGGAATAATATACGGACAAAGTAAGTACGGGCTTGCAAAAGCTCTCGGAATTACAAAAGATGTGGCAGAAGATTTCATTAACAAATATTTTAAAACTTATCCAATGGTTAAGGCTTACATGGAAGCAATTGTTATGGAAACCGAAAAAAACGGTTATGTTCAGACACTTTTCGGCCGCAAACGCGACTTAACAAAAGAATTAAATTCATCAAACGCTATGGTAAGAGAATTTGCAAAAAGGGCTGCTATAAATCATCCAATGCAAGGTACTGCCGCAGATTTGATGAAAATTGCAATGATAAGTTTTGAAAAGAATTTGAAAGACAACGGATTAAAGTCTAAAATGATAATGCAGGTGCACGACGAACTTGTTGTTGAAGTAAAAAAAGACGAGCTGGAACTTGTCAAGAAACTTGTAACAGAGGCAATGGAACTTAACCGGCCATTTGAAGTGCCTTTAGTTGTTGATGTTAATATTGGGGAAACCTGGGAAGAATAGAGAATGAAAAAGATATTTCTGTTTATAACTTTTTTAGTTTTAATGCTCACACTGACACCGTCTCACGCGGCAGAGGTTAATACCGTCTCAACAATGAGTAATTTTGTAACCCCCCAGAGTGTTTCACAAGAAATTTGCTCGCGCCTTTATTCAACTTCAACTGAAAAACTTTTTTATCTGACAATTTCGGCAATAAATGCCAATAACTTTCAAATAGATGAAATTCAGTCAAAAACGGGCTATGTGCTATTTACAGCCGTAAATAGACAGTTTTTAGCTTCAATATTAAAATTCAGCAGTTCAAAAGCAATGTTGAGAATTACTCCGGTCAGCAATGTATACTACTTCCAACCCGGAATTGTCCTGAATATGTTTAAATATATAGACTTAAACGTTCAAGATACTCCGATTGTGAATGTGAATTTAAAAGGTTAAATTGTAATTTACCAGAAATTTACTTTGTTTGTCTGCCATCCGCTGCGAATTATTTTTTCAGTGCAATATAAACCCGTTCCGTTGTTGCTGCAATTGCTATCAACGGCACTATCTTCTAAATCCCGTCCTGGAGTAATAAATCCCCTATCTTTAGCAAAGGCGAAAACATAAACATCTTTTCCGACTATATTAGGTCTTTTTGCACCATTTACATCTACAAAAAATATAAGATAATGTTGGCCATCATTATTAAATCCAAATCTACCATAACTATTCTCAGTAAATGCATCAATATTAACAAAGTATCCATCAGAAGTAATAAATGTAATTACATTATATCCCATGCCGATGTTACCTTGATCCCAAGCATATTTTGAGCCGCTAAGCATATAAGTGCCATCATTCCAGCAGCCGGCACGATCAATGCAATACTTAGTTATTTTCATATAAGGCTTAATGTTAGTTAAAAACCAGTTTTTCATCTGAACAGTGTTACTGTCGCGAATCTCTGTTTGTGAAAAATCGCCATCGGGGAAAGCCGAAATCATAACCTGAGAAAGCGTTGAATACGCCTTTTTTAGTTGAGTAATGGTAACTTTCTGATGATACTTAGTAATCACCGCCGGCATGGTCATCGCCGCAACAATGCCAATTATCCCGAGAGTAATAAGAACTTCCGCCAAAGTAAAAGCCTTCGTCCTTTGCCTCCTTGCACTTCGCTCGCAATGACTATTTTTAAACATATTATCCTCCTTTTCAGGCTTAAACTATTCTTTAAATTCATGCACCATAATTTATATTTTGGTGCGAGTGGGTCTGAAACTAACTAAAACATACCCTTTCAAAATCCAAAAAATTCACAAAAACAACAAAATGACCACTTGAAATGTGCTCGAAAATATTGTATAATAAGGCTATAAAAAACTCGCACCAAAATATAAAATTTGGTGTATGTTTTTTGTTAAAAATTCAATCAAAAATGTTGGTTTTGTCGGATTAGTAAATCCGACCTACCTTCTCACTTTTATTATGGAGATGCTGAAACGCGGAGGTCAATCCGACGTTCAGCATGACATAAAACACGGAGGTCTATCGGCTATTCAGGATAACAGGGACATTCCAATTTTAAAAAAAAAACGGGTTTTTCCACCCGTTTTTGATTTTAAATATGTTTATAATTTATTATTACCTTCTTGAATTTAGTTTGGCAAAGAGTCTTAAGAATTCCATATAAAGCCAAACAAGTGTAACCATAAGGCCAAAGGCTCCATACCATTCAAAATCTTTCGGAAGCATTCTTTCCGCTCCTGTTTCAATAAAGTAGAAATCTTGAATAAGGCAAAATGCAGCAACCAAACATACAAATGCACTGAACAAGATTCCGACAGGGCCGTTACCGAAAATTAACGGAATTCCTCGCGAAAAGAATGATGCTACAAATTGTATCAAATAAATTATTAATATGGAAAGCATTGCAGTCTTTAAGATACTGCCCATTTTTTCGGTATATCTAATAGTACCGGTTCGGTATAAAAATAACATTGCTATCAATGTGGTAACAGTAGCTCCGATTGTTTGGAAAACTATTCCTGAATATTGAGCTTCGAACATTGCGGATATTCCACCCAGGCATAAACCTTCCATTATTGCGTAAATCGGGGATAAATATTTTGCCATTTTAACATTGAAAGATATTATAATCGCAAGTATTAGTCCGATTATTGCACCGGCGGTAACTAGCATGGATGCTTTATCTATAAAACCTGCAGCTATAAAATGCCAGTTGCATGCGGCACCAATAGTTAAAAATACGGATAAAATCAGTGTTTTATTAACTGTTCCGCTGATTGTCATCGGTTCCGCTTCAAGAATGTGTTCTCCAGCTCCGAAATTACTGTTTAAAATTGGATTTGACATATATTACTCCTTCCTTTAACATGATTATATATGATATTTATTATATATGAAAGTTTTTAACATTTAATTAATAAAAGGGATAACTTATATTATGTTTCTGGAAAATTACAGACGTTTTATAAAATATTATGGCAAAGGGAAAAAATTTCAGCTTGCAGGATTCGTTTTTTTATCTTTAATTGCAGGTTTTTTAGAACTTGCAGGGGTAGCACTTATTTATCCGTTTGTTATGCTTATTGTAAATCCGCAGATCCTTGTTAATACCTCATATTATATAAAATTACAGTCAATATTACACACTGATAGTTCAATTATAACGGCGTTATGTATAGGTGTTTTTGTACTGGGTGTTTTTATTTTTAAGAATATTTTCATGCTTTTGATAATATATTTACAAACTAAATTTACAACATATTGGAAAAGCGATATTAGCAGATTATTCATGAATTTTTTTATGTTTGACTCATATAAAAATGTCATGAAAATTTCAGAATCCGATAAGATTTTTTATCTATCCTCTCTGTCCTCTCAAGTAATTGACGGGTTTGTTGTAAGGTTGATAAATCTCGCTATAAATGTTGTCATAATATCAATGATAATTGCTTTTTTGATTTGGAAATTCCCTTTAGCTGCGGTAGTTACAATTGTTTTTACTACATTAAGCATGGTAATGCAGAATAAATTTTTCAAGCAAAAAATTAATCGGCTTGCAATGCAGATGTTTGAGATTCAAAAAGATTTTAATAACACAATGATACAAAACGTTTATAGTCTAAAAGAAGTGAAAGTACTTTCAGCCGAACAGCATTTTTATGATAAATTTTTAAAAGCTGATAATGCAGTAAGAAAAGTTCAGCTTGATCAGATTTTTTATTCGTCAATTCCGCCGTATATCGTGGAAACTTTTATTGTAATTTCACTATTAATGTTAGGAGCACTAATTTCTATTAAAAATCCGCAAGATGGCTCCATGCTGATTGCCTCGTTTGCGGTTGTAGTGGCTGCGTTGTTTAGGATTGCGCCAGCTCTCAATCGAATTCAAACGGCAATAATAAATATAAATTCGACAAGAGATTTCGTAAAAAGAATTAATGATATTTATGAAAAAAATAACATGGGTTCGTTTAATAATATACAAAATTTTGACAATACGAAAATTGATTTTAAGCATGAAATAAGACTGGAAAATATAACTTTTGCGTATGATAACAAACCGGTGTTGAAGCATGTAAATTTAAATATTCGAAAAGGTGATTTTATCGGTATAATAGGGCTTTCCGGAGCCGGAAAAACTACTCTTGCCGATATTTTGCTGGGGCTTTTGCCTGTGGATGCCGGAAATATATACGTTGACGGTTTAAAATTAACCCCAAAAAATTACGGAGCATTTCGAGAATTAACGGGATACGTCATGCAGGAAATAAGGGTTATAGATGGCTCTTTCCGCGAAAATATTGCCTGGGGCGTTGAGAAAGATAAAATTGATGATAATAAAGTTTGTGAAGCATTAAAATCTGCGAAACTTTATGATTTTGTCATGGAATTTGAGCATGGAATATATGAAAATCCATTTGTTGGAACAGTCGGGCTTTCGCAAGGTCAAAAGCAGCGTCTGGCAATTGCAAGAGCCTTATATAGAAACCCTGAAATTTTAATACTTGACGAAGCTACTTCAGCTTTAGATGTGGTAGTTGAGAACGAAATAACTGAAATTCTGAATAAAATGTCCAAAGATCGTACTATAATAGCGATTGCCCACCGTTTATCAACATTAAAAGCTTGCAGTAAACTTGTATATTTAAAAGATGGTGAAATAGTTGATGTTGGTACGTTTGAAGAACTTTCCGACAGATATGCGGATTTTGAACAGCTCGTTAAATTATCAACAATTTCAGAAAAAAAATAAAAAAAAGACTTTACATTTAAAATTTTTTATTCTATAATGAAAGGGCAGACACGAGCCGAAAAGCATAACGCTTAATGGTAAATGTTTGATTAATCCTCAGTAGCTCAATGGCGGAGCAACCGGCTGTTAACCGGTAGGCTGTTGGTTCGAGTCCAACCTGGGGAGTTTTTTAATATTTAGGGCATTTTGCATTATTACCTTAAAGGCTGGAATTGGCTCTATATATAGTATTTCACCGTCATACGTAAAGTTCGAACATACTATATTTATAATTTTACGTTTCTGTTCAGCACTACCGTCTAGAAATGCCTTGTAGCAATCATTACAGAACCTTAGCAAAGAGTTCGATTGCTCGTAAAAATCTTTAGTGGCTTTCTGTATTTCGTGTTCTTCCATGACTAATGCTTCACGTTCTGCTTCCCATTTTTCAATGTTAGCTTTCATGCCAGCACTATTGAAATTTTCTTCAAAGGCACGTCTTAAAGTGTCGAAAAAACTAACTTCCCAGCTATTATTGATGAAGCCACCTATTTTGCAGTTCAGAAGAAACTGAGCGACCCGAGCAAAACAAGACAGACTCATACAGACTTCCCGTACAATGGTTGCCGTACTATTAAGCACATCAGTTAGATATACCATGCCAGCTTCTCGCTCTGGAATATTAAGCAAGGCACGCATTTCTTTTAGTTTGTAAATCTGTAGCTCGACTCTCAATATTAAATCCAGGTTTTGCGGATAGTTGTACCTTGCCCTCAACTGCTCTACACACATAAGGAGATAAACATGAAGATACAACGACTACTCGATAAGGCATACAACCTCGAGGGATTAAGCTACATCATAAACAATTTACTATACGATATAGACATGAACCCTACCGATTATCATAAAAAGTTTGACAGCATTATAGAGCTTTCATCAGCAATCTATCATAAAGTGCTTGAAGTAAAAAATGACATATACAAACTTTATAAGGTGGAAGAACAAGAACAGTTGAAACCTTATCTAATACAATAAAATAACAACATTACACACATAAGAAATAAGGAATAAGGAACATGGAAACATTAGATATAATTGCACTAATACACAACACTTATGGGCTTGTTATAGCCCTAAAAGATAACATACTATCATAGTTGGTTGCATTAGTACTGTAATAACGGCCATAAGCAATATAATTGGAATAATGTCTTCCTTCATTTGCAGACCATATTCCAAAGTAAGGTTCAGGAAGTCCGAGTGCAGTGGCTGTACCTGCTTTATATTTCAAATTTCCGGTATAACCATTACTAATATTTGGTTTCCCTTCATATATCATTTCTGCTATTTTTTTCAAATCAGCTTCTGTTGGCATATTTTGAATTCCACCACACAATTTTACGGCTCCTCCCCATTTATCATTATAATCAACACAATCTTTTATCCCTAAGGTCGTGCTTACTCAGAGGGTAATTTAGGGTATAACAAAATAACCCACCCGAATATCGTTTTTTTTATTTGGTGAGTTTGTTCTTTCAAATACGAAACAAAAAGAGCCGATGATTCGTGAATTGTTCCACAATTTCAT
>JAGAVG010000036.1 GCA_017942035.1 bacterium | reverse complement strand
AGTGCCGAATTATCTACGTTGTATTTGCTAGTCATATTTAATCATCTCAATCATAGTCGAGCCTCCGCTTTCACGCATGATTTCACACTCAAATGATGTTGTTGAGGGGTCGCCTTCAGCAGAAAACCCAAGTTCAAGATTTGAAGTCCATTTAAGATTCGGAATAATAACTTGGAATGGCTCGTCAAGACCTGTTTCGGCATTTCTGATAACAGTATCACCAACAAGTTTGTAGGTTCCTGAGAATTTATCAGAAGTAATTACGTAAGTTTGAGCGTTTTCAGATGTTTCTCTTGTATAGTAAGCTATGACTTTCTTGCCCGCAGTTGCCCCCTTTCCGGCATCGCCTAAAGTCAAAACATTTGTCGAAAGGCTTGCATCTGTCATTGAAACAAGCGTACCGCAATCATCGTCTCTTAGATATATTTTGATGTTTTCGGCGGTTTCTTTTGGAGTAAATGCAAGGTTTATAACTCCCTCGCTGGAACAAGTAAGCGGATAAATATCGCCTTTGTCTGTTGGCTTTGTTCCGGTAGTATCCCACTCGGTATCTTGACGAACATAAACCGTTCTTGCACCGATTTTAGTTGCCATACCCGAGATTAATTCCATAGATTTCGGGGAGATAAGTGCATCTTCAATAGTAAGCGTTGCTTCTTTGTTTATCTCCCAAGTAATTATTTTCGGGTTCCCTTTTCCGCCCCTAGCATATACTTTTTCGGAAGTTACGCTGATACTTGAAGTTTTTAGAGTATCGAAACAAATAACGGGATTGCCTGAAAGCATATCATAGAGCGTAACATCCATGACCTCTTTTGCCCCGAATTTTGTGTTTGGATTTGATGACATGATTTTTTCCTCCTTAAAATTAAAAGATGCAGCCTATATAAGCTACATTTGATTTTGAATTTCTTATTTTTCAGACCAATGTTTTAAGTCAAGGTCTGATTTGTTTGCTCCATGAATGAGCGAATTAATTGAAATATCATAATTTTCTTTTTTGATTATTCTCATAAATCTATCTGTAAGCTGATAAATATCGAGATTAAGTAGAGTAGAAGTATCAAAATATATAGACAAAAAGCTGATAAGGTCAGCTAAATCAAAGCCATTTTCACCGCTTTTTTTAAGTTTGCTTCTTGCAAGATTTCTCTTTTCAAGAATCTTTCTTGCTTTTTCATTACTCGGTTTTCCTAAGTCTTTTTCGCTTTTAAAAATCCCATTTCTCTTGCAAATTATGTTTACTATCTTGTCAAAGTTATCTTCGTTTAGTTCATGTTCACCGACAATAAAGCAAAGCTTTTTCTCCGAGAATTCTGTCTTTTCTCTGAAGGTTAGAGAAAATAAGCCTTCAATTAAAATACGAATCTGAACGTCTGACATAACGCTTATGACTACAAATTCGAAAGGTGAAATATTTTCTTTTGAGTCTAGAATTTTTTTGATTTCAAAGCTATCAGCAGAAATAATTTTAAGAGCCTGGTTATATCTTAAATACCCAAACTCCGCAATATCTTTGACTTTTACCGAATGAATTTTGATTTTATGAGTTTCTATCGGAAGTCCTAAAATGAGTTTTAACTTTAAATCTTGCTCGCTAATCATACCACTCTGTTAAAATCAACGCTTCGGTAGATAAGCGTTCTGCCGAAATAGTCTTTTGCCGGATTTACTCTCCCAACAGTTCTAAGTTCAGTAGTTCCAAGCCCTAAATCTTTGTTTCCGTTCATGATTTTATCGACTTCATCAGCTAAGACATCAGTTCTCACACCTTCGTTTGTTCTTAAAATGCTTTGATGTGAAAATATCCAAAACATTATGGATAAGTCTTTAAAGCTGCGGTTTTCTACTCGCTTAACTTCAATATCAAAACAAATAAAGGTGCTTGAATTAGTAACTGTATCGGGAACAAAAGCATACGGAAAAATGTATTTGTACATCAGTTCCTTTTTAGGATTTAGACT
>JAGAVG010000035.1 GCA_017942035.1 bacterium | reverse complement strand
TAAGAAGAAAGCAATTCTCTAACTTCCATTTCAACTAATTCTAACAATTCAGGATCGTCAACCATATCGCATTTGTTAAGGAATACAACCAAGTTAGGAACACCAACCTGACGAGCAAGCAAGATGTGTTCACGAGTCTGAGGCATTGCACCATCTGTAGCTGCAACTACAAGAATTGCACCGTCCATCTGAGCAGCACCTGTAATCATGTTTTTAACGTAGTCAGCGTGGCCTGGGCAGTCAACGTGTGCATAGTGTCTTTCAGCTGTTTCATATTCTACGTGTGCAGTTGAAATTGTGATACCTCTAGCTTTTTCTTCCGGAGCAGCATCGATTTCATCAAATTTCTTCAATTCTGCCTGACCTGCAGCTGCCAAAGTTGCTGTAATAGCTGCTGTCAATGTTGTTTTACCGTGGTCAACGTGGCCAATTGTACCTACGTTAACGTGCGGTTTGGTTCTTTCGTACTTTTCACGTGCCATGAGATTAATCTCCTTTTTTCTACTTATACTACTATACTATATTGGTATTTTAAGCCATATTATATATAATATTTGCTCAATTTTTTTTGTCAACATTTAAACAAAATCTGTTTTTGTGTATTTAAATATTAAATTTTCTTAATAAAAAAAATATTGTAACGAATTGTAAAAATGAATTTCAAATAGGCTCAAATCCAGATATAATCCCTCATAGGATAGGATAGGATAGGATAGGGCGGGGCGGGTAAACTTTATTCAAAAAGATGCCGTAAGGTCAGTTATGAAAATTGAGTGAATTTTCGAAGAAAAAGAAAGGTGTGACTTATGGTGAATTTTAACAACATTTCTCAAGGGTTAGGAGCAAACGAGCTTGAAACTTTGAAGAAATCGGCCCGCCGCGGTGCAGAAGCTTTTAACAAAGACGGAGTAGACGGGTTATCAAAACAAGAATTATCGGAGGCTTTGGCGGCATATTCCAAATTTACTGCTGATGACGGCAAGCTGACTAGAAGAGAGCTTAAGCAGATGGCAAAAGAATTAGGGGTAAGCACGCGTGATTTGAAAAACGGACTAAAAGGAATTGTCGGTTTATATATTGAAAAAGGCGGGGAGGCTGAGCTTGATCCGGCTCAGATTACGGCAAAAGGCGCAGAAGTAAAGGAGACAAGACCTTCTAATATGGTCTTTACTGATCCTAATACCGGCGAGCAGACTATACATGAATTTAAATATGATGATCAGGGCAGAAAAATTCATACTGATGTAAGCACTGGTGAAACGATTGATTATTCTTATGATGGCACAAGTAAAAATCCGGCAAGTCAGATTGCGAAGGATAAAGATGGCAACATTATTGAAAAACGTGAATTTACCTATGATGCGGCCGGTAATCTTGCGTCAACAAAATTTACGGATGAAAACGGCGAAGTAAAAATTATCGAAAATAAACCTGATGAAGCGGGTGTTCTGCTTGCGGATGTTGAAGTTGTAAGAAAACGTGATGTAAACAATGAAACAGGTGAAAGACTTGCGGCAAAAACTTTTAAATATGATAATGGAAATGAATCTGTTGAACATAAATTTTCTTATGATGCGCAGGGAAGAAAGGCACTTACAAGGTTAAGTGACGGCGGTAAGATAACTTACGCATATCAAGGTAAGAGCGAACTGCCGTCTGAGCAGGTTTACAGAGATAAAGACAATAATCTTATAAGTTTGAATAAATTTGCTTATGATCAAGCCGGCAACAGGGTTAAAAATGAGTCTTACAACGCAAATAACGAACTTGAATCTGTTATGTCTTATGAATACGATGCTCAAGGCCGTGTTACGCGTTTGGTTTCCGAAAATAAGATGGATGGCAGTGTAAATATTACGGAAACCACATATCTTGCAGACGGAGGTAAGGTTGATAATATAACATTCTCCCAAAATGGTCAGGTTATTAATAGTTACGCTCAAACTTTCGACGCTAATGAAAACTTAATTAATACTACAGATCCAAATGAACAAGCAATTCTCGCTCAGTTTAAACCTGATAAGGAATAAGATGCAATCCAGTAAATTTGTTAAGCTATGAATTATTAAGGGCCGTTTTTTGAAAAAAACGGCCCTTATATTTTTTTATTATTAAATTAATCAAAAATTATTCTTCGTCGGAAGTTTCTTCTTCGATTTGTTCTTCAACCTGAATATCTTCCTCGTCATAAGCCTGCTGGCTCATTTCTTCGGCAATTTCTTCGTTGATTTCATCATTATCAAATCTGTCTTCAACTTCTTCGGCATCTTCTTCCTGATAATTTTTGATATTTTCAGCCTCAGCCTTTTCCATTTGAGAAACTGATTTAATATCTATTTTCCAGTTGGTTAATTTGTGTGCCAATCTTACGTTCTGACCTTCGCGGCCGATTGCAAGCGACAATTGATCATCCGGAACAACAACCATTGCTTCATGTGCAAACTCATCATCAGCCATAATATCAACAGATACAACTCTTGCAGGTGAAAGTGCGTTAACAATGTATTCAACCGGATCTTCAGAATATCTGACGATATCAATTTTTTCATTCTTTAATTCTGAAACGATTGTCTGAATTCTGCTTCCGCGAGGTCCTATACAAGCTCCTACGGAATCAACTTCCGGATCATTTGACCATACAGCGATTTTTGTTCTGTAGCCTGCTTCACGGGAAATAGATTTAATTTCAACGATACCGTCCTCGATTTCCGGAACTTCAAGTTCGAAAAGTTCTCTTACGATTTCGGCATGAGCGTGAGAAACGATAACCTGCGGCAATCTTGTTGTTTCTTTTACATTAAGCACAAAAACTCTTATTCTGTTGCCCGGTTTGTAATATTCGCCCGGAATCTGTTCTTTCTGAGGCATAATCGCATCGGTTTTTCCGATATTAACAATTACGTTTCTGTTTTCAACACGCTGAATAATACCGGTTGTAAGAGTTCCTTTTTTATCCAAAAATTCGTTCAAAACGAGGTTTCTTTCAGCTTCTCTGATTCTTTGAGTTATAACCTGTTTTGCTGACTGAGCGGCGATACGTCCGAATTGTTCCGGAGTAACTTCAATTTGAAGTTCGTCCCCAACTTCAACGCCGTCTGCGATTTCAGAAGCTTGACCGATAGAAATTTGAGTGTCCTCATCTTCAACTGATTCAACAACTGATTTTGTTCTGAAAACACCGATTTCGCCGGATTGTTCATCCAAAATAGCTGTAATATTATCGGCCTCTTTGATGTGCATGTGTTTTTTGTAAGCTGCAACCATGGCGTCACACAAAGATGCAATCAAGATTTCTTTAGAAATTCCGCGTTCTCTTTCAAGTTCTTCGCAAGCTTCAAACAAAGCTGTTCCAATTTTAATCATAATTTTATTTCCTTTCGTTATTTTGTTTCTTTAGTTAGACGTTGGGTCGATAAGTCGTTAAGACGTCTCTCAGTCAATATAAAGTTTTGCGGATTGAATGTTGTCCGGCGGGATTTGAAGTTCAATACCGTCATCAAAACGGAAAAATTTTAACCCCTCTTTATCGTCCCAATCCAGAATTTCACCTTTGAAAATTTTTTCGGTTTCGTTTTCCAATGGTGTTTTAAGTTTTAAGCTTATCCGGCGGTTTTTGAAAATCAAAAATTCCTTGTTCGATTTAAATTTTCTCTCTAACCCCGGCGATGAAACCTCCAGATAATATTTTACCGGAATAAGTTCATCCAAAAAATCGCTGAGACTGCGTGTAACCTTTTCGCAATCGTCGAGAGTGACGTCTTTTTCCTTTGAATAAAGGTAAATTCGCAAAAACCAGCGGTGATTTTCTTTTACAAATTCAATTTCTATCGGGATGTATCCGAAACGCATAGCAGTGTTTTCAATCAACGGAGTGATTTTTTCTAAAATCTCAAATCTGTTAATATCTTGTTTCACAATACACTTCCTTTCTCAAATTTGACAGGAATCTCGCGAACCTGAGACGGGCATCTCTCGAAATTTTTGTCATGCTGTCCGGAAATTTTATCCGTATAATCAGCGGTTCGCAATCGACATTATAGTGAAAAAAAGAACGAGAAGGCCCGTTCTTTTTCTTCGACAATACTGTCACTAATGATATTATAAATTAAGATATCTTATTTGTAAAGCTATTTGTAAAGTTACTTCATATTTAGCCGGAGATTTGTTATCCTTGCATTATTTTCTTTGCATAATCTGTGTCAAATTCTTGCCCAGCCATTGTAACGGTGTTTTGTGGATCATCACTTTCGCCATATTTTAGTGCCTTATCAAGGTTTTGGAGCTTATATGTTTTATCTTTAGAATTTTTAAATTCCGTTGTACCTGCACTTGCAAGTGATGTAGTTAATGTTCCTAATGATTTGTACAATGAACTTCTTTCTTTTATTAATCCATCAATTTTACTGTTACGTTTTGAATCATTATCGGTACCTTTTGAAGCACTCTTATTAAGAATATTGCTTATTTCTTTATTTAATTTTTCTATTTTTTGCATTGTTTTGCCTAACTGTTCATCTTGAGATTTTGCCATATCATATTTTTTGTCTTCAACTTCACCTTCAAATTTCTTGATATCTTCAATCTCTGATTTTTTAGCTTCAAGATCTTTAACAGTTTTTTCGCAAGTTGTTTCAATATAATTGAGAGATGTCAATGCGGCTTCAACTTGTTTTTTCTGGTTTTCAGCTTCAGTTTTTTTATCTTTCATTTCTTGAATTTGTGATTCAATAGCCGATGTATCTTCACCATTAGATTTTGCTAATTCCAGTTTTGAATTAAGTTTTGTTAATGAAATCTCAAAACCATTAATCTGTGCACCTAAATTTTCTAATTTATTAGAAACAATTGCCTTGGCATTTTTAATATCATATGAAACAAAGTTCTTAATATTTTGCGTATCACTATCAATAGTTCCTAATGCCTTGTCCATATTTGTAGTATCAAGCGTATTCAATTTTATTTTACTTGTATCAATATTAACTTTGGCAAGTTTTAATCCTTCAGCTACACCTTCTTTTTTCAATGAATCATTTAATGCTTTTGTTGGATCATTTTTCTGGTATGAATCATTTAATTGAGCTTTTTTATTTTCTGCTTTAGCTTCAAGTCCTTTGATATCGCCAAATGAATCTGCGCCGGACAATCCGCCCATTAATGATGTGCTTGATGCACCTGATGTCATGGCTCTTGCTGAAACACTTGCAGTCGAATTATTTTGTGCTTGAGTTGTTTTATCTGTAGATTTTGAGGAGGCGGCGTCAATTGCTTTACCAATCTGAACTCCGGCGGCTGTGAGTAATGCAATTTTATCCAGCGTTGACATGTGGTTTGTATTTTGTGCGTATGGATTGGATATGTTTCCAAACTTACTTGCAAAATTCTTCATAAACGCTATATCGTAGCCTTTATTAAGGTTGAGCCCGCTTCTTAGTAGCGAGTTATCAGGTTTTACAAGTGCAGGATTAACATTTCTCAAGGATCTTCCACTGTCAACCATGAATGTTCCGCTTAATGTTGAAACTATTGTACTGCGCTGAACATTTCCGCCAACTGTAGTTTTCAGAGTTGTACGAGGATTAGCATACGTACCTTCATTATAGGCCGCAGTCAACGATTTGGTGTTTGTATTCTTTTTGAATACAAGCGCCTGTGATGATTTTGCTATTCCTGGTGCTGCTGAAACGCTCATTTTACTCTCTCTTGTTTTTGTACTTTATATATATAAAAACTTTTTAATCTCTCCAATTTCACAACTCCTGCATTTTGTTACATTCCTTAACATGGTGAAATCCATGTGTATCAAGCTTTTATATCCCATCGACCTATATATATTATACCCGTATTTTTAAATAAATAATCAGGGGAAGGGAATACGTCATTGCGAGTCCGAACAAAGTGAGTTTTTCTGGTAGACTAAAGTCTACCCTACGATTTACTCCCTCGCCCCTTGTGGGAGAGGGTTGGGGTGAGGGGTCAAAAGAGATCCCGAAACACGGAGGTCAATCCGACATTCAGGATGACATGTTTTTACGTAACATCTTAGCGTCTTTTATTATAGAGATTCCGAAATAAATTCGGAATGACATGATTATTACGTAACATCTTATCGCCTTAGCGTCTTTTATCTAACTGGATTGCCGCGCGTCTTACTCGTCGGCATTAAACGGGTCTACGGTTGTCGCCGGCAATGGCTTTGCCATTTTGTCGACAAGCCTTCGCCCTCTGCCTCCTCGCGCTTCGTTCGCAATGACAAAAAAAACGGACTCTCCATCCAAGTCTGGTTTAAGTCCGGTATTTCATTTTCTGAAACAAAAAGGATTTACATTAAAACTATCCTCATTAAGTCTGTTTTTATAAACAGAATCCCCAAATCTCTCTTAATACTAATATTCAATTCCCTGACGGGCCATTACGCCGATGTCAAAGTAATGTTTAATCGGTTTCATCTCTGTTACAAGATGTGCCATTGCCTTCAATTCAGGATGTGCGTAACGTCCTGTTAATACAATTTCAAGGTTTTCCGGCTTGTGCAAAAGAGTTTCCTTAATATCTGAAACTTTAATCATGTTCATTGCTGTGCAAATATTAATTTCATCTAAAATTATAAGCTGGTATTCACCTGAATTAATCGCATTTTTCGCGTATTCCCATCCTCTTTTTGCTTCTTTGTAATCTTCCATACATACGTTATGTGAATAGCAGACTCTGTCCATTCCAAACTGAACAACGTCAAGATTAGGCAGGAATTTTGAAGAAGAAACGATTTCTCCGTAAGAAGTAGCGCTGTCACCTTTTGTAAATTGGATGATTAAAACTTTCCAGCCATGACCGAGAGCTCTTAGTGCAAGCCCTAATGCTGCCGTTGTTTTGCCTTTGCCATCCCCTGTGTAGATTTGTATATAACCATGCTCTAACACTTTTAAACTACCTCCGAATAATACTTCTACCCTCTATCCATATTTTAACGTACATTATAATGTATATTAACTGATCTTTTGATGGATAAAAACTCGAACAATGGATTGATAAATGTATCAACTATCCTTTCTTCAGAATTTATAAATCCATTCTAGAACAAAACAAAATTAAAAAATACACACTTTTAGTTTTTCATGCCAATCTTTTTACAATTGCATTTTGTACACTTTTTCTAACCCTTATATGGTGTGAGTTTTCGTTGTATAAATGAATTATTAAAAAATTTACTTAATTTTTGTTAAGCAAAAATGAAAAACACTTGCAAAGTCTCAAAGAACTCTTGTGCGTAAGACTTCCATTTTTTGGCATGCTTTTACAAAAGTTAATTATTTACATTTTGTTTGTAACTTTCCGGAACAGGCGCGCAATTTTCATATTCGGCATGTTCTGATATTTGTTTGCACCATTCATATATAATGACATCTTCCGGCAATTTATATGATATAGGTGTTCCGACATGAATTCTGACTTTGCGTCTGGTGAACGGTTTAAGCTTCGGATATCCGTCAAAGCTTCCGAGAGCAACCGGAACTATATCCGCTTTTGCGTTTTTTGCGATTACAACAAAACCTTTTTTAATATCTTCCAGCCTGCCGTAAGGGCGAATTCCGCCTTGAGGAAAAATTCCGATTGACCAGCTTGTAGAAAGAATATCTTTTACCGTTTTAAAAGTTGCAATTTCTGGTTTTGTTCTGTCTACAGCAAAAGCCCCGAGCCTTTTTACGAGCCATTCCCACTTGTCGCCTTTTTGAAAAAGCTCTTTTTTTGCCATATAAGCAATCGGTCGCTGACATGCCATTGAGATTATAGGCGGATCAAAGTGTGAAATGTGGTTTCCGGTATAAAGCAGCCGGTCAGTTTTTTTATGCTTGGTAATATTCTCCCTTCCGGTAATTTTATAATCATAAAATATTGCCATGAAGGGTTCTACCACTAACTTTAAAAATCCCATGTAAAAAATAGTTCTGAAAAGGTTGTACTCTTCGGGATACCTTCTATTATAGTTTCTCTCGCTGCTTTTCATCTTCTGCTCCATCTTTTTCCAACACTTCATTATCTTCAATATATTTAAATCCGGTAAGTTCCTGAATTTGCTCAATCCATTTTTCACGAACAATATCAGGATTTTTGTCATACGGTATAACTTTGCCTATTTTAACGGTAATATTCCCACTGAAAGGTATGTGTGTTGCCTTTTCGGTACCGGTTATACCGACGGGAAGAATATTACATTTTGTTAACTTTGCAAGTCCGGCAAACCCTTTGCTTACGCCGCTGATTTCGCCCGGAACTCCTCTTGTACCCTGAGGAAATATTCCCAAAACCCAGTGCGTTTGCTTAATTGCCATTGCTGTTTTTATTGTGGAAGGCCCGAGGCTTTCGCGATTAACCGCAAATGCGCCCAGCCAGTCAAGCCACCATCTTATAAATTTAATATCAAAAAGCTCTTTTTTTGCCATAAATGATATGTTTCGCGGTAAAACTGCGCATAATAACGGAGGATCCAGCGTCGAAAGATGGTTTGCGCAAACTATGTAGTTATTATCATCCGGAACATTTTCAAGCCCTTCAACTTTTAAATTATATATAAGCTTAACGCGTATTAAGTAACCGATTTTACAAACCAAAAACTGAAAAAAGGTTCTAAATGCGTTATATTCGGATGCTTCACGTTTTGTATATGTTTTTCTCTCTTTTTTTGTCATAAATTTTCCTCTTTATAATAAACATTATACCCTAAAAATGAAGGATTGTATATTGTACTAATTTTTAGTATAATCTATCCTGTCGGATAGGAGAAATTTATGGTTAAAATGAGAACATCGGGAAATGCATTAGAAAATGAACTTTTTAAAAGTGTTTATGATAAGACACCGCAATATGTAAAAGAGCTGGATTTGATTGATTTATCAGACAAAGGCGAATTTACATTTACCTTAAAAAAAGAATATTTATATCCTTATGATGAAAAGAAAAATCCGCAAGGGTTGAATTTAATCGAATGGTTTGAGAATTATTCAAAAGAGGCAAAGGTTTCCACTGCGGGAATCAGAGGACCTCAGAATATATTATTTCCTCAGGACACGAGGTTCCCGATAAACCTTGTCGGAATTGTTCTTGCAACTTTAGCTAAAGCTCTTGTTGCAAAAGAAAAATATCCGAATGCAAAAATTGTGAAAGTTGCCGGCCGTGAAGTAAGATATAATTCGGACAAATTTCTTGATGCAATCGCAAGAATTCAGGCCGCGCAGGGAATAAAAACTCTTGTACCAGAAGGGCGAAAAACTATTCCTATCTGGCTTGCGTCATTTTTAGCTTTTAAATTAGACTTGTTGGGCGGGGAATACATCACGTCCTCTCATGGAATTTCAGTGAAAAATGCGACCAAAGATTTAAACTCTCAAGGCAGTCAGTATTTGCCGGAAGAGTCTTTGGAATTTGTTGCAAAAATTGACGAAATCTTTAAAGAAACTGAAAAAAACGGAACTTACGAGATAAAATTTTCGGCAGATGATTCACCGTTGATTGACGAAAAAGTTCTTTCCGCAATTGATGACGGCATAGATTTGTATGTGGAATACCTCAAATGCGGAGTTGCCCAAGAAGATAATTTGAAACTTATAAATGACTTGAAAAATAAAATAGTTATCGAAAATGTCGGAGGTTCGGCCTATAGAACGCTTTCAAGAGTACTTAAAAAGCTTGAAATTCAGGATAAATACGTCTGGTTTAATATAGAAGAAGATCCGTTTTTCCATTCAATCGGAAAATATGATGTTACCCCAAAAGGTGAAAAGGCTTTCTATGATTACTCTGTAGATGCGACAGTAATCGGAACGAGAAGAAATGACGAAAAATTTTTCCCTGTGATTGAAACTCTGCATTATGACGAAAAATTAAAAAATTATCCGGAAAACACTGTGGTATTAATAACAGATCCTGACCATGACAGACTTACTGTGACTCAGGTAGAAAATTCTAATCGTGTCGAATTTTTGAAAAAAAACGGAATTGATTTTGTAGAGCTGGATAAAAATAGGGTTTTGAGCGTGTTTAGTGCAAATCAGGCATTCTTAATGCTTATGGATTTCCATTCGAAACTCTTAAAAAGGCATAATTTGTGGAATAATCATCCGCGCTTTATGATAAAAACAACGGCCTCTGCGCTATCCTGGGATGAGTGGGCTAAAAAGCGGGGAGTAAATGTCGTAAATGTTCCGGTCGGGTTCAAAGAAATTGCAAATATTATGAAAAAAGTCGAACTTAAACTTGAACAGGCACCGAATAAAGATGTTATAATTGACGATGTTTTCTCAAACCCGATTAACCTCGGTAAAAATCCGCGCCTGATATTTGCCGGTGAAGAATCCGGAGGAATGATTATGGGCTGCGAAGATTTGATTAGTTCAAGAGCCGGAAGAAAAGCCGTTGCGATGAGAGAAAAATCTGCGGCCGAAGGTATTATTGTTGCCTCGTCGCTTGTTTCCCAGCTGGAAAAAGAAAACAAGACGCTTTCTGAATATTTAGTTCAGGTTTTTGATGAAAATGATATCAAAGGAAGGTTTGATACAAGGGTTGACATTGCTTACTATAACGAATCAGAGCCTGATATTGAAAAATTAAAACAGGCAAAATTTGAAGGTGAGAAAAAAAGAACTAAAAATGACCTTTTCTATCTTTCAATGGCAATTGCCGTAAAAGAAGGTAAAATGACTTTGGAAGAAGTGAAAAAAGTTCTTAACGATGCCTTTACCGGACTAATTTTCGATAATCTTAAATCCATAAAATTTGTCGGCGACGGTACCTATCTTGAATTTGACGATAAGTATGTTGAGATTAGACCGTCCGGTACTGATGCAAAAACAAAGGCTTATTCTGGCGGACTTGATAAGGCAATAATCGACACTTACGCCAAAATAACCGGTAATTACTCCGGCGAAAGAACAGCTTTACACAAAAAATTCATCTCGGATGAATTCTGCGGCGCTTCAAAAGATAAGGCTATGAAGTATTATTTGAATTTCGTGAACAAAGATGCAAACAATAAACCGTTTGAAATTCCAAAATATGATTTTTAAAATAATTTATTAAGGCCAGCCGCAAATTTCCAGCGTCCGGCTTTTTATATATTCACCCCTTTACCCCCACTTCATAAAAATCAATATAATGTTTGCTAAATATCATGTTTATTATATGATGTAAACGGCTGATTATGTTTGATAGGTTTGCCCTAGTCGGAAAGCCGGCCGCAAAAAGCGGTTAAGGTTTTGTAACCGGTAAAACCGGACGATGAAACTTTTTGGCCCGTAGTACAATAAGTAAAAAAAGGAGAAAAGCCAATGGCAGTAGCTTCAATGATTGAACTTTTAGAAGCAGGTGTACACTTCGGACACCAAACACAAAGATGGAACCCTAAAATGAAACCGTATATTTACGGTGCAAGAAACGGTATTTACGTTCTTGACTTAAGAAAAACAACAGATTTGTTGGATAAAGCTTATGAAGTTGTTAGAGATTTCGCAGCTCACGGTAAAAATGTTTTGTTTGTTGGTACAAAAAAACAAGCCGCAGAAGTTGTAGCTGAAGAAGCAAAAAGATCAGGCGCTTACTACATCAACAGACGTTGGTTAGGCGGTATGATGACTAACTTTGAAACAATCCGTGCAAGAGTTAACAAACTTCGCGAAATGGAAGACTTTATTTCAGCAGGTCATCTTGAAAAATTACCTAAAAAAGAACAGGCTCAATTTAACAGACAGCTTGCTAAATTAAGCAAAACTTTGGGCGGTATTAAAGATATGAGAGGATTGCCTGATTTAATCTTTATCGTTGACCAGAAAAAAGAATTAATCGCTATTCAGGAAGCTAACAAATTGAACATTCCGGTTATCTGTCTTGCAGATACAAACGCTGATCCGGACGGTATCAATTATATCATTCCTGGTAACGACGATGCTATCCGCTCTATCAAATTGATTACTTCAAAACTTGCTGATGCAGTTCTTGAAGGTAAACAATTGAGAGAAAACAACGCTACAAAAGGCAAAATTCAAGAAATCAAAGCTGAAGATGCCGGCGTTGCTGAGACTGCTGAAAAAGTAGAAGAAACTGTAGAATAAAGACTTTAAGACACTAGGGCTCTAAGATACTAAGTTCATTTGAATTGTCTTAGTGCCTTAGTATCTTAATAACTTAGTGCACTTCGTATAAATAATAAGGAGACTAAAAATAATGAATATTACAGCTCAAATGGTAAAAGAACTTCGTGATAAAACCGGAGCCGGCATGATGGATGCTAAAAAAGCTCTTGTTGAAGCTGACGGTAATATGGAAAAAGCTTCTGAAATCTTGAGACAAAAAGGTATGGCTTCTGCTGACAAGAAAATGGGCAGAATCGCTGCTGAAGGTTTGGTTGCTGCTTCTGTTAAAGCTGATTGCGGCGCTATGGTTGAAGTTAACTGTGAAACTGACTTCGTTGCTAAAAACGAAGAATTCAAAGAATTAACTCAAAACCTTGCTGAATTCGTTGCAGAATCTAATCCGGCTGATGTTGATGCTCTTCTTTCATCAACTTGCCCTAAATGCGGTAAAGTTATTTCTGAACTTATCAAAGAAAAAATCGCATCAATCGGTGAAAAAATTACTTTCAGAAGATTTGTCAGATATGAAGGTGCTACAGCATCTTACATCCACAACGGCAAAATCGGTGTTTTGTTAAATGCTGATAAAAAAGATGATGAATTGATGAATGATATCTGTCTTCACATTGCATCTTGCGCTCCTGAATTCATTTCAAGAAATGAAATTCCGCAGTCTGTAATTGACCACGAAACTGAAATCGAAATGGGTAAAGAAGACTTGCAGAAAAAACCTGAAGCTATCAGAGCTAAAATTGTTGAAGGCCGTATCAACAAACTTATGGCAGGAAGATGCCTTCTTGAACAGCCGTTTGTTAAAAACCCTGACGTTACAATTTCTCAGTTGATTGAAGGTAAATTAACTGTTAAATCATTCACAAGATACCAGCTTGGTGAAGGCTTGGAAAAACGTAACGAAAACTTTGCTGATGAAGTTATGAATCAAGTTAAAGGCTAATTCAAATTTATCTTAAATATTAAAAAGGCAGACTGGAAATTTCCAGTCTGTCTTTTTAATTAGTTATTGTGAGTCTTAACAATATGAGGACGCGGCAATCTCTGTAGGTTGGGTTTACTAACCCAACCTATTTTGATGCAAATTTGGACAAAAACGCACCAAATTTTATATTTTGGTGCGAGTTTTCTATAGCCTTATTATACAATATTTTCCGTCACTTTTCAAGTGGTCATTTTGATTTTTTAGGTGATTTTTTGAATTTTGAGAAGGTATGTTTTAGTGAGTTTCAGACCAACTCGCACCAAAATATAAATTATGGTGCATGAATTTAAAGAGTAGTTTAAGTCTGAAAAGGAGGTATTATGATAGAAGAACAGAGGACAAGAGGTCAGGAAGGCAAGCAAGAAACGTCATTAAATAAAACCCTCTCCCGAATTTGTAAGTTCGCATACTGCTCACTAACAAATTCAACCCTCTCACAAAGAGAGAGGGTAAAACATGCTTTTACTTTGGCGGAAGTTCTAATCACTCTCGGGATAATCGGGGTTGTTGCGGCGATGACCATGCCAACTTTAATTCAAAAGCATCAAGAACGGGTTACGGTTAACAAGGTTAAGAAGTTCTATTCTGTCATTTCGCAGGCACAATTGCTTGCTATAAAAGATCATGGTTATTTAGATGAGTGGGATGTGCCTGACAGAGCAACAAAAAAAAGTGCAGAAAAATTTATGAGTTATCTCACGCCTTATTTAAAAATAGCTAAGGATTGCGGGACTTCCAGCGGATGTTTACAAAATGGAACTGTTAAGCTTCTGAATGGCAATAACTGGGTAAATTATGACTCTCAGAATGGTTATTATAAACTAATTTTAAATGATGGAACTTACATGTGGTTAAGGTCTTCTACGGATGTATATTGTGGGGTAAGCGGTTCCGGCACTCCTGAAATTTGCGGAGGTGTTTGGATAGATATTAATGGTAAAAATCCGCCTAACACGATTGGCCGGGATGTTTTTAGTTTTGCAATAACTAAAAACAGCATTACAAGGCCTGATAGCAATGACTGTAAATCAGATGCTGCCGGTTGGTCTTGTACTAATTGGATTCTCGAAAAAGGCGACATGGACTATTTGAAAAAATAGTTTGCGTACAATTTCTAAATTATAGGCCGGATTTACTAATAAAAACGGTAGGATAATTCTCGTACTTGCTCATTACAAATGTTTGCGTTAGAATATGTTCTGAAGGATTAGAGAAATGTTATTGGAATTTTTAAAATCAAAAATACATAGAGCTACTGTTACTGACGCAAACCTTAACTATGTCGGCTCAATTACTATAGACGAAACTTTAATGAACGCTTCAAAAATCAGAGAGTGGCAAAAGGTTGACATTCTTGATGTTAACAATGGCGAAAGATTTCAGACTTATGTTATAAAAGGAAAAGCAGATTCCGGATGTATTTGCCTGAACGGTGCGGCCGCAAGAAAAGTTCAGCCGGGAGATAAGGTTATTATTGTCTCTTACGGATATTTTGAAGAAGATGAAATTGAAGGCTTTACCCCTACGATTGTTATGGTTGACGATAACAACAAAGTTACAGAAATTCATTAAAACTTCCTATTTTCTTTCTTTGTGATAGAATAAAATCAATAGTTAACAAGGAGAGATTATGGAAAATTTGAGAGATAAGTATGAAGTAGTCATCGGGTTGGAAGTTCACGCCCAGCTAAAGACTAAATCAAAGATTTTTGCGCCGGACAGTACAGAATTTGGTCAGGAGCCGAATTCTTTAACTTGCCCTATTACTCTTGGAATGCCGGGAGTTTTGCCGGTATTGAATAAAGAAGTTGTTAATATGGGTATTTTAACAGGTCTTGCGCTTAATTGTTCAATTCCTGAACGCTGTAAGTTTGACAGAAAACAGTATTTTTATCCTGATTTGCCGAAAGGTTATCAGATTTCGCAATATGATGAACCTATTTGCGTAAACGGATATCTTGATATTGACGGTAAAAGAATCGGGATAACACGTGCACATTTGGAAGAAGATGCCGGAAAACTTGTTCACATGGGCTCTTCCGGAATTGCTGATTCAAGCTATTCACTTGTAGACTTGAATAGAGCCGGGACTCCGCTTCTTGAGATTGTATCAGAGCCTGATATGAGAAGTGCGCAGGAAGCCAGAAGATATATGGAAGAATTGAGAAATATTGTCCGCTATATCGGGGTTTGCGACGGTAACCTTGAAGAAGGTTCAATGAGATGTGATGCGAATATTTCAATTATGCCGAAGGGTTCTGATGTATTCGGTACACGTGCTGAAATCAAGAACGTAAACAGTTTTGCGGCTCTTGAAAGAGCTATTGAATATGAAATAGACAGACAAATTGAAATCGTTGAAGAAGGCGGCGAAGTTGTACAGGAAACAAGATTGTGGGATGACAATTCTCGTGAAACCCGTTCAATGAGAGGAAAAGAAGATGCGCACGATTACCGTTATTTCCCTGAGCCGGATTTGATGCCGTTGAAGATTTCAAGAGAATGGGTAAATGAAATTAAAGATAAAATGCCTGAGCTTCCGTCTCAAAAACGCGAACGTTACATGTCTTTGGGCTTGAGCGAATATGACGCAACGGTTATTGTTGAACAGATGGGGCTTGCACTATTCTTTGATAAAGTTCTTGCACTCGGCGCGAACCCGAAAACGGCTGTTAACTTCATTATGGGCGAAATTTCAGCTTACTTGAAAGAAACTCATGAAGAGATTTCTGAAACTAAGTTAACGCCTGAAAATCTTGCCGAATTGATTTCTTTGATAGAAAAGAAAACTATTTCAAATAATATCGGCAAACAGATTATAATTGATATGCTCAAAGAGGGTACTCCGGCATCGAAAATTGTTGAAAGCAAAGGCTTGAGCCAGATTTCTGATACCGGCGCGATAAAAGAAATTGCCCAAAAAGTGGTTGAGTCAAACCCTGATCAGGTTGCAAAATACAAGAGCGGTAAAAATCAGCTCTTTGGATTCTTTGTAGGTCAGGTTATGAAAGAGACTAAGGGAAGAGCTAACCCTCAGGCTGTAAATGAAATTTTGAAAGAAATTCTTGGATAATAATAGTATCGGAGCGTGCTGTGATGTTTTTTAAAAACAAAAAAACAAGTATGGAAATGGAAATATTTGAGCAATCAGATATTTTGACTCATCTTTATGACATGTACGTAACAGATGAGGGGGATATTCTTTGCGATGTTCCGTCCGGAATTGAGCATATTGTTTTTGTTGCATCGGGTTCTTCGTACAATAGCGCGCGCTTTGCCGCAGATTTGTTCGGGCAAATCGCAAACATAGAAGCGCGCGCGATTTATTCAAGCGAATTTTTATTGAAAGCTGCAATTCCACATGCCGCCGATATTTTGTATGTTTTTATTACTCAATCCGGCGAAACTTCAGACACTAACAAGGCACTTAACAAGGCCAAACAGTTCGGAGTGACAACTTTATGTATTACAAATAAAAAAGATTCAACGATATGGCAGGCTTCTGATTTCAAGATGGATTGCCATGCCGGAGAAGAAAAAAGTATTGCCGCCACAAAATCATTGACGGCGCAGATGTTCTGCCTGACAGTTCTCGTGCTAAAATATGCCAAAATGCGCGGAATTGATATTACTCCACATTTAAAAGATTTGAAAAACATAGGTGCAAATATTGAAAACACATACAGCCTGCGCCCTCAGATTAAACTTCTTGCAAAACATATAGCGCATTTTAAAAATATTGTTATAACCGCGGACGGCATATCTTACGCCCTTGCGCGTGAATGTTGTTTAAAAATAAAGGAAACTTCTTATATTAATGTGTCATCTGCGATTTTAGGCGAATTTATGCACGGACATGTTGCGGTTTTGAATAATAAATCGGTTTTGATGCATGTTTCTAATGAAGAGTTAAGTTACACGGCGATAAAGAATTTGAATAAGATTAAGGAACAATATAATCCGCCGATGTGCCTTTTAGGTGCATTGAACGCAAAAATTAAACCTAATTACAGTTTGAATATAAGTTGTGAGAGTTCGCTGATAAAAGCTTTTTGCATAATTGTTGCGGGTCAAATGCTTGCTTTAGAAGTTGCAAAAAGACTGCATAGAAATGTTGATAAACCCCATGGACTCAATAAAGTTGTGAAATAGTTTAAAAGTTAAAAAAATCTTTAACTTTAATATCAAGCTGGTTTGCCATATCTATTAGCAAACCTAAGCTGACTGTTCGTTTTGCTGTTTCAATTTTGGCTAAATGTTCGCGCGAAATATCCAAAAGTTCCGCAAATTGATTTTGCGACAAACCTTTGGATTTCCTGTATTTTTGTATTTCTTTCCCTAATTGTAAAATTTTTGTAGTCTTATTGTTCACAAAAATTATTTTATTGTATACTGAGTAAAAAGTATGTAGTCTAAAAGAGAACAAATGAGCAAAACAACAACAGCTAAAAGTACGATAAACTTGGCATTTGCGGCTGATGAAAAATATTTTCAGCCTATGTCAGTTGCGATGGTTTCTATTCTAAAGAATTCCGGAAAACATGATAATCTTTGCTTTTATATTATATGTAATTCTGTTTCTGATAAATTGAAAAATGAACTTCTCGGGATAAAGAAAATAAAAGACTGTGAAATTAAATTTATTGATATAAATCAAGAAAAACTAAGTTATTTTTTGAAAGATACTCATTGTCATATAACACTAACTGCATACTGCCGGTTATTTCTGCCTTCTTTGCTGCCTGATTTAGATAAAATTTTGTATTTGGATTGTGATATTATTGCAAAGAAAAATATTAGACGGCTTTATAATACAGATATATCAAAGTGTTATGTCGGGGCTGTTATAGATATCGGATGTGTATGCTGGTATCGTTATTTGGAAAATTGTCCGTATGATTTTTTGAATATAATGAATACGGGCGTTCTGTTAATGAATTTAAAAATGTGGAGAGAAGATAATTTAACCCAAAAGGCTATTGAACTTGGAAAAGCTGGATGCGGAGAAGCTCAGCATGATCAAGAAATAATTAATATCTTATGCCATGATAAATGTTTATTTCTCGATATGTCATGGAATGTTCAAGACAGCTTTTTCAGAAATGCCGGAGAAGTTAAAAGCAATCCTTTCCGGTATTATATTAGAAGATGTGCGCATTATCCAAAAATTATTCATTACACAACGCAATTCAAACCTTGGAATGATATTCATATTGCACATGCGTTTGATTGGTGGTATTACAATAGCTTCTCGCCTCTGCGCAGAAAATTCCCGCTAAATCAAATATTACCTGTTCGCAAAAAACAAAATGTATAATTTCTATAAAATATCCAATGGATCAACGTCAATAGACATTTTTATGTCATTTGGCATTGAAATTTTGTTTAAGAAACTAGAGATAAAATTGCGGCCTTTTTCTTCAAGCTTATTTTTGATTAAAATTTGAAAGCGATAGTAGGAATTAATCCTTTCGATTACGCAAGGGGTCGGGCCTAAAACTTCAAGCCTTTCCGAAATCCCGTATTTATCAATCATTAAACCTAAGCGCATTGCGATTTCTTGAGCGGATTTTTCGGCGCGGAAGTTGTTCATGGAACTTATCACAATTCTTACTATCTGAGAAAACGGCGGATAGTCAAACTCTTCTCTGGCGGCAATTTCTGTTTCGAAAAATTCTTCATAATTCTGCGATTTAGCACTTGCAAGAGCGTAATATTCAGGGTTGTAAGTCTGGAAAAATACCCGGCCCTCAAACTGTCCTCTTCCGGCGCGGCCTGCCACCTGTGTAAGCAATTGAAAACCTCGTTCAGAGGCTCTGAAATCCGGAAGGTTGAAACTTGCATCGGCTGAAATTACACCGACTAATGTAACGTTCGGGTTGTCGAGGCCTTTTGCAATCATTTGGGTTCCGACTAAAATGTCTATTTCTTTACGGTTAAATTTTTCCAAAAGCCTTATGTGCTCCCCTTTTTTAACCAGAATGTCGCTGTCAATCCGTTCAATCACTTTATCCGAATATAATTCTTTTATATATTCTTCGATTTTTTGAGTTCCGGTGCCGGAGTTTTTTAGTGCATCAGACCCGCATTCAGGGCAGGTATCCGGAAAATATTCCGCATGGTTGCAATAGTGGCATTTAAGCATTTTATCTTTGGCATGCCAAATCATAGGGATTGCGCAATTCGGACATTCTATAACGTGTCCGCAGGCCTGACACTGTGTGAATGTCGAAAAACCTCTTCTGTTAATCAAAAGTATAACTTGCTGACCTTTTTCAAGAGTTTCATTGATTGCAGTTTGAAGGGGCTTTGAAATGATTTTTTTGTAAGCCGCTTTGCCGTATTCTTGCATATTTATAACCGTAACGGGCGCAACTTTTGCGTTGTTGTAGCGTTTTTTTAGCTCAAAAAGCCTGTTTGAATTTTTTGCACGATAATATACCGAAATATCAGGGGTTGCAGAGCCTAAAAGCAGCGGACAGTTGTGAAACTGGGCAAGTTTTTGGGCAACTGTTCTGGCTTCATAACGCGGCGCCGGAGAGGTCTGCTTGTATGCGCTTTCATGCTCTTCATCAATAATAATTAATCCTATATTTTGCAAAGGGGCAAAAACGGCTGAACGCGCACCGGCAAGGATTTTAATTTCATTTTTGTAAAGTTTTTGCCAGACGTCATATCTTTCGCCGTCTGAAATTGAACTGTGCCAGATTGCGACATCTTTTGTTCCGAATTTTTTTGCAAGACGTTTGGTTAATTGAGATGCCAGCGCAATTTCAGGGGCTAAAAAGAGAACATTTTTGCCGCTGTCTATGACGTCTTTAATTAACTTAAAATACACCTCCGTCTTTCCCGATGCCGTAACCCCATGCAAAAGTATCGGTTCTGACCCCTCACCCTGCCCTCTCCCACAAGGGGCGAGGGTATGCTTGCCGGTAAATTCCAAAATTTTATCAATTACACCTTCTATATTTTCAAATATTTCATTATTCCAAAATCTTAAAACTGTAAAACCGCTGGATTCCAAGAATTTTTTACGTATTTCATCATTTGAAATACCATTTTCTGTATTGTGCTGTCCTCCATCAAGTTCAATTATTAATTTGTGTTCGTAACATACAAAATCTGCGATATATTTTCCAATAGCCTCTTGACGTCTGAATTTAAGGTTATTAAGCTGTTTGTCTCTTAAGTAGTACCAGAGCATATTTTCAGCATCAGTCATATTTTTTCGAAGTTTTTTAGAATATTCCAATGATTCTTTTGTATAAAAATGAGAGGCTTTTTGAGCTTGTTCCCTCTCCCCTTGTGGGAGAGGGTTTGGGTGAGGGGTCAAGAATTTTTTTATCCCTTCATAGACTTTATTTTGTTCTGGAGATAGTTCAAACAGAGGTTCTGTCGTTTCAATATTCAAGATGTCAAGAGGGTTTCGGTAAACATCTTCCGTTGTGAGTTTCACGCAGTCTGCATCTTCAAGCTTTTTGATTGTTGCGCGGGTCGTTTTTGCAAGTCTTTCAAATGTAATAAGCGGGCATTTTCCCATCTTTTCAAGAAGTTCAAGAACTTCCCGCTGTCTTTTTGTTGCACCTTCAAAGGAATTAAATTCAATCCAGAATTCTGTTTTAGAAGCTTTTTCAATGAGTTTCAAAGGAATTGCAGCGTTCAAAACCGTTACTAAATCGCAACAGTAATAATTTGCGACCCATTCCAAAAGTTTTAAATATTCGATTGAAAATAAAGGGGTTTCGTCAAGAATTTTACTGACTTTTTTCGCTCTTATCTCTGGCGGTAAATAGTTTGAAAATCCAACGCAAAACGCATTAATCAACCCCTGTCTGCCAAAAGGGACAAGCAAAGCTTGTCCGATTTTGATTTTTTCCCTCATTTCGTCAGGAATTAAGTAACTGAATGTTTTGACTCCAAGCCCTTTGATATTTACGAGGGCAAGAGCGTATTTGTTTTCGTTAAACAATGTGTTTTGCATGAAAATTGCCTGATTATTCTTCACTCATAAATTCTTTTTTTGCATCTTCAATAGCTTCAGATAACAAATCTAATTGATCAGGAGCGAAAGTTACACCTTTTTTAGTCGGAATCCAGGTTGCACCTTCATCTGTTGTGTAAAATATTCTCATATTAAGGTAGCTTTTTCCTTTGTATTCGCTGACTGAAATCTGTAATTGTTCGGTAGCACTTCTTTCAATTGTCGCTAAAATTTTTGCATCTGCCATTTTATTCTCTCCTTATTTATATTTACTATTTTATAGTATCACAGAAAAATTTTTTTATGATAAAGTTATATTACAAGTAAGGAGAAAAATTATGATAAAAGTTGCTGTATGCGGTGCCCTCGGGAAAATGGGAACAGAGGTTGTTAAGGCCGTAAATAATGACGAAAATATGGAACTTGTCGCAAAAGTTGATATTGCCGGTGAAGATACTTATAAATCAATTGAAGAGGCTCATAAAGCTTGTGAAATAGATGTTTTAATTGATTTTACCCAGCCAAAATCAATTTTTGAGAACGCAAAATACTGTTTAAATAACGGAATAAAAATTGTTATCGGTACAACAGGATTGAGTGATGAGCAAATTGCAGAATTGAAAGAGCTTTCAAAGAATAATAACACAGGATGTTTGATTGCGCCGAACTTTTCAACCGGAGCACTTTTGCTTATGAGATTTGCAAAAGAGGCGGCGAAATTTTTTGATAATGCTGAAATAATTGAACTTCATCATAATCAGAAAAAAGATGCGCCATCAGGTACAGCTATTAAAACCGCGTTAATGATGTCTGAGGCAAAAGAAAGCTTTAAATGCGGCAATTGTCCGGAAAAAGAAACAATAGAAGGTTCTCGCGGCGGAACAAGCTATTCGGATATTCAAATACATTCAGTCAGAATGCCGGGTTATATCGCTTCACAAGAAGTTATATTCGGAGCTTCGGGACAGATTCTTACAATCAGACATGATACAATGGATAGAGCCTGCTACATGAAAGGTGTTTTAATGGCTGTAAATCATGTTTATGACAAAAATGATTTTGTTTATGGTTTGGAAAATATAATGTAATGTAGATAATATATGCTATGGTCAGTTTGATTAAAAATCTTCTCTCTTTTTAAGAGAGAAGATTTTTGAAATATTTAATCTTCAATCGGAATTGTAATGATATACTGATTTCCATGGCGCATTTTGGTCATGTCTTTCAAATCAACATCGTTACCGAAGGCGTAGCTTTGTGAAAATTTAGCTATTTTAGTTGTGTTTGAGGTTTCTTTCATTCCTGCTCCGGTTATAGTGAGGGTATTTCCGTCAATTTTAGTTTCGATATTTCTTTCGTCGTTATCGAAAGCATTCAAATCAACGATGATTTTGTAGTTATCTTTGGTTTGAACTATGTGAAAAATTCTATTGCCCTCAACTTCAAGCATTCTGTCTCTTTGAAAGTCACGTTCAATAGCTTTATCAAATCTTTTATGATCTTTCATAATGCGTTTTCCATTCTGCGCATCTGGTATTCAGGATTCATAAGCGAATGAAGGCGCATGTCAGAGATTACGTAGAATGCAGCAAATGCTCCTAAAAATGTCATTAACCCCGCTAAAAAAGCTCTCATTCCGTGATGATGACAAATCGGACACTCATCATTTCTTTCCTTGTTTTCGTCCATCGTTAAAACTCCTTTCTTTAGTTTGTAATTATTTTATTTCAAACACAAGATTTTTGTCCATTAATCATTCGGGCAATAGCAGAGTTTTTTGAGAAAGTAATTTATAAAATATTAATATTTCGTGTATTTTTTTTAGTTTGTTTCTGATATATTATTTAATTAGATATTAGTTAAGTGAGGAAAAAACCATGTGGGATTATTCTGAAAAAGTTATGGATCATTATAGAAATCCGCGCAATGTCGGCAAGCTTGATAATGCTGATGCAATAGGAGAGGCCGGTTCTCTTGCGTGCGGAGATTCTTTGAAAATATATTTAAAAATAGAAAACGGCATTGTTACGGATGCAAAATTTCAGACTTTTGGCTGCGGCTCTGCTGTGGCAAGTTCAAGTATTTTAACCGAAATGATTATCGGCAAACCTGTTAGTGAAGTTAGAAAGATTACTAATAAAGATATTGCGGATGAACTCGGCGGGCTTCCTCCGGAAAAAATGCACTGCTCGGTTATGGGCTATGAGGCACTTGAAGATGCCCTTAAGAATTACAAAGAAGATGGTTACGTTGATATGGACGAAATTTTCGGGGAAGAAAAGAAACCTGAAAAAATCGTTTGCCAGTGTTTCGGAGTAACTGAAAATCTTATCTGGGATGCCATTAAGCAAAACGGGTTAAAAACGGTGGAAGAAATTACAAATTATACAAAAGCCGCCGGAGCCTGCGGAAAATGTAAAGGTTTAATTCAAGATATTATTGATACCTATTATCATAAGGAAAAAGAAGAAAAGAAATTAGAAAAAACACTTTCTCCTGCTCAAAAAATCTTGAAAATTAACAGTATTATAGAAAATAAAATTTCACCTGAACTTCAAAAAGACGGCGGAGATATTACTCTGGTTGATATTGACGGCGATAGAGTTCTCGTAAAACTTCAGGGCAAATGTTCCGGATGTAAAAATTCGACATTGACCATTAAATCTTTCGTTCAATCAACGCTTAGAGAAACCGTTGATGAAAATATTGAAGTTATAGAGGTATAAGTATGACAAATTTAATATATTTAGATAACAACGCAACAACAAAAGTTGATGAAAAAGTTCTGGATGCAATGCTTCCGTATTTTAAAGACGAGTATGCAAACCCTTCCAGCATGTACGATTTTGCTCGCGGCTCTTCTAATGCGTTGAAAGAAGCCCGAGGAAAAATGAAAGATTTTTTCAATGCGCAAAATGAAAAAGAAATTCTCTTTACATCTTGCGGTTCAGAAAGTGCGAATACTGCAATCCGCGGCGTTTTGAATATGAATAAAAATAAAAAGCATATTATCACAACAAAAGTTGAACATCCGTGTGTTTTGAATTTATGCCAGACACTCCAAAAACAGGGGTATCGCGTAGATTATATCGGGGTTAATTCAAACGGAGAGCTTGACCTTGAAGAATTAAAAAATGCTGTATGTGACGATACTGCAATTGTTGCAATAATGCATGCAAATAACGAAACCGGTGTGCTTTTCCCTATTGAAAAAATTGTTGATATTGTAAAAACAAAAAATCCGCATACGAAAGTTTTTGTTGATGCTGTTCAAACCGCCGGAAAAGTTCCAATAGATGTTCAAGCTATGAATGTTGATTTGCTCGGAATTTCCGGACATAAATTCCATGCTCCAAAAGGTGTCGGCGCTTTGTATGTTAATTCAAAAACTTTGATTACTCCGCTGATTGTCGGCGGACATCAGGAAAGAGGCTTAAGAGCCGGCACGGAAAATGTTCCTTATATTGCCGGACTTGCCAAAGCCGCTGAACTTGCGGTTGATAATTTGAATTATGAAGTTCATGAGGTTAAGCGTCTTCGTGATAAGCTCGAAAGCAGTATTTTAAAAACTGTGTTTAATGCAAGATTGAATACCGGTGTCGCAAACAGAGTTCCAAACACCACAAATATCGGTTTTGAATACATTGAGGGTGAGCTAATTCTTCTTCATCTCAGCGATATAGGTATTTGTGCATCCTCTGGAAGCGCTTGTACGTCAGGTTCTCTTGAACCAAGTCATGTGCTTAGAGCGATGAATGTGCCTTTCACATCTATCCACGGAAGCATTAGATTTTCTTTGAGTAAATTTACGACTGAAAAAGAAATCGATTATGTTATCGAAAAACTTCCGGGAATAATTGATAAGATTACAATGCTTTCGCCTTATCAGGATGAATTGAATGCGCTTAGAAAATTGAAAGCGTAATAAACTTTTTTAAATTTAATTCAGCGCAGGATTATACCTTCTGGAATACCATTACGTATTCATGTTTGAAGATGTAAAATCCGCCGGCTAAAGCTCTGTAACGCCATAGGTTTGCGGTTTTACCTTTAGCTTTTTCATTGCCCTGAATATCTTTTACTATGATTGCTTTTAATCTGAAACCGAGTTTCATCATTCTGGCCATACATTCAAATCCCAGAGGCTGAACTTCTGAATTTTTGTAGCTGTCACCGATAATCAGTGCGGCAAATCTTCCTTTTTCAAGCAGGTCATAGCCGTTTTTGGCAACATTTTCAAACAAATCGTAAAACTTTTCCGTGCTTTCGCAGTTTGATAAATCTTCCGGTTTGTCAGAAAATTTGATAATATCATCATAAGGCGGATGGAGCATCAAAAATTGCGCTTTTTCTTCTCCCATAATTTCAAGTCTTGCCTTAATTTTATCAACGGCAAGCTGAGATGCTGAATCGGCGCAGATGATGTTTACATCAGTAACAAGCTGTTTTGGCGTAAATTTTTCGGAAACTTTTTCGGCAAGTTCGTCTTTTAATTCAACGCCAATACAGCGTCTTTGCATATTTATAGCCTCAATTCCGGAAGTTCCGGAGCCGAAGAATAAATCAAGCACGACATCATTCTTTTTGGTAAAACGTTCATAAAGCTGCTGTGCAAGCTGCGGAATATAGTTTCCGTGGTATTCGTTGGAATGTCCGTGTTCTCTCAATCTTTGAGGAAATTCCCACAAAGTATCTGTTTTGATGTGGTCGTAATCTTTCCAGGCGTTTAAATTTATATCACTGTATTTCGTGGTTTTGACAGGTTTTACAACTTGTAAATCTGCTTTCTTCGCCGGTTTTAGCTTTGTGTTAGTTTTAAGTCTTGCCAAAATGTCCTCTCCCCTATATCTAATCTTCGTCTGATTATCTATATTTTATAGAATTGTATCAAATTTGTAATCAAACATTTAGATGAAATTGTTTTTGATGTACATTGAAATTGAATAGGATAATTCTTATTCAGATAGCGGAGGATTTATGCTTTTTGAGCACTTCACAATGAGTAATTTTTACATGATAGCGGGTTTTTTGTTATCAATGTATGCTTGTGTGTCAAACGATATTATTCAAACATTGGGAACATTTTTAAGTGCAAATAAGAAAACGCCATTTTATTACCTGTGGGCATTTTCAGTGTTTGTGCTTGTTGCAACCATTGTAACCGGATGGGTCGTAAATGATGGAGATATGTCGTTCGGACTTTTGACAAGAATTCCTGAAACTCCTGAATTTACGTTTATATATCTTCTCCCGCCGATAATTTTGATATTGCTTACAAGGTGGGGAATTCCGGTCGCGACAACATTTCTTGTGTTAAGTGTCTTTTCCGTAAGCGATGTTTCCGTAATCTGGATGATGCTTACAAAATCCGTGTTGGGTTACGTTATAGCGTTTATTGCCGCAATAATTATATATAATATTATCGGAAGGCCTATTGAAAGATATTTTTATTACACCCAAAAACGTTCCGGCAACGATAAGATTTCAAAGTGGTGGATTGTTGCAAAATGGTGCTCAACAGCATTTATCTGGTCTCAATGGCTGGTGCAGGATTCGGCAAAACTTTTTGTTTATCTTCCAAGAAAAGCATCTTTGTCAGAATTAATATTTGTGCTGTTGTGTTTTACAATATTTTTAGGAATTTTGACATACAACCGCGGCGGAGATATTCAGAAAATAGTTAAGATGAAAACAAATGTTCAAGACCCGCGCTCCGCAACGATTATTGATATAATTTATGCATTTTTACTTTTGTATTTTATAAATCTCAACAACGTACCGATGTCAACAACCTGGGTGTTTATCGGCTTACTTGCAGGTCGTGAAATCGCATTATACCAGCGTTTGAGATTTGAATCTCCTAAAAAAATGTACAAACATATTATAAAGGATTTATACAAAGTTACGTTGGGATTGATTGTTTCAATTGTTGTAGTCGTTTTGCTCACGCAGTTTGATTATGTAAAACAATTCTTCTTCTCACATTTTATGGGCGGTTAATATGGCAAGAATAAAACAGTTATCAAAACATTTAATAAATCAGATTGCAGCCGGAGAAGTTATAGAAAGACCGAGTTCTGTCGTAAAAGAGCTTGTTGAGAATTCCGTAGACGCGGGCGCAACAAAAATCAGTATAGAGATTTCAAACGAGTGCCGCGATATAAGGGTTGCGGATAATGGCGGAGGAATTCATCCTGACGACATTATGCTAGCATTCTCAAAACACGCAACAAGCAAAATTTCAACGGATGAAGATTTGTATTCGATAGAAACATTAGGGTTTAGAGGGGAAGCGCTTTCCAGTATTATTTCTATCGCAAAACTTACCTGCACAACAAGAACAAAAGATTTTGACACCGGATGTAAAGTAAAATGTGAAAATTCGGAAGTTACAAAGGTTGAAACCGGATGCGCTATCGGAACAATTATGGAAGTTAAAGATTTATTCTATAATATTCCGGCACGTCTTAAATTTTTGAGGAACTCAAATACGGAGTTTTCCTATATTCAAGAACTTGTTCAATCTATTGCAATTTCTCATCCTTCGGTTGGGTTTGAGTTGAAAAAGAACGGCAAAGTTTCACTTTCTACAACCGGAAGCGGAGACCTTCTCCAGACAATAAAAGAACTTTATTCAAATGCTGTTACCTCAAATCTAAAAGAAGTTTTGAAAACTGATGAGCTTTCGCACCTGAAACTTTCGGGATTTGTAAGCACACCGGATTTTACACGTTCGAGTAAAAAAGATTTTTACATGTTCATCAATTCAAGAACCGTAAAATGTCCGATTTTTCAAAAAGCAATTGATACGGCGTATAAAAACCTTATTGCTTCCGGAAAATATCCGTTTGTTGTGCTAAACTTGGAACTTCCGCCGGAAGATATTGATGTAAATGTTCACCCAACGAAAAAAGAAGTTCGATATAAAAATACGAATCAGATATTCAATTTTATTATCGCCGGAATTAAGGCCGGACTTGCAAATTATGTCGAAACTCCTCAAAAAATTGAAAATAATCTCCCTGCTGAAGAACCCTCAAATCAGGAAGAGGAAACTCAAAATAGTAGTAATATCTTAAGTTTTCATCAATATAGTATGAAGCAAAAGGAAATGTATTTAGATGAAGATGAAGATTCCATCTATGTTTCCGATAATACTATGAAGCAAATAGAGGACAGTATATCTTCAAAAGTTTCTCAAAATAGTATATTTGATTGTGCGCAGGAAAAACCAGAAGATGAAGAAAATATTATCGGCCAGTACAAAAATACATATATACTGATTGAAAAAGAAGACGGTTTGGAAATTGTTGACCAGCATATCGCAGAAGAGCGCTATATTTATGAAAAATTACTGAACTCGAAAGAAATTACATCCCAGTTGCTTTTTGTGTCGGATGTGCTTGAGATTTCAGCAAGCGAGGCCGAAATTATAAAAGAAAACCTTGATAAATTTGAACATTTTGGATTTGGAATAGAATTTATGTCAGACAGGGAAATTATTTTCAGAAAAGTCCCTCAAGTTCTTTCAAAAGTTAACCCGAAAGAAATCCTTTCTGATATTTTGGATAATATCGAAGGGGATATCGACGCAATGGAAGATAAAATTTTGAGAACAACAGCTTGCAAAGCCTCTGTTAAAGCGGGACAGAAACTTTCTATCTGGCAGATGCAGGAAATAATTAAAAAATGGCGGACAACAGAAATGCCATATACCTGTCCTCATGGCCGCCCGATAACAAGAACAATTCCGCATAAAGAAATCGCAGGATTTTTCCAGCGCCAGGGATGATTCATTTACGTCATTGCGAGGCGAATTTGCGGACGGACGGAGCGCGAGGAGGTAGAGGGCGAAGGCTTGTCGACAAAATGGCAAAGCCATTGCAGGTGACAACCGTAGACCCGCTAAACGCCGACGAGTAAGAAGCAAAGCGAGTCCGGATAGCGGAACAGCGAGGGCGGATAAGTCCACAAGGACTAAAAGCCCGAGTCTGTGGAGCTTGGAGCAAATTCAAGACAGAGCACAAGCAACGCGGCAATCTAGTTTATTTGCAAGATTTTTGTTTATCCCAACCAAGTTTGTCCCGACAGCGCAAAAAATCAAAATTTTGGTTGTACAGTACCCAAGCTGTGCATTCATAACCATTAGAATTATTTGTATTGCAGGCTGTAAATGGAGTTCTTGTATCACCATCAAAACCAAAAGGTAATAACCTTTGAGGATTGACATAAAAATAAAATAAGTCT
>JAGAVG010000034.1 GCA_017942035.1 bacterium | reverse complement strand
CGACCTGTCGGGCAACTACCCCGAGGGCTGGTACCTTGCGGAAATCGTTCACCCCATTTATTACATTGACCCGAAAAATTGATCCCCTTTCTCCCACTTTGCGTTTGGGAATTTTTTCGCATGAAAAACGCCGCCGTTGCTTGGCTGTGAAGTGAACCCAAAAAGTTGGACAAAAATTAAATTAAATCTATTGATGACAAGTTCGGTATTTTACCGGACTTGTTTTCAATTTCGTTATAATTCGTTCATTGTTGTAATATTCTATATATTCTTTTAACTTCTCAATGAAAGCGTTAACGCTTTCAAATTTTTCGCCATAAAACATTTCCACTTTTAATCGCCCGAAAAAGTTTTCCATTGCTCCGTTATCCATACAGTTTCCTTTCCTCGACATACTTTGCGTTATATTATGCTCTTTCAGTAGCCTTTGGTATTCAGCGTGTTGGTATTGCCAACCTTGATCCGAATGAAATAACGGTCTTGCTGTTTCGGGAAGTTTCTCAAATAGTCCACTCAACATTTCTCTTATTTGTTCCAAGTTTGGACTTAACGAAATAGAATAGGAAACAATTTCACGATTGTATAAATCAAGTATAGGGGATAAATATACTTTCTCCCCACAAACGTTAAATTGCGTTACGTCTGTTGTCAATTTCTCAAAAGGTTTCTCTGCGCTAAAATCTCTTCGTAAGAGATTTTCTGCAACCTTTCCTACTTCACCTTTGTAAGAATGATACTTTTCATTTTTACGCTGTTTCCCTTTAAGATTAAGGCTTTTCATTAGTTTTAATACCGTTTTGTGGTTTATGATATAGCCTTTCGCTTTCATTTCATCCGTTATTCTACGATATCCGTATCTTTGTTTGTGGTAATTGAAAAGCTCTATGATTTCTTCTTTTTCAACGGCGTATTTATCTACTTTTCCTTTCTTTTCGTGATAATAATACGTACTGCGTTTTACCTTTGAGATTATTAACAGGATTTCAAGCGGATATTTTTGCCTTAACTGCGTAACTATTTCTGCTTTTTGCTTTTCTTTTGTTCTTCCGCTGCAATTAAGGCACTCAATTTTTTTATGTATTCGTTCTCCGCTCTCAAATATTCCAACTCTTCCTTTAAACGTTGGTTTTCAGCAATTAAATCGTTTTCGACTTGTTTATCTAATGGTTTCTTTCTCGGTCTGCCTTTCTTGGGATTATCCATCTTAGTTGTTCTGCCTCGCCTTTCTATGTAAAAGCCGGCTTCTCCTTCTTCTAAATATATGCGTTCCCAATTCTTAAGAAATCTGAAATTCCTTGGTTCTAATTGTGGAAAGTGTTTCCTCATTGTTGCTTTGTATCCCAAATTATGTTCACGCATATCTAGTATAACAGATATTTTGAATTCTGGCGAGTATTTTGTGTTCCATTCCTTCTTTCTTTTCATAAAAATATGCACCTCCAAAAGTTTTGTCTAACTTTTGGGGTGCATATCAAGCCTGTTGGCGGTATTAGAAATGCAAATAAGCAAATATTATGAAACAAAATAGCTTTAATTTCTGTGTGCGATACGTTGGTATAATTGTACAATGTCTTTTAATACTTCTACGTGTGTAAAATCTTTGTTGTATGCGAT
>JAGAVG010000005.1 GCA_017942035.1 bacterium | reverse complement strand
TGGTTAATGGATACTCTTAAAGATTAAATACTTTAAGAGTAGTGATAACCGGCTGTTCTTAAAATATTTAATTGAAAATATGTTTCCTTTCCCTTTTTTAAAATTTACGACCCTTCCGGTCGTTTTTTTTTGCAATTTTTAGATAAAAAAATGCACCAAATTTTATATTTTGGTGCGAGTTTTTTATAGCCTTATTATACAATATTTTCAGGTACATTTCAAGTGGTCTTTTGTTGTTTTTTGTGAATTTTTTGAATTTTGAGAAGGTATGTTTTAGTGAGTTTCAGGTCGACTCGCACCAAAATATAAATTATGGTGCATGAATTTAAAGGATAATTAATGAAAATATGGAGGCTGAAAGTATGAATATAGAGGAACAGAAGGCAATAGGTCAGGAAGGTAAGCAGGTTAACCCCTCACCCCAACCCTCTCCCACAAGGGGCGAGGGAGTAACATGTCATGCTGAACGTCGGATTGACCCCCGTGTTTCAGCATCTCATGACACAGAGACCCTGAAACGAGTTCAGGGTGACATTGAATCTTGTTATAATACCCTCTCCCGAATTTGTAAGTTCGCATTCTGCTCACTAACAAATTCAACCCTCTCACAAAGAGAGAGGGTGAAGTATGGTTTCACTTTGGCCGAAGTTCTTATCACTCTCGGGATAATTGGCATTGTGGCGGCAATGACGTTGCCTGGGGTGATTAGCAATCATAAAAAATATGTTACGGCACAAAAGTTGAAGAAGGCATCTACTGTGCTTCTTCAGGCTAACAGAATGTCTTATGCGGCAGAAGGTACAGCTGACAGGCCCGGTTTTACTCCGTTTAATGCGGATCAAGCTTTAGAAATGTTTAACAGGTATTACGTTCCGTATATTAAATTTGATGAGGTTGTAAAGGGAACAAAAGGGGTCTTTGGTTATATGCAAGATGACATGGCCTTTTATTTTATAAAAAACTCACAACCGAATTCTTGGGCAAATACTTATATAATAGTATGCACTTCTCATAAAGCATGCAAAAATATTGATGAAGACACTATAGACATTTATCTAAATAACCTTCCTAATGGTAAAGACATATTCACATTCTATACCTCTGGCAGTATACCTAATTATGTTTTCGCAACCTCAACCCATGAACAACGATTAGATGGTTGCAAAAACCACACGTCAATGGAATCTTGCACAGCTCTTATATTTGAGGCGGGATGGACTTTCCCGAAAGATTATCCGATAGGTTTTTAATTTAACTTAATGAGCTTGTAAGATTTTTAGGGTGCAATTTTATTGCACCTTTACTTCTTTTATGCTGTTGCCTGATAAGTTTTTTGTTTTTTATTATCTTCCGTAGATACTAATTTATGTAATATGTCTTCTGCATTTTCGCGTGTTGATTTTGAAAACTGAGATGGATTTTCCGTAACGTATTTAGCGCCGGCTTTTTTATCAGACATGTTGCCGGAGGACATCATTGCGTTTACAACTTTATACGTTAAATCGGAAGATTTGCCGATACAATTCAATATGGATTCACCCAGGCCGCGTTGTATTAAATCTCCCATCATTGAGATTAACAGCTCAGGACAATATTTTACAAGCTTTTTAAATGTATCTTTTGACATTCCGTTATCCAGCATTTTCTGGAACATAGCTCTGCGCTCGGAAGGTTTTCCATTGACAAATTTATCCGTGTAATATTTTATGCGCTCTTCCGTTGACATGTCGGCTAATTTTGTAGAGCCGTCTTCTAATTTATCTAATGCCGCGCCGACTTCTTGAGCTATCTGCTGAGTGTATGCCGTTTCAATTTTTGCTGATTGCACCTGATATTCTTTTGAGATTAATTTTTGCACTTCTGCCGGCATTTTGTCATAAGACGTGACAGCGCTTTCAATTGCTTTTTGGTTTCCGGATTTGAGAACTGTTTTAAACGCATCAGCCTGAACTGATTCGTGGTAGTTGTGAATATTGCTGGCAGCTCGTTCCTGAACTTCAGAGTATGAAGACTGCATCACAATATTGTGGGCCTCAAGCTGAGCTCCTTTATCATAATTTTGAATATCATCAGCTAAAGCGTTTTGAATTTCAACAGCATATTTTTTCTCAAAATTATTTGAAATCTCCATAGTTCTGTTTGCAACTATGAGCTGTGCATCTTTATGTCCTTTATAGGTTGAACCAGATGAAGCGAAATCCTTTGTAAGTTCTGCATCATGTCTATTCTCGACCATGTCGGCTGTTTTTGATGCATATTCATTAACAAATTTTTTATCTGCCAGACTTTCTGCAATAGCCTTTCCACCGGCTTTTACATAACTCGAAATAGCCTCTGGAGAATATTCTGACGTATGTTCAAGATGATCCATTGTAAAACTCTGGGCATCTTTTTTAGATATTATACCCTCTTTTATGGTTTCATCTATTGTTTTTGCCTGTAATTCAGTATCCGGCATTTTATTTTTACGTTTGGCAGCTATTGCACGTTCAATTTTTCCCTGACGTATTGCTGAGTTTTGAACGGTATTCAACCACATGCTTTGTTCTTTGTCACTAAGCTTACTGTTAGCAATGTCATCAACTGAAACGTCATCAATGCCGGCGGCTATAGCATTGTTACTACTTGCCAAGTTCTGTTGTTGGAAAACTATCCAGTTATCTTTTTTCATCTCAGCCGCAACAGACATTAACTCTCTTGCACCTGCCGGTGAACAGCCTGAAATTAACTCATTAAATTTTTTGTCAAATTCTTGCGCTGAAAGACCTTTTTTATCTCCGCCTTTTAACTGTTCGTTCAAATAGTATTTCATTGCGGTTCTATGGTCATTTTTGTTGTTTTTTAGAGCTTCCTGATAAGTTTTACTTTGGAGCATATCGTTAATTGTGCTGTTGCTTGAATCAAAATCTGGAATTTTTGTTAAATCTGCTCCATTTTTGCTTAAGCCACCATAAAATCGATATATGCTTTTTTCTGTTTGTTGAGTAAGTGTTCCGGATTCTTTTTTCTGTTTTAATGCCTCAAAAGTCAGTGAAGCTTTACTGATTTGCTGGCTTTCTTTAGCTGTTTCATTGTATTTTTGGATTTTAGCGGAAAGTTCTTCCGACTTAAGATTTGGATCTTTAAAGAAATCTCGTGCCGCATCTACAGACAATTTTTCAGTTTCAAAAAATTGTTTATCAGATGCTGACAAACTGTTATATTGTTCCGTATCTAAATTTTCTATAAGAGAATATTTTTGTGCATTTTTAATTTCTTTGTTCTGTTTTTGAAATTCTTCAAGAGTTAACCCGTTCATATTAGCGGTTTGTAAACTCGTCATTGAGGAATTTACAAAATCGGACAAATTTTCTAATTCTCGTTTATTAATTTTACCTCTTAGCTGCTCAGGATTTTCCATTGCAGTTTTAAGCATATCCAGATTAATTTTTTTGTCAGTTTTGTTGTTTTGCTGTATAAGTTTTTCAACAGCCTCTTTTTGTTTTAAAGCTTTTTCTTCTTCTGTAAAACTGTCCCATTTATCCTGATATAAATTTTTTGTATATTCTTCAGCCAGAGTATTTGCTTTTTTAAGAGGATCTTTTTCTTGTGCAAATTCCGCAAAATCAAAATTTTGACCTGTTGTCTTTTTAAAAGAAGAACTTTCATTAGTTTCGGTTTTAATTTCAGTCTGCGGCTGTTCCGCCTTAGCATTATTACGAGCTATCAAAGCATTAACTTCAGACTTTGTAATATTAGGATTTTCATTTAATAATTTAGCAGCTTGTTCCGGAGTTAAACCCAAATTAATTAAATCTTGAATAGTAACTTTCGTTTTTAAATCTACAATTTCACCAGCAGGATTGCCGCTGCCTTGAGTAGTTGAACCTGCTTTAGAGAGCGTTTCTGTCGTTAAATTTGTGTTTAGACTACTATTAAGATTTATTGATGGATCCATATATTATCTCCAACATTAGGCCAGACTATGCATTTTTATGCACAATTTCACCAGTTTTACCATTTTATAACATTTCTCCGTTACACATAGCATAACGGAGAATGTCATAAAAAACTTTAATAAAATATAAGTATTAGTAAAGAATCTTTACATTAATTATCGTGTAGTTCTGAGAAGTTCTTTATACTTATTCAAATCCTTTTTGTATGTAGTTTCACAATCAAACGCATCTTCAGCATAGATATTAAAACTATGTAAATTATGTTCTGAATTGTAAATTGTACTTATATATTTTCCAAATTTTTCGTTATATACAGGGCCGAAACTATCAAAATCCAGATCCTGCTCTTCTGCCTCAGTTAATTCTCTTGTATCCGAAATATAATAATACATCGGATTTTCAACCGGAGCAAAATTATTCAAATCTGGTCCGAGGTGAACACCGGCACACTTTATTGAACCATCATCACAGACGATAACATTTGTAACAAGCATACGGTCTATAACACTTTCTTCTCCATATAAATTAGTTCTTTTTTTTATTATTTCGACTTTATCAAAATCTACACAATTACGCTTGGTATCATAGAAATTGAAAGTTACTGTAGATCCGTTATCTTCATTTTTATAAGACCAACTACCCATCAAATTCCATGTTGGTTTTGGTATATACCCAGAAACTTTACCTGTCGGCTCTAAAGGTGCAATCATTTCAATACGCGGTTCCATCGGTTCATCAGCGTAAACAGTGTTAACATTAGCCATCGGACTCATTGCAATCACTGCCGCCAGCGGTATTGATTTTAACGGCATAGAAGAACATCTTCCGCCTTCACAAATTTCTCTATTTTCTCTATTTTTTCTACCTTCAAAACTTGTGCTATTGCTGCCGCTTGTAGAAAATCTAACTGCGGATACCGGCATGATTGTCATATTTTTCTCCTTTAAGTTAATAATTTACCTTTTTTTATTTAAAATTCCTGAAAAAATTTTTTGCTAACAGAATTTTAAAATTTTATACATTTACCCTTTTTCCATAATATATCAAGGAATTCTGGATTTATCAAAAAATATATACGAATTTAATAAATCTTCACACTTGCACGTAAGGTATTTTTGGTGTAGCCTATTGTGTGTAGTATTACTCAAAAGGAGGTAGTAAGATGAGCGAAAGAAAATTAGTTGGAACAGGAGAAATGTTCAAAAAAGCTTTAGCTGGCGGATACGCTATCGGAGCTTACAACGTAAACAACATGGAAATTTTGCAAGGTATTGCAGAAGCTGCTGAAGAAACACAGTCACCTATTATTTTGCAGGTATCAGCAGGAGCAAGAAAATATGCTAACCAAACATATTTAATCAAATTGGTTGAAGCAGCATTGGCAACTACAACAGTACCGATTGCATTACACTTAGATCACGGTGCTGATTTTGAAATTTGTAAAGCATGTATCGACGGCGGATTTTCATCAGTAATGATTGACGGTTCAAGATTCCCGTTGGAAGAAAACATCAAATTGACAAAACAAGTAGTTGATTATGCTCACCCGCGCGGAGTTTCAGTAGAAGCTGAACTTGGTAAATTAGCCGGTGTTGAAGATGATGTAAAAGTTCATGCAAAAGATTCAACTTATACTGACCCTGAAGAAGCTGCTAGATTTGTAAAAGAAACTGGATGTGATTCCTTAGCAGTAGCAATCGGAACCTCTCACGGTGCTTACAAATTCTCAGGAGAAGCTAAACTTGATTTTGAAAGACTTGCAGAAATCAAAAAAGCTGTTAATGAAGCAGTTGGATATGACTTCCCGCTAGTACTTCACGGATCATCATCAGTACCTGCTGAATTTGTAGCAAAATGTAATAAGTTTGGCGGACAACTTCCGAATGCACAAGGTGTTCCGGAAGATATGCTTAACTATGCATCAAAACATGGTGTTGCAAAAATCAATATTGATACAGACTTAAGATTGGCTATGACTTCAACAATAAGAGAATTCTTTGTTGAACATCCTGAAAAATTTGACCCTAGAGAATATATGGGACCAGGAAGAACTGCTGTTAAAGAAATGGTTATGCACAAAATGCGTGACGTTCTTGGAACTGCAGGTCATGCTCAAGACTAGTAATCTATTTTAGATAAAAAAGGCCGTTTCATTAAGAAACGGCCTTTTTTTTGATAAAAATTATGCACCAAATTTTATATTTTGGTGCGAGTTTTTTATAGCCTTATTATACAATATTTTCAAGCGTTTTTCAAGTGGTGTTTTGTCATTTTTTGATGATTTTTTAAATTTTAAAAAGGTATGTTTTAGTGGTTTTCAGGCCTACTCGCACCAAAATATAAAAAATGGTGCGAAAATTTAAACAACAGTTTATGGCTGGAAAGGAGACAGGATGCTAGAATATGAAATTATGGAAGAAAGAAATTTGAAAGAGGATAATATGATAAAAAATAGTAGTAGGGTAGACTTTAGTCTACCAGAAAAATTGGATTGCCACTTTGCTGGTTGTCGTAAAACCGCCTTCACTTTAGCCGAGGTTCTAATCACCCTAGGGATAATCGGGGTTGTGGCGGCGATGACCATACCTTCTTTAGTTCAAAAATACAAAGAAAAGCAGAGGGTAACTCAGCTTAAAAAAGCTTATTCCGTTCTTAATCAGGCATTTTTAATGGCGGTTAACGATTATGGCACT
>JAGAVG010000004.1 GCA_017942035.1 bacterium | reverse complement strand
TAAATTTTCCAGCCGTTCTGTTTAACAAAAATCAATAATATTAAACCAAAATCGGCAACACGTAGGACCGGACTTTGTCCGGTGGAAAATTCCGGAAGACAATCTGTATAGAGTTAAATATAGATAAATTTTCCAGCCGTTTTGTTTAATGCCGACGACCTACTTTACTTTCGGTAGACTAAACCCTACAATTGTTTTTAGCAATATGGAGATCAGGTTATTTACTTAATCAGCCTGCATTCTTGACTTCTGGCCCTCTAATAACCTGAATTGCCCGGTTACAATCTCTTCATTGATTGCAATATTAAGTTTTTTCTGGTAGTATTTTCTATGTAGTAATATATGTGAAAGGTTCATAATGAAATTTTCATCGTCATTTAAGGTTGGTCTTTTATCAATTTTAGCTCTGCTACTTTTGCTGGGTGTTATTTTGAAGGTTAAAGGAAGGGCATTTTCATCTGCTGACCGTATGGAAATTCAGTTCAAAGATGTTAACGGAATGCGTCCGGGCGCCGGAGTTCAGATGATGGGGCTTCGGGTTGGTCAAGTAGAAGAAGTTATTCCTGTTATAGACGGTGAGGATAGCTATGTAAAATTGAAATTTGTTATAACTGATCCGAATGTATCTATTCCGGAAGCCTCTACATTTTCAATTCAGCAATCAGGTTTAATCGGTGAACTTTTCCTAGAAATTACACCACCTAAAATCAGAACTGTATATATTCCTATGACCAGAAGCGGACTTTTAGATAAAGACGATTCCGTACAGATGAAACTTGACGATTCAATTTATGATGTCGGAAAAATTAAAAGTGTTGAGGTTGTAGCTAAGGACGTTGTTCCGGTAAAAGTTAAAGACCAAATTGATACAAATTATGCATATAAAGTTGATTATATAATCGATTTGCCGGGACTAATCCTCCCTGAGTTTTTGAAGGGTAAACTTGTAAAAAAAGAAGGAAAAACAAAATTGAGAATTGCTACTCTTGATGATGTTGTACTTCCTTACCCGAAACAAGATTCGCCTTACACAATTATTGAACCGATGAGAATTGCTGATTTTATGGATTGGCAGTATAAAGCGGCTGAATCTTTAACTGAAACTAATAAAAAGGTTAATGACCTTTTATCTGATGAGGTTATCGCGGAACTCAAAGCATCTGTTGCTAACATAAATTCATTAACCGCGCAGACTACCCAAACTATGTCTAAAGTAAATGAGTTAATTGATGCATCCCAAAAAGATTTAGACAGCCTAATGACAATGCTTGCCAGTGCTACGGAAGATTTTAACAAGGTTGCAGCTAGTGTAGATAAACTTATAGGCGATCCTAATTTCAGACAATCTATAGTTTCCACCGCAGACTCTGTTGATAAATTTGCAAGAAATATCAATAAAATTATCGGGGATGATGCTCAATCCCAACAGCTTGCTCAGGATTTCAGAGCGACAATGCACAATGTTAACGAAATTAGTGAGTCTGTAAATTCTATGACCGGTGATGAAAAGCTTAAAAACGAATTAAAATCAGCGGTTTCAAATGCAAACAACGCAATGATACAGGTTTCCACAACACTTGAAACGGTTAACAAACTTAATCCTGAAAAGAAAACCGAACTTGCCCAGATTATGGAAGATGCAAGTGTTACGACCTGCAATTTAAGAAAATTCTCCGAAAAATTGAATAAGAGATTTTTACTCTTCAGGTTACTTTTCTAGGTGTAATGATGGAAAAAAATTTTAAAACAGAAATAACAAAAATTCACTACAATAAGGACGCAAAAGGAGCTGTTTTTAAAGTTTTGAAGTTTGCATCATTGTTTTACGGTATAGGTAGCGGACTGAAAAATTTTTTGTATGATAAAAAATTGTTAACACCTAGAAAAGTAGAGGCTCGTGTAATTTCAATCGGAAATATTACAACCGGCGGAGTAGGAAAAACTCCGGTTGTCTGTGAGCTTGCCAAATACTTAAAAAGCAAAGGCGAAAATGTTGCAATAGTTTCGCGCGGATATGGCGGAAAACTTTCAAACAAAAATATAAACGTAATTTCCGACAGCAAAGAAATTTTTTATAATGCACAAATGGCCGGAGATGAACCCTTTTGGCTTGCAAAAAACACCGGATGCGCAGTTGTTACCTCAAAAAGCAGATATAATGCCGCAAAATACGCAGTTGAGAACTTTGGCGCGACCGTAATTCTTCTTGATGACGGATTTCAGCACAGAAAACTTCACAGAGATATCGACATAGTTTTAATGGACTCTGTAAAAGGTTTCGGAAACGAAAACCTCCTCCCCGCCGGCCCGCTCAGAGAAGGACTTGAGGCATTTAATAGGATTGATAAATTTGTCATTGTAAGCAAATCAGTCGATCATAAGCGCGCGGAAAAACTTGCTAAAATAATGTCAAAAAAAATGAAAGTCGAAACTTCAATCTGTAAGGTTGAACCGGACTATATTTATAATATTGAAAATGGTGAAATTATAGATAAGGCGCAAAGCGCCACGGCGCTTTGCGCCATCGGCCAACCGGAACAGTTTTTTGAGTTTTTAAAAGATTACGACATAAAAGAAAAAATCACATTTGACGACCATCACCAATACACCCCAGATGATATCAAAAATATTTCAGGCCCGATAATCACAACGGAAAAAGATGCGGTAAAACTTCTCCCGTTCGGTTTTGACAATATCTATGCCTTGAAACTAAAAACATGTATCGATGTTGCGGCCTTGTTATAATATTATTGCCTCGTTCGCAATAATCAATTTGGTTTACCATAGATAATCATATTTAATTTCACACCGGACAAAGTCCGGCCTTACGTGTTACCGATTTTGGTTTAGTCTTATAGTTTTCGTTTAGAAGAACGGCTGAAAAATTTATCTATACTTAACTCTATACGGATAATCATCCGGAATTTTCCACCGGACAAAGTCCGGTCCTACGTGTTGCCGATTTTGGTTTAATTTTACTGATTTTTGTTAAACAGAACGGCTGGAAAATTTATTTATACTTAACTCTATACGGATAATCATCCGGAATTTTCCAGCC
>JAGAVG010000033.1 GCA_017942035.1 bacterium | reverse complement strand
TTGATGCGAATAGGTCTGAAACTCACTAAAACATACCTTCTTAAATTTCAAAAATTTCACAAAAAACAACAAACGACCACTTGAAATGTGGTGGAAAATATTGTATAATAAGGCTATAAAAAACTCGCATCAAAATATAAAGTTTGGTGCTTTTTTTTGTTCAAATTTTATTAATTTAATAAATTTTAATATTATAGCAAACTTTAAGGTTTATGTATTTTAAATATACGTTAGCACAACTTTAAAGGAAAAGTTATGAATATAAAGCCAGTAAAATTAATTCAAAAATCTTTTGGAAATATAATAAAAAGCGGCGAAAAAATTCACGGGTCAAATGGTCTTTCTATTTTACCATTAGCAAATGCGAAGGAGTATAACTTAGTAGAAGGTATAGGAGCTAAAGGTCGTTTCTCAACTTATAATTTCAAGGATAGCAATGGAAAATCAATTCAGCATTATACCAGGTATATTGACGATAAAGGAACTGTTACAGATGTTGTAACAGATATTGATAAAACTATAGGGTGCATTAATACTGCCAGAAAAACAATAAATGTTGGTAAATTAGATCAGGAAGGAAATTTTATTGCAGATGGAACAGTTGAGAAAACGGATTATAATTCTATAATAGCTAATATTCTTGAAGATAAATTGTTCTTCTCAAATTCATTTGTCAGACTTGCTAAAAATGGTGATATGGGCGGATTTGAAGTTTTGAGGCGAGGAAAAGCTCCTGCCGGTATAAATTACCAATATCATTGGGACGGTAAGCCAACTCAAATTAACCATAAAAACACAAAAGGTCGCAAATTAGATTTGACAGAATCAGAACAGCAGTATTTACCTTTTATTATGAGAAAGAGTGTGATTACAGAACGAGACGGCCAGCCTGCACTTTTATATCAAGATTTTTCAGCAGATAGATTTGAGGAAAAAGTACAATTATCACAAATTATTAATGAAAGATTGCATAATATTGAAGGTATTGCACCGAAAATAAAAACAGTTAAAGCTAAAGATTTACACAGTATAAAAACAAGCGAAAAATCTCCTGAACAGTGGCTGACTGAAAAAGGATTTGTGCCATTGGCCGAAACTCTAGGAAATGGTCAAATAAACGTGGTGAATGATATTGCGGAACTGAAAGATGGTGTGAATATTTTAGATATTGTTTCGCATGAAATACAGCATTTATCTGATATGATAAAGATGTATTTAGGTGGAAAAGAAGCAAGTAATGAGGCTCTTAATAGAGTCGGAATGACTTTGGAAGAATACATGAAACTGCATGAAAAAGAATTTGCAGGAATAGATACTAAAAGTTTCCAAACTAAATTGCTTGACGAATTTGGTCAATTCAAAAAAGGCACTCCCGAATATGAAGAATCAGTTGAAATCGCAGAAATGAATTTTAAAACAGTTGTAGCAAAAGATTTAAAATCTTGTGAACAGCACGATGAAATGGGACTTGAAAAGCGTGCAATTAATAGAGAATTTCAACAGATGACAGTTCTTCAAAATGTAGCTAAAAAAGTTGGTGAATTTGTATGTTCGCTGTTAAAGATATAGCGTTAAAAGAATAACTTATACCAGAATGCAAATTCGGTGTATTTTTTGTCTCAATTTCGTCATTGAGAGCGATCGGAACCTGTAGTATGTGGTAAATCTATGATTTACCGTATCGCATAAAATTTTTAAAATTTATTAATAAAACTCGCACCAAATTTTATATTTTGGTGCGAGTTTTTTATAGCCTTATTATACAATATTTTCAGACACTTTTCAAGTGGTCTGTTGTCGTTTTTTGTAAATTTTTTGAATTTTGAGAAGGTATGTTTTAGGGAGTTTCAAACCGACTCGCACCAAAATATAAATTATGGTGCGAAAATTTAAAAAGTAGTTTAAGTCTGAAAAGGAGGATAAAAGTATGAATATAGAAGAACAGAAGGCAAGAGGGCAGGGTGAGGGGGCAAAGTCATTACATAAAACCCTCTCCCGAATTTGTAAGTTCGCATTCTGCTCACTAACAAATTCAACCCTCTCACAAAGAGAGAGGGTAAAAAGCAAAAACGCGTTTACCTTGGCGGAAGTTTTGATTACTCTCGGAATAATCGGCGTTGTTGCGGCGATGACGCTGCCTCCTTTAATTCAAAAGCATCAGGAGCGGGTTACGGTTAACAAGGTTAAGAAATTTTATTCTGTCATGTCTCAGGCACAGTTAATGGCAATTAAAGATCATGGTTATTTAGATGAATGGGATGTGTCAGGTGGACTTACAAAAGAAGGTACCGAAAAGTTAATGGATTATTTGAAACCGTATTTAAAAATTGCCAAAGATTGCGGAACATCAAGCGGATGTTTACAAAATGGAACTATTAAGCTTCTGAATGGCAATAACTGGGCAAATTATGACTCTAACAATGGTTATTATAAACTAATTTTAAACGATGGAACTTATATGTGGCTAAGAACTGCTGTAAATACATATTGTGCCACTAATGATTATGGCGTAAATAATTCTTGTGGAACTTTATGGATAGATATTAATGGTAAAAATCCGCCTAATACCATAGCAAAAGATATATTTCTATTTGCACTTGTTAAAAACGGTATTGTAACATTTGGAAATGATGATTGTAACAGTTCAAGTTATGGCTGGTCTTGTTCAAAATATATTCTTGAGCAGGGCAACATGGACTATTTGAAGAAATAGCGGCAGGTTGACATTATTGTGCCAACAAAAATTACTTTTGTTTTAGTTTAGTATTATGAATTAACAATTGCAATTTTTATGACATTTTCTTGTCTTTTTTCAAATATTTCATACGCTTTTTCAATATCTTTAAGCGGAAATTTGTGCGTAATAAGAGGTGTTGTATCAATTTTTCCCTGCTCAATAAGAGTTAAGATTTCTTCGCAGTCACAGCCATCTACTCCGCCGGTTTTAAATGTCAAATTTTTTCCGTACATTTCAGGTAACGGCAAAGTCATAGGCTTGTCATATAATGCTACTATTGTAACTGTGGCATTTGGTCTTGCTGCCTGCCATGCCAGCTGAAAAGTTTCTTCTGTCCCCGCAACTTCTATAACAACATCTGCACCGCCATGTTCGCTTTCTTTATTTACAGTTTCAAGGCAGTTTTCAGGCTCGGTTACAATTACATTCGGGTAATACTTTTTGACAAAATTCCTTCTTGTTTCATCTTTTTCACACACGATAATCTTTTTAGGAATTTTTAACATTGCGCAAAGTAATGTACAAATTCCTGTCGGACCGGCACCGATGATTAACACGGTGTCATCTTCTTTGATTTCGGAAATACGCGCAGCCCAAAAGCCGGTTGCAAGTATATCACCTGTAAAAAGAGCTTCTTCATCGGTGACTGTATCAGGAATTTTATTTAGCCCCTGGTTTGCCAAAGGAACACGAACGTATTCTGCCTGTCCGCCATCTATACGACAACCCAAAGCCCAGCCGCCGTTTTTATCTGTACAGTTATTTACAAACCCGTGTTTACAGAAAAAACATTTACCGCAGAAGGTTTCGACATTCACCGTAACTCTATCACCTGCTTTTACGTTTTTTACATCTGCTCCAACTTCTTCCACAATTCCGACCATCTCGTGTCCGACGGTAATTCCCAACACAGCTTTTGGCACCGAGCCATGTTTTATATGTAAGTCGCTTGTGCAAATACTGCTCATTGTAACCCGAACAATTGCGTCTTCGGAATTCAAAATCTCCGGTTTTTGTTTTTCTGTCAGTTCAAAAACTCCGTGTTGTTTGTAACTATATGCCAGCAAAATTTTCTCCTATATATTTCACTAAAATTGTACAAAAATAACTCAAATTGTCGAAAACATTATACTACAAAGGTATTTTAATTTTTACATTAATGTTTTTATTATTGTATTTATAACCGTAAGTTTAGTTCTGTCAGTTTTGATTATTTCTAAGTTTTTAAGAATATTTTGATGCAATTCCTCGTTAGATTTCGTTCCGCCAAATGAAAATAATTCGTCAGGTTCAACATTCAAGTTCTCCAGAACTTTTTCGAGGGTTTCGGCAGTCAAAAAGCCGTTTCCGGTTTCAATCAGGCTTAATGCATTTGTTGAAATCCCGAGTATTTCCGCAAATTTCATCTGCGAAATCCCCTTCTCTTTTCTAATTTGGCTAATCTTCGCCCCTAATAATTTTTTTATATTTGTCATAACTTTACCTTCTATTATGTTAAGTTGCTTTTAAAATCAAATAAACAAAGTAAAACTATTTACAAACAAAGTTTAATATGTTATTATACAAATATAACTATGAGGAAAATTATGAAAAAGAAATTTGCGTTCACTTTGGCCGAAGTTTTTTTATCACACTTTGTCAGTTGTAGTAAAAACGCCTACACTTCGGCAGAAGCTTTATCACACTTTGCCAGTCGTCGTAAAACCGCCTTCACTTCGGCAGAAGCTTTATCACACTTTGCCGGTCACCGTAAAACCGCCTACACTTCGGCAGAAGCTTTATCACACTTTGCCGGTCACCGTAAAACCGCGTTTACATTGGCGGAGGTTCTTATCACTCTCGGGATAATCGGTGTTGTGGCGGCGATGACGTTGCCGGCGTTAATTACGAAGCATCAGAAAAAAGTCGTTGCCACGAGGGTTAAGCAATTTGCGTCTGTTTGGCAACAAGCTTACAGGCAGGTTGAATATGAACAAGGCGGCAGTTTATCGGTAACTTTAGGTGCAAAAGATCCGGAAGCTGCATTGAATGCTTATAATGAAACCTTTGGCAAATATGTTAGAACTATGAAAGTTGAAAAATCAAGATATGGAATTACAGGTGCACTGCAAAACGGTTCAGGGTTTTATTATTACCATTTTACCAGACCTAATGAATCTGTTAGAAATTATCTAATATTTTGTCCATATTACAAAGATTGCAAGCAATTAGCTGATAACGGGCCATTTGAAGATTCAGAAACTATTTCTGATGGCAAAAAGACATTCGGATTCTGGATTGCTGGGAATACACCTACTTATGCTTGGGACGGAACAAGAGAATGGCTGATGCAAAAATGCTCTACTTGGCAAAAAGGTTATTGCACAACACTTATCCAATATGACGGCTGGGAAATCAAAGACGATTATCCCACTTGGTAAATAATTTAAGAACAATTTCCCAGCCGTCCAATTAAACGAAAATTGCGAAGATTAAACCAAAATCGGCAGCACGTAAGGCCGGACTGTGTCCGGTGGGAAATCAGGTTAGTCATTGCGAACGAACGTAGTGAGTGTGGCAATCTCGTTAAAGTATGTAAGTTAGTAGGTGAGGAAGTAAGAAAGAATTTACATTCCAATACCAGCTTGCCTTCTAATCTTCATTATAACATAAAAAAAAGACCTTTGAATCTCCGTAGATGGTAATATCAAAGGTCTTTTTTATTATTCAAGTTTTAAATATTTCTATTTTCTTGACTGAGCGTATTTTTCTTTTTCCGCATTACGAGTTGCCTTGTCATTATATAGCGGGCTTGTGTATTCGCAATCTTCAAAACCATATTTTCTAGTTTCTACTTGTTGTTTAGTTGTCGGATTTGTGTATTTACCATTATATGGTTTTGCTTTTGGGAATTTATTTGTTCTTTCTGTAACTTTATTTCCCAGATATTTATGTCCGTGTAAAGTTTCAGGAAGATGCATCACCTTAGGTTGAATATTTTGTTTTCTTTGTGCATCTGTTAAACCGTGTAATTGTTTAAGTTCTTTAACTGCGGCTTTAATTTCTACCGGGTCTTTTAGGCCATATTTAGCAGCTACAATTCCGTACCAGTATTCACCTCTTTTTGGTCTGTAATCGTAAGATTTCATTTCGACATCTTTTTCTTCTTTTACATCTTTTTCGTAATCTTCAATCGGGCAAGTTTCTTGCGGCGGTTGAGTATTACCCTGTGGAGGTTGAGTGTTCCCCTGCGGCGGCTGAGTGTTACCCTGTGGTGGCTGCGTATTACCTTGCGGTGGTTGATTGCCTTGCGGTTTTTGATTAAGAATTTTGTCGTATAATGCCACAAATTCTCTTTCATTACATAATGAACTTGAATTTTTACCGATAGCTTCTGTTATGAGCTGAACTTTCTGATCATCTGTCATTACTTCATCTGCAATAATTGCGGTCATTAAAGGTTGAATGCTCTTATCAAGACCTTTTATGTTACGAGATTCAATAATTGCTTTTGGTTCGCGACCGTTGAACAAGTCTTTGTCGCCGCCAACTGCATTAATTGTTCCGATACCGCCTAATGCGCCGAGTACTGCACCTGCTGTCAGTGCGCCGGCAACATCACCGTGGATTTTAACAATATCAAGAATTGGGTCTTTTAAAATGTTTCCATTATGATCTACAACTGCATTACTAAAGAAGGTTGCTGTTGTATCTCCGGATTTTGCAGCTCCGCCACCGAATGCTCCACCTAAAAGTCCTCCGGTTGCAACGTGAGCGGCACGTTTCAATGCTAGACTAGGTGCTTCAAATCCGAATTTCTTAGCAATATGTCTTGCTCTTCTATCACTTGTTCCTAAATAATTTGCAAGTACATGATCTTCCGGTCTTTCCAAATTTGAACCATCATTAAGTGTTAAGTCATCTCCGGTCCAGCCATGAATAAATTCTTTTGATTTATTCAGAGCTAATTCCCCATTGTTTTTAAAATCTTCGGCATTGCGATCGATAACTTTTTTGTCTCTTTTACTCAAAATTTCAACGAAGAATGGCATATCTTCTTTTTTTACTAATTTTTTTGCTTCTTTTCCAGCCTCTTTGTCATAATAAGTAACAGTTCTAGCAACTCTTTCTTCGGCTGCATAATTTTCTACTTTAGCTTTTGCAAATCTTTTTGCTTGCTTTTCATTCATGCCTTTTGCCAAATATTCAGACATAAACTGTTGTTCTAAATTTTTTCTTACAGCTTTGCGCTCTTTTTTGCTGCCAAATAACAAGCTTGGTCTTTGAAGAGCATCTACAGTGTTAAAATTTGTTGTCATCTTTTTTCCCCTTTCAATTTTCCTCGTGACAAGAAAATTAATTTTTAAATTATCCCCTATGTCTTTATAAAAAAATTTTGTCTTGAAAAATTGCATGAAATTTTATGTGTTATTTTGGTGAAATTTCTAAATCACTTGATATACCTGCATTACAGAAAGATTAAATTTATTAACAAAAGTTAACATTTCTCATTTTTACCTAAATATCCTATTTACTTAAAATAAAAAAAACTATATACTGAAGAGGTGAAAAGTGTAGAGATAAAAAACTTAAACATCGGATTTAATACAGAAAGCGGCTTTCGTCAAGCACTTTTTGATGTTTCATTTAATCTATATAAAGGCTGTATGAGTGCACTGGTTGGAGAGTCAGGATGCGGCAAAACATTAAGCGCAATGAGCATTCTCAATTTATTACCCAAAAGTGCGGTTGTGAAATCCGGAGAGGTAATTTTTCAATCCAAAAATATACTTATACAAAGTTCAAAAGAGCTTCAAAAGATTCGCGGAGAAAAAATAGCACTGATACCGCAAGATCCCATGACTTCATTAAATCCTTTATACACAATAGGAAACCAACTTTTAGAGGTTATAAAAATCCATCAGAATTTAGAAGGTGAAGAGGCTTATAAAAAAGCGTTAGATGCGTTAAATGCAGTACAAATTCCGGCAGCAAAAGAAAGAATGAATTCTTATCCTCACGAGTTTTCCGGCGGGATGAAGCAGAGAGCAATTATTGCAATGGCATTATCTTGTAATGCGGAAGTTCTAATAGCCGATGAGCCGACAACTGCATTAGATGTAACAATTCAAGCCCAAATAATGAATCTTTTAAAAGAAATAAAAAAGGAAAGACAAACTTCAATCCTTTTGATTACTCATGATTTGGGGCTGGTGAGAGATAATGCCGATATTGTATCTGTAATGTACAGCGGGCGCATTGTTGAAAATGCACCGGTTGATGAATTTTTCAAAAAAACCTCCCATCCATATTCAATAGCTTTGTTGGACTCACTTCCTAATAATAGAAACCGTAAATTAGATACCATAAAAGGCCAGCCGCCGACAATCCATGAAACCATAGCCGGATGCCGGTTTCATCCGAGATGTAAAAAATGTATGGATATATGTACAAAAAAAATACCGTCACAGTTTTCTGTAGGTAAAGAGCATTTTTCTGCTTGCTTTTTAAATGGATAATATTTATATGAGAGCTGTAGTATCTATTTAGGATTAGAATAATGTCTTTTTCAAATCTTTTGTTAAATTTGAAACAAACTCATCATTGTAATTTCCTACATGGAAACTTTCTCCTTTGTTATATGTAGCATATTGATTAATACCAGTACCCTCAAGTCTAAATCCTTTATATGCATTTAATGAAACCAATTTATCATTATCTCTATAAGGTTCAATTACAAAATCATATCCTTTTTTTTGAAAACAGTCTTGCAAAGATATTTTTTTAGAAGGTAAAATCTTTTTAAATTCTTCAATCATTATATTTGCAACTTTAGTTTGTTGCTTTGAAAAAGTTTTTGAACTCAAATAAACAGTTCCAAAATTAGGTTTATATTGTTGATTAGAAACTTGCTGTACTTGCATAATACATATCCTTTCGTTTAAAAATGTCGTGAAACTCCAACCTTTGGAACTTTTTGACAAGAATAACTTAACACAGAATAACACTGTAAGCAACATCTATCAGAGAATTGTGTTAGTCATGAAAGAGTCAACGCAAGAATACTACAATATGAGAAGTATCAAGGTATATAGACGGTGTGAGTTCGTTCTTCCCTATTGCCACAAACCGTTTTAATATCACGAAGTATGGCAGGCATGGTTTGGCTCTTAAACCAAAAGCTAAGAGCTCAGGCTATTCTTTTGTCATCTACAGCAAAGGACAGGAATTAGACTATAGTGTTAAAAAAAGAACAAGAGCTACACGATACACTGATATTATAGGCGATACGGGGATTGAGCTTGCAGAACGCACATTAAGGCTTGAAGTAAAGCTATTTAAACTAAAAAATATTAGAGATGCTTTAAATGTTATAAGTCCTGAAAAGGGAGTTGTAAAGCTTACAGATGTTTTAAACAGTACAGCCCCTGTTATGCTACAGATGTTTGAATTGTTTAGTGGCAATCCTACAGAGCTTCTAGACCGTTTAGAATGGCTTAATACCATTTCTACAGCCCCTGAGGGTTTTACACTGTCTGAAATATTTACAGCTGAGAGATTTATAGAATTATTAAGAGAAAATAACTTTGACTTGGCACTAACTAAGAGCCATATCAGGACTGAATACATAAATGCCAGTGATACTGAGCTTGAATACTTTAACCGTCTTAGTAATTCTAAGCAAAATGTATTGAATTTCTTAGTTTATCGCAAACCTAAGTCAATAACCGTTATACTTGCCCTGCTTGCAAGGCTACAAGCTTATTACAGTACTGGCATGGGGGTGGATAATGGATAAAAAGCTAATTGTTGAATTTGAGCCCCCTAGTGAGCAAATGGATGAAGTGGTTGCTAAGGCTTGTATAACACAGCTTATGACCACTATAACGCAGATTGGAATTAGGGTTGATAACCCTGAGCATGCTATAATAGAAAAGGAGAACGAATATGACAAAGAAAAATTGTAGTAGAAAAATCGTTGTAGGTTATGGCAGAGTTAGCTCTGCTGAACAGGCTAGCAGTGGCTATAGCCTTGAAATGCAGAAAGAGCTCTGCAAGAACAAAGCAACAGCACAAGGCTATAGCTTTGTGTACTTTGAGGACGCAGGCAAAACGGGCTCTAACACAGACCGTAAAGGACTTAAAGCCATGCTAAAATATGTAAAAGAACACAGGCATGAGGTTGCTTATGTTGTTGTGTGGAAGTTAGACAGGCTCTCTCGTTGCTTAGAAGATTTCTTTGCAGAAATACTTAAACCTATAAAGCAGTGTGGTTGTACTATTGCAAGTATCATGGAAAACTTTGATGACATCAAGAAAGTTAAGAAAGTCCTTATAGGTGTTTATATAGGGCAAGCAGAAGATGAGCTTGACAATATCAAAGAGAGAACAAGCTCAGTAGTTAGAAACCGTGTAACAAGGGGGTATTTTCATGGCAAAGCCCCTGTAGGCTATATCAACACACGAGATGAGCACAAACATGGAATTATCAAACCTGATGTGAACAAAGCCCACCATATAAAGAGATGTTTTGAGCTTTATGCTACAGGGCTTTTCTCCTATGAAAGAATAGGAAAAGAGTTAGCTAAGTATGGATTTGTAGATAGCAAAGGTAAACCATACACAGTAAAAAGAATTGAAGACATCATCAAGAGCCCTGTATATGCAGGAAAAGTAGTTCATGGTGGGGATATTTTTGACGGTGTGCATGAGCCGATTGTATCACCTGAGTTATTCTACAGGGTGCAACTCATGCTTAAAGGGTCTGAAATTAAGTCTCCCAGAGGGCTTGTCTATACATATTCTAACTTTATCAAATGTGCTAAATGCGGCTATAGTATGGTTGGAATAACAAAACACGGTGCGAATAACAGTGGCACATACCTATATTATCATTGTTCAAACTATTTAAAGACACATAGAAAAGAGAAGAATATTAATGAAGTCTTAATTGATGAAGCCATGCAAGAAGTAATTGAGAGCTTTGATATTACAGAAGCTGAAATCAAGGCAGTTAAGAAAGAGATAACTAATGCCATTAAAGACTTAAAGAAATATGAACATAAGTCGATTGATGACCTTAAAAAGCAATATGATGAGCTTACAGACCTGATAGCAGAGCACTTAATAGCAAGTAACACAAGCAAATTAGGGGTAAGTGATACAACACGAGCAGAAATAATCAAGAAACTGGAAACTCGAAAGAGTGCTGTTGCTAATGAGATAAGTAATTTATCTGAGAACTCAAAGGACACAGTTAAACGAATTAGTATCTTAATTGACTTTGCAAACAGAATACCTGAGTTATACCTGAAAGCTACACTTGAAGAAAAACGACTGATACTGAATACTATAACTGAAAGTATCATATTTGATGAAGATACAAACAGGCTTAAAGTGAAGTTGAGACCAGTGTTTGAACACCTAAGACAAATGAAAGCAAGACGAAAACAGGAATTCTCAGCAGACTTAAAAACATTGACTGGAACTCTTGAAACTCGCTCAGAGAGTGCAAAACAAGCCCTTAAAAAAGACCGTTTGACCTTGAGCAATGTAACTATGATTGGAACTCGCCAAAACCGTTTAAATACTGAAATAGAGCCTCATCAAGGAGACTCTAAAAAGTTAAATGTCGACGGCGGGACTTGAACCCGCACGGGTTTCCCCACACGCCCCTCAAACGTGCGCGTATACCGATTCCGCCACGTCGACACAATTACTATTTAATTTTAACGATGTACTAGAACTGTCTGTGGCGGACATGCTCACTTTTGTTCGCATCCTCCAAAATTTTAATACTCAATTAAAATTTCGGAGTCCTTGCCACGTCGACACAATTACTATTAAGTTTTAACGATGTACTAGAACTGTCTGTGGCGGACGTATTAAGCTTTGCTTAATACCCTCTCGAAAATGACTAATCACTTCCTACCTGCGCCTCGCGTTAAACGGCACCGCTCACAATCAAAGCGAAAAACGCGGTTTCCGCTTATGATTGTTCGACTTTCGCTTCGCTCATGCCTCTGCTCGGCTTGCGCCACGTCGACACAATTATTATTAAGTTTTAACGATGTACTAGAAGTTGCTTCCGTACCCGTTAATTATAACACAAACAACAAAATATTCAATCAATTTATTTTGTAAATATTTTTATTACATTTTCTCACAAATTTTTAATAATTTGTCAAATTTTATTTTTACGTATTTTAATATAATATATAAAAACAAGGAGATTAATATGCAAGTTGACAGAACAACTCAAAAATATAATAATAACGTACAATTTGGAGCTATTTTTAAGGTTAAAAAGTTGGCCGACAGTACATCAGATGTTATTATTGATTTGGTAAAAAGAAATACTATTGAAGATGAAGTTAAAAAAATCAACAATAAATTCCTTATCGGTGGCGGTGAACTTTTTGTATATGTGCCTGACAAAAATCTTCAAAAACTTCTTGATAACTTAAATAGCAGAATTGCAAACCAATACCATGCTAATTATTTAACAAGAGTAGACTAAATTTATTATAACTATATAGATGCCTGTAATCGCCTTAGAATGACAAGGGACTTATATATAAGTTTACACAGGAATAGTCCAAATCTGTCATGCTGAACTTGTTTCAGCATCTCAAGTTTAGGAGATTCCGAAACAAGTTCGGAATGACATGTTGGAACTAATTTAGTGTAAACTTGTATATAAGTCCCCAATGACAAACTATCTACCGATTTCGACAGCTTTTAGAGCCATTGCTTTTGTCATGCTTATTACCGCTAAGTTTGCCTCATAAGCTCGCTGGGCAAGGATTGCGTCCGACATTTCCACCATCGGATTTACGTTTGAGGCTCTGATGTAACCATTTTCATCTGCATCCGGATGCCCCGGACGATAAATCTTATCCCCAAGAGTCGGATCTTCTACACAACCGTTAAATGCTACTCCGCCTTGCAAATACGGAAGGGTTCCTACACCAAATACATCCTCTTTCATGCTGTTCATCAGACCATGGAAGGAAATGTCTTCCGTCGCATTTAATATCGGAATACGTCTTACGTAATTCGGTGTATCAATGTTTGCCATGTTTTTGGCATGGATATCTATTCTTAAGCCATGTGCTCTTAAGGCATTTGAGCCAATATTCATTGATTCCATTATACTCATAAGTTACGCTCCGATTTTATTTCTATTTACCTACATTTATTACTGTTTTCATTTCTGTAATTATATTAGACATTCTTCTGGTTGCCATTGTATAAAACAGGGAGTTTTTTTGCATTTCCGTTAATTCTTTCGCCGGGTCAATTTCTTCGTAATCTCTCTCTTCTATTACCCCTGAAGGCCCGAGGATTTCTGATAATCTTGTTTCTATAGGATTGTTTATTGTTCCTAAATAATCGGCAAATTCAACATCCCTTCTTACATAACCGGGAGTATCCATATTCGCAAGGTTTGAACCTAATGCCCGCTGTTTTTGAGAAATCAAATCAAGCATTAAGGAGACTTTGCCCATATTATCCATAGTTGAAAACATTTGCTATTCCTCCCCTTATCCTTCTCTGATATTTATTGCTTTGTTATACATATCATCAACAACCTTCATCATTTTTGTGCTCGCTAACATTGAAGCATTTATTCTCAAAATATCCGTCATTGAATTGAAAATATTTGTATTTGAAACTTCAATGTTATTTTGCGCAAAACAGTCGGGATTTTTAACTAATATTGCATCTCCTGATTCTTCTGTTGGAACAAGTTTGTTCATTCCGGCCTGTTTTAGCCCCTCCGGACAGTCAAAAGTTACAAGAGGAATTGTACCGATTTTTCGAGCAGGTTTGTCAATTGCATCATACACAAACACTTCACCGTTCGGTTTTATAGTGAATTTATGGCAATTTGCCGGAATTTTTATTCCATCACCCACCATCCAATCATCACTTGTTACAAGATAACCTTCCTTACCCTGCTTAAACGCTCCGTCACGTGTGTAAGCTATATCACCATCCGGTGAAACTACCGGTATAAAACCTTTGTCAGTTAATGCTACATCGTAAGGGTTGCTTGTAACCTTGATTGAACCGTTTTTATAATCCGTCCTGATTGCTCCTGTTAAATAACCGTCCTCGTTAAGCATTTGCTCAAAACTTACAGTTTTGTAGCCTGTTGTCGTATAATTAGCAAGGTTATTTGACACATGACCCAATCTTTCGAATTGAGTTAACGCGTTATTCATTCCTCTTCTGATTATTGATTGCATTGTGTACATAATTTATACCTCACACTTCTTATGATGCGGAACCGAGCTGGTTGATAACTTTTTGTAAATTCTGATTTTGCAGCATGAACATCTGCCGGTTTCCATCAAACGCTTTTAATACCGGCATTAATGACATAAATTCTGTTTGAAGGGAAACATTTGAGTATTCATTGTATCCCTGCATAACCTGAGGAGACATGACCAGATATCCGTTTGAATCGACAACCCCGAGACGGCCAAGATTTTCCATCCGGTTGGTTTTCGGATTATAAAGAGTTATTTCACCTTTTTTATCAACTTTAATATCTTTTATATTTTGAGGGATAAAAGGAAGCCTAATAGGGGTTCCGGCGGCCGATAGAACTTTCCCGTCAGTAAGTGAAAGGAGGTTTCCTTCTTTGTCCAGCTTAAATCTGCCATCACGGGTAAGTTTTACACCTTCCTGCGTTTGAACCTCAAAATAACCTTTTTCTGCAAGTGCAAAATCCAAAGGGCCTTCGGTCAAAACAATACGTCCGACTTGATCATCAACAGTTTGCGACAAACCATGAACTCCTAAGAATTCCGTAAATGACGAAACTACCGGTTCTTTTCTTTGATAACCTATTTTATCAAATCCGGTTATGTTTTCATTTGTCATTGAAACAAGTTCACTTTGAACATGCATTGCCCTTAGTGAAGCTCTCAAGCCTTTTTCTGTAAAACTTATTCCGCCGTTAATTTTCATGTTTCTACCTTCTTTTATACTACATTTATATTTCGACCATTAATAATATGACTTTAATTCTTCAATTAAAAATCATCTAAATGTATGGCTTTTTTAAGAAATTTAATGTTAGTTTTAAAAAAGTCAACATACAAACGGAAAAATCGTAAAAAATCAAAAATTACGCACCAAATTTTATATTTTGGTGCGAGTTTTTTATAGCCTTATTATACAATATTTTCCACCACTTTTCAAGTGGGCTTTTTGATTTTTTAGGTGATTTTTTGAATTTTAAGAAGGTATGTTTTAGTGGATTTCAGGCCTATTCGCACCAAAATATAAATTATGGTGCGTAAATTTAAACGTCAGTTTATGGCTGGAAAGGAGACAGGATGCTAAAATATGAAATTATGGAGGGCAAAAAATTGAAAGAGGATAATATGATAAAAAATAGTCATTGCGAGCGAAGTAGTAGGGTAGACTTTAGTCTACCAGAAAAATTGGATTGCCGCCTTGCCGGTCGTCATAAAACCGCGTTTACATTGGCGGAAGTTCTAATCACTCTCGGAATAATTGGAATTGTGGCGGCGATGACTTTGCCAGCATTGATTCAGCATTATAAAAAAGTCGAGTATTCTTCAAGGTTAAAGAAATTCTACAGTTCAATGAATCAGGCTATTCGGTTATCTGAAGTTACTAACGGTTTGCCTTCCGAATGGAACAAAGCTCCAATGCTAAAAGATGATGACGGAAATGATGATCTCGATGCTAGCGGAGAATTCACTTATAATTTCTTTATCAAATATTTGGCTCCATATATTAAATATATCAAAATTGAACAGGGCAAAAATCAGGAAGGAACATTAGATAACAACGATTTAAAAATCAAATCATCTACTAAAGTATATCTGGCAGATGGCACTACTGTATTACTTTGGAATGGAATTTGTATTGATTTTTTTGTAGACGTGAATGGAGATAAAAAACCAAATCAATTTGGCAGAGATTTACATAACTTCTTATTATGTTTCAATGAAAGTTCCAATATGAACTACTGTGGAAATAAAGACCGATTTTTCTGCAGTTTTGGTAGTGAAACTTCTGTCAGCAGAGAGCATCTTTTAAATGATTGTAAGGCAAATTCTTATCATTGCAGCGGGTTATTAATGCGAGACGGCTGGGAGTTCAAAAAGGATTATCCGTATAAATTGTAAGTAAAAACAATTCCCAGTCGTCCCATTAAACGAAAATTGATAAGATTAAACCAAAACCGGCAACACGTATGGCCGGACTGTGTCCGGTGGGAGTTAAAAGATGATTATCCGTACAAGCTTTAAGCGGCGGTCGGGTTTAAGTTCCATTATTTTCTTATATAACTTAAAATTCCGTTTATGAATGTCAGCGGATGAACCGGACAGCCCGGGATATACAAATCTATCGGGTATTTTTCAAGGAATTCTCTATTCAACTCAGTACTGTTTTGGAAAACTCCGCCTGATATTGAGCAAGCTCCGCAAAGGATTACAAGTTTCGGATCCGGAACTGAATGATAGCAATTTTCCAAAGCATAAGCCATATTTTTTGAAATAGGCCCTGTGATTACAATCCCATCTGCGTGGCGCGGAGAGGCAACAAAATCTATTCCGTATCTTCCCATATCGAAATTAACGTTGGAACAAGCGTTCAACTCCATTTCGCATCCGTTACAGCCGGCCGCAGAAACTTGTCTCAATTTTAGGGAATGACCAAAGGTTTTAACTATTTCTTTTTTCACTTCAACTGCTGATTTTACGTAATTTTCGTAATCAGATTGAGGTGTAACAACCAGCTTTTCCCTATCGGTTGAGGCTAATTTATAACCGTTTGTGAATTCTATAGCATTACAAGCTCTTTCACAAGCTCCGCAAAAAGTACATTTACCCATATCAATTGTTAATGGGTTTGTTTTTAGTGCACCTGTCGGGCAAATATTCTCATCACAAACTTCCGCACCCTCTTTCAATATCGGAAAGCCTCTAAATTGGTCTCTCATAGGTGCATTTTGTATATCTTTTATAAATTGTTTTCCCTGATAAATTCTTGATTTTAAAGTATCAAACATAATCTCTTTTCCTTATAAATCATTTCCGCAATATGATAGGTTATGGCTCTTATTACACAACGGAAAGTCTGAAACGCCGTTGTTTCTGACTGCCAATGCTAATCCGTACCAGTTATTGAAAGACGGATCTTTAATTTTATACCGGCTAAGTTTTCCATCATTATCTGTCATTGCTATATGGACAATTTCACCTCTCCAGCCTTCAACAATTGATACAACAAAAGCATCTTTCGCCATATCTTCGCCATTTGTAATTAATGGGTCGTTTTTGTAATCAGCAAGTTTAGCCAAACACTTTCTTATAATTGAGAAAGACTCTCTGATTTCTTTATATCTTAGTTTAAAACGAGAATTAACATCACCGGAAGCTTTGAAGGCTTTTTTGCGAATTCCGAGTTCTTCATTCCATTTGTCAGGGAAATCGAAACGGGAATCAACGTCAATACCGCAAGCTCGTCCGGCCATTCCGACAAGTCCGGCTTCTTTTGCACGTTCTTCACTAACAGTTCCGGTTTTTTCCAGTCTGGACATTACCGTAGAGTTTTTAAGCATTGTGTTTGTCATTCTCTCAACATCTTTTTCAACTTTGTCAAAAGTTTTCAAAGCTCTTTCAATTTTTTCATCAGACAAATCATAGTTAACACCGCCAACTGTTACCATTCCGCGTCCAAAACGACTTCCGCAGAATTCCAGCATTGTGTTAATCACAAGCGTTCTTGTTGCACCAAATACAGACGCCCCCATAAGATATGCGATATCACCTGCGATTGCACCTAAGTCACCGATGTGAATTGCGGCTCTTTCCATCTCGAGACAAACTTTTCTGATTAACTGAGCCTTGTTTGAAACTTGAATGTTTTTAAGATTTTCCATCATCTGAGAATAAGCGGTATTATAGGCAATAACACTATCTCCGCAAATAGATTCTGCAAGCTGGTTAGAAGGATTTTTAACCATTAAATCTTCAACCCCTCTATGCTGGTAGCCGAGCATAATTTCAAGGTGGTAAACGGTTTCTCCGTTACACATAAATCTAAAATGCCCCGGTTCGATTACACCTGCGTGAATCGGCCCTACCGCAACCTGATGGACTTCTTCCCCTTTCATCTCGAAAAATTCATATTTATCCTGATTCAATCTGACCGGTTTCAGCCAAGGATGATGTAAAGGTTCTATTCCGAACTGTTCATAGAATTCTCTTTCATAAATATGAAAAGAAGGAATTTCGTTTGTAATGCATTCATAAGATTTTTCATCTGCCTCAAAAATCGCAGAGGATACAAGAAGTTCCGGAGCATCTTCAAGGATTACAAACAAACGGATGCGTCCTTCACCCCAATCTTTTCCGAAAAATCCAATCGGGCGTTTGTTTTCTTTTATTATTTCATCTCTTAATTCTCCGATTTTTAAAACGGGAATATCTGATAAATTTACTTTCGAATTATTTTTTATTTTCAGCATATTTTCAACCTCTAAAATCCTGCCGCCGACAAATGTATAATATTGTTCAACAAAGGCGGTACGTAAATTCCAAGAACAAATACAATAATCAGCATAATAAACTGCGGTATATACATCCAGACACAAACTTTATGTCTGCTATCTTCAATCACTTTAACCTTATCTTCGCTGACTTTGCCAAATGCCATTTTGATAACAACTCTTCCGATACCGAACAGAACAATTGTCAAAAGAATAACAAACAATGCCATGAAAAGGTAATGTTTCTGTAATATCATTTCTTTTACGATTAAAAATTCACTTACAAACAACACTGATGTCGGGAATGCACAAATTCCAAGGAATGACGCAACCCATAACCAGCCGGTTTTACCATCAGCTTCAATAAGTCCGTTCACAGATTTAATTCTTTTCGTTCCGAAAAGTTCAAGAATATTACCGGAAGTCAAGAAAAATGATGCTTTCGCAAGCGAATGACCTATCAAATGAAGGACTACCGCATAAAAAGCCGCACCGCCTAAAGCTGTTCCAATTGCCAATATTCCCATATTTTCAATTGAAGAATAAGCGAGCATTCTTTTGTAGTTTTTTATATGATAAACAAAAACTGCCGTCACAAACAATGACAAAAATCCCATTACAAAAAGCATTATTCTTGCATATTCAGAGCAATTTGCAAGCTCCATAATTTTGAATACTCGAACGATTACGAGGAATGCCGAGTTTAACAAAGCCGCAGACAACAATGCCGATATAGGTGATGGCGCTTCAGAGTGCGCATCCGGCAGCCAGAAATGGATAGGAGCAAGCCCCATTTTTGCACCAAAACCAAAAAGCATAAATATAAATGCCGCTTTTAACCATATATGATTAAAATGATTAGCATTCGCATAAAGTTCGACGAAATTCAAAGAATTTACACTGCCGGTTGAAATGTTCAAAAGAATTATACCGACAAATGCCAGCGCAATACCTATTGAGCAGATGAAAACATATTTCCAAGCCGCTTCAATTGAATGTTTAGTTCTGTTAAAATATATCAAATACGCACTTGATAATGTCGTAGCTTCAACTAAAACCCAAGCAACGCCAAGGTCGGTACTCAATAAAGTTCCCGTCATAGAAAGCACAAAAATCAAAATCATAAATGAATAATGGCTTATTTTTTTATCCGGAAACTCAAAATTTTTAACATACCCTGCGTTATAAATCGCAACCATTAAAAATACCAGTGACAACACAATTAAAAATATCAAATTTGTATTGTCCACAGCAAAATATGGTATCGTTTTATTTCCGTAACCCAGAGCAAGCATCATTGTGGTAACAAAATGCACAACTGCATACAAAGTTACAAGAAATGTATCAAATGCTTTATTCTTAATCAAAAGAGCAAGCAGACATGCAATTATCGGAAATATTAAAATAGTACTAATCATTGTTCTCATAATCCTTTAAATCTGACAAATGTGAAACTTCCAAATCATTAAATTCCTTGTTAATCTCATTAACAAACAAACCTAAAATATAAACGGCAATGAATACATCAAGCAAAACTCCCATATTTACCAAAACCGGCATTTCCTTTGCTACTGACAATGAAAGTAAAAATATACCGTTTTCCATTGTAATAAATTCAATAACATTTGAGATAATTTTGTGCTTAATTGTAATCAGCCATAAGCTTATCACAATAGTTGCCGCCGAAACTCCGAAGAACATCGGTGAAATCAATTTCATTGAAGAAATATAATAATTTGATGCAAGAATTGAGACAAGCAAAATTATACTAGATATAACCAAACTGTAGAAATGCGGAATATTAGCCGCAACATCACGGTTAGAATGAGTTTTCTTCAAAACTCTGTATAAAAACCAAGGAATCACAACACCCTTGAATATCAATGTTTCTATCGCAAGAAAACCAAAATTCAAAAGGTCAATATGTCCGTATCCTCCGCAGCATATCAAAAACAGCAAAACACCCTGTGCTATTAATAATCTTATGTGGGCGATAATTCTGCTGGTTGCCGCCAGATACAACATTGTAAGGCCAAATAATATTATAAATCCATTTACCATCTTATTCTCTCTAACCTCCGAACATCCTTGCTACAACAAGAGAAAGAACCACAAGCGCAAATGAACTCATTACAAACACGAATTCAAAAACATGCGACATTCTAAATCTTGCCATACCCGATTCAATAGTTCCGATTAAAACTGAAATTAAGAACATAACTGCAAGATAAATCAAAATCGAAACCCATACACTCACTCCCGCAGGAATAATCATATATGCAATCAATGATGACAACAACAGCATCTTAATTGAATTTGCCCATGAAAATAAAGCCAAATCTAATCCTGAATTATCCAAAATCATAACTTCATGAATCATAGTCAATTCAAGGTGCGTAGTAGGATCATCAACAGGAACTCTTGAACCCTCAATTAATATCATTATAAATAATACCGCAATTGCAAAAATCGTAATCAAAATTCCGTAATTTCCGGAGCTTGATAAAATATTTTGCAAAGCCGTAAATGAATAGTTTCCGCTCAAAGCCATAACTGACGCTATAGTCATAAAAAATGCCGGCTCAACAATTGATGTAAAACAAGCCTCACGCGATGCACCCATACCTTCAAATGAACTTCCGGTATCCATCGCAGAAATTAACGATGCAAATTTACCAAGGCTTAGAGTATAAGCAAAGATTATAAGTCCTGCTGACACATTTATCAAGGCATTTCCATAAGCCAAAGGTATAAACATAGCCGCAAACAAAACCGAAGCAATCTGTACAATCGGAGCTATTGTAAAAACTTTTGACGTTGTTTTACTTATAACAAAATCTTTCTTGAGCAATTTTACGAAATCATAAAACGGCTGAAAAACAGAGGCACCTTTTCTTCCACCCCAGAAAGCTTTTGTTTTCTTGATTACACCCGCCATTAAAAACGGAACAAATAAAAGTATTATTAAGTTTAAAATTTTTATTATCATATCGTTTTCCCTACATAAACAAACTTCCGATTATTACAATTATCAAAAATATAAGCCCGTATTTAATATAAGACTGAATATTTCCGTCCTGAAGCCCTTCAAATTTTGACAAGAACCACTCGTCAGATTTTACAACAGGCTCAATTACATAAGCTTCTTCAATATCTTCTACATGCATACTGAAATGCGCGCTCTGCGGGAATAATTTCCGCGGTTTTTCAATATCAAAAACTTTCTTAAAGAGAGGATTTAACATTGTCAAAAACGGACTTGCATAAGATGATGCCGTATATTGCATGTGATTGTTTCCTCTGTTATATCCGCATCCCCAGGTTTCATTCATCTGAATTTTTCCCTTAGTAAATTTCAATTTCAACAGAATTAACAAAGTTAAAAATACAACAAATGCAAACGCAAATATTGAAATCGTCCACATCAAAAATCCAGGAGAAACCATATCCAAAATATTGATATTAACAAGTACACTTACAGGTTTTAACATAACAGCAAAAACGTACTGCGGCAAAAGCCCGATAACAAGAGTTAACAAAGCCAGAAAGCTCATCGGCAAAATCATTGAACAAGAGGCATCTTCCTGAACCTTTTCAGCCTCTTCACTTCTAGGCATTCCTAAGAAAATTATACTGAAAGCCTTTGAAAAACAAAGCACCGCCATAGTTCCCACAAGAGCCAATCCGGCAATCGTAAACAATATCATAACGCATGAAAAGAAGTTATGAATTGACAAACCTCTGAACATACCGAGATATATTAAGAATTCACTGATAAATCCGTTGAAAGGCGGCAACCCGCAAATTGCAACAGAACCGATAAGAAAAAGTATTGCACTTTTCGGCATAGATTTAATTAATCCGCCGAGAACTTCAATATTTCTGGTGTGAGTTTTTGTATAAACACTTCCTGCTGAAAGGAAAAGTAATTCTTTGAATATAGAATGGTTAAGAATATGCAAAATTCCGCCCGCAAATCCTAAAATAGCGACAATCGGAGTATGGTATGCCATTCCTAGCATTCCGACACCCAATCCCATACCGATAATACCGATATTTTCAATACTATGATATGCAAGAAGTCTCTTCAAATCGTGCTGAGATATAGCGTATAAAACGCCATACAATGCCGATACCAAAGAAATTATCAAAACTGTGTATGCAATTGATTTTGAAGGAATTCCGATTAGAGAAATTATTCTCAAAATCCCATAAATACCGGTTTTAATCATAACACCTGACATTATCGCGCTGACATGTGAAGGTGCAGCCGGATGAGCGTCCGGAAGCCAGTTATGAAACGGAACAAATCCTGCTTTGCATCCAAAACCGATAAACGCTAATATAAATATTATATTAGCGAAATGAACATTATTTTCTAATACAAGCTTAAAGGCTGAAAAATCAAAGCTTCCGGCTTTAATAGAAAGCATCCCGAAAGCAATCATTATAAAAAGTACGGAAATATGCATAAATACAAGATACTTAATTCCGGCTTTTAAAACGTCTTTCTTTTCGTTCTCAAAAATTACAAGGAAGAATGAACTCAAAGACATAACTTCCCAGCAAATCAAGAACATAAAAGCGTTTTGACAAGTTACAACCGCCATCATTGACGCTATCAATAACGGCAAAAATACGAGGTGCGAATTTATATTTTTTCCTTTTTCAATATAAGGTTTTAAATACCCTTTGGAATAAATCACGGAAACCAAACTCATTATTGAAATAACAACAATAAAAAATGCCGCTAACGGGTCAATAACAAAGTTTACCGCACCAAACAAACTGTTAAAATCAAAAGTTTTGATAAAATAATCACCCTTCACAAGCGATTGAACAGCAGGCGTCAAACAGAATACAGACGCAATTCCGACAAGAATTGAAAGCACTGAAACTTTTAATTTGTCCGCAAATTTTCCAGCCGAAAACCCGCTGATCAGCAGGATAACTATTCCAATAAAAAAGCTATTCATAAGTGTCTCTTCCCTAATATGCTAGTGTGATATTTCTTGTTTTAAAACTAACAAAAGTATTTGTCAAGGAAAGTTTTAAGTAACGTAAAAATAGAGTGACAGAGGTCAGGAAGGTTGGCTACTTACGTCATTGCGAGCGAAGTATGCCCTCCCCCCTTGTCAAAGGGGGGAAGAGAAGGGGGGATTATAGTAACGAGATTGCCACGTCGCTTGCGCTCCTCGCAATGACGAAAAAAATCCCACCACCGCTAACGCGGTCCCCCTCCCTTTAACAAGGGAGGTTGTATAACTTGTAGGGTAGACTTTAGTCTACCAATATAAAAAGGGCGGGATGAAAAATCATCCCGCCCCTGAATTCTTTTAATCTATAATTTACTATACTTTAGCACGCTTAATGTCTTTTAAATCAATCTTAATTTTTTCCGGAATTTTTATAAAATCTGTAAAATTCGGTTGTTTCAGTTTTTTTAGCTCAGCCAATTTAAGTTCAATTTCACTTAAATTCTTTGTGCATTTAGCCATTTCCTCACTAAAAGCGGCCGGAACCTTACCTTTAAACTCTGCAATATCGACATTCGGACGTTTTTTAGCAAATTTTGCAATAACACTTTCCGGAAGATCAATCTTACACTTTTCTATATCAACTTTCTTTGCCAAAAGTTCTGCCTTTGTAGGTAATTCTTTTAGCTGCAATGGCGGCACTTTAGGCGGAACTACTTTAGACGCACCTTTTGAAAATATTCTTGATAATATTTTTCCGTATGACATAATAACTTTTTCCTTTCCAATTAAATATTTTTACATTTTTGAGTAATTCGAATTCCCCTTACATCTTTATAAAAAATAATCAGCCGAAAAGATTGCTACCGCCCCGCCCTATCCTATCCTATCCTATCCTATGAGGCATTATATCTGGGTTTGAGCCATTTTGAAATTCATTTTTACATTTCTTAATAATCTAAGTAAGTGAGTAAGTGAGCATACCCTCGCCCCTTGTGGGAGAGGGTGAATTTGTTAGTGAGCAGTATGCGAACTTACAAATTCGGGAGAGGGGTTAAAGTTATGAGATGCTGAAACAAGTTCAGCATGACATGAAATACGGAGGCCAATCCGACGTTCAGGATGACATAACTGCATCACGTAACTTCTTAGCGTCTTAGCGTCTTAGTATCCTAGCGTCTTTTATAATACCAGACTGCCCTCCTGACTTCTGTCCCTCTATTACCTTTCACAAATATTTACTTGCAAATAAAATTTTATGATATACAATTTTAGACGGATTTTTTGGACAATTTAAAAATTTTTGTGCCGAGATATTTATAACCCCGACACCACGATTTAATCGAGGTTAATAAGCTATGAATGAAAAAGGAGATTTAAAATGACAACACAAAATTTGGATACAAAAGATTGTATCAACCCCACCGACGTTGCGCATGAACTATCTGAAACAGTTATGCCGGCAAAAGCTAATTTTAGAAAGTCAAAAACCTTTGTACTTGCAATCGCAGCTGGTGCACTTATCGCCTTCGGTGCTCAGGTATCTTTAACTGTTATGACAGGAACAGAGCAGGTTAGCTGGGGAATTGCAAAACTTGTCGGAGCAATGACTTTTGCTACCGGATTAATGATGGTTGTATTAACCGGCGCTGAACTTTTCACCGGTAACGTTATGATGACATTTGCAGTAATTGAAAAGAAAACAAGTCTTATGAAATTATTGAGAAACTGGTCAATAGTATATTTTGGAAACCTTGTCGGTTCAATAATTTTGGCTACATTAATTTATTTTTCCGGCTGTTCTCACAATTCACACGAAGCCCTTGGCGCTTTAGGTTTGACAACAGCTTATACAAAAGCATCATTACCTTTAGTTGAAGCCTTCACAAGAGGTATTCTTTGTAACTGGTTAGTATGTCTTGCAATCTGGATGGCATCTTCATCAAGACACGTTATCGGAAAAATATTTGCGATATTTTTCCCTATTATGACATTCGTTGCATCAGGTTATGAACACAGTATTGCAAATATGTATTTCTTAACTAACGGATTATTCTTAAAAAATACCCCTGCCGTTGCCGCTGCATCAGGATTAACCGCTGATCAGCTTTCACACTTAACATGGCAGAGCTGTTTATTTAATAACTTGATTCCGGTAACTCTCGGAAACATTGTCGGAGCAATAGTATTTGTTGTATTATTATTCTGGACAGCTTATTTAAGAGACGATCACAACAACTAAATTCAAATAAAAATGAAAAAGATTTTGTTTATATTTATTTTAATATTAGGGATTTCTTCCTCTGCTAAGGCGGAGGAAGAAGTTCTGCTTGAAACTCCGTCACTTTTTGAGAGTTCAGCCGAGCAGAATGTTTTATCAGAAGATGTTCAGGTTCTGCCGCAAACACATCACACCAGATTTTACGACGAACTTTCAAAAAATGCGCATAATGTTTATAATCTTCAAATAGAAAACACAAATGTTCCATCGTGTCTTTTGAAAGAACCATTGACACACAATTTTGAAAAAGGCCCTCTTGAAAGCGTTCATCTCTGGAGTGTCGTTCAGATGAATATGAGTACAGAATTTCCGGAATACGGAGATGTAGATAATAAATTTAGAGTCGGCCTAGTAAACGCATTAATTGACGGGAAATTCAGAGGCGGCAAAGAAGATTTCAGGATAATGTTTGATCCGACACCGCAAAACAACCGCCCGTTTATGCAGCAATTTATTCAAGATTTATATGTAGAAACTCATAGAATTCCTCATCATACCCTTATGCTTGGGAATTCCCGCCCGGGAGTCGGAATTGAGGGCGCGCAATCACCTTACACTTTGCCATTAGCAAACCGTTCGCAGATTTCAAGAAATCTTGCCAATGTGAGAAAATTCGGTGTACGTTTGAAAGGTGATTACTCTCTTTTAGATTATGATTTGGGCGGATACAGCTCCGATACATATTTTAGCAGTTTTTTCCCAGGCGTTGAATTTGACGGCTGGGTAAACTTTAAACCACTCGGAAAAACTGACGGCAAATACGGAAAACTTATAGCCGGCGGCGGTATAGTTTCCGGCCAGAGAAATTCGACAGATTATTTTATGACCGGAGCTTATCTCGGATATGAATACAAAAAATTATGGATGAGAGCAGAATATGCAAACGCTGACGGCTCAAACGGCGGTTCCGGCTTAACGACAAAAAAACGACAGGGCTGGTATGTAACTTTAGGATATCACATTACAAAAAAACTTGAGGCAATTTTAAGATACGACGAATTTGACCCTGATAAAAAAATCAGCAACAACAACCAGAGAGAATACACAGCAGGCCTAAATTATTACATAAAAGGACAGGCACTTAAACTTATTCTCAACTATGTATATTGCCAGAATGATGCCAAACCCGACAGTCATCGTATAATAATCGGCACGCAAATTGCAATCTAAATAAAGGAACTTATATACAAGTACACCGAAATAGCCCCAATCTGTCATACTAAACAACGGATTGACCTCCGCGTTTCATGTCATTCCGAACTTGTTTCGGAATCTCATAATACAGAGACCCTGAAACAAGTTCAGGGTGACATATAAAAATTACAATTCTACAGAAGATTCCTTGATAGGAGCACCGATTACACGTTCAAGTTCTGCCGCATTTATGTTATAGTTCAGCACGTTTGAATAGTATTCAAGCTGGGCATTCAGGTAACTGTTTTCGGAATCTTTAAATTCAATAGCGTCACCCAATCCTACCTGATATCTTCTGAATGCTTGATATTGCCGCTCTTTTGCTTGTTGGAGGGCAAGTTTAGAAACTGCAATGCTGTCATGCGAGTTCAAAAGATTTATATATGCACTTTTAACTTCCAAATATACATTTTGCCTTTGCTGTTCGTAGTCGGCGACGGCTTTTCTATAAGTTGCTTTTGCTTCATCAACCTGTTTTTTCAAAAGCATGAGGTTCAGGTTTGAATAAGTAAGCTGGCCGCCGAATTGATAGCCGTAATCTGTGTTAATTTTCGGGCCGCCTCTGTCGTATGAACCATAGATATTGAAATCAGGAGTAAACGCTCTTTTTGCACTTCTTACACCTAATTCTGCGGCATCCATTTGCTTTTTAGAAGAAAGGAGTGCCGGACGGGAGTCTTCTGCAATTTTTATCAAGTTCGGAAATTCAACTTCATACGCTTTTGTATTCAATTTATCTTTAAGAATTACCCCTTCTAGTTCCGGAATACCAACTGCGTTCGCAAGTTGAACCGCGGCAAGTTCAAGGGTATTTTTCGCTTTAATCAAGTTAACTTTAGCGTTTCCGAGGTTGTATTCGGCTGTTGTAACGTCAATTTTCGCTTTTTTACCGATGTTATAGTATGCTTTTGCCTGCTTTAACTGCAATTCATAATCTTTAACGGTATCTTCATACACAACTTTTTGAATTTCGGCAAAAACCATATTATAATACGCAACTTTTACGTTATATATTACTTGTTCAATACTTGTTTCAGCGTCAAATCTTGATGCTTCAAAAGATCTTTTTGCGTAATCTGCACCGGCTTTTGTTTTGCCGAAATCGAAAATAAGCATGTTCGCAGAAAGTGTCGGCGCATAATACAATCCGTAACGTCTATTCATCATGCCGGCATAAGGCCCGTTCATTTTCATTGTCATAAGTGTATCATTTCTGGAATAACTTACACCTGCGCCTATTGTCGGAAAATAATTTGACCATGCCTGCCCGATTTTTGACTTGTAAATTTCAGCATTACTAATCGCTGACATAATCGTCGGATTGTGTGTTATTGCAAGCTTTATACAATCCTGCAAAGTCACTTCGCCATTCATTTCACTGTAAGATATAGAACTGCTTATGGCCGGAAATTTTGTTTCATACATTCCCTCTGCTTCTTTTGAAGATTTCATTTTCGTGATGGCATTATCAGCATTCTTTTTCTTTTCTCTTTTCAAATTAACCTTTTTTTCTTCAGGTTTTACAATCTGAATTTTTTCAGGCTCTTTATTTTTCCCGCCGAATGCAAGATTATCTGCGGCTTGGGAGGCTGTTGCCGTAAAACAGCTTATTAATAACAGACTTACAAGTTTTTTCATTTTTCTATAAGCTCCAAATCTTTTTCTGTAATTTCTTTTTTAGGGAATCTATCCACAAATTCCTGAACTACAACATAGAAAGCTGGTGTCAAAACAGCTCCTAAAGTTGCGGCGGCAATCATTCCGCCAAAAACGGTTGAACCGACTGAAATTCTTGAATTTGCGCCGGCGCCTGAGGCAAAAAGCATCGGCATTACACCGATAATAAATGCTAATTCCGTCATCATAATCGCTCTAAAACGCAATTTTGCGGCTTTTATAGCAGCCTCTCGAACCGAAAGCCCATTCTTTTCGTGTTCTTCTTTTGCAAATTCAACAATCAAAATTGATTGTTTTGCCGCAAGCCCGATTAGCGTAATCATACCAACCTGTGAATAAATATCAAATGACTGGTTAATCATCATCTGGAATATTAAAGCACCTAAAGCCGCAATCGGAGAAATCAAAAGAACGGCAACCGGAATTGTATAGCTTTCATACAATGCAACAAGGAAAAGATATACAAACACCAAAGCCATTGCTACAATAACGGCCGTTTGTCCTGAGGCCTCTCTTTCTTGAGCGGAAGTTCCTGACCAGTCGAAAGTCATATCGGACGGAAGAACTTTTCTTGCAACGGCTTCCATTGCACTCATAGCATCACCGGAACTTTTTCCGGCAGCTTGCTGACCTTGAATTTGAACAGATTTATAAAGGTTATATCTGGAAATTGAAGCAGTACCAATTGTCTGTTCGAGTTTAACCATCGACAACACCGGAACCATAACTCCGTTAGTATTTTTCACATAAATTCCGGACAAATCCGCCGCTGTATCTCTAAAGTTGCTTTCGGCTTGAAGTTCAACTTTAAATACGCGGTCATATTTATTGAAATCATTGACGTAATATGTTCCGAGCATTGAGGATAATGTTGAATACAATTCCTGTAAATCAACGCTTTGCGCCAGAACTTTTTCGTAATCAATTTCCAGCGTATATTGCGGAACGTTAGCCTGGTAAGTTGTGTAAACGCTTGAAAGTGACGGGTCTTGATTTGCCGCGGCGATAAGATTTTTCGCCCATTTTTCAAGATCCTGAGCGCTATATTCACCTTTAGAAAGCATCTGGAATTCAAATCCGCCCATCATACTCATACCCGTAATCGCAGGCGGTGAAAATACTGCAATTGAAGCTTCTTTTGTTGCCGCCGCAATAGGACGTATTTTATTTAAGATTTCCACATGTTTTAAATTTGTCGGACGACCTTGAAATCTTCGTTTTATCGAATCAACAATTCCGATTTTTCTCTCATTGTAATCATCAAGCATTATAATACCAGTTGCGCTATTAGTTGCTCCGGTACCACCAAAAACAAGAGTTTTCTTCTCATCAACCCCTTCAATATTTTTTATTTGTTCAATAAATCTTGTAGCTACTTCATCTGTTCTTGAAAGAGATGCACCATCCGGAAGGGTTATACTTGCAAGCAAAATTCCCTGATCTTCATCCGGAATAAAACCGGTTGATATTACACGGAAACACAACAGGGTTAATGCCACAAGACCGACATAAAGAGTTACGGTTAATTTTTTATCGTATACAAATTTATGAACAAATTCCATATAAAAATCTTCAACTTTCGTAAAGACTTTATTAAAATCTTCAACCATAACAGAAGTTCTTTTACATATCCTGTCAATAATATGTTTAATTCTTCTAGGTAATACTGATTCTTTGTCTTTTTTTTCTTGTCCTAAGAAATGAGAACACATGGCAGGAGAAAGGGTTAAGGCGCAAATCGCTGATATTGCAATAGAAACCGCAATACAAACGGCAAATTGTTTATACATAACACCGGTCATTCCACCCATAAATATAATCGGAACAAATACCGCCATTAAAACCAATGCCATAGCAACAAGTGAGGAACCAACTTCTTCCATCGTGAGCTGGGTTGCAATAATAGCGGATTTGCCTTCCTCAAGGTGTCTTTTAACGTTTTCGATAACAACAATCGCATCATCTACAACAACTCCGACCGCAAGCACCATTGCAAACAGAGATAAAAGGTTTATACTCATATTCAAAGCTTTTAATGCCGCGAAAGTACCGATTAAAGATACCGGAATTGTAACACACGGAACAAGAGTTGCCATTCCGTCTCCAAGGAATAAAAAGATTATCATTACAACAATTATACCTGTAAGAAGAATAGTGAATTTAACTTCTTTCATTGATTCGCTAATATATTCGGCATCATCTTTAATAACCTGAATTTCAAGTCCGTTATCGAGTTTTGAGTTTAACTCCGCCACTTTCGCTCTTATATCTCTTGACAGATTTAAAACATTGGCATCAGAAAGCTGAGAGACCATAATCATAGCCGCAGGTTTCCCGTCAATTTTTCCAAGGTTTGAATAAGACTCTGCACCGAGTTCAACCCTTGCGACATCTTTTAATCTAACTTTCGTACCATCCATATTAGAGCGCAAAATTATATTCTCAAATTCTCTAACGTCTGCAAGTCTGCCTTTAGTTTTCAAAGTTATTTGCAAAGCCTGTTTATTATTCGTAGGTAATGCCCCCAGAGAACCTGCCGTAACCTGAGTGTTTTGATTAATAATTGCAGACTTAATCTCACTTGTTGAAATATTTAATCCGGCCATTTTTTGAGGATCAAGCCATATTCTCATAGAATAATTGCCCGCACCGTAAACATCAATATCTGCAACACCATCAACACGTTTCAACTCATCTTTAACATAAATTGAACCGTAATTTGTCAGGTCAAGCTGTGACCAGTTTCCGGATTTAGGGAAAATATTAAGAATAAGCGCTCCTGAACCTGAAGTTCGGCTTACCGCAGTTACACCCGTTCTTTGAACCTCTTCCGGCAGTTGAGATTGCACCTGTTGAATTCTGTTTTGAACATTCATCAAGTTGATATTTTTATCTGTTCCGACTTTAAAATACAACGTTAATTTGTAGCTGCCGTCATAAGAAGTCGAAGTCATATAAGAAAGGTTTTCGACACCATTTAGCTTATTTTCAAGAACTGTAGCAATTGAAGATTCAATAACCTCGGCACTCGCGCCCATATATGAGGCTGAAACCTGAACCTGAGGCGGAGTTACATCCGGATAATTCTCCTGTTTCAATGTCATCACCGAAACAACACCCATAATCACAATACAAACAGAAATTACGAGCGCAAACCTTGGTTTTCTTATAAAGAAGAACAGTTTTTCTTTATCAAAAATCTTTTTCATTATTTACCTGCATTCAATTTTTTCGTGTACTCTTCGTTATCAATAATTTTTAATACTTGCCCTTCCGTCGCAATATTCTGAATTCCGGATACGACAATCGTATCATCACTATTTAAGCCATCTTCAACTATCCAATTATTATTAATACTATCGGAAACTTTAATATCTTTTCTTACGGCCTTGTTGTTTCCATCCACAGCCCATACGTAATATCCGCTCATCGCGTCACCTTTTGTAGACGCCTGCGGAACTATCATATAGCTGACTTTTTGAGGAGAAACCAGTTTAACTTTCATATAATCACCCGGAACAAGCCAGCCTTTTTTATTTTCAAACACTGCTCTTAAAGCGATTGAGCCTGAATTTTTATCAATCTGGTTATCTACAAAATCAATCGTTCCGATTTCGTCATACCAATTTCCGCCATCAAATTGAACTTTAACTTCCACATCTTTCAAATTTTTATCACTTGAGCGGAGAAGTTTCACAAAATCAGAGCTTTTCAAGCTAAAAGAAACATAAACCGGTGCAGTACTCGAAATATTTACGAGAGAACCGGAAGTTGCGGTTACATAGTTACCTTCGGTAATCTTGATTTTACCTATACGACCGTCAATAGGGGATTTAATTGTTGTATAGCTCAAATTTACTCTTGCTAGTTCCAACTGCTGACGGGCTGAATCAAGCAAAGCTTTATTCTGATTTCTTGCAGCTAAACTTGAATCCGCATCCGAACGGCTTATCAAATCTTCTTTTACAAGTGCATTTGCTCTGTTTAATTCCTGCTGAGCATTTACATAAAGCGCTTTGTACTGATTAACGGTAGCGGCTGCATTGTTTACATCTATCTGATATTCGCGCGGGTCAATCTGGAAAATACTCTGTCCTTTTTTAACAAAGTCGCCTTCTTTAAAATATTTTTTTATCAAAAATCCCGGAACACGTGCTATAACATCAACAGAATATTTAGCCTCAACCCTTCCGGTTTCTTCAACAGTAATAAATTCTTCTGCCTGACCGGGATTGTCTACAACAACTTCTTTCGGCATCATCATTGCCCGCTTTTGAAGCAGTCCCATAATATATCCGGCTGTTTTGTTATAAATAATCGGAACAATAATTACTAATAATATAATTATTGCCGCTTGTTTCCTCGTAATTTTTACTTTCATCACACTCTCCAGTCTTATTTATGTAGAAAAATTTACAATTATCATAAAATATTTTTCATGTGATGTCAACTAATTTAGAATTCGGACGGGTTTTCAAGCCGTCCGATTATAATTTTAAAGTTAAAATTCAAAAGTTTTATCATTCATTTCTATATACTCTTCAACCGTGACCGTATTCGGAGCTTGAGATTTTTTCTCAAGACCGCGCTCAAGAAGCTCCGGCTGTTTTTTAGCAAGATTGTCATCTGCAAGGACTATATCTCTGCCTTTTTGAAGTTTTATAGTTCTTATTGCAGTTTCTGTCGGAGCACCGTTTTTGCCTGACATTTCCTGAATTTTATAACTTGCCCAATCCGCCGGAAGTTCTGAAATTTTTGCAAACCCTTTATCACCTGTCAAACGTTTGTCGACTTCTTTTTCTAGAATTTTTCGCACATAGCTTCGCTGAGATTCAAAGTGGCTCGGAATAACGATTTCATTTCCGATAACTTCTTCGGCTGAACGGTTTTCACGCTTTTCAAAAATTTCAGCCGCGTGTTGAAGGTGAGTCAACTCAACCGCTAAAAATTCTTCCCAAACATCTTTTAGCATTTCATCCGGTTCATCTTTATAACATGTATAATAGTTGCAAACCTCTGTGAATTCGTGAAGAAGGAGTTTTTCGTATAAGCTTTCGTTCGGATCCATCAAAGATTCATACATCGTAACATGTTCTTCTTCGACATCTTTAATTTCGGCGTAAGTTGTGCGAATTTTTTCGTTGCCGTATTCCATACCGTGTTCTGCATAATAGTTATGGGTCTGCTGTTCGGCTGAAACAAGAGTTAATATATTAACTTTTGTTTGAGGAGTTGCTTTATTCTTATCATAAGATTTACGAAGTCTTATAATATTACAATTGTGGTGATTTTGAGTAGGCCGGCCGAGAATAACATCTGTCATTCCCTGAACTATATCATTCGGATTTATTCCGTGTTCAAGATATGCCCACTGGCTGTATCTGTACAAATGGTCAAAATCTTCCAAAAGTCCGAAATTAAAAGTTTCTCTAACATAATCATCCGGCTCATTCTGCGCCATCCATGCTGTCAAATCAACCGCAACCTGTTCATATCCCAGAGTAGTTTCCAATATTGTCTGATCCTCCGGAGACATCCAGTTGACTGTTGTCTGCTGCATATCTTCAATACGTTTAGTTACTGCTAAAAATTCTTTAACCTCGTCATCATCGGAAAATCTCGAAAATGCATGTTTAAAATTCCAAGCCTCAACCTCGATTCCGTTCATCATAATCTGACGCGTTCTGCTGTAACAATCTACATCGTTTTTATTAAATTTTCTTTTTGCAATATCGCACCAAGTTCTCACCTGTTTTTCCAAAGGAATACCTTTTTCCTTCAATGGATTAAAAGTCATAACAACTCCTTTCTTTATAAACAAGCTTATTAAAAATAAAAAAGAAAATATTTTAATCAGGAATTCCGGCTAAATAAAAGAATAAAATTTTTATGTTAAAATAAGTTTATGGAACAGAAAGTTCAAGTAAAACTTTACACAGACGGCGCCTCCCGCGGAAACCCCGGACGGGGCGGGTACGGAGCAATTCTTGTATATGAAGACAAAGCCGGAAATATTCATGAAAAAGAGTTTTCGGGCGGATATAAGGTTACTACAAACAACAGGATGGAACTTTTAGGGGCTATTATCGGGCTTGAAAGTTTGAAAAAACCATGCAAAGTAACGCTCCAATCAGATTCTAAATACGTTGTTGACGCATTTAATCAAAAATGGATTGACGGCTGGATTAGCAAAAATTGGAAATTAAACACAAAATCACCAGTTAAAAATATTGCGCTCTGGAAAAGATTGCTTGAGGCCAAAAAGCCGCATGATGTGGAATTCATCTGGGTAAAAGGCCATGCCGGACATCATTATAACGAACGCTGTGACGAACTCGCAACAAAAGCCGCCGATGATGTCAAAAATCTTTTAGAAGACGATTTAGGATAAATTTTATTTTTTGATATTAAAAAAGCCGCCCAAAATTTTGAGCGGCTTTTTATTTATATATAATTTAGATTATGATTGTTTACAACGTGAAAGCTGTTCCTGATATGCTAGTACCTTTTTATACAATTTATCAATTTTTGCGTTATCTGGATGTTTTGCTTGCTGAGCTTCGCCTAATCTTGCCTGTGCATCTTTGAATAAAGCTTCAAAATAATCTTTTCTCGATATTATGGATGTTTGTTCATTAAACATCTTAATCAATTCTTTTTCTACTTTAGCATGAGCTTCCGGTGTAGTTCTGCGATTTACAGCATCCATTTCATTTACGATATCTTCTGTAATCCAACGGCGTTTCACATTCAACATTTCTTTAGCTACATTACTATGTTCCGGTCTATTCGAAAATAAGGTAATCGGTTCAGACTTCTTTTTACCGAACATTTTCTTTATACCTTTAATCGGGTGTTTGAGAAATTCAAAAACATTGCCTGCGGCTTTTTTCAATGTCTGACCTGCGTTGTGGAAGAACTGTTTAAAGTTTCCAGTTTTGAAAAGAGTTTTAATGTCTTTTCTTACGATAATTCCAGCCGTGATAGCAGCTGCACCGGCTGTTGTTCCGGCAATCACCGCAGCTTTTTCACCTTTTGACATATCATTGTAGCGTTCTTTCATATTTGAAAAACGACCTTGGAATGACACGCTGTTCGGTTGAGTCATGTTAATACCACTAATCATATCTAACTACCTTTCATTTTGTTGTGTTATTCATTTTAAAGCAGATGATTTTTTTTTTTGCTATGCAAGCCATACATTGTTACAAATTTGTTACATAAAAGGACACATATAAAAATGTGTCCTTTTACCCTCTCCTCTTAAAACTTTAACGGACTAGGCACATCCGGAGTATCCGCAATTTAAGCAGATGAAACATCCTTCAGCCATTTGAATTTCAGTTCCGCATTCAGGGCATTTTACAGTTTTAACCTCGCCTGTCGGAGCGTAATCCTCAACCTTTTCTTCCTTAATTTCTTCAACTATTTCTTCTTTTTTCTCTTCTTTTTTAGTATCGAGGTTCATTGGCTGGAACTGACGGGAATTATTTCTGTAAACAGTAATACCCTTCAAACCGTTTTTGTAAGCCAGAATGTATGCTTCTTCAATATCTTCTCTTGTCGCATGTTCTTCAAAGTTAACGGTTTTTGAAACAGCGTTATCAGTGTGAAGCTGGAATGCGGCCTGCATTTTAACATGCCAGTATGGAGAAACATCGTGAGCTGTCGCAAAGATGTGCTTAATCTCATCTGAAACACCGTCAACATGTTTTACCGAACCGTCGACAGCGATTTTTTTCATCAAATCTTCGCTGTACAAGCCTCTTTTAACCATATAATCTTTGAAAATAGGGTTAATTTCGAGCATTTCAGTTCCATCCATAATCAATCTTGAGAATACAAGTCCGAACAACGGTTCAACTCCGCCCGATGCCGCCGCAATCATTGAGATTGTACCGGTCGGCGCAATACAAGTAGTTGTTGCGTTTCTAATACCGAATTTTTTAATCTGTTCGTCCAAATCTTTCCATTGTTCGTCTTTTATAATTCGGGCAGATTTTCCTTTATATTTATTATATAAGAAATCTTTTCCGTCATAAATGCTTCCCGCAAAGTTGTTGAATTTGCCTCTTTCTTTTGAAAGCTCAATAGATTCGCATTTTGATTCGTAATCTATAAATTCCATAACCTGACCGGCAAGTTTTGTACCTTCTTCCGAGTTGTATGAAATGCCCATTTTCATAAGCATATCAGCCCAGCCCATAACACCAAGACCGATTTTTCTGTTGTTTTGAACCATTTCAGAAATCTGCGGAAGCGGATAATTGTTAACCGCAATAACGTTATCAAGAAAACGAATTGCTGTTCTTGTAGTTTCAGCAAGTCTTTCCCAGTTAACAGAAACTTTTCCGTCGACTTCATCAACCATCTGACCAAGATTTATTGAGCCTAAATTACAAGCCTCGTAAGAAAGAAGCGGAACTTCACCGCAAGGGTTTGTAGATTCAATCGGGCCAACTAATGGTGTCGGGTTGTCAGAATTCATAGTGTCAATAAATACAATACCCGGTTCGCCGTTTCTCCAAGCTCCGTCAACAATCATATCAAATATTTTTTTGGCGCTCATTTTGCCGGCAACTTCACCGTTCATAGGATTAATCAAATCGTAATCAGTTCCGTTAATATAAGCTTCCATAAATTTATCTGTAATAGCAACGGAAATATTGAAGTTATTCAATTTGTTGTTATCAGATTTACAGTTGATAAAATCGATAATATCAGGGTGATCAACTCTTAAAATACCCATGTTTGCGCCGCGGCGGGTTCCGCCCTGCTTAACAGCTTCGGTTGCGGCATTGAAAACTTCCATAAATGAAACCGGACCTGATGATACGCCCATTGTAGATTTTACAACGCTGTTTTTAGGTCTTAATCTTGAAAATGAAAAACCTGTTCCTCCGCCTGATTTGTGAATCAAAGCAGTATTTTTAACAGTTTCAAAAATACCTTCAAGACTGTCTTCAACAGGAAGAACGAAACAAGCAGCCAACTGACCCAATTCGCGTCCTGCATTCATTAAAGTCGGTGAATTCGGCATGAAATATCTGTTTGTAATAGCAGAATAAAATCTATCGGCAAGTTTTTTAACTTCCTCTTGAGATTTACCAAACTTCAAATCTCCTGCCGCAATTGTATCAGCCACACGTCTGAACATGTCAGCCGGAGTTTCAACGCAATTTCCATCCTTATCGCGTTTTAAATACCTTCTTTCCAAAACTTTAATAGCATTTTCTGTTAAATTAAGCTTATCTTGAGCCACTGTTGTCACATTAACCTCCCGTTTCTAATAAGTAAAAAATATCCTTAAAACTATTCTACACCATGAAAGAAAAGGCATGGTCAATTTAAAAATAAAACATTTACAAAAGGTAATATATTATATACAAAAAGAACCCCATATAAAATAATACACCTATGCCGAGGATTGTACCCCCCACTCAAGTAGTGATAATAAAATAACACTGTCGGAAGGGACACAAAGTGCAGGCGTCTACCTAGACCCGAAAGCGACAGCGAGATTAGAAACGGTAGAGTTAACCGAAGGTTATGGCGC
>JAGAVG010000003.1 GCA_017942035.1 bacterium | reverse complement strand
TTTTCCGCTGCTCTCATTGGAATACATTCTTTGATTGTTTTAACTTCCACGGTTGACCAAACATTATGTTTAGTAAATCCGGTAACTCTAAACCACTTCATAATTTCCTCCATCACCAATTTCTAATTTCAAAAGACAAACACTCACCGGCTTCAATAAGGCGAACCAGATTTTCCTCATCCTTAATGTCGGGATATTCCATCAATCTTGTGTAGGTCATCCCGCTGCCACTATAAAGAAGTTTGTAAAACTCTTTGTCAAACTCTGCAACGGTCATAAATCTTTCTTCCGGCTTGTGTAACTGAATGCCGGTTAAATGATTCACATAGAAGCAAAGACTTCTGATAAATTCTGCATAAGGCTTTGCCCTTTTCAACATCCTCAAAAGATGTTCGCCGTAGTCATACATCGTCGCATAGCGGCTGCCGATTTTCAGTTCCATACAGTCTGCTTCCTTGTATGGCTTGCTGTTCTTCTTGTAACTTTCCGCTTTCTGTACGAACTCATCCACGGTGTAAATCTTTGCCGTAAAATCGTCCTTTCTTCGTCCGGCATTATCATTGTTGCATCCGCTTCTGTCAAAGTGGATAATTCTGCCATCAGATAACTTTACGATTTTAGTTTCAAAAATGATTGAATAACTCATATTTTTTCTCCTATCTTGTCAAATTTTCCGCCATTGCTACAATGTTTTCAGGTGATACAAAGTTATTTACGCCGCCTCGGTAGTCCTTGATATTTTCCGCTGTTCTCATCATTATAGCCTTGTCACGACTTCCAAAGAGTCCAGAACCGCTTCCACCATTAAAGAATGGTTCGGTATCTATATAACAAACTTTTCCGGTCTCCGTGTTGGTAATAAATCCGCTGCATCCTCTCTTTTGACCATTTACATTTATATCCTTGATTTTGAATTCAAACGGCATACCTTTAAACAAATTTCTAACTTTTCGGCTGCCTATATAGTTATTGAATTTAAGTCCAGCACTCACATCTCTCATTGAATTTTCCTCCTATTACTTAACCATAAACCAAATAATGATTTTAATTGCCTTCAGCAACCACGCCGGAGAATAGAACACATTCGCCGCAATTTTTCCGACAAGACATTGACCATCAATAAAATCTTCCTTCATTTCCTTTGCACTCATTACCTTTGCGGTAACAATGTTAATAGCAGCATAAAGACAAATCATAGCAATTACAAAAATTTTCATTTCAAATTTTCCTCCATATTATGTATTGTGTTTAGTGTTATTCTATCTTATTTTTATTATTTTTTTGTATTGGGCGAACTCACCATTCGCCCGTTACATCAACATCGCCATATTGATTTCCATTGATTAAAACGCCGGTTCTGATTACTCTTGTTACCTTGTAACCGTGCTGCGCTGCTGTTCTCTTTGCTTTTTCCTTGCATCGTGCATCCAGATTGGCAAAAATCACTTTTTCCGTTCCGTTCTTTTCTCCATATACTCTCAAAATTTCCATTAGATTTTCCTCCGTTTGATTTAGTATTTTGTAGTAACTCATTTACTATAATCATTATAGCACATAGTACACCATTTGTCAATACTAATTTTGAAATTTTTCTAAATTATTTATTCCGTAATAAGAACAAAGAAATTATAATCATTGTATGCAGGATTTTCCGTTAGATTCTTTGCGTTGACTTCAATAAAACTTAATAGCATCCAGATGAGAATTAAAACGCTAAACACTGTAACGATATTTCCGGCTTTTCTTTTTGCTTTTTCCATTGTTTTTACCTCTTTTAATATCCATAATGAACCAGTAGCAATTCATCCCATTCGGCAGGATTCAAGGCTTCCAGATAGGCTAAAAACGGCTTTAAACGTCTGTAATTTTCCGTCCTGACCTTTTCCTTTAACCACTCAATAACAGGCGTAATTTCCGCTGCTGTGACCTTTTCGCCGTACTTATCAACTGTTAAATCTTCTTCATTTTCTCCGGTGATACTAAAATCAACCGGCTTTTTGAATAGGTTCTTGAATGAATTTTCCATCGAACACATATTAAAAGTTGTGATATTTTCCGCATAGATATAATCATTAAATTTCGGTTCGGTTGCCTTTATAACCCGACGATTCATTACAAAAATTCGGCTCTCATAACTCATTTTAAAATTTCCTCCTATTTAATACATATATGTATTATTGTTTTTATAATCTTGATTCCACTGTTCCGCTAAAAATGCCGCTTGTGTTGCTGTTTCGCAAATATGGACGATATTTGCCGAAGGGTATCTCTCAATATAATTTTTCAGATTTTCACCGGCTCGAATTGTTTCGGCGTGTGCGTAATGTTTTCCATCTTTTGTTTCAGAAAATACAAGATAAATTCTTTTCATTTTGATTTTTCCTCCTTCGGTATAGGGTCTCCGGCTTCTTCCGCCGGTCTTGCTTTTGTTATGATTCTCAATTCTCCGCTGCTCGTGAATGATTTAATCATTTCAAAATGAATTTTAAAAGGCTCTTTATTTTCAATTTCAAAAATCCACTTGTTTCCGTTTTCGTCCCTTTGCTGGTGATAGCCGAGGCATTCACCTAAATAATAACCATTCAAATATAATTTCATTTTTTCCTCCGTCTCTATGACTTTATATTCCGGCATTCTTCCCTTTAAAAAATCCATTAGGCTTTTCCATCCCATTTCAAAAATTGATTTTTTGTACTCTGTAAATCTAACTGTTCCGCCGTTTATATCTTCCGTTTCGTTGTATTGATGATAATTTCCGGCTTCGTCAACTGTTACAACGGTCTTATATTTTCCGCTCGGTAAATCGTTCTGTTCGTGCATAATTTCCATTATATATTTTTTCATCTTTTCCGCCCTCTTTTTACTTCAAATTTTCCTTTAAAATATTGATATGATTTTCGTGAATGTTTCCGGCTGCTAAATCTTCCGTTAGCATTTCATAGATTTTATTGATAGATTTTCCGATGTTTTCCGCTATCTTTTCCGCTGTTCCCTTGCTTTTCCTGAAGGGAATTCTTTTAGATTCAAAACATAGATATTTATTTTCCGGCTTTACTTTATAGCAATTATGCGAGGCTGTAACCGTCATAATTTCCGGTAAATCTTCCGCCTCATTAAATCCATTTGGTAAATCAATCATTAGATTAAAATGCAGCATATCATTTAACCACGTTACATTCATAATGGGTGAGATGTAAAAATCAATCGTGATACATTTTCCGCAACAATTAAAGATTTTTACGTTGCATTTTCCGTTGAACTTTTCCGCCCATCTCGATTCAATATTATTTTTAAATTCCGCAAATTTCATTTTAATTTACCTCCGTGTTATAAATTTTTCCGTTTCCTTTATATGCTGGGAATTCATCATAAAACTTTTTCAATCCATAAATTCCGGCTTGCTGTTCGTTATCCGCTTTTACTTTTTCCGTAAAGATTCCGCCGATGCCATCAACAATAATTTCCACTGTAAACGGCTTTTTATTTTCCGTTAGAATTTCCAATAATACACAATAGGCGCAGGAATTTTTATTGTAAAATTCCGTTTTCGCTGTTTCGCTGCCTCTGTAAAACTCTTGAATATTTCCGCCGTTTAGCATAATTTCCGCCGCCGTGATTCTATCATTTAGAATAATATCAAGTGTTTTCCGGGTGAAAAATTCCGCCGTTTCGCCCCTCTTGATTAGATTTTCCTTCAGGCTTTTAAACTGTTCCGCCGTGCTTTTCATTTCGTTTCCTCCGTTTCCTTTGGGCTTGCCATCGTCAGACCGTGCCGCCCATCCCACGATTACAGGCGATTTTTCCGCCTGTTTCGGCTTTAAAGTAAACCATATTTTTTTAATAGTCTCCGTTTAGCAAGGAATAATTTTCGCATTCCAGCCGTAGCATCCTTTGCGTAATTTCCTTTACATTTGGGATTCCTCACAATTTCACCGAGTCGCTTGCCTTTTTCCTCATATTTCAACCATTGCAAATAATCCGTTTCGTTCATAATTTCCTTTAAATTTCCGGGCGTTTTCATCTTTAAATTTCCTCCATATAAATTTTTACTTTTTCTTTTCCGTTTTTCATCTGTTCAATTTTGTAACACAAATATTTATAATTTCCGCTGTAAAGTTTAATGATTGTATTTCCGTATTCGTTGAACCATTCCAGACGGTGAGCCTTCGCCCATTCAACCATTTTATGCGCTGGCGTAAAGTTTCCGCCGGATTCCTGAACAAATTCAAATGTATGAATAAATTTGATTTTTTCGTATGTTTCCGCCGCTATGCTGTTTACAAATTCCAGAATACCTTCCAGAGTGTAGGAATAATTTTCAGCGTTTCCGCCATTGTAACAGTACGTCATCCCTTCGCTATTCGTGTATTGTAAATCACGATGGAGGGCGTTTTTGCGTGTTACCGGTTTACTTTTTTTCGTATAGTCTCGCACGTCATAGCCGCCAAAATCGCCGCATACTTCCACGCCGTTTTTATCTGTAAATTCTGTAAATACTCGATAATTGCCAACGTTGCTATATTCCCGTTCCGGCGCATCCTTCCAGAAATTGCAGCCTCTTTTTTCAAGTGTTAAATAATTTGTACCGTTGATTTTCATTTCTTTTTATCTCCAATCTTTAAATATATTTTTGATTTTCTAAATCATAATAGCGGCAAAATGGGCGATTCCATTGCATATACTCTTTAAAATCTTTTGAACCGCCTGAACCGTGTTTAAATGCTTTTCGTATCATTTCATCATCAAAAATGATTCCATCTTGATTTTTTATCATTTCGTCATAATTCCCGCCGTAACAATTCATACAATATTTTTTAGATAATTCAATAATTTTCATTTTGTTTCCCTCTTTTCATATTCTCGCATCATTTCGATAACTGTATCAAAATCATTTTCAAGTCGTGCTATTTTGTTTTTAGCGATGTTATTATCTCGCCCGTGTTCATTTCGTGTTATTTCGTTGATTTGATTTTCTCGCTCGATTCGTGCGCTAATGCCAATCATAGCATATTTTAAAATTTGGTATTGATTTAACATCGTGTTACCTCCTCGCCCGTCAAGCCGTTAGCGCAGCCGGTTATTTTTCTGAACCCGTGTTTTTCAGGGTTATTTACTCGATAAATGAAATATTGCTAACTTGATACTTTTTCATTATTGATTCTTGATTCAAGTGTTCAGAGTCTTTTATAACTCTTATAATCTCATCAATATTATTCATAGGCTCGAAGGTTGCTATTTCAATTCTGATGCTCGGCTCTTGAATAATGCGCCCGGTAGAATTCATTTTATAAACGCCGTAACAGTCCATCATCGTAAAAGCAAATACGCCGTATTTGTTTATCAAAATTTCGCTAATCATACGTTTAGCGGCTTCGTTGCTAATCTCTTGCTTTTCTGTTACTCTATCATTTAAACCAATCGTTAAAATATACTCGTGCATAATTTCCTCCGCTTTTTCCGTTACATTTTCCGCCGTTGCTGTTTCGCTTGCTTCGTCCTCGCTGGATTCAATCCAAATATTAACGGTTTTACCATTGGCAAGGTTTACCTCCAGACGGTCGCCCAATTCACAAATATAATCATAATGATTCAGGCGGCTGCGATAGATGTTATAGCCGGCGGTATTGCTGGCGGCTTCGTCTTTTTCATAATCAGTCGGGAAAATTTCATTTACCATATCCCACGCTTTATTGATGTTTTGAACTGTCATTTTTAATTACCTCACTTTTTTAATCATTGGGTTTTTGCGTTGTCTCTTGCTTTTGTGAGTTCATTATAACATATGGTATACCATTTGTCAATACTTTTATTCAAATTTTTTGAAAAAATTTTTTTTGAGTCAAAAAAGCGGGATAAAATCAAATGTTTTTGAATTGCTGAACCGTGCAGCATTGCGCCGGGTTTACGATTCATCTAATAGGAATAAAATAGCGATTAGAATAAACTTATACATTATATATAGGAATTCGGGAATTGCTGAACCGGTGAAAATTAGATGGTATTTTGTAGTAAATCATTTACTAT
>JAGAVG010000032.1 GCA_017942035.1 bacterium | reverse complement strand
TATCCTCTTTCAAATTTCTTCCTTTCATAATTCTATATTTTAGCATCCTGTCTCCTTTCCAGTCATAAACTGACGTTTAAATTTTCGCACCATAATTTATATTTTGGTGCATGTGGGCCTGAAACTCACTAAAACATACCCTTTCAAAATTCAAAAAATTCGCAAAAAATGACAAAATACCACTTGAAATGTGTCTAAAAATATTGTATAATAAGGCTATAAAAAACTCGCACCAAAATATAAAGTTTGGTGCATTTTTATTAATTTTTATAGAATGCGGCAAATCGTAGATTTACCACATCCTGCAGGACAAGCTTTTAATTTTCATCAAAAAAATACTTTGGACTAATCTTAAAAATTTCGGAAAGTTTTAATATCATTTTTAGGCTGACTTTCTCTTTTAAATTTTCAACTCTGCTGATAAATTCTCGCGAACAATTTAATTTTTCAGCAAATGATTCTTGCGAAAGTTTAGCTTCTTTACGCAATTTTTTTATGTTTCTTGAAATTATTTTGTGATACATTACTTCATATTCTTGCATACCTTTATTTTCTTGTATTATTATTGTGATACTATGAAGTAATACATCACAAACAGAGGTTGCAATGATTAATCTTAAATTTTCCGCAGTGAGTAAAGTAGCATTCACTAAGTTAAGTAAAAAAAACGCGTTTACTTTAGCTGAAGTCTTTTCATCACACTTTGCCGGTCGTCGTAAACCCGCGTTTACATTGGCAGAGGTTCTCATCACTCTCGGGATAATCGGCATAGTTGCGGCGATGACTTTGCCGGCGCTTATACAAAATCATAGAAAGCATGTTGTTGAGACTCGGTTAAAAAAATTCTACACAACTATGAATCAGGCGATTATGCTTTCGGAAGTTGACCATGGCGACAAAAGAGATTGGGGCGTAACGGATGCAAATATGCTTTATGATGAATACCTTAAAAAATATTTAAACCATGTTCAAGTTGAAGATCGTGTAGTGGGCGGTCGTCCGGCTAAAATGATTTATTTTGAAGATGGGAGTGCAGTTTTAGTTGATATATATTACTTAACAAATTCTGACGGAAGCATTACATACCAAAGTAACGGAGGACATTTTTTGTATTATGTAAATTCAAAACTTATGAAAACTAATAATATAGATGGTATAAACACTTTTAGATTTGCTTTTTGGCCAAATGCTGGAGGAGCTAGTTTTAAATATCATTATAATAAAGGAGTTGAACCATATAAAGCTCACTGGAACGGAGATCCGGCAACTTTCTCTTCATCCGAGTTCGGTTGTAACAATAGCGGTGGGAATAGAATGTACTGTGCCGCACTAATCCAATACAACGGCTGGAAAATTCCAAACGATTACCCATTTAAATTTTAGTAAGTTTATAAATTAATTTCCCAGCCGTTCTAACTGAAGGAAGTCGACAAGATAAAACCAAAATCGGCAACACATAGGACCGGACTGTGTCCGGTGGAAAATTCCAAACGATTATCCATTTAAATTTTAGTAAGTTTATAAATTAATTTTCCAGCCATTCTAACTGAAGGAAGTCGACAAGATAAAACCAAAATCGGCAACACGTAGGGCCGGACTGTGTCCGGTGGAAAATTCCAAACGATTACCCATTCAGATTTTAGTAAGATTGTATGGTGCAATTTATTGCGTTAAAACTGGATTGCCACGCTCATTTCATTCGCTCGTAATGACGATACTTGCTTGCCTTCTTGACCTCTTGACTTCAGCCCTCTATTTTACCCCCTCACCCTACCCTCTCCCGAATTTCTAACATTCGGCTTCACCTCATGTTGAAATTCTGCCCTGTCTTGAAATTGCTCCACGCTCACAGAGTTTCGCATTAGGAGCTTCGCTCCGTTCGTCTGCAAATTTGTCTCACAATGACTAAGATTTGTAAACACATTGGCAAAAACACGCAATAAATATTTTTTTTGATACTTATATAAAATATAATAGGGTAAAAGTTTTTTTAAGGCAGGTAGGAAATGAAAAGTTTTGAAAAATTTATTATTACGAGTTGTATTGTAATATTGAACAGCGTATGTATTTTGGGTGTTGTTAATTCTTTTGATGTACATATTTCAAATTCTTCCGGAATTAACAACCCGACCCAAAACAGGCTCATGCCGGCATTTTGCAGTAAAAAGACCGGATGTTACGCTTAAGTTAAAAAATAACCGGACAAACATTGTCCGGTTATCTTAGCATTTTCACAATCGCTGCTTAATCTTTAACAATTGAGAGAACGTAATTATCGTTGAAATATTTATTTGCAACTTCTATAATGTCTGATTCATTAACAGCATTGATAAGTTTTATATAATTTTTGTCGAAATCAAATCCTCTTTGTGATGCTTCAAACCATCCGACAGTTGAGGCTTTATCGAGATTTGTTTCTTGTGAGAGAATATAACGCCCTATCAATTTTTCTTTTGCGTCATTTAACTCTTTAGTTGAAACAAATTCCCGCTTAAGATTATAAATTTCTTTGAACATTTTATCCTTTGCTTTTTGAAGGTTTTCAGGATTTGTTCCGATATACATAATGAAAGCCCCTCTCAGCATATTAGCTCCATACTGCGAGCCTAATTGATAGGCAAGTCCTTCCTTGTCTCTTATATTTTTAAACATTCTTGAACTCATGCCGGTACCGAGAATTGTATCAATAACTTGAAGAGTTGCCCAGTCTTTTTGGTTTCCTATTCCGGAAGTCTGCCAGCCGATTATTATCCAATCTGTTTTTAAATCTTTAATTTGTTTTATTGAAGTTTTAGGTTTTTCAATCGGTTTTATTGTTTTTGCGTATTTTGCATAATCGAAATCCGGCACTTTATTCGTATTATTGAACATTTTTGAAAAAGCGCATAAACTCATATTTTTATCAACATTTCCATTTATAGATATGACGATATTTTTCGGATTAAAAACAGATTTATAGAAATTATCGACATCTGATTTTGTGATATTCGGAAGTGATTTTTCGAGAATTTTTGTAGAATTTGAATAAATGGAACCTTCATAAATCATCGTTTTGTATTCTTCAACGGCAATGTTAAAAGGAACGTCACGATTTTTCTTAATTCTGCTGAGTTTTTCATTTGCGGCCTTGTCAATTTCGTAATCGTCAAGGAGCGCATTATTTAAAACTTCATGCAAAATTCCCAGAGTTTTTTCATATTCGTTGCGGGTTGTCAAAACGGTTATTGTTAGGGAATCCCCGCTTGAAGATGTATTAAATTTTATTCCGTTATCTTCTAACAAATTTGCAAGCTCGTCTTTTGTGTATTTATTTGTACCTTTCAAAAGTACAGAATTCATCAACGCAGCCGTTCCCGGTTTTTTCTCGAGAAACTCGCCGCCTTTTACAAACACACTTATCGCAACAATATCATTCGCATCATTATTTGTATACAAAAGTGTTGCACCGTTTGAAAGCTCGTATTTTTCGGTATTATTGTAGGAAGAAATCAGTTTGTTTTCGCCTTCTGATTGATCAGTGTATGAAATTTTCACTTCATCTTTTGTTTCCGGAACAAGTATAGATACAGCGGATTGAGACCTGTTGAGGTATTTATTCGCGACTCTTCTAACATCACTTGCCGTAACCTTTTTGATATTATCAAGATAATTTTTGTAATATTTTATATCATCTGTCGTTACGAATGTGTAACCGATTTCATTAGCGATATTTGATATAGATTCTCTTTCATAGAAAGTTTCGCGCTCAATCATATTCTGCGCAGTGCTTAGCTGGTCGAATGTTACGCCATTTTTCTGAACTTTTTCTATCTGTGTAAAAATTTCATTTTCAAGCTTTTCTAATTTTTCAGGGGAAAAATTTGCAGAAATATAAAATATTCCATCATCTCTAAATCCTGTATTTGAGGCAGAAATAGAATATGCAAGCTGTTTATCATCTTTTATATCTTTATAAAATACGGAAGTTCGGCCTTCTCCTAAAATTGTTGCCAGAACATCCAGTGCGTAAGAGTCTTTGTCGTCAATTTCAACCCCTCTGAACCCTATAAGCATGTAACCGGAAGCAACTGGGAAATGAGCAACCGTGTGCTCTTGTGCTGTCAGCGGCTTTTCTTTCGGAAAAGAAATCTTTTCGACCTTCTCATAATCTCTATTGAAGCGATTCTTTATTTTATTAATCACTTCATTAGAATCCACATCACCTACAATTATTGCAACCATGTTAGAAGGCTTGTAAAATTTATTGTAATAATCCATTATAACTTCACGCGGAACATTCTCGATAATCTCTTTTGTGCCTATAACTTTCCTTTTATAAGGATGATTTTTATACATCATTTTAATAAGATTTTCATAAACGATAGAGCCGGGATTGTTCAAGTCTTTTGAGATTTCTTCAAGCACAACTTTCCTTTCCTTCTCCATTTCTTTGCGTGGAACAAGCGGATTTAGAAGCATATCTGAATGCATTTCAAGCGCAAGGTCAAAATCTTTTGACGGAATAGTTATGTAATAATGTGTGAAGTCCTTGCTTGTTGCGGCATTATTGATAGCGCCTTTTGTTTCAAGAATTCTATCAAATTCGCCCGGCGCATGGTTTGTTGATCCCTTAAAAAACAAATGTTCCAAAAAATGAGAGACACCGTTATTTTTATCATCTTCGTTAATAGAACCCGTCTTAATCCAGGTATCAATAGTCACAATAGGATTAGTCCTAACCTCATCAATTACAACGGTCTGTCCGTTTTCAAGCTTATAAACATTAAAATCACCTGCATAAGAAACTCCGAACGTCAGGCAAAACATTATAAATAAAATAAATATTTTTTTCATTCTTTATCCCCACAAATAAATATACTCTTGAGAACATTTTACTATAACTAAAAAAATAATAAAAGTAGTTAAGTTGACCTATTTATTATTGCTGGAGGAAAACTTAAAATTTGTCACATTAGGGTTGACAAAATGGAAAACATCGTAAATAATATAATCACAGGGTGGCGGTTTGCCAGACCAGCCAATAGCCCTTTAGAAAGTCAGAACGGTTCTTTACCTATATAGGTGAGAGCCGTTTTTTAATACGTACAAAATCAATAAGATTAATAATAAAGTCAAATTGAAATCATTCATATTGACCTCCTTTCTAGTCGGGAACCAACCCGAAGACTACTTACATTAATTGTGAGCGGACCCTTTTTGGAAAGAGCTATCTTTACCCTGCTTTTTTATATTACAACAAATTATCCAATATATCTATTCAATATACTAGATATTTTTATTAAAATGCGCGTTTTTAACCTTCGACTTTACCCTTAAGCTGCCCGCAGGCGGCGTCAATATCCGCACCGCGTTCGAGCCTCACCGTAACCTTTTTACCCGAATGTTCAAGCAGCGATTTAAATCGCATTATTGAATTGTTTGAAGGTCTTTGATAATCATTTTTCGCCGTCGGATTATACGGGATAAGATTTATGTTGCATTTCAAATCTTTTAGATATTCCACAAGTTCCTTCGCGCTTTCAATCGTATCATTCAAATCTTTTATCAAAAGGTATTCAACCGTAATCCGGCGGCCGGTCTTTTCAATGTAAGTTTTCAAAGCTTTATGAAGCTGAGGCATCGGGTATTTATCCTCAATTTTCATTAATTTTGAACGGATATCATGATTTGGCGCATGGAGTGAAATCGCAAGCGTTGACTGCATTTGAATATCCGCAAGCTCGTAAATTTTCGGAACAATTCCGCTTGTCGAAACCGTCAAACGTCTTGCGCCGATTTGGAAGTTTTCGTTAAAAATTTCCATCGCCTTTAAAACATTATCGAGATTTAACAACGGTTCGCCCTGTCCCATAAACACAACATTTGTAACCTTCAATCCGGTGTCACGCTGGATTGTGAGAACCTGCTCTATTATTTCTTTGTAAGTTAAATTTCTGATAAATCCGCGTTTTCCGGTTGCACAGAAAGAACAATTCACAGCACAACCAACTTGCGAACTTACACAGGCCGTCAAATTTGCGCGATTGTCGAAACGCATCAGAACGGTTTCCGCCTTTTCGCCATCCTCAAATTCAAGAAGGTACTTAATTGTGCCGTCAACACTGGTCTGTTTTGTGTGGATTTTAATTTTGCTGACCTCGGCAATTTGTTTTAACTCTTCCCTGAATTTTACGGACAAATCTGTCATCTCATCAATTGATGACGCGGATTTCAAATAAATCCAGTTGTGAATTTGACGCGCACGAAATTTTGACGCTTTGAGGGCATCCGTAATTTCTTCTATTTCTTTCAGGGTTAAACCTGCTAATACTTTTTTATCTTCCATAATCGGCGCCGTTAAATAATCGGCTATTCTCCTTTACTGATTTTGTTTTTGTAAAATTCCATAATTTCGACAAACGAGTGCATCAAAAGCGCAACAGGCTGAATTTCTTCCCGCCAGTCGTAATATCCGCAAGATTTTGGCAGAATACAAAACGGATTGTCGGGAAAATCTCTGCAAATCTGCGGGCGATTTTCGTAATCTGAGCAACGGTTATTTTCATCAAGTTTCGGGCAATGGTAAAAATAAACTTTTTCGTCAGTTTTTTTGCGCAATAAATCCAGATATTCCGGATATATTTTGTAAGCCTCTTCGCGCGAATTGTACGGGACAAAGACGCTCAAAAATTGGTTTGCAAAATTGTCACCATTTTTTGCTTTTTCCTTTAATTCTTCCGGCGAAAATTCACTGCAAGCGAGATTACAGCAGGTTGCACAACCCTTACATCCGAACTGACCGCAGTTTCGGTAAGCTTTTATTTGAGCAAGTTTTCTCACAACTTCTTTTGAAATATCGTTTTCAAACATATCCAAAACTGCATTTTGCCATAATTTACCCTCAGAACCAACGGGATATACAGCGGTCAAGTCACCCTCAAAATCTTTCGGGCGCAAAGCCTCGATACGTTTTTCGATTTCTTCTGCGGCATCCATAAAAATTTCGCGGTAAGAAAGTTTTATTCCTTCAATTTTTTCGTTCAAATCGCTCATAATAGAATTATATCATGGAAGAAAAAATTATCATGCCATCATAAAATTGGCTCTACCCTCGCCCCTTGTGGGAGAGGGTGAATTTGTTAGTGAGCAGTATGCGAACTTACAAATTCGGGAGAGGGGTTAAACAGAAGCTCAAAAGGCAAGAGTTAGGATAGCAAGCTATTATCATTACTTAAATTCTTCCTCACTTACTTACCTATTAACCTACTTACTTTAACAATACCGGCCAACCTTCTGTCCCTCTATTCTGACCCCTCACCCTAACCCTCTCCCACAAGGGGCGAGGGAACAATGTTACGTCATTGCAAGCGGAGCGTAGCAATCCAATTTTACTGTTATTTTTTATAATTCTCTTTTACTTTAACAAGGGGGGTATACCCTCATTCAATTATAAAATATAAAAAAATTTACAAAGCCCCAAATGCATACTATATCAAAACTTGAGGCTATTAGTTGTAATTTTATTGCAATTTTGTTGCAATTGATTACTTCAAAAATCCAAATTATAATATATAAACTTACAACAAGGAGGTAATATGGAACTGGAAAATTTTGTTGCACAACTGGAACATCCGATTTTGGCACTTGAGACAATCAATGATGTTACATACAAGAAAGCTGAAGAGGATTGGAATGTCCTAAATGCAAACACTGGAGGCAAAGCAGCTTATCTATATGCAATGCTTGACGTGAACATGTGTATCATAAGGCATATTAAATATTTACTCAGAAAATATAATCGGATTGTTGATGAAGAATACCAAAAAGGAAGTGAAAATAACGAGTCAGGCGATTAAGCCTGACCCGTTGTTTGTATTAATTTTTAAAAAGTTCGTTATGTTTTTTGATAAATTCTTCGGCCATAACGTCCAATTTCTCAAAATCTTCGGTCTTTGGTTTGCCTTTGACCAAGAGCGGTTCGATTATTTCAAGTTTCAAGCCCGAAAGCAGTTCTTGAAGTTTGCCGAAAAGGTTTCCGCCCCAGCCGTAAGATCCGACAAATGACGCAAATTTCGCCTTAGGTCTCAAGACATTTGCCAGATATGCAATGTTTGCCGCCATCGGATGAGGGTAGGCCAGTACCATTGAACTTCCTAATATAATGCTCTCCGCATCAACAAGTGTCATGGCCAAATCGCCCAAGTCGCCGGTTACAATATCAAATTTCACAACTTCAATTCCGGCATCGGTGAATTTTTTGGCAAGGCAATCAACCATTTCTTCTGTGCTTCCGTACATTGAAACATAAGGCATTGCAACCATATTTTTACCCAAATCAGCCGTCCAGTCTTCGTACAAATTCAGAATAAAATTCGGATTATCATAAATCGGGCCGTGGCTCGGTAAAATATATTCAGGATTTAAATCTTTAATCATTTTTGTGTATTTTTTACACATATTTCTAAACGGCATCATAATTTCCGCATAGTATCTTTTTGCACTGTGTTCAAGCTCTTTAGATGGTTTTGCTATACAATCTTCAAATGTATAATGCGCTCCTAAAAAGTCGCAGGTACAAAGAACTCTGTCTTCTACAATATATGTGAACATTGTATCAGGCCAATGAACCCCTGGCGCAATAATAAATTTCAAAGTTTTGTCACCTAAAGAAATCGTATCATCATTTTTAACGGTGATAAATTTATCTTCATCATCAATCAAAAGCATTTCTTTAATATTGCCTTTACAAATCGCGTTTGTAACGATTTTGGCTTGAGGATACTTTTTGATTAATTCCGGCAAAGTCCCTGTATGATCCTGTTCGCCGTGGTTTGCGATAATATAATCAACTTTATCCACACCGTTCTTATCAAGGTTGTCAAGATATTCCTGAGCTTTTGGAGGATACATGGTATCAATAATCGCCGTTTTTTCACTACCTTTTACAAGGTATGAATTATAGCTTGTTCCGCATTCTAACGGAATAAGTTCGTCAAATATCGTTCTTTCGCAGTCATTCAAACCGCAATAATATATATTGTTTTTAATCTCTTGAAACTTCATATTTCCAAGTCCTTTCTATTTATATTTCGTTTTTAAATCAAAGAGCTCAAAAGCTTGAACTTCTGAACTCTTTAAAAAAATTTATTAGTCTTCTTTTTCGAACATATCTTTGCCTACACCACAAAGAGGGCAAGTGTAATCTTCCGGCAAGTTTTCAAATTCCACACCGTCATTTTCTGCCGGATCGTAAACATAACCGCAAACTGTACATACGTATTTCATTGATTTTCTCCTTTACATTCACTGCATAACCCGTGGAAAGTAATATCATGACCTGTTATTAAACAACCTGTAGTATCTTGTATTTGTTTAAAAGTTTCAGGTGCAATATTACAATCTACATCAAAAACCTTTCCGCATTTATCACATATAAAATGATAATGCTCATGTGTATTATGATCAAAATGCGCTGAATTTTCAAGTCCGTCAATCTTCCTAATCAACTTCATCTGAGCAAGTTTATTCAAGTTCCGGTAAAGCGTCGCAAGGCTTATGTTTTTATCTTTCTCGCGCACCTTTTCGTATAAATATTCCGCGGTCGGATGTACAACATTTTCCTTTAAAGTTTCAAGTATAAGCTCACGTTGTCTTGAATAATTCATTGTTTTAACTCTTAATTGATAACAATTATCATTTTATTTTAATATTTAAGTTTTGTCAATTATTGGTTAATAAATCATGAAAAAAGGCAATTTTTAACTTTATTTTGTTTTATAAGAATTATGGAAGGTAGTGTAAATAACAGCAGTTTTAATATTTATACCAAAAATCCGCCGCTGAGGGTAGGAGTTTTAAATGCGCCAAATGACCATTACAGACCGGTTTTGTATTCTCATGTTCAGGCAACTAAAGATTTTAACAACATGAGCACGGACTTATATCTAAAAATGCGCGATGCTACCCCGGAAGAACGTCACAAAACTCCAACATCAATATATTGCCTTGCCGGATTGGGAATTTTAACGGCCACAGTTGCTGCATTTAGAAAATTTTTGAAAAAATAGCACCTCCAATAAAACTTATTTTTTTTATTCTAATGTTTCATTTTGTTAAGAAATAATTTTTTTTTTTTAAAGTTTTAAACCATAAATACCGTTTGTTAAATCAAGTAGAAGAAACAAAAAGGTTTAATAAATGGTTGAAATTTACAAAATTCAAAAAGGCGACTGCCCATGGAATTTAGCAGTAAAAGAACTTAAAAGCCGAGGTGAAAAAGTTACAAACGGAGCAATTGCCGCAGAAATGAAACGTCTTGCAGAAATTAACGGCTGCAAAGATGTTGACGACTTCGGTTCATTTTTTAAAATCGGAGTTGAAATAAAACGTACTAATACAGAACAGAACAGAACAGAACAG
>JAGAVG010000031.1 GCA_017942035.1 bacterium | reverse complement strand
TGCGAGTTTTTTATAGCCTTATTATACAATATTTTCCGGCACATTTCAAGTGGTCTTTTGTTGTTTTTTGTGGAATTTTTGAATTTTGAAAGGGTATGTTTTAGTGAGTTTCAGGCCAACTCGCACCAAAATATAAATTATGGTGCATGAATTTAAAGAGTAGTTTAAATCAGAAAAGGAGGCTGAAAGGATGAATATATTTGAAGAACAGAGGGTAAGTAGTAGGGTAGACTTTAGTCTACCAGAAAAACTGGATTGTCACTTTGCCGGTCGTCGTAAAACCGCGTTTACATTGGCGGAAGTCTTAATCACTCTCGGAATAATCGGGGTTGTTGCGGCTCTCACCATGCCGATATTGATTGAAAATCATCAAAAAAGGGTTGTGGAGACCAGGTTACAGAAATTTTACTCCGTTTTTAATTCTGCCCTAAGGGCTTCTGTTGCTGAAAACGGCGACATGTCTAATTGGACGTTTCCTGCAGATTATTATGATTGGGAAGGTGCTGACGTTTTTTTTGAAACTTATTTGAAAAAATATTTAGTCTATAAAAAGACGAAGCGCAATGTTCATACAATATGGCCGACTTATGGAACTGAAATTTATTTAAATGACGGCTCTGCTTTTGTTGTGAGCGGAGGCCCCTGGATTACTTACTATCCTGTAGCTAAAAAAACTAAACATGCAGGTGTTGAAGTTTTTGTATTTGCGATGGATCCGTCAAAGAATACAATGCTCCCTTTAAGTTTGAGAGCAATTCAAAATTACGGGCAGCATATAGATTGGGTTGATGCGGTTGAATATTCCTGCAATCCGGAATCACGAAATACGTTTAATCGTGTTTGCGCTACGTATATAATGTTAAATAGCTGGAAAATCCCTGACAATTACCCTTTTAATGGATTAAAAAATAACAATAAATATTAAATTCTTTTTATGCTAAAATAAATTAGTGATAAGGAGAAAGTTATGGGACAAACATTAGTAGAAAAAATTATTTCTTTACATGCTGATAAAGAGGTTCATGCCGGTGAGCTTGTAATATCAAGGGTTGATGTAACAGCCGTACAGGATGGGACAGGGCCTTTAACAGTTCAAGAATTTAAAAAACTCGGTAAGGATAAACTTTTCAATCCTGAAAGGACCATTTTGTTTATTGACCATGCTTCTCCTAGTCCGCGCAAAGAACTTTCTAACACTCATACGGTATTGAGGGATTTTTCAAAAGATTATGGCGCAATACTATCGGATGTCGGTGTCGGAGTTTGTCACCAGAGACTTGTTGAAAGTTTTGTAAATCCAGGTGAAATCCTAATCGGTGCGGATTCTCATACTTGTACTTCCGGAGCTTTAGGCGCTTTTGCGACCGGTATGGGCTCAACAGACGTTGCTGTCGGTATGGCGTTAGGTAAAACTTGGTTAAAAGTTCCGCAGACATTTAAAATCGTAGTTAACGGAAAATTCAAAACCGGAATTTCTGCAAAAGATTTAATGCTGCATATTATCGGTAAAATAGGGGCTGATGGTGCAACTTATAAAGCTCTCGAATTTTGCGGTAAAACAATCGAAAATATGACAATGTCTGATAGGTTCACGCTTGCAAATATGGCGGTTGAAGCCGGTGCAAAATGCGGATTATTTATAGCTGATGAGACAACTAAAGAGTATTTAAAATCACGGGGAAGAGAAGATAAATTCGTTCAAATTCTTCCAGATAAAGATGCAAATTATGAAAGAATTATTGAGATTAATGCCGAAGATATAGATTATACAGTATCTTGTCCGCATACGGTAGATAATACAAGACTTGCAAGTGAGCTTTCTGATGTAAAAGTTGATCAGGTGTTTGTCGGAACTTGTACAAACGGCAGAATTGAAGATTTAAGGGTTGTTGCTGAAATTTTGAAGGGGCAGAAGGTTAACCCAAATGTAAGAATGCTTATTTGTCCGGCATCTAAAGATGTTTATTTAAAAGCATTGGATGAAGGTTTAATAAAAATATTTGTAGAGGCTAATGCGGCAATTCTTCCGCCGGGATGCGGCCCTTGTGTCGGGGTTCATGCAGGAACTCTTGCTGATGGTGAGGTTTGTCTGGCAACTCAAAACAGAAACTTCCAAGGACGTATGGGAAATACTAAAGGCAATATTTATTTGTCATCGCCTTATGTTGCGGCCTATACTGCATTAAGGGGTTCTATTTCTATAAAATAAATTATACCCTACCGGTTATATATAAAAGTATGTGTGATATTAAAGAGGCTTTACTTACTATATAAACAGGAGTAAGTAATGACAGCCAATAAATTATTATACAAAAAAATGTCACTCAATGAACTTATCGTCCTTGCTCAAAAGGACGACTATCGCGCTTTGGAAGAACTTATAAAACGCGAACAAAAAAATATTTTTGCGTCTTTTTGTTATCTTACCAAAAGCGGCGATAACGTTTCTGATTTAACACAGGATGTACTTTTAAAGATTGCGAAGAATATAAAAAATCTTAAAAATCCGGCTCATTATAAAAGCTGGTCAAATCAGATTATTAATAACGTATTTTACGATTCTCTGAGAAAAAGCAAGCGAATGGTTAATACTGTTTCTCTTGATAATGAAGAAAATGACGACATGCAGGCAGTTCAGATTCCGGATAAAAGATGTCGTCCTCAGGACAAGTGTATAACTTCTGAACTTGACAAGGTAATCAAAATGGCGATATATCAATTGCCCGAACCCTTCCGGATTGCGATAATGCTCAGGGAACTTCAAGGGTTGAGTTATGAAGAAATCGCAGAAGCTACAAGTGCAAGTGTCGGAACCGTAAAATCACGGATTGCGCGGGCTCGCGGTAAATTACAGGAAAATCTTAAAGCATACATATAAGGAGCAGATATGAAAAATGGGAAATTAAATTGCGAACAGGTAATGGCTCTTATGTCATTTTATGTGGAAAATAAACTAAGCGAACAGCTTGCAAAATGTGTAAAGGAACACCTTGAAACTTGCAAAGAATGCCGCGACAGTTATAAAAATTTTCAAGAAATGCTTGGACAGTATTTTGGAAATTCAAAAGAAATTGCCAATGATGTCGATATTGAAAACTCTCCGTATCAAACACGTCAATATGATGAATTTAAGAAATATGTCAGTGAATATTTTGATAATGAACTTGATGATGAACAAAACATAAGGATTAAAAAGATAGCGATTACTAACCCTCTTGCCCGTAAAGACTTAGAAAAAATGTATTCATTTAAAAAGCTTCTTCATCTTTCCTTTGAAAAAACAAGAAATGAAATGAAAGAGGATTATTCAAAAGGCGTACTGATGCTTTTAGAACACGATAAATCTTTTATAGGGTTGGATTCATTTTTCAAACTTGCCGCCGCATTTTTGATAATAATTTCAGCAATTGTTATCGGATTTTATCTGGTTGTGCTCTAAATCCGCATTGAGCCGGAATATTTCTGGTAAACATTATTTTGAAACTCATTCATTGTAATACCGCGCGGTCTTTCAACTGAATTTTTTTTCGTATATCCATTTCTGTCAATAATTTTTTTCTGTTCACGAGCCGCAAAATTATTTCTTAAAATCGGAGTTACGATATTACAAGACAAAATTGAACCCAGTGTACTTGCAACAACATCTACTCCGTTTTTGAAATTTTTATAATCCGTTGAGATTTCATCAAAGTTTGCAACTTTTGATATGTCAAAATCCATGTTTCCAACTTTATCTTTTGTGTTTGGATTTTTTGAAATGAAGTTATTTTTTGCCAGAAACTCTTTTATATGTGGGGTGGTAAGTTTTCCGGTCGAAACTAGTTTTGAGGCAAAATTTTTCAAAGAATTTGTAATAACATAAAAAGATATAATATTCACCGCTGCATCAGCAAATTCCTGCGGCACAAGAAATGATTTCTGTTCAGGTGAAAGCTTATCATTTACAAGAACGGCACTTATTTGAGCCAAAGACGACAAAATCCAGCCTAATACACCGGTATGAACAAGCATTCTGCCGGGATTTTCTCCGTAATTTTTATATAATGTTGATTTAAAATTAGAAAAACTCAGGTTCATGACGATTTTTTACCCTCCGTTTTTCTCTGATCAATTTTGGATACAAGTTTGTTGGTCAAAAGCTTTGTAAGAGGTGCGTCAATCGCAAAATTTGTAATCATCATAACTACAAGAGCAACTATTGTGCCGAGCGCGTTTTGATATTGAGAGTAAGCTTCTGTTTTATCTGATTTTACACCTTTAGGGGAGAAAAATGTATTAAATTTATCAAGTTTTATTTTCTTTCCGAATTTATCGACTGAATTTTCGAGCTTTGATGACGATTTAATCAATTTTATGCAGCCTTTTCTTATCAAAAAGCCCGTAGTTGTACCAACAACAATTTTTGCAATAGTTCTTGCAACCGACACTTTTCTTGTGTCTTCATCTACACTTTTATTTGATGCATCAATAAATGGCTGGCTCATCAAAGCTGTTGCGCCTAAAATCAGGCGGTTTTCAGCTGAGGAAATTTTCTGGCCGATTTTATCAAATGTATCTATTGTTTTCTTATTTTTAAATTGAAAATTAGGAATGGCATTATAAAAGCTCTGCTCAAAGTTTTTTACCCCTTTATGCATGCTCTGGTAAAAATTTGAATTTGTAAATCTTGTATATATTGAACCTACTGCTGCCATTTTTCCACCCAAATCAATAAAGATTATGAATATTCAAAATTGCCTTTACTATTACATTTATTAAGAAAAATTTACATAAAAATCGGCTATTAGCAAAAGCAATAATAACCGATTTAAAATAATTAATCAAGGGACACAAGATTTATTACAAAATTGCACCCTTAGGTACCACTGTAATTCCTCCCGGACTTACGCTGAAACCTCGTCTCAAGTCTTCATCTCTGTCAAATCCGATACGCGTATTTGGCGGGATAGATACATTTTTATCAATGATTGCACGTCTGATTTTTGAATAACGTCCAACGTCAACGTTTTCCATCAAAATACTTTCAGAAACCTGAGAATAACTGTTAATTCGAACTTTAGGAGAAAGAATACATTTTGAAAGTCCGCCGCCGGATACAATACAACCTTCTGACACCATTGAATTTGTTGCCATACCGACTCTGTCGCCTTCTTCCCATACAAATTTAGCCGGAGGATAATTATAATTGAAAGTTCTAAGCGGCCATTCTTTTGAGTAAAGGTTTAATTCAGGATCCGACGCTAATAAATCCATATTTGCCTGCCAGTATGCATCAATGCTTCCGACATCTTTCCAGTATCCTCGTTCTTTATCCGAAATACCGGCGAATTCGTTATCGTGGAAATTATACACAAAAATCTTTTTACCTTGATTTAAAAGCATTGGTATAACATTTTTGCCGAAATCATGGTTTGATTCTTCTATTTTTTCATCTTCATATAAAGCATTAAGCAAAACATCTTTATCAAAAATATAATTTCCCATAGATGCAAGGCACATATTTGGATTCCCTGGAATTGTACGCGGTTTTTCTTTAGGTTTTTCGACGAAATTTATCAGCCGCCAATTGTCATCAACTTCTATAATTCCAAATTCCGAAGCCTCTTCCACCGGAATAGGAATAGCGGAAATTGAAAGATCAGCCCCTTTTTCTTTGTGGTAATTGAGCATCTGTGAAACATCCATTTTATAGATATGATCGCCGCCAAATATACAAACATAATCAGGATCTTCATCAGTTATATGAAAAATATTCTGATAAATCGCATCGGCAGTGCCTCTGTACCAGTCACTACCTGTTCTCATTTGAGCCGGAGCAAGGTCAACATATTGATTTAAGAATGGAGAAAGCGTCCAGCCTCTTGTAATATGCTTGTTTAACGAATCCGATTTATATTGGGTTAAAACTTTTATTTTGAAAAATCCGGAATTTATGAAATTATTCAAAACAAAATCTACAATCCTGTACCGTCCTCCGAACGGAACGGCCGGTTTTGCCCTGTCTTTAGTTAGCGGAAGAAGCCTTTTCCCCTCTCCTCCTGCCAGTATCATAACAAGTGCATTATCAATTGACATATTCCCGCTCCTATATAAACTACCTCTTGTAATTATAATACACTATTGAAAAAAAAATTGCACTAATACTAAATAACTATTTTATATATATTTCATTACATTTATTAAATAAAGAACGATACGAAAAATATTAAAAAGATAGTTTTGATTATGTGGGCTTGCTCCTCCACTGTCGCCTGCTGGCTCGGTTGCAAGATTTACCGTATCAAAACTATCTACATACATTATAACTGATTTTTAGTAAAATTCAACCCTATTAGTATAAAAAATTTACAATATACTTTATCCCATAGGGGGCGGTTGAATATAAAGAGGTTTTAATTTTCGCCAATCCAAGTCGTAATCAGTATTTTGAGATTTTAAAACGGCTATATTTGTAAGAATTTCACCTAAATTAGCATTCAAAGACTGATAAGATTTTCCGCCGAAAATTTCCTTCATTTTATCATCGGTAATAATTTCGTAATCTCCGTTTGATATAATTTCTTTTACCTTATCAATATTAACAGCACCTTTAATCTCATTATCGTAATACAGATAAGCTGAATTTTTGCGGGCATCCAGTGCTACAAGAGGGTTATCTCCGGCAAGTTTTGAGAGTATTTCAAGAGAGGATACCCCGACAGTTTTGCAATTCAACTGCTGAGCCATAACCCTTGCTACGGTTGTGCATGCCCTTATCCCCGTAAAACTTCCCGGGCCGATATTAACTCCGATTAAATCAATATTTTCAGGTTTTAAATCATTTTTCAACAAAACTTCTTTTATTGTTGAAATTAAAAAAGCCGAATGATATTTCCCGTCTTGATTTTCAACAACTTCTGCCGCCAAAAATTTTTCATCTTTTTTCAGTGCTACATACATTTTATCAAGACAAGTATCAAAAGCCAGAGTAATCATTTATAAAGCCTTTCTATAATATTATTGTTATCTTCGCCTAAAAACTCGAATTCATACTGTCTTGCATCATCTTCCGTATATGTAACATTAATTTTCAAATGGTTAAACGGCATTTCATCATCTGAAAATTCAGCCCATTCAACAAAAGTGAGCTTGCGGCCGTCTGAATATTCCCGGAGTTCATCCATAATCGTTTTGACCCCTTCATTTTCAAGACGGTATAAATCAAAGTGATACATCGGAATTTCACCCGAATGGTACTCATTTAATATTACAAAAGTCGGACTTGTGACATGCTCTTCAATTCCTAATGCCTTTGCGACAAGCTTGACAAAAGCAGTCTTACCGGCTCCGATTTCGCCATAGAGAGAGACAAAACCGCCATTTTCTTTAACAATCTGCGCAAACTTTTGGGCTAGTTTGTTTGTATCTTCAAGTGTATAACATTTTTGTGAGTATACTTTATTCATAACTTATGACAGCTTTGTTACGGCCGCCCTCCTTCGCTATATATAGTGCCTTGTCGGCGTTTTGTATTAATGTTTCCGCGGTATCATTTTGCGATAACTGACGGACACCTAAACTTATTGTAACACTAATATTATTTTCGCTCACATCAGAATTTATTTTTGAAATATCAATTTTTTCCCGTTCAACAGCCACTCTAAGACGGTTTGCAACCATTTCCGCCGCTTTTATATCAGTGTAAGGCAGAAGAATAACAAATTCTTCCCCGCCATATCTGCCTGCAATATCGTAGTCACGTAAATGTTTTTTTATAGCACGCGAAACAACTTTCAGTACATAATCTCCGCAGGCATGGCCGTAAGTATCATTTACGGATTTGAAATAATCTATATCACACATTATTGCACAGAGCGGTTTATCTTGACGTTTAGCGGAAGAAACTTCTTGTTTTACGCGTTCTTCAAGCTGCCGGCGGTTGTAAAAATTAGTCAAGGCATCAAGCGTTGCGTGCTTTAAAATTTCAGCATAAACATTTGCACGATTAATTGTAGTCGCGGCCTGATTTGCTAGCTGTTCAATATATTCAATTTCTTTTTCATGAAGGTCTGTATCGACACTTTTTGTAACTATCGCACCGATAAGTTTGCCTTCTGCTGACATCGGAAAAATTCCGATTTTCTTATTTTCGGTTGTGAAATATTCAGAATCCACCTCAACAAGCTTTACAAGTTCCAAAATTTTTACATCAGTACAAGCCCCTGGCCAAATCAGCTCAATCGGAGAATTCTCATCCTGTTTTAAAAACATATAAACAAGATGTTCCGCAACAAATTTATCAATCATTTCACCAATAATCGGAATGATATAATTCATTTCATATTGAGTTTCGATAATTTTTGCAATATTTTTCATTGAAGAATGAAAATTAATATTTTTTTGCATTCTTTCTGACAAAATCACATTCTGAACCTTCAATGAAATAATGAACTCGGCAATATCTAAAAATTCCGGAATTTTATCCAGCATTCCGCCTTTTACTATAAGAATTCCTATTACTTTATGATATTTTTTTAACGGATAATATATTGCCCCGTCTTTTTCCAACGATTTTCCGGACTTTACAACTTCATTCCAAATATCATGGATTTTAAGTTTCTTTTCTTCAACAATAAGCCAGCTTTTTGAAAAATCCCTCAAGGTTTCTGTGCTTTCATCAAAAATAAACACGGAAACATTTTCAGATTTAAATTCTGCCTGAAAAAAATCCTCCAGTGCAGTCACAATACTTTTGGGATTATAAGTTTCATTCAGGTTATTTGAAAGTTCTTTAATTGCGGAAGTCAAAGGCATAATTAACCTTCCAATTTCTCCATTATTTCATCTGGAATGTCAAAGTTTGCGTAAACATTTTGTACATCATCATGTTCTTCAAGTTTTTCAAGCAAACGAACAATCCATTTTGCAGTTTCTTCATCCGTAATTTCAATCACATTTTCCGGAATTCTTGATAATTCGGCAGAAACAGATTTAAATCCGGCTTTTTCCAAACCTTCAACAACATTTTGGAAGTTTTCAACAGAAGTAATAACCTTGTACTGTTCATCTTCTTCAACAACATCCTGTGCATCAAGCTCAATTGCAGCTTCAAAAAGCTTGTCAAAATCAACGTCATTTTCAAACAAAATGGCACCGCATTGCTTAAACATCCATCCTACACAACCATTTTCACCGAGATTACCGTGAAATTTAGTAAAGTAACTTCTTATATCTCCGGCTGTTCTGTTTCTGTTATCGGTCATTGCCTCGACAAAAACTGCAACACCGCCGGCTGCATAGCCTTCATAGGTTAATTCTTCGTAATTTTCTGCACCTGAAGCGCCTGCACCTTTATCAATAGCCCTTTTAATATTATCATTAGGAAGTCCGGCGGCTTTGGCTTTTTCGATAGCTGTTCTCAAACGGAAATTACCGGCCGGATCAGGCCCTCCGAGACGTGATGCAACTATCAATTCTCGGGAATATTTTTGAAAAACTACAGCCCTTTGTGAATCTACTTTTGCTTTTTTATTCTTAATATTTGCCCATTTTGAATGTCCTGACATAAAATTTTTCCTTATCTTTTCTACTGTATCATAGCTATATGATACCAAAAACATGAAATTTGTCGAACTTATTAATCAATAACTTTTGTTGTATTATTAATATATGATTACATTTGACTATTTAACATTAAAAGCTTTTTACGAGGAAAACAAGGAATATTTAAAAGGCTCGCGAATTCAAAAAATTCAACAGCCGACAAGACGTGATTTAATACTTTCTTTACGAAAAAATGGAGAAGCGAAAAGGCTATATATTAATATTAATCCGCAATTCTACCACATGTGTTTTACCTCAAAAGACTCAGAAGGAAAACGTGCAATTTCAATTCCGCAGAAACCGCCAATGTTTTGCATGCTCCTTAGAAAATATATAGAAAACGGAATAATATCAAGGGTTAATCTCCCTGAATATGAGAGAATTTTTGAACTTTATATTGAAACCTACAATGAACTATCAGAAAAAATTCACATTTGTCTTGCGATAGAGCTTATGGGAAAATATTCGAACATTATTTTGTATAATGACGATACAAACGTCATAATCGGATGCGCGCATAATATCGGGGCAGAAAAAAGCAGAAATAGAGAAATCGCCGGAACTCTTCCTTATGTCTATCCTCCAAAACAAAATAAGACTGATATTTTGACTTACAACGGAACTTTTCCGGTAGAGAATATTCAGGACAAATTTCTGGGATTTTCATCAACTCTCGTTCAAAAAACTAAAAATAAATCTCTTGAAGAGATAAAAAACATGTTCCTTTTAAAAGACATTTGTCCGCATATAGCCGAAAACTTTGAAAATTACTCAATTTTTGATGATATTGACGGATATTATGTGAATTCTGTGAATGAGGTTATTGATAAATATTATTCATACCAAATTCAGAAAGAAAACATTAAAACTCTGAAAAGAACACTCTTAGATTCAATTAATCCTAAAATAGAAAAGGCTAAAAAAACAATTGAAAAGATAGTTCAGCAGACTAATAAATCAAAATCATCTTATAAAAACCGGCTCTACGGCGATTTGATAATGGCAAATCTTTATAATAACAGCGATTATAAAGATAAAATCGAAGTTTATGACTACGAAAACAATCAAAATATAACAATTAATCTGGACAAAACAAAGACACTAAAAGAGAATGCCGAAAATTTTTACAAACTATATTCAAAAGCAAAAGCTACAATTGAAAAATCAAAAGATTATCTGGCGTCTGTCACAATGAATTTGGATTATCTTGAACAAACAAAATATTCTATAAATCTTTCTCAAACCTACGAGGAATTATTAGAACTTAAAGATGAAATAATTCCTGCCGAAACAAAAAAACAAACAGTGCAAAAGCATTCATTTATGCCGGAAAAGATTGAAGTTGATGGCTGTTTGGTTTTTATCGGAAAAAATAACAAGCAAAATAATTACATAGTTTCAAAACTTGCAAAAGATGAAGATTTATGGTTCCACACAAAGGACTGTGCAGGCTCTCACGTTTTGCTAAAATGCCCAAACCCTGATGATAAATTAATCTTGAAGTGTGCAAATTTCGCGAAAGATTTCTCCAGCGCATCTAAATCATCAAAAGTCGGTGTGATTTACACAAAAGCCAAAAACCTTAAAAAGCCGCCGAAATCCCCACTTGGATATGTGATATATAAAGGGGAAAAAGAAATTATACTATAAAATTTTTGCAAAAAACGCACCAAATTTTATATTTTAGTGCGAGTGTTTTAAATAATTTATGAGATCCCGAAATAAGAGACGAGAGAATATTATCTAAAATATCTGAAAGTTTTTGGGACTTTCCAGCCATAGAGAGAAAAAAGACTTAAAACATCCTCTTTTAAAATAGATTGCTCTTCTGTCGGAGATGGATAAAGCACACTTTTGGAATTTTCACTTTTTTCAAGTCCCATTGCAAGCCCTGCATAATGAAGCATTTTTGAATACATCAGTTTCTGAGAATAAGATGTTCCATCTGCATCTTTTGTGTTTATATTTATTCTGACCTCCGGATAATTTAATCCCGGACGGCTTGTTTCAACTATAGAATCCGAATCTTCACGGTCAAAATAAACCTTCACGTGTCCGTTTTTTGCCATACCTTTAGTACTGCTTAAATTAAACAAAAACCTTCTATCCGAAGCCCAGCACCATTCATTAAAAGCTTTATACATAAGAGAATAGTCTGCGTAATCTTTTGAAATATATACATCCACAACCGGCGCTCTCCAACGCGAAACATCCGCCGCAACGGATTTTACACCTGTTATAAATAAAACAAACAACAATGCAAAAGATAAAACAAACAATTTTTTCATATAAAATCCTCACTACTCAAGTTGATTATCCCATACGAAAAAAAAGTTGTCAAAACATTACTTAAAAATGCATATCAAAACTTGGTGATGAGCCGTTAACCTTTTCATCCTCAAGACGCATAGCTGAACCTATAGTGAAGCCTTGCGCGAAAAATCTGTTAATTTGAAAACTTATATCCCCGTTAAAAACTTCTTCGTTTTCCTCTAAAAAATTAAACAAAGGCTCAACAGGACTTTTTACAATACCGCCCAGAGTATCTCCGGCCTGCTTAAGTGTTCTTTCTCCTATTTCCGGAACTTTTACATTCATCCCGAATGGTTTGTAGGGTCTGTTAAAAGATGCGTTTGTATCCGTCATGTTAATATTCCTTTTGCTTAAATACAATTTATTTATCGGAACATTTAACAAAAAAGTTTAAATTTTTCTCTCAATTAATTTACAAATTTTAATAAATATCCTATTGTGGAATTTCCAATTTAGAAGAATCTATTTTTACACCGGTCTGAGATTCATAGTTTTCTATCTGCTTAAGAACATCTTTTACCCTAAAATACCCAAATTTATTTGTATCTCCAATTATTGTATCGAAGTAATGCTGACCGGCTTCCGGTTTAAAAGGAAATTTTTCACCAAATATATCATCACTTCCGTGAATTGAATTACATTGTCTGCAAGCCAGAGCCCAATTTCCTATATTATCCGGTCCATTATTATTTCTTGGGTGAATATGCTCTATTGAAACTTTAGAAAAATCAAGAAAATCATATATAAATTTTTCGACCGGCATATTTTTATATTTGACCATATATGCATCTTCATTGTTTACTGAGGCAGGAAATTTTCGAGTACAAGCAGTAAATTGTTCTACAACTGCTTTATTTTCACCTTCTAATATTTCATGCATTTTGTAGGAAAAAGCTTTATTTGAAAATTTCAAAACAACTGGCACACCGTCAAGTTTCTTCTTCGTAACATCACACAAATCATTAATGCTATTTTTCATATTGCCACACGAACATTTTTCAATCTCAGCTAAAATCAGCCTTTCAGCTTTTGAAGCCATTCCCGGCTTATCCGGCACTAACAATTGAGCCCTTTTATGCGGTACTATTTTGGTAAGTTCATACAATTTCTTTACAACTTTTAAAGGTAAACATCCGCTTTCATTTTTAAATACCGGATGTGTCAAATATTCTGCGATAGTAGAAATTTCATAAGCTTTTGTCTTATCTGACATTAAATTTGATAGTTTTCTAATCTGATAGAAAAATTCCTTCGCGCTATATTCATCAACATAAGCTATTCCATTAAGTCTGTATTTAAACTGCTGAACTAAAGTTCTTATCTTGTGAGCTTTATCATCAGGTAAAATTGCGCTCAATTTACTAACATCTTCTAACACTTTTACCTGTTTTTCTACAACATTCTTTTCTGACTGTAAAACAATATCAGATATAACAGTTTCTAAATCTATACCCGGATGCGTATCTGCCATTTTAGATATTCTATCAATAATGTTCATTTGATTAGGCTTTAAATATTCCGAAAAACTGCCTGCTACTTGAGTAAACGACTTAGCATCTTTTGCAAAATTACTCAATGTATGCATAGATCTTGCCATTTCATCACTCGAAAACATCAATTTATCACAATAAATACAACCTATATGACCATTTCTAGCATACGATCTGTAAGCTGATTTTGTTTGGATAACTTTAGGCAGAGCTTGAAAACTTATCGGGTTATTTTTACCGGTATAAAAATTCAACATACCGGATGAGTATGCTGATAAATAATTTCTTCCGAAATTTTTCGCAATAGAATTTTGCGCAAGTTTATTTTCAGGTGTTTCTCTTGTAATTAGTTGTTCATGCTCTAATTTTATACTCTTAAACGACCTGATGCTGGAATGATTTACATTAAAAACAACCGGCAAAATCATAAGAGATAAACAACCCTGAAAATTTATTTTTGTTATTTTATTAATTAATTGTTACATTTATTTTTTCAAATAATCCATGTTGCCTTTTTCTAAAATCCATCCGGCACAACCACCCCCATCACTTTCTAGAGAACAGATATCGTTAAGAGTACGTATTGAATTTTTATTTACTTGAAAGTCAAAAATATCAATTCCCAGAGTATTTGGAGGATTTTTACCATTTACATCTATAAAGCATATAGCACATTCTCCATCATAAACTTTGCCATAAACACCATTGGCAGTTCGAATCCACATATAAGTCCCATCATTCATAATTAACTTATAATAATTTGGGTCAATATCATAATTTGTTAAAGTTTCACCATTAAGTCGCGTAGGGCGTGAACTATATTTAAGACAGCCACTGGATGTGCCACAATCCTTGACTACCTTAAGATATGGTTTAAAATAATTCATGAATTTTTCCACACCTTCTTTCGTCTGTCCATCCGGCACATCCCATTCATCTAAATAACCATGATCTTTAATTGCCATTAATTGCGCCTGAGACATGACAGAATAGAACTTCTTAACCTTGTTAACCGTAACCCGCTCCTGATGCTTTTGAATTAAAGAAGGCAAAGTCATCGCCGCAACAATACCGATTATGCCGAGAGTGATTAAGACTTCGGCCAATGTAAACGCGGCGGCCTTTACCCCCCTTGTTAAAGGGGGGAAGAGAAGGGGGGATTGTTTATCGGAAGAAAATCCCTCCACCGCTGACGCGGTCCCCCTCCCTTTTACAAGGGAGGTTTTAACTAGCCTGCCTTCTTGACCTCTTGACCTCTGTTCCTCATTTATCATACTTTTATCCTCCATTTTTTCTTAAATTATCCTTTAAATTCATGCACCATAATTTATATTTTGGTGCGAGTTGGCCTGAAACTCACTAAAACATACCCTTTCAAAATTCAAAAAT
>JAGAVG010000030.1 GCA_017942035.1 bacterium | reverse complement strand
TCAAAATTCAAAAAATCACCTAAAAAATCAAAATGACCACTTGAAATGTGTCTGAAAATATTGTATAATAAGGCTATAAAAAACTCGCACCAAAATATAAAATTTGGTGCGTTTTTTGCGTTAAAATTATGAGATTCTGAAACAAGTTCAGAATGACATGAAACACGGAGGTCAATCCGACGTTCAGAATGACATGAACCTTTCACCCCAACCCTCTCCCACAAGGGGCGAGGGAGTAAATAGTAGGGTAGACTTTAGTCTACCGGAAAAAGTGGATTGCCACGCTTCGCTCGCAATGACGTATCAAATTGTACCTTAAAAACTTTATTTTTCTTTATATTTTCTTGAAAATTAGTCCAAAATCTTCTAAAATTTCTTAATATAGGGGAATATTTATATGGCTAATGTTCAAAAAAGAATTTTAATAGTCGATGATGATGATGAAATCAGGGATTTACTGGAGTTTGACGTTTCTCACAGCGGGTATTTTGTAGATACGGCAAAAGACGGACTGGAAGGTTTGAATAAGGCTTTAAACAACACTTACGATTTAATTCTGCTTGATGTTATGATGCCAAAAATGAACGGGTTTGATGTTGCCAAAAATATTCGTCAGGCAAGACTTTCCATTCCGATACTAATGCTTACTGCAAAGGGAACTATTGACGATAAAACTGAAGGCTTTGAGTCGGGAGTTGACGATTATCTTGTAAAGCCTTTTGATATTCAAGAAGTGCTTTTGAGGATAAAAGTTCTTTTAAGGCGTAATCAGGTTGAAGATAAAAATTCACTTTCTGATGAGGTTTTGCATGCCGGAGATATCCAAATTTTTCCGGAATCTTTAGAGACTATTATTATAAATAAACGCACAAAATTAACACCTACAGAGTTTGAAATATTGTATTGTCTGATGCAGCATTTTAACCAGCCGGTAACTCTTGCGACTCTTCTTGATGAAGTCTGGGGATATGACAGCAATGAAGATGTTAGAATGTTAAGGGTGCATGTAGGCGGATTGCGCAACAAAATCGAGCCGGATTCTAAGAACCCTAAATACCTCCACACAGTAACAAATGTAGGCTACAAGCTCACTCCGTTTAGTGAAGAATAGGCTTGAGAGTATGAATTTTAAATTTCACAGATTAAAAATTGTTGAACAAATAGCTCTTGTATTTTTCTTCGCTGTAATCATTCCGATGTCTGTTAGCGGATTTATCATAAACAATATTAATCAGCAGGCAGTACGCGCACAATTAAGAGATTATGCCATAATGATGGCAAATGTAGTATCTGATGAGATAGATTTTTATTCCTCAAATGTCGAAGGACGGGTTCATCAGCTCTCTTTGACAATGAAATATTTTGGAAATGATTATGAGAAAAAAAATTATCTCAATTCTATAAAAAAGGATTTTAAGGGATGTGAAAAATTTCAGTTTGTAAATACAAAAAACGAGCTGGATAAAATTAAAGAACAAAATAGGCAAGAGCACAAAGCGACTATACATTCGGTTATGGATGACGGCCGGTATCTTGTTGTAACTTACAACACAAGTTCCTTAAAAGATGAATTGTTCAGGTCAATAAAAGATGATAACCGGCAGATTTACGTTCTGTCGCAGGACGGTAAATTAATCGCACAGCACAACTATAAGGAAGAAGATTTTAAAAAAACAATTTCTCTTCTGCCTAAAAAACAAAAATTTAACACTCCGGTTGTGTTTGGTGACGTCAAAAACCAGCCACTTGTTTACGTAAAAAAAGACAACCCGAAAATCACTATTATTGTTAACACAACAGAAAAAATAACCAATAACACGATTAATAAAAACAGGCTCAAAATAATCCTTTCAATTCTTGCCGCGATTTCTGTAATCTTCGGAGTAACCCTTTCTTACATATTTTATTTGTATATCAACATAAGACAGTTATTCAAAGGGGTTATCGCAATCAGCAAGGGTAACTATGAACGTCAAATAAGGCTTTTGACAAGTGCGTTTACGCCTTATGAAATCGTGTTTTTGTCAAAAGAATTCAACCGCATGGCAAGCGAAATTCATAAATCCTATCTTCAGTTAAAAAAGAATAACATTGAACTAAAACAGCTTAACGAGTTTCGTTCAAACTTAATAGATACTGTAAGCCACGAATTAAGAACACCTTTGACAAGTATTCAGGGCTACACTTCACGGCTTTTGCGTCAGGATATTGAAATTGATGAAAATACTAAACAAAAATCGTTGAGAATTATCAAAGAACAGTCAGAACGATTGAAACATCTTATTGAAGACTTATTAACAATTCCGGATATTGAAGGAATGCGGCTAAGAATGATTACAGAGCCTGTTTGGATGCCTGAAATATTGGAAAGTGCAAGAATGCTCATCAGGAACAAGCGTTCAATGGAGTTTGAGATAAATATTGAAGATAGTTTCCCAAAAGTTTTGGGAGATAAAAACAGACTTATTCAGGTTTTTATTAATCTTATTGAAAATGCTGCAAAGTATGCGGATGAAAATACAATAATTTCTGTTGAGACAGAATATGATGAAAATACAGCAAGGATTTATGTTAAAAATCAGTGTCCGAAAATTTCGCCAAAACAATTGTCAAAGCTGTTTGAAAAATTCGTACGTCTTGATGACAACACAACACGTACAACCCGCGGAACAGGATTGGGGCTTTTCATTGTAAAAGGGCTTATTGAGGCAATGAATGGGTCAATAAATTTGTCTTCAACTGATGAATGCGGTTTTTGTGTTACCGTTGAACTTCCGCTTGAAGTAAGAAGCGAGGTTTCAATTTAGTGGATTATATGCACTTTGCAATTGAATATTTGAAATCTCACAATGCAAATCCTGCGGAAATTCCGGTGTGTGCAATTATTGTAAAAGATGGAGAAATACTTGCGCTTGCGCAAAATCAAAAAGAAGAAAAAAATGATGTTACATCTCACGCGGAAATTGAAGCAATAAAAATTGCCCAGCAAAAGCTTAAAAGCTGGCGTCTTGACGGATGTGAAATGTATGTGACGCTTGAACCCTGTCCGATGTGTGCTTGGGCAGTAATTCAGTCAAGAATAAAAACGGTTTATTTTGGAAGCTTTGATATGAATTACGGAGCTTTAGGCTCAAAACTTGATTTAAGACAGCTTTCAAACTCGAAACTCAACGTCTACGGTGGAATTTTACAAAATGAATGCGATGAAATTTTGAAATCTTATTTTTCAGCAATAAGATTAAAGTAACTTTTCTTAATAAAATAGCAAATTATATATTGATGTTTTTTTATAAATACTGTATCATTTTAAAAAAGGGTTTACGTGTATGTCAGAAAAATATTTTTTACCGCAAAAATCGCAGCTTAAACAAATCAGTATTGAAGATATCGATGTTGAAAAACCTGATTTGAAAAATATATATGAATCAAAAGCGGTTGCTATAGGCAAATGGCTTATGGCTTGGATTGATAAGGATTTGAAAAGCGGAAAAATTCAAACAAATACGCTTATTCCGTCTAAGCCTGATTTTGCATATTATCTTGGAGTAAGTATCGGAACTATTCAAAATGCCCTCAGATATATTGAGGATTTGGGATATGTAGAATCTAAACAGTGCATCGGAACTCTTATTAAAGATAAAGACAGCGTTGAAAATATGCGCAAACTTACCTCTAAAAGAGAAAAAGCCATTGACGTAATAAAAAAATATATAATTACAAATAACTACAAAAAAGGACAGTTGTTACCATCTTCAAGATTTTTGGCTGGCATGATAGATTGTTCGCCGAACACCACCCGTCTGGCCCTTGAATATTTAGGCACTCAGGGTATATTGGAACACAAATTCAAAAAAAATAACGAGTCCGGCTGGATGGTTATGGATACAAAATTTGAAATAGATATAGAGGAAACTCCGGTTTCAGGGAACACTCTTGTTGAAAAAATTGAAAGAGATTTAAAAGATTATATTGTCCAAAATCTTAAAGTTGGCGATAAACTTCCTGTTCATTCAGAACTTTCAAAGACATTAAAAGTCAGCATAAAAACCGTCCATGACAGTTTGAAACTTTTGATAGACGAAGGAATACTTCTGGCAAGGCGCGGACGTTACGGTACAACCGTTATAAAAATGCCTTACGGCCAAAAAGGTGAAAATATCAAAAAAGAAACCTCCATTTTCGCACCGGCAGAAGATACTGCGTTTTATTATTACGAAAAAACGCAGAATCATATAAAGAAAATGATTGCCGAAAAATACCAAATCGGGGAAAAACTTCCATCAGTCGTTGAGCTTTCAAAACAACTGGATTTAAGCCCGAATACAATTAGAAAAGCATTTCACAATCTAGCAAAAGAAGGTTACTTAGTTTTTGCGCGCGGAAGATATGGCGGAACATTTGTAATTGATATTCCGCAGATGGAAGAGCAAACCTTCAAATGGCTTGCGGTTAACCCGAAATATGCAGAAGTTTATAATAACAATAATTAATTCAAGAATTAACCGGATATGTTATTGAATTTTCAAGTTATTTAATGTATTATGTTCCTACAATATTTAATGAGGGAGCGTTATGGTTATACTTGAAGAGTTAAAAATTATAAATGATGTTATAAAAGATGTTGCAAAATTTGTCCAGAATGATGGATTTGTAAGTCCGGATTTTAATGAATATTTAAAAACTATCGGCATTGGAACAACCAGACAGAACGTTAATTTTCAATCCGCATGTTTTAACTATATTTTCGAAAGAAATCTCGGAGAAGAAAGATTATCTATCATTGATTTGTATAAATCCGGTGAGTCATTCAAAGAACTTTGCAAAACAAATGAAAAAGTCTCGGCGATTGTAGAGGCCTTGAACAATTCTATATCTTCAATCTTTGAGATTACAAGGGTGCTTAAAGCAGGATTTAAGTTCTATAATATTATTAACGAAAAAGAATACGAAGTGACTTCTCTTGTTAAAATGTCTTCCTTTAAAGGTTTGGGAATCGGACAGCACATTATTGCACGTATTTTCAACTTTGAAGGTGCGTCTTACCTTTTGGAAATCTCAGGAGTTCTGCCGTCATATAGAACAGATGACGCTTTGAGATTTGCAGTTGCAAAGATTATTCAAAACCCTGAACTGGTTTATCTCGATAACCCCGAAAAAGAAGAAGAAATAAAATCTGATGTAGAAAAGCTTTACAACAAATTTGTCGAGTTTTTCAATTCTGATGAAGTGATTACAACTAACAAATTTGCAGACGATATAATCGGATTATTTAATGATTATACCGAAAACGGTGAAAAGGCTGAATTTCAGGATAAAATTCAAGCTCCGGAAAGTTACAAATTTTTCAACGTGTCAGAATTCAATAATTCATACGACAATTTCCTTGAAAATTCCCTCGGCGGATTTTCAGCACATAAGGAAACCTATGACGTTGCAGTAATTTATGATAAAGAATTAGGCTTGTACGCTGTACCTTTTTATGCGACATTTAACAAGATTTTTGAAACAAAAAATTTCAAAGAAATTGAAGGGTACGACAAATGTGTTGATTATTTCTTGAATAACGAAAAATTTTCGGCCAATATAATCAAAAAAGTGGCGGCAAAACACGAAAACTTTATGGAAGTTATCAACCAGATTTATAACACAAACTGGACACTTGACGAGCTTTTGAAAAAATATAAGTCAAGATATTTGAAAAATAAAATATATTCATCTACCACTGTTCTATATAAATCCAAAGTTTTCTCAAAAACACTGGGAATTGTGGAAGAAAACGAAGAAAAACCGAAAATTGACTACAAAGGTGTAGGCAGGAACGATTTGTGCCCTTGCGGAAGCGGCAAAAAATTCAAAAAATGCTGCGGTGCAAATTTGTAAAGGATATGCGTAACACTACTACCCTCTCACACAAGGGGCGAGGAAAAGGCAATGTAAGATAGATAGTAGGGTAGACTTTAGTCTACCAGAAAAATTGGATTGCCGCGTCACTTACGTTTTATTCAAACTTCCCGACAACAACCCTGTCAATTCCGGCCAAATCCTGAATGATTTCAATATTGCTGAAATTATTAGCGCGCAAAATATCGCCAACATCATCTGCCTGATTAATTCCAACCTCAAAAAGAATATAGCCGCCTTTATTAAGCACGGCCGGCGCACTTGATGTTATTTTGTTGTAAAATTCAAGTCCTTTTTCATCAGCGGCATAAAGCGCAAGCTCCGGATCAAACGAAACTTCTTTTTGAATGTTTTTCTTCTCGGAAATCGGAATATACGGCGGATTTGAAACAATTACATCAAACTTTTCATAATCCCTGATTTTAGAAAAAATATCACTTTTTCTAAAAATAGCTTTGTTAAAAAGATTTAACCTTGAAGCATTGTCCAGAGCCGTATTAAGAGCCTCGTTTGAAATATCAAGACCGATAATTTGAGAATTTGTATGCATTGCAATCATACACGCAATACATCCTGAGCCGGTTCCGACATCAAGAATAGTTTTAAACCCGTTTTGATTAATAATCTCAACAGCTTTTCTGACAAGAAATTCCGTTTCATCGCGCGGAATCAGCACCGATGGATTGACGATAAATTTCTCACCCATAAAATCCGCAAATCCGGTAATATGCTGAATCGGCATCCTCGTTTGTGCTCTCAGACAGGCTTTTTCAATAACAATATTTAATTTATCATCATCTAAAGTCCTTCCCATAATCGCATCTTTCGGTGTAAAATTTGCAAAATGTTCAAGCAATATTTCAGCTTCAACTCTCGCTTCCGAAGGTTCTATGCCGCCCTCTGTAAGGATTTTAATAATTTTATCAGTTATCATCATAACAATCAGCCTCATCTGTCGAAATATTTTTACGCGTGTCATGTGCCTCTATTATTGAGGAAATTTTTTCTTTTATGTCGAATTTTGACATTTCATCTATATTTTCTTTTTCAAGATGATATTTTTCGCAAAGTTTGCCGTAATAATATATCTGCTTTTTCGTCGGTTTTTCATGTTTCATCTTAACTTCGCGCAAAAACTCTCTCTTTTTTTTATCGTAAGCTTTTTGAGCTTGAATATATGGTTCTTGCGATTTTTTGTAATCATAATATTTCCGGCACTCTTTCAAATACCTTAAGGTATCGTTTTGAAACCAATCTTCATAAAGAATTTCTGATAGAAACTCAAACTTTGAAACGTTGAGTTCCAAATAATATTTTTCATCCTCAATAAAATTTTCGAGAATTTCCTGTGGAGATTTGTCCGGAGTTTTTTTTACAAGCGCCCTCAAAAAATTACACAACGCCGCTTTTTGATTTTTCGTAAAATCAAGGTATATTTGTTTTTTTACTTCATACATAACTCGATTTTAGCATGAAAAAATCTACAAAATTAAAGTTTATATCATATTTCTGTCGTTACAAAAATTTATATAAGCTAAAGTTTTTTATTTCATCTGCCGATAACTAATCAGTAATATATTTAAAGGTAATAACTTAATGGCAGCGCCAAACGTAAATAATAAAAATCAGGTTAATAACACAGCACTGACAGATTTCAAGGCCGGAACTAAAAGGTCTCAAATGAAATCTGATGTTCAAAAGTCTATATTTGATTCTATTGACACTAACCATGACGGTATTATTTCTAAAGGCGAAATGAAGGGTATTGTAGACGGGAAAGTAAAAAATAAAAATGGCAAACTTGTTGAAAAACAATATATAAAATTAAAAGATTTGGGGAATGGCCGCTCACTTGTTGTTGATTCAAACGGCAAACAATGGGTAAGAGCTCATGACGGCACAATTCTCAAAGAGTCATACGTAAAAAATAACTTTAAAACACAAAAACAAGTCCAAAAAGCAACACCTGCGCGCAAAACTGTGGCAAATATTGCCAAAATGTATAATAATAATCTGAAAGTTTTTAATAAACAACTTGCCGATGACGGATGGGCAGGTGATATTGCAGATGGATTTTCAAAATTATGGAATAACGATTTGTTTGGCGGAGGTACAGGAAATACGGCCTCTCAGGTCAGAGAAAAATACCAGAATGAGAAAAAACGTATTGTTGCAATAACAAATGCAGCCAAAAAGGGTGATGCAGCCCTAAAAGCAGAATTTAAAAAACAGTATGGTCGTGAATATTCACAAAAAGCCCTTGATGAATACTTTAAAAACCCTACCGAAGCGAATTACAAAAAAGCTTTCGGTTCAAAATTTGAGAGTTTAAATTCAATTAATAATAGATATATTAAATCTCAACAAACAGGTGCTGAAGTTGTCAAAACAACAACTAAGGTTACTGCAGGCGTCGCAATAGGCGCCGCAGTAGTCGCAACGGGGGGGGGGGGCGCTTGCCCTCGGAGCTACTGCATTAGGGACCGCAGCAGCCTCTGCAGCCGTTGATGAAACAGATAGAATGCACGTCACTGGTTCTTATAAAGATGCAAGTGGAAAAACTGTAAAAACAAAAGGAGTATTTAGAGAAAGTACAGATCATAAAAAGATATTTAAAAGTGCGGCTTGGGATGGTGTATCAGCATTTGCCGGCGGTGCTGTCGGTAATGTAGCCAACAAACTTATAGGAGGTGCAAGCAAAATGGCCATTACCGGCCAAATTGCAGCGAACACTGCCGGTGATGTTACCATAGGAGCTGCAAGAGAATATGCTGAAACCGGAGAGATTACAGCGTCAGGTGTGGCCGCAAATGCTCTGATGAGCGGGGTTGGAGGAGCCGTATCAAGCGGAACTTTATCAAAAGGTGTAGATTATCTAAAAAAAGGATTTTCTAAAGTTGAAGATAAAGTTAGTTCGAAAATTAATATACCAAAATCAGAAACCTCAAATGCTAAAATTCTCGCAGATACAAACGCAGGAGGGGTAAAGCATTTACAGGATATTCACGGCAATACCATTTCCGGCGGATTGTTCAGCAGTTTTAAAAATAAAGCGACTACGTTATCAACAAAAGATGGCTGGAGAAATTTTGACACTTCAGATGGTGCAATAACAATATGCAACACAGGTGATAAAATTTATATGGGCAAAGTCGGAGATGCCTCCAGTGTTCGTCCAATAAAAGTTTCACAAAATGCCGATACTGTTTTGGGAACTTCACCTTCCGGCAAAACAATAACCGCAACCAAAGATGCGAACGGAAATATTGTTATACGCCATTTAGAATCTCAAAATCCAAATTCATTACCGCATAACACCGGCACTGTTTCAAAAACTGTAAGTACAAAACTTTCTGATGTTCCTAAAAATATAAGAAATCGTAAAAAATTTCAGGCTGGAATGGCAGATGTTGATAGTATTGCAACGTCAAGACCGGAAGTTTCTCAAAAATTAGTCAGAGCAATTGAGATGGAGAAAAACGGTCAAACTCTGGTTAAAACTCTTGATCCGAATATAAATCCGAAAAACATTGCACAGCATGTTGATGATGGTAATGTTTGTGCAATTGGTTCAAGATTGTACGTAAATGACAACGGAACTGCTGTACCGCTAAAAATGTCAAAAGAAAAATTTGAAGAATTATTCCCGCCTGTTGGATGTGCATTGACAGACCAAAATGCCGTCAATAGCTGCTGGCTGGTTAGTCAGATTAACGCAATGACAGAATCTTCAGGTGGTAGAGTTAACCTCTATACGATGCTGGAACAAGATGGAAATGATATTCTTGTTCATTTGAAAAATAGAGAAACTCCTATCAGATTTTCCGGCGGTAAACCTGTAAACTATGAAAATATTCAATTGGGAGAAGGTGCAGCACCGGGTCTTGATATGATATATCAATCCGTACTTTCGGAAAGATTAAGCGTCGGTGGTATAGTTGACGGATTAAATAAAACAAAAATCTCTGATTTTTCAGTTGATGAAATGGCAAAATATGCTAATGAGACCGGACGTCCAACTGCATATGCAATGAGGGCTTTACATTCTCCAAAAGAAATCATTCAAGACTTCTATGAAAAACATCATCATATTCGAGGGCCTCAAAATGTCCAAAATGCATTAGAAGATTTCAAACCCGGAAAAGATATTATTGCCGGGTGCTGGGAAGGACATGAACGACACATTGTAAATTATAATGCGGGAAGCAAAACTGTTACATTCCACGATCCTTATTATGGCGGAGTTGACAGAAGCTGTCCATTAGATGATTTTTTAAAGAAAGATCCAAATCTTAGATTTATAAAACGTGCTGAATTAACACCTAACAAACCTAATACCGCTGCTCCGCCAGCACCTGCGGCAAATACAAATCCGTCAGTAAAAGCAGAAGTGCCGCCACTAAGCCCTAAAGTTGAACATAATCCGGTAAAACCGGTTCAAACACCGCGAACTGAAACTCCTGCGGCGCCGAAATCCTCTTTTGAGTCAAGAATTACAGACTTATCAAATCGCCCTCTGGTTGTCGCAAGAACAGCAGATGGAACACCTATAGGTGCTTCCGTAACTCAATCCAACGTTGTATTAATCAAAAATGGAAAACGTACGGCTATTCCAATTCCTGAGCGCGGTAACAGCACTCCTGTTCGTGAATCAAGTACAGATACTTTCTTGATTATTCACACTGATAAAAACGGTAAGGTTTCTATTACAACAAGCGAAACTCCTGATTTACCAAACGTAAAAACTCAGACACCTCCATTAACACCAAAAACCGCTGCAAAACCGGCGGCAGAAAAACGGGTAACAAATCAAAATACCCAAAGTCTTTCTATTCCGGCAGGGTATAGAGAACATGGAAAAATTCTGGGTAAACGTGCTATTATCAATGCTAATCAAGAGGTTATGTATGAGTCCGGAGGTACTTGGAAAAAACTGAATTAATTTCCTATATTATGATATAATATCTTTATCAAGGAGAAATCTATGCAAAATAATAATATTCCGGATATTCAATATCTCGAGTATAGAATCGAAGAAGCACTGCAAAATAACAAACCGATAGATAAATATATTTTACAGGAAATCCAATGGCTTAAAAATCAATTAGAAATTTTCCTTGAACAATCAACCGCAAAGGGAAATGACATTGATAATGATGTTAATATTGCCGAAATAAAAATTCGACAATATGCAAAGATGAAACAGCTTGCACAAAAAGCAAATCTGCCGGTTGCCGAATACGATGAAAAAATAAAACAAGTCCAAATTACAATCTTTGGTGAGGAAGGTTACAAACAATTCTTCGCAAAAAATTAGGATTAATCTTTAAAAACCAAACCTTTCCCTCTCCAAAAAATGCTAGCTGTAGGATATACAACCTACATGCTGATTTACAAGCTTAATTTGTTAAACTATTTTTTCAATTATTCTTAAGTATTCTTTTTGTGCTTCAAATACCATTTCAGATATAAAATTGATAAATGGTGTAAAATTTTTATGATTTGAATATTGTAGAGCCCTTATATAATCAGCACGCACAACCGGTGGAATAACAGTTATATTATATCCGGCCTGTAAAAGTGCAAGATTCATTAATAACCTTGCGACTCTTCCGTTACCATCAATAAAAGGATGAATATTTACAAATAAAGCGTGCACCATTGCCGCAAATTCAACTGCATGGAATTTTTCTTTCATATTGGGCAAACCAGCAATAAAATCATGCATTTTGCAATTAAGTTCTTCAGGTAACGGAAAATTTATATCGGCTCCAGTTACAATTACTGCATTTTTTCTGTAACAACCTGCATTTTTAGAATCTATTTTTGAATAAAAAAGCTTATGTAAACATTTAATATTTTCTTCTGTTATAGAATCAGATTTTGCAAATTCTAATAACTCATTGAAAGCATCTGCATGTCCAAGAGTTTCTAAGTGATCTTTCATCGGTTTTCCATTTATAGTTAACCCATCTTCAATAACCACCTTAGTTTCTGCAAGATCCAGTGTGTTTCCTTCTAACGCATTAGATGTATATGTAAGTCCTATTTTGTAATATTCTTGCAATTGTTTTAAAATATCAAAACTCAAAGGTCTAAAACTATCAATTTTAAATTTTAGTTCATCAATTTCATGTAAACGATTTTTATACATATACACCTCAAGAGTATTATATCATAAAAATTAAGTCTGTAGCATTATAATTTGCACCCTACGGAACTATATAACTAATAATTATTTATTATACGCTATCCACCACTGATCAGGAGTTCTAAGTATCACGGGATGCTTTGAAGAATTTAAAAAATCTGAAAAATTTTCTCTTAATTCATTGATATAAGGCAATTTATCCGCAACATCCTTTATTTTTTCAAAGATAGTTTCTTTACTAAATCCATCGGCTTGTATACTTAGAGTATCAACTTTATTTGTGTAAGGATTTAAAAACCTAGAGGACAATACTCCTAGCAACTTACCCTTATGCGGTACACAATCCGTATATACAAACATATCTGTACCACAATTATCTAAATCTCTGAATAATTTAGAACTTTTCATGATATCCTTAGCTATTGGAAGTGGGTTTTCCTCTATTGCATAATGCTTCGGATTAACTTTGATAGGTAACATTTCAGAATCGAATATTTGGCACTTTGTATAATAGATTTTTTGAAAAGGAATATTATCATTTCTATCTATTTTCATATGTAATACCTTCATTAATACACGTGTAAAGAATATATCAAGATATAATACTTGTCAAGATTGTAGGTATATTAGTTGGGCAACTTGAAGTGAATTCGACCTACCATATTAAATACTATAAAATAACAGTCGATTTGATGATTTTGAACAGGGAATTTGATAATCCATTTTAAATATTTATGCTAAACTATAACTATGAAAGATAATAAATTATTATATATAATAGCGGGAGCTAACGGCAGTGGAAAAAGTACTTTGGCAGAAGTACTTTTAAAAGAAATGCAACATAATTTTGAGAGTATTCTTAAACTAGCAAAGGAAGAAATAAATGACAGATAAAGATGCTTTAGAATTATTAAATATGTTTACAACAGCAGCACAACTTGCAAAATCCAGAAATACACATGAGTTTCATTTAAAAATGAACGAAACAGCATTAGTGGAATTGCTAAAAAAAGCTTTCCCAGCAATGAAAAACAATGTTAATATTGTGAATATTGCAAAGAATATTTTAAAAAGTTAAAGTGAGTAGGGTGCAATTTTTTGCACCGAATTTATTCAAAAAAAGACAGTCGGTTTGATGATTTTGAACAAGGAATTTGACTATAAAATTTGTAGGTTTTGGTAATCTTTGATTACCAAAACAAATACATTATCGATGCAACAAATTAAAATTTACCACATCCACAGACTTTTTGTCGGATTAGTAAATCCGACCCACATAACTCCTTAATTTTTTAATTTCGCTGCTGATAATAATTTTGTTTCTGCGGTATCACCACAATTTTTAACATCTATAATATTATCCTTAAATACAGGTAAAATATAATTTTTATAAAGCTTTGCTAAATTGCGTGGCATAGAGTATTCACGACTTGTCCAAACAGGCAATTCTTCTCTATATATTTCGTTAGTATGAAATCTATAACCTGTAACAATTGGTTGCATATTTGCATCTAATCCATAAGCATGACCCAAATATCCTTCATTGATTGTTAATAAGAAAACGTCTGTTTCTAATTCTCCAATTTTGTTATTTCCTTTTTGAACAGATAAACCAATTTTATCAGTATTACAGCCTAAATCTCTACACATTTTGGTAAAAGTTCTTTTTATACCTTTGGGGATAATCTTATCTCCGTCAAGAATAGTAACCTTTGCACCAAATGTTTGATTATGATTATTCTGTACCCTTTGTACCTGCATATTTATACTCCTTATGCTATATTATAAAACCCGTAAAAATAAAATTTGCTAGCAAATATAATAACATTTTTGCACAAAAATTACAATGCTCAAACTACTCATCTAGTAATCAGGGGCAAATTTGGCTTGTTGAGTAAAGATAAGGTAATTTTTTAGAAAAATAAAAATTCAGTGTGACCATCAAAAGAGTAAAGTGAGTAATTTGGAATTGAGATTTCCTACCCTGTTTTGTCATGCTGAACTTGTTTCAGCATCTTACAATATTGGCATTATATGGCTATCACAGGCAAGACCCTGAAATAAATTCAGGGTGACATTTTTAGTTTTACTTCCGACCAAACTACTCAAAAAATACAACCAACACAAAAAAGACCCTTTAAGGGGTCTTTTAAAATCTACGCCCGGAGGGATTCGAACCCCCGACCTTTTGGTTCGTAGCCAAACGCTCTATCCAGCTGAGCTACGGGCGCTTATTCAGTCCGTACGGTTTTTAGTGTACGTCTTTCTTCCCGACTATCTTATATTAAAAAAAAAAAATTTTCAAGTTTTTTTATATTTTTAAAAAACAGGAAATATAATTAATTATTTTTCAAAGTTTTATATTATTATAATTTTGTATTGGAGAAAAAGATAATGTTTGAGTTAACTAAAAGAGAAATGGATATTTTAAAATATTTAATTAAAGGATACGAGAATGAAGAGATTGCGTCAGAACTTTTTATGAGCAAACACACGGTGAAAGCACATGTAAGTTCGATTCTTAGAAAACTTCATGCTAAAAACAGAGCCGGAGCTTTATATATTGCTATGCGCAACAACCTGCTTTAATTATTGTTACAAATTGAATCCGGATAATTATCGTTATATAATAATCTTATATGAGATTTAGTTTTATAAAAAGATTTTTTACTATAACATCTATTATATTGTTAATGATAATAGCTTTTTGTCCGAAGGCTTGTGCAGAAAATGAGTTCAAAATTACATCAGCAAATTTTGATACCTCAAATTCATTTTTTGTCTTAACTGCTAACGATAATTCAACAGAGCCTATTGCAAACGAAGTAAAAATGGTTACAATGCAAAATCCTAAAAGGGTTTATTTTGATTTGAATTCTTCAATCCTCACAATACCAAAACAAGATTGGACATTCAAATCAGGAGCTGTTAAGCAGGTAAAAATCGGACAATTTTCCACAGACCCCCACATTGTAAGGGTTGTTATTTATGTTGACGAAAATTTTGACACAGATTCGATTAAACTCGTACGTTTTAAGAACAATATTTTTGTTAAATTTAAAAACAATGCTCTCCAAAATGATTATTTTCAAAATACATACAGGGATGAACACACATCAGCCGGTGATTTTTATGAATATACTACCGTGATGTCACCTGATGATGAAAATATTATTGATCAAATTCAGGATGCAACAAAAAGTCTCAGCCGCAGAAATTTAAAACTTAATTCAAAATATTATCTGAACAAGGTTACTCCAAAACAAAACGCTATACTTCTCAACGGATTTGGTTCAATGACAATCGAAAGACCTATGATTTTGACCAATCCTTCCCGTCTTATTTTCGATATTCCAAACGCAGTCGTTGATAATTCTTTGAGAAATAAAGATTTTCAGATTAACCAGACTGACAGGGTAAAAATCGGGCAGTTTTCTGTTAATAAAGCAAGAGTTGTAATTGCAACGGAAAATGTTAATGACTACATACCGATGTTTTCGGCCGATAATCAATCGGTTATCATCGGAAATTACAAAAAAATGAATACTTCATCACTGTCATCTTCAACAACCGACGTGATTGCATATAATCTTGATGTTCAAAACCCTCAAACAGCATCATTGATTTTATCATTCAATAAACCGGTAGTTCACGGGATTGACAGAAACGCAAACCAGTTCATAATTTATATGTTTAATGCCTTGAAATATAATGAACAAGCCTTTAATGAGGCGATTAAAAACTCATTATTTTCAAAAGCAAAAGTTGAACTTATGCCAAATGTCGGTTTAAAACTCGTTATGCCGATAGAAAACAGTGCCGTGTTTAGTTCTTATTTAAGTGCAGACGGCAAGAATTTAAAGCTAAAAGTTAAGGAAGTAAAGCCTGTTACATCAATCAGAAAACCTACAGAAGTTAAACCGGCCAAACCTTCCGTAACACAACCTGTAGTCGTTCCATCATCAGGAAAAAGAAAAGTTGTTCTTGATGCCGGTCATGGAGGAACAGATGTGGGCGCTACAGCAGGCGGAATTTATGAAAAAGATATAACCCTTGATGTTACAAAAAGAGTGCGTGATATATTACTCAAACAGGGATATCAGGTTCAAATGACAAGATCTGATGATAAATACGTCTCTCTTCAAGAAAGATGCGACATCAGCGAAGAATATAATCCTGATATTTTTGTAAGTATTCATGTAAATTCAAGTGTCGGAACTTCAGCAAACGGCGTTGAAACCCATTATTATCATCAAGAAAGTATGGAACTTGCGCAAAAAGTTCAATCCCATCTGGCAAGTTCAATTAATTCGCCTAATCGCGGCTTGTTTAAATCCAAATTTTATGTTATAAATCATACGACACATCCGGCGGTGCTGGTAGAAATCGGATTTATTTCAAACCCTACAGAGCGGGCTCAACTTGTCTCTACATCAAGAAAACAAGCTACAGCTAAAGCGATAGCTGATGGTATAATCGAATATTTTAAATAACATTAATCAAAGAGAATTAATCCATGGAAAATAATGAAAATATGAACAGCATTGATAACAGGCCTATAGGCTTTTTTGATTCTGGAGTGGGAGGACTTACAGTACTGGATAAGTTCAAAAAAGTTCTTCCCGAGGAAAATTTTCTCTACTTTGGAGACACAAAACACATGCCTTACGGTGAGAAATCCGAAGAAGAACTCATTAATTTTGCGGATAAAATTTTTAAATTTTTCGAAACTAAAAATGTTAAAGCAGTCGTTATGGCTTGCAACACAACATCTGCAGTGACTTATGAAAAGCTTAAAAATCAATATAATTTTAAAATTTATCCGATAATACAGTCAGTCGCAAAAATTCTTGCATCAGAAAATTATTCCAGAATAGGGATTTTAGCAACACCTGCAACAATTAATTCTCATGTATATAAAAAAGAAATTGCAAAATATAACCCTAATATGGAAGTTGTAGAAATGGCCTGTCCGGAATGGGTTAAAATAGTAGAAGAGGGCCGCGAAAAAGATGAAGAAAGTGAAAAATTTATTTCATCAAGATTAGCAAAAATGCTTTGGTGGGGGCCTGAAAAGATTGTCCTCGGCTGCACGCACTACCCTTATCTTCTTCAAAACCTTTCAAAATATACAGAAAGAAACCGATTTATTGACCCTTCAATACATTTTGCTCAATATATAAAAGACGATTTAACAAAATGCGGAAAACTTTCGTCTGGAAATAAAGGAACGGAGGAATTTTTCGTAAGTTCTTCCCCTGAAAATTTCGTTAATGCAGGAAAAATGTTCTATAATATAAAAACTTCACCGGAATTAATCAATCTAGATTAGAAACATAATCGTAACAATCCTGATATGTTTCAAAAATCTTTATATTAGAAGATTTTGTCAAACTTTCAGCCGTAACATTCAGTACCGTTGAATTTTCTTTTATTGCAAATATCGGAATATTTCTTTTCATACATTCAAATACCGGAGTCGACCCCAGAGAGTTATACGGCATAATAAGAAAATCAAGATTATTAATGGATATACCGCTATTGGAACAAAACTTTGGAGCGTTGCTAAGCCCTAAAAGTATACATGGTAAAAATGTTGGCGTAATATATTCCGCCGCCGCTTTTTCACTAACCAAATCCGGATAAATTTGATAGTCAGTAAAAGCCGGAGAATGAGCCGTCGGAATTTTAAAATTCTTAGAAATAATATGAGATAAAACTGCCTCTATCCCTCCAACAGGGTCAACTCCAGAACCGCTCGAATAACCTTCATTATCCTCTTCAGGATCTTCAAAAAGACAAACAAGAGCGATAGCATCTATCCCTTTTTGCAGAAGTTTTTTTGAAGCATCAATTATCGTCTGCGGATTTTGCACCGTACCCGTCGAAATTCCGGAAGAATTTATATCAAACCCTATCCCGACATCTTGCTCTGTCAGAACATATTCTTGAATCTCCACACCGTATACACATTTTACGGCCTTTATTGTATTTATATGAACATTTAAAACATCCTGAGGAATTGCCTTGTCAAAAATTACGCCAATTTTGTTGTTTTGAGAAGGAATAAAATTTAAATTGCCCTTGAAAAATTCATCAAGACTGTAACCCTCGATGTAAAACATTTCAGAATTAATTCCGGAAAAACATCCGGCATTAACGACATTCGGGTTAACAATAAGCTTTGAAATCCCGCTAAACTTACGAGCCCAAAAACTTGCATCACCGGCAAACCCGCCGATTGACGCCCCAATCCCTGTCGGTATAATAAATGCCCCTAACTTTTCGTTATTTTCTAACATAAAATAATTGTACCATAAAGAATTCCTATTCTTTTATTTCTTCAAATAGTCCATATTACCCTGTAAAACATATTCAGCACAACTCCAACCGGTGCTATAAAGCTTGCAATCACCCTTATTACCCGCTACGTCAATGCCGTTTTTAACAAGTGCAAACATAAATATATCTTTTGCAAATGTGTTAGGAGGATTTTTACCATTAATATCTATCCATAAAATTCCACAAGCGACATTTACACCGGTATCACTAGAGGTACAATACGCACCTGCTGCAGACCTTAACCACATGTAAGTTCCATCGTTTAAAATTAACTTGTAATAACGATCAGATGAATCATAATTTAGGTGATTATTGCCATTTAGAAACTTAATTGTTCCATTTTGTAAACAGCCGCTGGATGTGCCGCAATCTTTAGCAATTTTTAAATATGGTTTAAAATAACTCATTAATTTTTCGGTACTTTCTTTTGTCATGCCATCCGGCACATCCCATTCATCAAGATAACCATGGTCTTTGATTGCTAATAATTGCGCCTGAGACATGACAGAATAGAACTTCTTAACCTTGTTAACCGTAACCCGCTCTTGATACTTTTGAATTAAAGTTGGCATGGTGAGAGCCGCAACAATACCGATTATGCCGAGTGTGATTAAGACTTCCGCCAATGTAAACGCGGTTTTACGACGACCAGCAAAGTGACAATCCAGCTTTTCTGGTAGACTAAAGTCTACCCTACTATTTACCTTCTGTTCTTCTGTCATATTGTCCTCCATGTTTTCTTAAATTATCCTTTAAATTCATGCACCATAATTTATATTTTGGTGCGAATAGGCCTGAAATCCACTAAAATATACCCTTTTAAAATTCAAAATTTCACCTAAAAAATCAAAAACACCACTTGAAAAGTGTCTGAAAATATTGTATAATAAG
>JAGAVG010000029.1 GCA_017942035.1 bacterium | reverse complement strand
CAGTATCATGAGATGCTGAAACTAGTTCAGCATGACATGTTTCTCGTTTGTCTTCATTTATCATACTTTTGTCCTCCGTATTTTCTTAAATTATCCTTTAAATTTTCGCACCATAATTTATATTTTGGTGCATGTCGGCCTGAAACTCACTAAAACATACCTTCTCAAAATTCAAAAATTTCACAAAAAATGATAAAACACCACTTGAAAAGTGTCTGAAAATATTGTATAATAAGGCTATGAAAAACTCGCACCAAAATATAAAATTTGGTGCGAGTTTTTGCATCAATTTCATCATAAAATGTTTAGATAAAATCTAATAACTACGGTAAAAATATCGGATTTGCTAAGCCGCCTTTGGTATTACTAGTTTTTGTCTCTATCTATAAATTTTTTGTTTCCCCACATAAACAAAGATCGAATTTTTTGACCTGTAATTTCTGCAGGATGATTTTTGTTTTCTTCTCTGAGCTGTTGGAATTTTTTGCATCCGCTTGAGAATTCGTCACTAAATTCTTTTGCAAATTTTCCGGACTGAATATCAGCCAATATTTTTTTCATAGCATCTTTTGAATCCTGCCCGATAACCAGCGGGCCTCTTGTCATGTCACCGTATTCGGCCGTATTTGAGATTGAATATCTCATATCAGAAAGACCGCCTTGATAAATCAAATCCACAATCAATTTCATCTCATGGATAGTCTCAAAATAAGCCATATAAGGCGAATATCCGGCTTCTACAAGGGTATCAAATCCGGCTTTCATCAATGCTGAAATTCCTCCGCAAATAACGGCTTGTTCTCCGAATAAGTCGGTTTCGGTTTCTTCTCTGAAAGTTGTTTCAATAATTCCGGCTCTGCCTGCGCCAATTGCTGACGCATAAGAAAGCGCAACGGCTTTACTGTCGCCTGTAAAATCTTGAGCAATGGCAACAAGAGAAGGAACACCTTTTCCTTCTAAATACTCGCTTCTAACCGTGTGCCCCGGGCCTTTTGGCGCAACCATTATTACGTTTATGCCTTTTGGCGGAACTATTTTGTTAAAATGGATATTAAACCCGTGAGAGAACATCAAGTACTGCCCCTCTCTCATATATGGCTTAATCTGCTCTTCATAGACTTTTGCCTGAATTTCATCAGGAATAAGGATTTGTACAATGTCCGCGTATTTTACGGCATCTTCAATCGACATGGTTTTTAGGCCGTAATCTTTCGCTTTAACATCAGATTTCCCGCCTAATCTTACACCTATTACAACATCGCATCCACTGTCTTTTAAATTCAAAGACTGGCCATAACCTTGTGAGCCGAAACCAATCACTGCGATTTTTTTAGTTTTGATTAAATTTGTATCTATATCTTTGTCTAAGTATATTTTTAAATTATCCATTTTTGCCTTCTTTCATTTTTTGCATTGACATTTTAGCACGAAAAAGCATAAATCTGAACAGAAATATTGATATTTTATATATTAAAAAATCCCGAACCTTTGTCCGGGATTTTTATTATTGTTGTGTAACCTATTCTATATCGAGGTTATCTTCGGCTTGAAGCTGTTTTTTCTTGTAATTGTGCATAACTGCATCAACCAGAAATTCGTATGACTTCATTTCTTCAATATTCGGAAACTCTGCCTTTAATTGTTCTCTGACCATTGCTTCCAGCCTTCTTTCGTCAGCGCTGCTTTTGAGTTCATCCACACCCGAAATCATCTTGATATATTCAGGGGTCGATTTCTTCATTCCTTTATTACTGAACATCAGCCATCTTAATCTCGGGCTAATCTCCTGTTTTAATTTTCTTACTATTTTTAAATTTTTAAAGCGGTTTAGCATGACTGTTCACCTTTTATTTTTCATTAACCTTCTTGTATTATTTTAAAGTAGGGTGAAAAAAATAATTTACTTTTTTACATTCTTTGTTACAAAAATGTTACAAAGTCCGAAAACCTTGACTACAACTTACTGAAATCAGTAAGGTAATCATATTTTTCTTTTAATATTGTTAAAAGAGCCAATCTGTTTTCTTTCACTTTTTCATCCTTATCCATAACCAGAACATCCTCAAAGAACTTCTCTACAGCGGGATTTATTGCGATAAGTTCTGATAGATATTTGTTATAGTCAGAAGTTTTTTCTACTTTATTTATTTCATTATACAGCATGCCTTCGGCATTTTCAACGAAAAGTTTTTCGTCCACTGCTTTTTCCGAATTTGTTTTAAGAATTCTGATTACTCGATTTGCGCATTCCAACAGTGCCGGATTGTCAAGCTTAGAGACAACTTCAACCCTTTTTAAATAATCAATTATATCAACAAGCGGATCTTTAGCGCATGCTTCAAGAACGTTTTTAGAATACTTGTCGCTGAGGAATATAATCATTCTCTGGATAATAAATTCCTTGATTTCTTCGGCACAGTCTGCTTTTACAGGCAAAAGCTCAAGGGCTTTGTTTATAAGAACATTCAAATTGATTTTTAAATTGTTAGCCAAAACAGTTCTTATAACTCCCAATGCTGCACGGCGAACGCCAAGCGGGTCAGAGGAACCTGTAGGTTTCTTTCCTTCTGCAAAAACGGCCGCTATAGTGTCAATTTTATCAGCGATACCAACGATTTGGCCTTCTATAGATTTTGCGGTTTCGCTTTCAGCGTTAAGCGGGAAGTAATGTTCTTTGATACCTTCCACAACCCCGTTTTCTTCGTTTGAAACTCTTGCGTAATCAGAGCCGATAAATCCTTGAAGTTCGGTAAATTCAAATACCAAGCTCGTTGTCAAATCAGCTTTAGCCAAAAGTGCTGTTCTTTCAATAGTTGGAGATGATATATTCAGTTCTCCCGCAATATTTTTAGAAAGTTTAACGAGTCTTTGAGCTTTGTCATACATTGAGCCCATACCTTTTTGGAAAGTAATACCCTTCAAATCTTCAACGTAATCAAATAACGGCTTTTTCGTATCTTCATTAAAGAAAAATACGGCATCGTCAAGTCTTGCTTTAATTACGCGAACATTTCCGGCCTTGATGTTTTCAAATTCATCACCGATATAATTTGTCATTGTAATAAATTTGTTTGTTAATTTGCCGTCTTTATAAAGTGCAAAATAGCGCTGATGAACGGCCATTACGGTTACAACAAGTTCTTCAGGCAGTCTTAAATATTCTGAACTGAATTCACATAACGCCGGAACCGGATATTCTGTAATGAAAGTTACTTCTTCAAGTAAATCATCTGTATAATAAGGTTCTGCACCGATTTTTGCGGCTTCTTCTTTTGCTTTTTCAATAATTCTCTGTTTTCTTTCATCTTGATCGACTATGACACAGCAGTTTCTCATAAGTTCCACATAATCGTCAGGATGTCCGACGATGGCATTTTGCTGTGCAAATCTGTGACCGCGCGTAACGTTTGAACTTTCTTTATCTATAATTTTTATTTTAACTTCTTCTCTGTCAAGAATTGAAACAATCCAGCGTATCGGGCGGGAGAATTTTTCTTCGTTATCTGCCCATCTCATAAAGTGTGAACCTTGGAGTTTCAAAACGATTTGAGGAACATTTTCTTTCAAAAGTTCAACGATAGATTTTCCTTTAACAATTATTTTTGCGTGAATATAGTCATTTTCTATATATAAATCTTCTTCCCTTAATCCGTTCTTTTTGCAAAAACCTAATCCGGCAGGAGAAAGTTTTCCATCTTCGGTATAAGCAACTTTTTTTATCGGGCCTTTTACGATTTTTTCTTCGTCTTTTGATTCTTTGTCAAGTCCTGAAACTATGACTGCAAGCCTTCTCGGGGTTGCGTAAACCACTACATTTTCAAAAGCTACTTTATTCGTGTTTAAAAAGTTCTCAAAACCTTCTTTTAACTGTTTAATAGCTGAGGGGATAAACTTATACGGCAGCTCTTCCGTACCTACTTCCAATAAATATTTGCTCTTTTCACTCATAATTCACCTTTTAAAACTTATTTCAAATTTAATTTCATTATATAACTTGAAAAATTCTGGTCAAGAAGGGGTGATTAAGCAATAAGTGAATTGCCGCGTTGCTTGTGCTCTATCGGATTATTCGGGCTGGCATCGGAGTAACGTCCTTGTTTAATATATAATATACCTATGAGAACCAAAGCTGAATTGAGAAAATATTTTAAAACTATACGCGCATCACTTGATATGGTATTGTTTAGCAAAGAATTGTGTAAAAAGCTCAAAAGCACCGATATCTACAAAAATTCCAAAAACATTCTAATATATTATCCCTTGAAAAATGAGATTGACTTAAGGGAATTGTTAACGTCAGAAAAAAACTTTTATCTTCCACGAGTATGCGGTCAAGATATGGAAGTTTGTCCGTTCAAATTCGGTGATAAACTGGAGGTTTCTCCGTTGAAAATTTGTGAACCCTGTTCAAATCCTGTGAGCGCTGAAATCTTAGATTTGGTTATCGTTCCGGCCCTTGCAGTTGATAAAAATAATAACAGATTGGGTTATGGCGGGGGATATTACGACAGATTTTTCAAAAATTTTCCGGATGTAGTGAAAGTAGTTCTTATTCCGAAAGAGTTAATAGCAAACGAACTTCCCGCCGAAGAATTTGATGTGAAAGTTGATAATGTGATTTCAACGTAATAGAAATGTTCACAGGAATTACCAAGGATAATCTTTTTTAATTATCCATCCGTCATATTCTATTAATTTAGCGCATAATCCTGTTCCCTGGTTTTTATTACAAGCATGGTGCCCTTCATTCATCTTGAAAAACTCATCTCTTGTACCCTTCCAGCCATAATCATAAGGCCCAAATCCCTTATCCGGTTTAAACTGAAAAAGAAATCTTGAACGAGAATTATAAGTTGAAGGATTCTGTTTGCAATCTGAAAATTTTACACAAAAAAAATAAACCATACTATCATTAGAATTATATGTTGCAAATCCGGAACCATTTTGCAAACTCACTAAAATATAAGTACTTGTAGGGTAAACATCAGTATATTTAATATATGGAAGCACATATTTTTTTAGCGATGATAGTGTTATTGAACCATCTATATGTGCACAATTACCATAAATACAAGAACTATAGAGATCCCAATTGCTAAAATCTCCATAATCTAATTTTGCACGCTGAAACGCCTGCGACATTGTTGAATTAAAAGCCTTTAAACGTGTTACCGTAACATGCTGCTGATATTTCGTAACCAAAGCCGGTAGCGTCATCGCCGCAACAATTCCGATTATCCCGAGAGTGATAAGAACTTCCGCCAAAGTAAATGCAGTGGCCTTTACCCCCCTTGTCAAAGGGGGGAAGGGAAGGGGGGATTGTTTATCAGAAGAGAATCCTTCCACCGCTGACGCGGTCCCCCTCCCTTTAACAAGGGAGGTTTCAACTCGCTTGCCTTCTTGACCT
>JAGAVG010000028.1 GCA_017942035.1 bacterium | reverse complement strand
GGGAAGGGGGGATTGTTTATCAGAAGAGAATCCTTCCACCGCTGACGCGGTCCCCCTCCCTTTAACAAGGGAGGTTTCAACTCGCTTGCCTTCTTGACCTCTTGCCTTCTGTCCCTCTGTTATCATACTTTTATCCTCCGTTTTTTCTTAAACTATTCTTTAAATTCATGCACCATAATTTATATTTTGGTGCGAGTCGGCCTGAAACTCACTAAAACATACCCTTTCAAAATTCAAAAAATCACCTAAAAAATCAAAAACACCACTTGAAAAGTAATGGAAAATATTGTATAATAAGGCTATAAAAAACTCGCACCAAAATATAAAATTTGGTGCGAATTTTTTGTAATTTATTTTCCGTTTTTTTGCTGTTGGGATTTGAAAAACTTTGTCATATCTTCGGAGATCTTTACGTTTTGAAGTGCAAGGTGATATTTTCTCAAGTTTGCAATACTTTCAGATTCTTCCAGCAGATCTCGTTTGGGAATTTTGATATTTTCTTTAACTTTTTCAAAATCTGATTTTGATTCTTTATTCAATATTTTTACGACAAGTTCATCCAAATCAGAGGCGCCGATTCCGTATTTTGATGCTATTTCAGATGTAGTATGGCCTTGCGGGAAAGTATAAAGCCAGTTAATTGTTCTTACATCGCCTGCTGAAACCTTATTAATTCCTTTTTGGTGCGGAGTGTACATAATATCTTCTTTAAAAGGACTGTGACCAAGCCCGATTGCATGCCCTATTTCGTGTAGTATTGTATGGTAAACCTCTTCTTCACTCATATAATCCCTATGTACAAGTCCATCCGTTAAACCTATTGAAACTTCTGCGCCGTATAACCGGTTTGAGGCATCATAGCTGAAATAACAACAGCCGAGCGCTTTGCGTTCAACTCTTTTCCAGTCAATATTTACATTTGATTCCAACAAGGTGCTTACAATTCTGAATTTTACTTTACCCTTTGTCGCGGTTTCCCATTCTTTAAGAGCGCGCTTTACAAGTCCGTTATATTTGTAATCCTCGCCGCGTTTGGAATAAAACTTCATAGGCGCAATATAAACGTTCAGCGGCATGAATGTCCAGCGCATCAATTTCCCGTTTTTTAAAGATTGTGATACATAAGTACATCTTTGCATATTTTTATTGTATAATAAATAAACAGAAAAGCGAAATTTTATTGTTTTCGCATGCTGATTAGAGGATATAATATATTTTAAGGAGGTTTTTAATATGAATATTATGCAAATGGTGAAACAGGCTAATGCTATTACTGCAAAAGTAAAAAAAGTTCAAGATGAACTTGCTAACATTGATTTAACTGGAGAATCAGCAGGTGGTGCTGTAAAAGTGGTTTGTGACGGACAGGGTAAATTCAAATCAATTAAATTAACAGCAGAAGCTATTAATCCGGAAAATCCGTCTTCTGTTGATCAGGATACAATAGAAACTCTTGAGGACATTATTTCTTCAGCTATTAATCAAGCAAGTGACAAAGCTGCAAAAGAAGCAGAATCAAGAATGAAGGCTGTAACAGGCGGGATTAACATTCCGGGGTTGAATTTCTAATTATGATTTATCCAAAATCAATAGCTGCTTTAATAGAACATTTTCAAAAATTTCCGTCCGTTGGGCCAAAATCGGCCCAGCGTATGGCATTTTATTTATTGAGAATGTCAAAAGATGAGATTGAAAAATTCGCTCAATGCATGATTAACGCGAAAGAAAATACAAAAACATGCGAGGTTTGTTTTAACCTTTCGACCACAAGTCCTTGTGAAATCTGTACTTCAACCTCTCGTGATCATAGTACTATTTGCGTGGTTTCGGAAACTAAAGATTTGATTGCAATTGAAAAAACAAACGAGTATAAAGGCTTGTATCACGTGCTGCAAGGCCTGATTTCACCTATGGATGGCATAGGTGCAGATGATATAAGGATAAAAGAACTTCTTACAAGGTTAACTAATGAAGAGGTTCGTGAGGTTATTTTAGCGCTCAGTCCTTCAGTTGAAGGAGAGGCGACGAGTTTGTATTTAAGCAAGCTTATAAAACCTTTTGGTATAAAAATTTCTAGAATTGCTTTTGGACTTCCGGTCGGAGGTGATTTGGAATATGCTGATGAAATTACTATTACAAAAGCTCTTGAGGGCCGGCGGGAGATATAAATTCTCCGACGGGGGGATTGAGTGCGTCCGAAAGACATTTTAAACTGAATTTATGGCAGATAAAGAAAATTTAATTGAAATAAAAGATTTATATGTTGAATATTCAACGAAAAAAGGAGTTTTAGGAAAAGTTGAAACCGTAAAAGCTGTCAACGGGGTTAATCTTGAAATAAAAAAGGGTGAGATTCTTGCGCTTGCCGGGGAATCAGGATGCGGTAAATCTACACTTGCAAGAACTATTCTTAAACTGGAACCGATAAAATCGGGAAAAGTTTTGTATAAAAACAGAAATATTTCAGAACAGACAAAATGCGAGCAAAAAGAATTCCGTCAAAAAGCCCAGATGATTTTTCAAAACCCGTATTCAAGCCTTAACCCGAAAATGAAAATCGGCGAGATTTTAGAAGAGCCTTTAAAAATTAACACTTCTTTATCTTCTAAAGAAATTTATGAAATTATAGAAGAAAAACTGGAACAGACTGGGTTGTCACTTAACTGTTTGGAATTGTATCCGCATGAATTTTCCGGAGGCCAAAGGCAAAGGATTGCCATAACCAGAGCATTAGTGTTGGATCCTGAATTTATTCTTGCAGATGAACCGGTCAGCGCACTTGATGTAAGCATTCAGGCTCAGATTATAAACCTTTTAAAAAAATTGAAGGAAGAATACAATTTAACTTTTCTTCTGATAACTCATGATATGAGTGTAATTGAATATCTGGCGGACAGAGTTGCGATAATGTATCTGGGCGAAATTGTTGAAATAGGAAAGACTGATGAAATTTTTAAACATCCAAAACATCCTTATACAAAAGCGCTTTTAAGTGCAATTCCGGGTCTCAACAATAAAAAAGAAAACTCCAAACCCTTAAAAGGTGATATCCCATCACCGACGGACCTTCCTCATGGGTGCAAATTTCATACAAGATGTCCTGAATGCATGGAGATTTGTAAGGCTGAAAGTCCGAAAGCGACAAGTTTTAGCAAGACGCATTGCACAAAATGTTTTTTATATAAGTCGGATAAAGACTAAAAATATATTTATGATACAATCAGGTTATGGAAAGAAAATTAATATCAAATAATAGAAAAGCCTTTCATGATTTCACGATTTTTGATAAATATGTGGCGGGGATTGTTTTGACCGGAACAGAAATAAAATCAATCCGGCAGAATTCAGTTCAACTAAAGGATAGCTTTTGTAAAGTTGAAAACGGCGAAATGTTTCTGTATAAATGCCATATTTCACCTTATGAACAGGGTAATCGCTATAATCATGAAGCAGAAAGAACAAGAAAGTTACTTTTAAATAAAAAAGAAATTCTAAAAATTTCTGAAAAAGTCAAAAAAGAAAATTACACAATAGTTCCTCTTGAAATGTTCTTTACAAAAGGTTATGCAAAGGTTGAAATAGGACTTGCCAAAGGTAAAAAACTTCACGACAAGCGTGATGATTTAGCTAAAAAAGCTCAAAAAAGAGAAATGGACAGAGCATCAAAAATCAGATATTAAAAGAGTTTTAAAACGGCGGGATTTCAAAAGAAATCCCGCCTAAAATTTTACAAATATATCAATTATTTCAAAGAACCGATAACTTTATCAGTAATATCAACTCCGCCAAATAATACGATACCTTTGGCAACAACCATATTGTAACCGTTTGCTTTTGCTATATTTTCAATTTTTTTTGAAATTGTTGTATCTATATCAGCCAATTTTTGAGCGTAAGTTTTATCCATTGCAGATTTTTTGGCGGCTAATTCTTTGTTATATTTTTCTTCAAGAGCCTGTTTTTTCTTAGTATCAGTAGTTGCGGCAATATCTTTTCTTGCTTTTTCTACGAAACTTACAAGTTCTTTAGCTTTAGCTTCCTGCTCTTTTTTTAAAGCGGCAACTTGAGGTGAAGAAGATACAACTTTAGGAATATCAACAATTGCAATATTAAAAGCCGGCGATGCTGCTGTAACAGCCGCAGGTTCAGTTTTAGCATTTTGAGCTGCTGAACAAATGTTAATTCCAGTCCCCATAACAATAGCTGCAAGTGCAACTGTCAAAAATTTTACTGATTTTTTCATTTTTTCTCCTTTAACAAACAATATGTGTACTTTCATAAAGAAATATACTACAAATAGTTTAAATTTTACATATATGCTTTACACAATCTAAACTATATAATATAATTATAACAGTGAAACTTATAATTTATGCAAATGTGTATAAATATTAATTTTTGTAAAAAATATAGCAAAAAAAATTTTTATTAACTTTTAATAGATATAGTACGCGACTAATAAATATGAAAAAGGTAAAATAAATGGACAAAAAACACAACCAAAAGGCGATGAAGAGGACTTTAACGGGACTTGCAGCTGCAGGCTGTATGTTATCTCTGACTCTTCCGGTAAAAGCTCTTGATGTTCCGGCTGAAGTAAGAACAGAAATGCAGTATCAGGCCGGTACCAGCTATATGAACGATACTGTAAATATGAGATATAGCCGTAGCAGGAAGGCTATAGAACGCGATTATCAGTATTACGAAAGACGTAAGCAGTTGGAAGAAGATCCTGATAATACAAGTGAAATCATCCGTGACCTCAACGGTAACCATACAGGCGGATATGGTGCGAATGGTTCAGGAGCAATTCAAGGAAACGTAAATACAGTCGATATCTCCGGAATTCATATATCCTCTGTTGAAGTTGCACCTTCTGAAATCCTTTCAGCCAGTGAAATTAATGACATTGTAAGTCGTTTGGTTGGTAAAGAAGCAAATATGCAAGATATTCAATCAGTTATTAATGATTTGAATAAATTATATGAAAATAAAGGTTACATTACAGCCCGCGCATTTTTGCCTGAACAGACAATTACAGGCGGTAAGTTATATATCGGATTGATGGAAAGCCGCGTGGGCCAGATTACAGTTGAAAATAACAGACACACAACAGATAACTTCATCTTAAAAAGAATGCCGCAAAAAGCCGGTGAAATCTTTGATGTAGTAGAGTTAGAACAAGATGTTCTTGACTTTAACAGATACCACGAAGGTGTAAACCTTACAGCGAATTTGAAAGCCGGTACTCAACCCGGAACAACGGATATCGAACTTGAAGCACATGAATCTTTCCCTTGGCATATTGCCGGTGTAATGGATAACGCAGGTCGTTATACAACCGGTCGTATCAGAGGGGGGGCAATGATTTACAATGATTCATTGTTTCACCAGAGAGACCGGGTATCCATTGGTTCATACTTCAGCGGATACGCTCAATCACCATTTTTTGACTATAATATTCCGGTTAACAAAAAAGATGGACGTGTCGGTTTTATGTATTCTTCAACGTTTGCTAAAATAGGATACGGCGACTTAAAAGACTTAGATATCAAAAGTAAATCTTATGTTTATTCATTATATTTCCAACAGCCGCTTGTTAGAAAGCCTGGCTTGGAATTAAAAGGATTGGCCGCAGTTAATTACAAACGTTCAAGAACATCCCTATTTGACAACTTGTTTGACCTTGATGTCGATCAGGTAACAAGTGCGAGCGTTGGTTTCCAATTAAGAAAAGATACTAAGTACGGTATTTGGTACTTAAATCAGGATGCATATTATGCGTTCCCTATATTTGACAGTGAATCAGATTACTTCAAATACAGCGGCGGAATTGTCAGATTGCATGACTTCTCTCACGGTGTAATCGGTCAAATTAGAAGTAACTACCAGATTATCCCTGGCAATAAACATATTCCGTATCTTGACCAGTTCCAGACAGGTGGTTTAGCTACTGTTCGTGGTTATAATGAAGGTATTATGATTGGTAAAAACGGTTACTTCTTAAGCGGAGAATTGATGTTCCCGATTTTACCTAGAGAAATCACCGGAAGAAATGGTGAAAAACATGCATTTATCGGAAAATACGTAAAAGGTGCAATCTTCACAGACCACGCAGGTATCTTCCCGGCCGCAAAAGAAGATGTGTATGACGGAAGTTACTTCGTATCATCAGTTGGTGTAGGTTTGAGAGTTCAATTACCGGCAGATTTGAGTGCCCGCCTATATTGGGGCTTCCCTCTAATCAATAACAGATGGGAAACAGATAGAAAATATGGTCGTTTCCACTTTGAATTGACACTTTCACCTAACTTCGATGCACTACTTGCAGATAGATACAAAGGCGAAACAAAAGCTCAGCCGGCACCTGGCCCGCAAGTTCCAATCGACAATTATCCTGACCCACGTCACTATGACTACTTTAAAGATGGCGGCGGCGGATCGCTCTAAGATAAAAATAAAACTTGAAAATCAACAATGTTAGTTTTAAACTTGCATTGTTGATTTTTTATTGAGAGAAAAGAGTAGATTATGACAAAGGGAATATTTGTAACAGCGACGGGAACAGATGTCGGCAAAACATTTGTATCTGCACTTTTAGTAAAAAAAATGAAAGATTTCGGGTACAATTGCGGGTATTTTAAACCGGCACTGAGCGGAGCTTATAAAAAGGATGGAGAGTTAATTCCGGGAGATTGCGAATACGTTTTGAAAACCGCCGGATTAAAAGGGAACCCTTCTAATTTCGCATCATATATTTTTGAAACCGCAGTATCCCCTCATCTTGCTTCTCAAATAGAGAACAACCCTATAAAACTTTCCAAAATCAAACAAGATTTTGAAAAAATGAAATCGAAATATGATTATATAGTTGTGGAAGGCGCCGGCGGAATAGTTTGTCCGTTCAACTTGACCGATGGAGAAAAGTTAATTCTTCCGGATGTAATAAAAGCGCTAAATCTTGATGTAATTATTGTTGCATCAAGTTCACTGGGTTCAATAAATTCTGCGGTATTAACATCCGAATACATAAAAAACTGCGGCATTTACGCAAAAGGTTTTATTTTAAACAATTATAACGAAAACGATTTTATGGAAAAAGATAACAAAGAACAGATTGAAAACCTTTCGGGGCTTGAAATTCTTACAGACGTAAAAAAAGATGACAAAGATTTGAAAATAGCCGAAAACAAACTTCTTTCGCTATTTAAGGAGATATAAAAATGGAATACGATAAAAATTTTGACTGGGCCAAAAGAGATTTGGAACTCATCTGGCACCCTTGTTCTCAGATGAAAGACTATGAAACCCTTGTACCGATTGTAATTGAACGGGGCGAAGGTGTTTACCTTTACGATACAGAAGGAAACAGATATATTGACGTAATAAGTTCATGGTGGTGTAATCTGCTCGGGCACTGTAACCCGCAAATAAGCGCGGCAGTAAAGCAGCAGGCAGATACGCTGGAACATGTTATATTCGCAAATTTTACACATAAAAAAGTTATAGAATTGTGCGACAGACTTATTAAAATCATACCGAAAGGCTTGTGTAAGTTCAATTTCGCAGATAACGGCTCTTCCGCAATAGAAATGGCAATGAAAATGAGCTTTCAATACCATCAGCAGACGGGAAACCCTCAAAAAACGAAATTTATGGCCTTAACAGACGCTTACCACGGCGAAACAATCGGAGCGCTTTCTGTCGGCGCAGTGGATTTGTATTCGGAAATTTATAAACCGATATTAATGAATACTATAAAAGTTCCGGCACCGGACTGCTATAGATGCCCGTATGGCAAACTTCACGGAAACTGTGATTGCGAGTGCTTTGAAAAAGCAGAAGAAGTTTTTGAAAAGTTTGCAGATGAAACTTGCGCAATTCTTGTAGAACCGCTTTTACAGGGTTCTGCTGGCATGAAAGTTTATCCGCCGATGTACTTAACAAAATTAAGAGCACTTTGCGACAAATACAATGTGCACTTGATAGCAGACGAGATTGCAACGGGATTTGGCCGGACAGGAAAAATGTTTGCCTTTGACCATGCAGGTGTAAGTCCGGATATTATGTGCGTTTCAAAGGGATTAACCGGCGGTTATATGCCTATGGCAATTGCGATAACGACACAGAAAATTTATGATGCGTTTTACGCTGATTACTCAACCGGTAAAGCCTTTATGCATTCTCACACGTATTCCGGAAACCCGCTTGCCGCATCAGCTGCCGTTGAAGTTCTGAAAATTCTTGAAGATGGAACCGTTTTGAAAAGAGCAAACGAAAACGCCATTTATTTTCATGACCTTATTAAAAACACTTTTGCCAACCACCCGAATGTCGGAGATATCCGCCACATCGGACTGATTAATGCGATTGAAATTGTTGAGGATAAAGCAGAGAAGAAATCTTTCAGTCGCAAATTCAGACTTGGCTATCAAATATACAAAAAGGCGCTGAAACGCGGAGTTTTACTGCGCCCGCTCGGAGATATAATCTATTTTAATCCGCCATTGATATTTGAACGCAAAGATATGGATTACGCGGTAAAAGTCGCTTATGAATGCATGGTTGAAGTTCTTGAGGAACACAAAAGCTTAAGCTTACAGAGCTAATTTTTTGAAATAATCCGGATCAGCTAAAGCGTTAGGTGTACAAGCTATTCCTGCTTCTGCTTGGCTATTACAATTGCCGGGACAGGAAGTATACCAGATTAGTTCCTGATTTAAACCTAATGCCCGCAAATTCTCGCTGTTTAAAGCCCGAAAAGTTCCAAATGCATTGTTATATACCCAGAAAAACATGTCATGACCATACTTGTTTGGCTTTTTCTTCCATCCGTTAATGTCAACTGCAAGCATTGTATATCCGGAATCCTCCCACCTGCCCCATCCAGTCTCTGGATGAAATTCTGTTAATATATTAAATCTTCCGAACCATAGCGTCATGCCATTACTTAAACAGTATGGATTGAAAAGGGTTGATGCTTCCCCGGCAGCCTTAACGTTACCACAATAGTTGTAATAGATAACTTTTGGAGAAATCGAAGGCAACTCACAATTACCCGGCTTAAAATATTTGTGTAACCTTTCGGAATCCCTGTTGTTAATTATTTCGTTAAAATCTACTTCATCAGCTTTTGCATGATTAAGAGCATCGCCAATGATAGTGTTAGCCTGTAAAAATTGAGTTCTGAGAACCTTTGCCTGATATTTTGCCATAAGTGCGGGTATGGTTAAAGCCGCAACAATTCCGATTATCCCGAGAGTAATTAAAACTTCCGCAAGGGTGAAAGCAGCCTTGCTCATTACCCTCTCTCTTTGTGAGAGCGAAACAACTCCCTCGCCCCTTGTGGGAGAGGGTTGGGGTGAGGGGTTAACTAGCTTGCCTTCCTGACCTCTTGTCCTCTGTTCCTCATTTATCATACTTTTGACCTCCATATTTTATTAAATTATCCTTTAAATTCATGCACCATAATTTATATTTTGGTGCGAGTTGCCCTGAAATCTACTAAAACATACCCTTTCAAAAATTATAAAATCATCAAAAAATGACAAAAGACCACTTGAAAAAGCTCCGAAAATATTGTATAATAAGGCTATAAAAAACTCGCACCAAAATATAAAATTTGGTGCGAATTTTTTACTTGTATATATAATAAAAATTTAATTAATTGTTCCGATTTTATGAATTTTAATAAAGTTTGTGCCTCCTACCATAACTTCTGGTAACGAGCCGGTAATAACAGTGGCATCGTTATTTTTGAGATGACATTTGTTTACAAGTAGTTCATCAAGAAGTTTTAGGGAATCTTTATCAATACTTTCTCTGAATTTTACCGGCACCGGAAATATTCCGCGGTAAAGTTTTATTGCACGGCAAGTTTTTTTGTCAGGACATAGTGCAATGATTGGAACACTCAATCTTCCTTTTGAAAGAAATATAGGTGTAAATCCGCTTCCGGTAAGAGCTGTTACGGCTTTTATATTCATTTTTTCGGTCATATCAGCTATAGCCATTCCGATTGCCATTGCCTGTGTGTTTTTTTCTTCAATAACCATCTTTTTAGGAAATTTATTTTTCTTTGTAAAAACAGAATTTTCAACAGTATATGCAATTTGTTTCATCATTTTAACCGCTTCAACCGGATAATTTCCGGCCGCAGTTTCGCCTGAAAGCATTATCGCATCAGTTCCGTCAATAATGGCATTAGCAACGTCAGAGGTTTCAGCTCTGGTCGGTATCGGGTTTTCTATCATGCTTTCAAGCATTTGTGTTGCAACGATGACAACTTTTCGTTTTATATTGGCTTTTCTAATAATAGTTTTCTGTACCAGCGGAACTTGTTCTGTCGAAATTTCGATTCCTAAATCTCCTCTTGCAACCATGATTCCGTCTGAGATATCAATTATTTTATCAATATTTACAACGGCTTGCGGCTTTTCTATTTTGGAAATTATTCTTATATTGCTGTTTTTTGACTCTAACAGTTGTCTCAATTGAATAACATCCCCTGGTTCTCTTACAAACGAAAGTCCGATATAATCAAGTTCTTTTTCTACTGCAAAATCAACAAATTCAAGGTCTCTGGCGGTCAAAACATTAATGCTTCCGGTAGCTCCAGGAATATTAATACCTTTTCTTTGTTTTAAACATCCATCAGTAAGTGCTTCTACCGTGATTACGTTATTATTAATGTCAAGAACGCAGAACTGAATTTTTCCATCGTCAATCAAGATTTTTTCACCTTTGTTAACATCATCGGCAATACCTTTATAGTCAACCGGAATAATACCATCTTCAAACTGCACGGCATGCTGAAATTTGTATTGCATGCCTTTTTTTATTTCAATCGGGTTTTCTAGATTTCCTACTCGTATCTTTGGGCCTTGAAGATCCAGTAATATTGGAATAAGTGTGTTTCTCTCCTGCTCAACTTGTCTTATTGCGTCAATATTTTTACCATGAAACGTAGTATCTCCATGTGATGAATTTATTCTAAACATAGTGACGCCGGCATCAAAAAGCTCTCTGATTTTTTCAAGTGAAGCTGATGCAGGACCGAGAGTTGCAACAATTTTCGTCATTGTATTGTTTTCCATAAGTGTCCTTTCTTTCGGGTAAATTATATTTTTTCATCAAATACTTTACAAAATATTATATATGAGTTATACTACAAACGGAAAAGATTTACTAGTAAAAAATGAGGAAGTGAAAATGAGAAAACTTATTTTAGGAGCTTTAGCGCTAAGTATGGCTGCTATGAATGCTGCTCCATCTTTTGCCGCAGACATCAAAGATGTTGGTGCGTCTTATTGGGCAAGTCGTGAAATCAACGCTATTGTCGATGACAATATTATGACTCTTGATTCAGCTTCAAATTTCAATCCCGAATCAGACATGACACGTGTTGAATTCGTTAACGCTTTGTTAAAAGTTTTAACTAACGACAATCTTGACGTTACAATTAACAACATATTCTCTGATGTAAAATCTTCAGATGCGGATTACGCAAATATTTTGCGTTCACAACAATTAGGTTTGGTTTACGGTTATCCGGATGGAACATTCCAGCCAAACAGAGTTATGCTTAGAGATGAAGCTCAATCTGTAATGAGCCATATTACTAAGGAAAAAGCTACTGATTTATCTATTATATCTCAGTTCTCAGATGCAAAAGCTGTTCCTGCTTGGGCAAAATATCCTTATGCAAAAACTTTGTCTTACGGACTTTATGTTAACTACCCTGATGCAAGCGAATTGAGACCATTAGATGCTCTATCAAGAGCTGAAGGTGCTGTTCTTCTTGCAAAATTGAGAGATAGACTTGGTCTTGTTAAATCTCAGTATTTGGGTAAGGAAGCTCTTCTTGGTGTTGAACACTTAAACGTTACTAAAAAAGCTGAATGTAACGAAGTTAACATTACAAACCATAGAAATATCATCAAAGAAGGTAACGCTTTGGAAGTTGCATTCGATGAAAGATTTAAATCAAAAGAACATCAAGCCGGCGATGTTTTCTCATTCTACAACAAAGAAGACATTGTAACTGAAGAAGGAACACTTCTTATCCCTGCAAATTCAACATTCTATGCTAAGGTTCTTGAAATAAAAGATCCTAGATGGTTCAACAAATGGGCAAGAGTATATTGTCAGGTTTGCAAGGTAAAATTACCTAACGGACAAGAAGTTGCATTGAATGCTAAGCCTTTCTACAAAAATTATGAATTGAAAGAAAGCGCTTGGGTTAATGCAGGTAAATTAGCATTGTACACAGTAGGCGGCGGTGCTGTTGGTACTGGTGCCGGTGTTGGTTTAGGATTTATTCCTAACCCTGAAAAAATCGGTACAGGTATAGCTATCGGAGCTCCGGTTGGTGCTGCAGTTGGTTTGGCTACAGGTTTGATTACTAAAGGCTGGAACTATGATGCTAAAGAAGGCGAAGAAATCTATATTATCTTGCTTGATGATGCAAGCATTGCTAAGTAGTTTTCGAACTTAATTTAAAAGAAAGAGGAAGTTGAGTTTTTCAATTTCCTCTTTTTTTATTGCCATATTGGGCTAAGATTTTTGTCTGATATGTATTAGTAAGGTGGAGGTGGTTTAATCTTTATTAACTTATAAAATAAAATTGTACACAAAAAAGGGAGTATGCTTATGAATAAAGTGTTATCAGTATTTGTATTATCAGCATTTTTGATTATTTCAGTACCATCTGTGTTTGCATGGCAGTATGACGGACTGGGAAGTTTAAACCCGTTCACCGGATTTAGGTCATGTAACAAATGTGTAAAACCTAAAAAAGATAAGTGCTGTCAAAAAGTTAAAGTTTGTCCGGTCATTCAAGAACCGCCTTGTCCTTGTACAATTAAATAATTTACTCAATTAACGGCGCTGAATGCGCCGTTTTTTTGATTTTTGTTTTATAATTATTTTGTTGAGGGTATAAAAGACCAGTAATGAGGTTGTTATGAACTTAAAAGATTTGCCGGCATGTCCGGTTGAAACTACTTTGACAATGCTCGGTAATCGTTGGAAATATTTGATTATAAGAGAATTGCTAAAAGGTACCATGCGTTTTGGAGAGTTAAAGAAGAGTGTAGGTAAAATTTCTCAGAAAGTTTTGACATATAATCTTAGAGAAATGGAAGAAGACGGGATATTGGAAAGAAAGGTATTTTCTGAAGTCCCGCCGCGGGTTGAATATACCCTGACAGATATCGGCTATAGTCTTGCCGCAGTGTTAAATCCTATGGCTGAATGGGGTGCGGCTTATAAAGAATATTTAAAATTGCTTGAAAAAAGAAAATAAGTTTTGTTTTTTGAATAATTAATTTTTCCTTAAGGAATTCAAAAAAATGAAATTTTAGGATTATAAATATATATGTAGATGAGTAAAAAAAGGAGAGAAATCATGATTAAACCGTTAGGCGACAGAATTGTTATCAAAGTTATTGAAGATACTGAACAAACTTCAGGTGGAATTTTTATTCCTGACAGTGCTAAAGAAAAACCGCAAAAAGGTGAAGTTGTTGCTGTTGGAGAAGGTAAAATGAATGAAAAAGGCGAAAGAGAACCTATGGATGTTAAAGTTGGCGATACAATTCTTTACGCTAAATATTCAGGCACCGATATTAAAATGGATGGCGTTGAATACAAAATTTTATCTATTAAAGATGCATTAGCAGTTATTGAATAAAAGACGCTAAGACTGTAAGGCACTAGGATACTAAGATCTTTACATTATGTTGCCTTTGTGAGTTTTTGTAAAAATCACATAGCGATAATACTTAGAGTCTTAGTATCTTAGTAACTTAAAAAGTAATTAAGAAAATAAAGGAGATATAAAATGGCAAAACGTATAGTTTTTGATGAAGAAGCCAGAAAGGCTTTGTTAAAAGGTATTGATGCAGTAGCTGATGCCGTAAAAGTTACCCTTGGACCAAAAGGACGTAACGTTATATTAGAAAAAAAATACGGTGCACCTCAAATTGTTAACGACGGTGTTACTATTGCAAAAGAAATTGAATTGAAAGACGGATTGGAAAATTCAGGCGCTCAGCTTTTGAAAGAAGTTTCCTCTAAAACAAACGATGTTGCAGGCGACGGAACAACAACAGCATCAGTTTTGGCTCAAGCAATCGTTAGAGAAGGTTTAAAAAACCTTACAGCAGGCGCAAATCCGATGAGCATGAAACGCGGTATTGATAAAGCGGTTGAACTTTCAGTTGAAAAAGTTAAATCTATGTCAAAACCGGTTAATACAAAAGAAGAAATTGCACAGGTTGCAGCAATTTCAGCCGGAAACAATAAAGAAATCGGTGAATTGATTGCCGAAGCAATGGAAAAAGTCGGCCACGACGGTGTTATCACTGTTGAAGAAAGCAAATCTTTCGGAACTAATTTGAAAGTTGTTGAAGGTATGCAGTTTGACAAAGGTTACTTGTCACCATACTTTGTAACCGATGCTGAAAGAATGGAAGCGGTTTTGGAAGATGCTTACGTTCTTTGCGTAAACAAAAAAATCAACTTGATTTCAGATTTGGTTCCTGTATTGGAACAAGTTGCCCGTGACGGCAAAGCTTTATTGTTGATTGCAGAAGATGTTGAAGGCGAAGCGCTTGCAACATTGGTTGTTAACACAATGAGAAAAGTATTAAGAGCAGTTGCAGTTAAAGCTCCTGGTTTTGGTGACAGAAGAAAAGCAATGCTTGAAGATATCGCAGTTTTGACAGGCGGTCAAATGTTTACAGAAGAACTCGGCATCAAACTTGAAAACATTACAACTCAAATGATGGGTAGAGCAAAACGAGTTACTGTTACAAAAGACGAAACAACAATCGTTGTTGGTGATGAAACAAAAGCCGCAGTCGCAGAACGAGTTAAATTGATTAAGAAACAAATCGAAGCATCAGACAGTGAATACGATAAAGAAAAACTTCAAGAACGTATGGCAAAATTAGCCGGCGGAGTTGCAGTAATCGAAGTTGGTGCCGCATCAGAAGTTGAACTTAAAGAAAGAAAATTAAGAATTGAAGATGCCTTGAACGCAACAAGAGCCGCAAATGAAGAAGGTATAGTTCCTGGAGGCGGTGTCGCACTTATCAGAGTTCAACAGGAATTGACAAAACAATTGGAAACTCAAAACTTCTCATCTGATGACGAAAAAATCGGATTTAAGATTTTGACAGCAGCCTTGGATGTTCCGCTCAGAGCTATTGCACGTAATGCAGGTGCAAAATCTGACGTTGTAGTAGATACAGTTTTGGCACATGAAGGCGCTTACGGCTATGATGCATTAGATGATAAATACGTTGATATGATAAAAGCCGGAATTGTTGATCCTGCAAAGGTTACACGCTCAGCATTGGTAAATGCCGCATCTGTAGGTTCAATGTTGTTGACAACAGAAGCCGCAGTTGTTGATATACCGGAAGAAAAACCTGCAATGCCTCAAATGCCGGCCGGCATGGGTGGTATGGGCGGAATGATGTAATCATTTTGACTTGATATTTTTGTTATTGTCGGAGGAAATTTTATTTCCTCCGACATTTTGCAATGATGAAATTGATGCAAAAACTCGCACCAAATTTTATATTTTGGTGCGAGTTTTTTATAGCCTTATTATACAATATTTTCGGAGCTTTTTCAAGTGGTCTTTTGTCATTTTTTGATGATTTTTTGAAATTTAAGAAGGTATGTTTTAGTGAGTTTCAGGCCGACATGCATCAAAATATAAATTATGGTGCATGAATTTAAAGAATAGTTTAAGAAAATACGGAGGATAAAAGTATGATAACAGAGGGACAGAAGGCAAGAGGTCAAGAAGGCAAGCGAGTTGAAACCTCCCTTGTTAAAGGGAGGGGGACCGCGTCAGCGGTGGAAGGATTCTCTTCTGATAAACAATCCCCCCTTCCC
>JAGAVG010000027.1 GCA_017942035.1 bacterium | reverse complement strand
TTTTCGCAGAGTGTTTTACTCTGCGAAAAAAATCAATCTACAATTTTCAATGGAATCTTTTAATAGTATACATATTATTTTATTATTCGTCAAGAGATCGTAAATAGACACTGAGTAAAAAATAATAGCAAAACTAAAAATTTAAAAAATAATTTATGAAATAATCTTCATTCGCCGTCAAAATAGTAGTCAAGGAGGTGGACATATGTCTAGAAGAGGTGAAAATATTTACAAAAGGAAAGATGGTCGATGGGAAGGGCGTTATATTAAAGCACATATAAATGGCAAGAGCAAATATGGGTATGTATATGCAAAAACCTATAAAGAGGTTAAGGAGAAATTGAGTACTGTCGCCATTAGCTTCAATGAAACGAAAGGGATATCTGTATCCATATCAAAGCCGATGTCAGAGGCTGGTTTTGAAAAAGTTGCCGCAGAGTGGCTTGAAACATTGAAACCGCGACTAAAGGAATCTAGTGTTGTAAAGTACACTAACATATTGAAAAAATATCTTTTACCGTATTTTAAAAATAACTCTATAGAAGCTATAACACGCGAAGAAATTGATGATTTTATCAAAGTATTGCTTGTTGAAGGGTATAGCGGAGCAGGGTTAGCGCCTAAAACTGTATTGAGTATTGTCTCTGTTTTGAAAAGTGTGTTTGAGTACGCAGATCAGTATGGAAAATATGATGTTGCTGATATTAGAAAACTCACAGTTAAACAGCCGCAAAAGTCAATGCGTGTTCTGAGTATATCGGAGCAACAGAAACTTAGTCAGTATTTATGCAATGATTTAACATTGATAAATCTCGGTATACTGGTTTGTTTATACACGGGAGTTCGTATTGGAGAAATATGTGCCTTAAAATGGGAAGATATCTCTTTTGAAGAACAATATCTGTATGTTCATAAAACTATGCAGAGAATTCAGAATGAGAAAGATGCGGAAAAGAAAACGTTTATTTGGATATCAACCCCCAAAAGTGACTGCTCCATTAGGAAGATACCATTACCGGATGAATTATTTAAACTTCTTACGAAGGCAAGGTGTCCAGACAACACATATTTCTTGACTGGACTGGAAGACTCTTTCATAGAACCTAGAACCTTGCAAAATCGTTTTAAGGCGGCTATTCATATCTGTGCTATTCAGGATGCAAATTTTCATGCATTACGCCATACTTTTGCTACTCGCTGTGTGGAGCTGGGATTTGATGTAAAAAGTTTGAGTGAAATTCTAGGTCACGCAAGTGTGAACATTACATTGAATCGGTACGTCCATCCCTCTATGGATTTAAAACAAAAAAATATGAATATGTTTTCCAATTTATTTCCCGTCAAATAAATCGTCATGGCAAACAAATGTTTCTCAAAATTCAATGAGTATAACCTTTTTTTCGCAGAGTAAAACACTCTGCGAAAATTAATGAGCAGAAATAGTAGAGTATCAATTATATAATGAGTATTTACAGATAAAATTATTCATTTATTAAGCTATGAAAGGGAAAATATGTTTGACGTGTCAAGAAGCG
>JAGAVG010000026.1 GCA_017942035.1 bacterium | reverse complement strand
CTACTGAATTTGAGGCATTTGTAACAAATTATTAACATTCTAAAAATACAAAGAAGTACAAGATTTAAAAATTTTACAGTACGATGTCGCAAGCTATAAAATTGTCAGAAATCGACAACGGGCCTGTCGATGATTGGACAAAAGAAGGCATGGCTTATGTAGATGGAAAATTCAAACCGGAAGAAAATGGTCAAAGAGCTCTCAGTTATCCGTATAGATTGTAATTAATGGACAGATTTCTAATAGGATTGCCACACTCACTATGTTCGGTCTTGAATTTGCTCCAAGCTCCACAGACTCGCAATGACAATAAAAAAGACCCTCTCGGGTCTTTTTTTTGGAGCGTAGGGGATTTGAACCCCTGGCCTCAACACTGCCAGTGTTGCGCGCTACCAACTGCGCCAACGCCCCATCTTATCAATCTATTCAGTTTTAATTCTTTTACGGGGCTGTCGCAGTATCCCCTCCTTCAAAAAACGTGACATTTAGTCACCTTTTTTGTGGAGTCCTTGCCAACGCCCCTTTTTATCAATCTATTCAATTTGCACTTTCGTCATTACGAGCACACTATTTCCCCTCTCTCTTTGTGAGAGGGTTGAATTTGTTAGTGAGCAGTATGCGAACTTACAAATTCGGGAGAGGGTTTTATGTATTGATTTTGACCCCTCACCCTGCCCTCTATCTTGAAATTGCTCCAAGCTCGCAGAGTTTCGTCATTGCAATTTCCTAAAACTGGGCGTTACAGGACTTGAACCTGTGACCCTCTGAATGTCGTTCAGATGCGCTACCAACTGCGCCAAACGCCCTTCTGTTCTGTCTTATTGGTTTTTTACGGTTTTGAGGGCGGTGGCGCAGTATCCCCTCCTTCAAAAAACGTGACATTTAGTCACCTTTTTTGTGGAGTCCTTGCCAAACGCCCTTCTATTTTCAATGTTCAAAAAGAATCTATCGGTTAATAAAAAAGACCCCGTTTGAGGTCTTTTTTATGGTGGGCGTTAAGAGACTTGAACTCCTGACATCCTCCTTGTAAGGGAGGCGCTCTACCAACTGAGCTAAACGCCCTTTTCGGGATTGCATTGAGGAATTATCCTCTCCACATTTACTATCGTATCAAAAAAATTTTTTATGTCAACTGTTTTGTTCGTTTAATTTTTGCTGTTTATATGGCGTGTTTAATTTTATCTCGTGCAACTGGCCGTGATGCGGCTCCTGCATATTATAACGTATCTCACGCAGCTTTGCTTTTATCGTATTACTTGTATCATCTATATAATATTTTTTCTCTTTTCCTTCTTTTCCTGATTTCGCAGAAGGCGCATTGACAACCGGCTGTGACATGATTGAGCGGAACATTTCCTCCATATCAGCTTCGTTCACGGCATAAGTTTCAGGGCTTACGTAACCATTATCTGCCCATGCCGCATTACATACTAATACCAAAATCACCGCCATTGCTATTCTTTTCATAACAATGTATTAACATAAACATATATATTTTTCAAAAATCTGCACTTTTGAAAACTTACAACCCAAGCGCCAGTTTATTATTTATCGCATCGTATGACATCAAATTATCTATCATGCCGTTTTTTGCCTTTGCCTCATCATTCTCAAATTTTAATGAACCCATCTGCTCTTTAAAAATCTTTTTCCTGAGATCTGAATCCGGAAGTTTCTCTATAACTTTTGCAGTTTTCTCAAGAATTTCATCAGCAGAATCTGTCATTGAGACACTGACACCAACCTGTGAGGCCAGAATTTTTATCTGAGATATTATTTTGGATTCTGATTTTGCGGCAGCTTTCGGGGATTTTGAAAGCGCACTTTTTTTAATTTTTGATGCGATTGTTTCTTCTATTAACTTTTTTGCCTCCTCTTCCGTTTTTACGGTTGAAGGGTCAATTCCAAGCTCGCGCAATTTCTTCCTCGTCGCATCAGAAAGATTAGACGGCTGAACGCACATCGCCATACAAGATATTGAAATTGCATTTATCGACATCTTTTGAACCTTTCTGAATTAACCTTTATACTAACTTTTTAATTCCGGTTTTGATTAAGTCAATCCAACATGTTTTTTATCGGCAAAATTTTACTAAATCTGTAGTAATTGTAAAGATTAATTGCGGAAATTTAATATTTTAATGAAAAAATGAACAAAAAGAGTAATAATATCGTTATAGGTATATAGAGGTAAAGGTTTATGAAAAAATTCTTAATCAGTTTGTGTATAATCTCATTTAGCATGCCGGCGTTTGCGAAAGCAAACTATGAGTTTACAATGCCTGAACAAAAAACTAACCCTGATTACATTGCATCTTTAAATGTTCCGGCACAGAGTACATCTTTGCCTCAAGAACAAATTTACAGCGTTAAAACAAATTACAATGAAGCTCCGACCTCTCGTTTCGGCAAAAATTCAACAACGCAAAAAAATAAAAAAGCGGAAAAAATCACTCAAAACGGCTCTACAATTATCTATGACAGCGGGAAAAGAGAGACAATAACCGGCTCTGCTGCCGGTATCGGACATACTTTAATATGCTTGCTTGACCCGTATATCGTTACGTTAGACGGCAAAGAGTATGTTATGATTAAAGACGATAACGGAATTTTCGAGCAAAAAGACATTTTAGGGATTGACGATGATATAAAAAACATTTTCAGAGCTTTAAAATCGCTTGAAAGTGACGGTGATGAGAACTATATTACCGGCGAAGAACTTCAAAAGGCCGGAATAAGACTTGTCAGAAAGAAAAATCGCATAATTTATTTCTATGATAAATCGCAGGATTTTGATATTACTCTGGTAAAACATATTCCTGTCAGAAGTTTTAGAAGAACTTATTATCAGCAAAAATTGTATTACCGATACAATCGAATTGTTGAACTCCCGCATTATGGAACCTTTGGGACTTTTGATATTTACACCTACGTAAACAAAAATAAAAAGACAACAGTTCAAAACTTTGGAAAAGTTGATTTTCTTAAACAATCTGAAATAGAACAATGGATTAGCGGAAACAAATAGGAAAAACTTTCGTCTTTTTCTGTAGAACAATTTACAAGGAGAAGATGAGAGAGATGATTAATGCAAAATACAAGGTTGATGAGACCGAAAAATTGTATGACGATTTTACCCTGAAATATCTTGGAGAGGATACGAGTTTTGAACTTGAAGATAATGACGATGAAAGCAAGTTTTTAAATCAAAACGAGCCGAAAACGTTTAATTCAATATCGCATGACGATGATATTTTGCAAATGTATCTTAAAGATATCGGAAAAATTAAGCTTTTGTCCTCAAAAGATGAAAAGACTTTGGGAAAAACAATCCGCGAAGGATCTGAAAAAGACGCCGAAATCGCGAAAAGAAAACTTGTTCAGGCTAATTTGAGACTTGTTGTAAGCATTGCAAAAAAATATATCGGTCAAGGTTTACTATTTATGGATTTAGTTCAGGAAGGCTCTTTAGGATTGATTAAAGCCGCGGAAAAGTTTGATTACTCAAAGAATTTCAAATTTTCGACGTATGCGACCTGGTGGATTAAACAAACAATAATCCGCGCAATCTCAAACAATTCGAGAACAATAAGAATTCCCGTACACATGACCGACAAGATAAGGAAATATAAAAAAGTTGCGGCGAAACTTTCTTTTGAACTCGGTCGGGAAGCAACAGATGAAGAAATTGCCGAAAAACTGGAATTACCAATAAACAAAGTTGTTTCAATCAAACGCTCAATAATAAAAGAACCTATTAGTCTTGAAACACCGGTAACTGACGATTTGAATGTCGGAGATTACATACAAGATCAGCACAACAATCTGCCTGATGTTCAAACTCAAAAAAAGATACTCAAAAGCACTCTGGATGAACTTATTAAGACTTTACCGCAAAGGGAAGAAAAAATCGTATCTTCGCGCTTTGGGATTAATGGAGAGACGCCGAAAACTCTCGAACAGCTCGGAGTGATTATGGGATATTCAAAAGAACGAATACGGCAGCTCGAAAGTGAAACATTAAAAAAACTTCGAAAAAATCAAAATTTAGAACATTTAAAAGATTTTCTTGAATAATATAAAAAGGCTGAAATGATAATCATCTCAGCCTTCATAATTAAATTTAAATATGTTTTACCGCATTTAGCACCGGTCTTATATTTGTTGACAGCAGCGACAACGGTTTCTTTACCCAAGGCATATTACCGGATTTCAGATTAGACAAATTAGTTGAATCATTTAATGGTTTTCGCCATGGCGCATCGTATATTTCATTTAAAGTTTCATTTAAAGGTTTTAGTTTTTCACAATATATTGTATCATTTGGATATATCAACTTGTCATTTGGACACAAATATACTGTATCATTTAACTGCTTACCAATTGATTTTATTCCTAATGTATGATTATGTGTCACTGTCACTGGCTTTGACTTTGGAAGTAATTTTGGAATAGCTTGTACAGACAACAACGCTAAATTAAACATTAGTAACCCATAAAGTGATAAATCTTTTTTTGACATTTTTCAAATTCCTTTCTACTAAAAAAAATTTTCTACCTACAAATTTATTAAGTAGAAAGGCTTGAAAAATTGCCACCGCCCCGCCCCATCCTATCCTATCCTATCCTATGAGGCATTATATCTGGGTTTGAGCCATTTTAAAATTCATTTTTACATTTCTTAACATCTAAGTAAGGAAGTATACCCTCGCCCCTTGTGGAGCAAAGGGAACAGGCGCAACGTAGTGAGCCTTGTGACCCTGCTTCCCGTAGCGAAGCGTAGTGGTGAGAGGGTGAATTTGTTAGTGAGCAGAATGCGAACTTACAAATTCGGGAGAGGGGTTAAAGTTATAAGACCCTGAAACAAGTTCAGGGTGACATGAAATACGGAGGCAAACACGACGTTCAGGATCTCGTAACCCTCTCTCGAATTTCAAACATTCGGCTTCGCCTCATGTTGAAATTCTGCCCTCTCACAAAGAGAGAGGGCATCTTACGTAAATTCTCAGCGTCTTAACGTCCTAGTATCTTAGCGTCTTTTATGATACAGCTTGCCTTCTGTTTACCCCCTTGCCCTGAGCGTTATTTTGCTATATCCTAAAGGTATGATAAAACAGTTAAAAATAAAAGATTATATATTAATTGACGAGCTTACGGCCAATCTTGCCGGCGGAATGAACGTTATTACCGGTGAAACCGGTGCCGGAAAAAGTATTCTCATAAACGCAATTGATCTGGCTTTTTCAACACGTGTTTCCAAAGATGTTATTAAAAACGGGCGGGGAAAAGCCTGCATTGAGCTTGTTATTGAAAACACCCAACATAATCTCGACGATTTTTTTGAAGAAAACGGAATTGACAATCTCGGTTCTGAAATTATTTTGACAAAAGAAATTTCCCAAAATTCAGTTCGCACAAAAGTCAACGGAACCCTTGTTAATTCTGAAATTATCAAATATTTAAAAAGCATTTTTCTTGATATTCATTCTCAGCATCAAACATATTCTTTCCTTCAGCCGAAATACCATATTACACTATTGGATGAATATGCAAAAGATTTTCTGGGTGAAAAACTTGAAAAATATAAAAACGATTTTAAAAATTGGCAGGAATTAATAAAACAGCTTGAAAATATAAAAAATTCCGCACAGGCAACGGAATCACAAATAGATTTTTTGAAATTTCAAGTTGAAGAAATTCAGAACGCTCAAATTCAATCCGAAACAGAAGATGAGGATTTAACAAAAGAACTTGAAGTTCTTGAAAATGCGGAAAAACTCAAAGAACTCACAGGAACTTCATACTGGGCTATAAACGGAGACGACAGCTCAATAATCGAAGCCTTTGGGAAAATACGACAAAATATTTCAAAAGCAGCATCAATGGATGAAAAGCTTTCTGCAATTGAACAGACTTTAATTAACGCAATTGAAGATATTAGAGAAGTCGGGAACGATTTACGAGATTACAGTCAGAACCTTGACAATGACACTCAGAGACTTAACGAAATTCAAGAGCGGCTTTATCTGCTAGACAAGCTTAAACGCAAATATGGCGGAACACTTGAATCCGTCATAAAACAGGGTGAAGAATTCGAAAATGAACTTTCAAAAATAGAATTTTCGACCCAAAACATTGAAGAATTAGAAAATAAGATTTCAGTTTGCGAGCAGGAATTAAAAGTTTCGGCAAAAGAAATAAGCGATATTAGAAAAAATTATGCCGAAGTTTTATCCGTTCTTATTCAAGAAAAACTTGAAAAACTTGAGCTTCCAAAGGCCAGATTTTCAATTAACGTTGATGAAAAAGAACTTTCAGCGGACGGAATTGATAATGTTGAATTTTTAATTTCGACGAATGTTTCGGAAGATTTAAAACCGCTTGCAAAAGTTGCATCGGGCGGTGAAATATCAAGAGTCATGCTTGCGATAAAGACAATTTTTGCGCAAAGTGACAATATCGACACCGTGATTTTTGACGAAATTGACACAGGAATTTCCGGCAAAACCTCTCAGAGCGTTGCAGATGAAATTCTTGAGTTGTCAAAATCTCATCAGGTTATATTGATTACCCATCAGGCAATTATTGCATCAAAAGCTGACAAACATTTTTACGTCAGAAAATCTCAAAATAACGAAACAACAGTTGATGTCTACGTTCTAACCGGTGACAACAGAATTAAGGCACTGGCTGAACTCGCCTCCGGAGATATTAACGAGAAATCAATTGAATTTGCAAAATCACTTTTGAATTAAAATAATCTATCTGCTAAATGTGTTGTGCATTTTATAAATGGATTGCCACGTCGCTTACGCTACTCGCAATGACGCTTACACCAACCCTCTCTCTTTGTGAGAGGGTTGAATTTGTTAGTGAGCAGAATGCGAACTTACAAATTCGGGAGAGGGTTTTATGTATTGACTTTGACCCCTCACCCTAACCCTCTCCCACAAGGGGAGAGGGAATAATTAGAACAGAGTGAGGACGCGGTAATCTCACAGTAAAAATAAAGGCGCATTATCTGCGCCTTTATCTATACTTTTAAGTTCTGTAATTAAACTATTTAGAGTAAAGAACAGCTCTAGCTGCTGGTGAGTTTGGAACGATTGTCTGATCATAGAAAATTACAGGATATACGTCAGTCGGGTTCTTAACTTCACAATTAGTTGCTGTTGCACCTGAGTTGTCACATTTTACTTCTTTGTTCGGAGGTTTAATTCCGTTTACGTCTATGAAACCTTTACAAAGATGAACTGTTCTTGTTGTATCATTTGAACAAGCTGTAGAACTTGTCGGGAATGAGAACATTATTCCATCATTAAAGAACAATGAATAGTTTCCTGATCCCTGAGCTGCCGGAGTTCCTACTCCT
>JAGAVG010000025.1 GCA_017942035.1 bacterium | reverse complement strand
TACTTACGCTTTCGCGCTTGTTGTCTTTTGTTCGAAATCATTTTGATTGAATTAACAAGTATTTTTTCTACGCTCACATAATAAATTATGTTCGCGCTTGTCTTCAGCTATTCTGTTTTCAATGTACAGCCGCCTTCTATTTTCTTCGGCGCTTCCAATCTCGCTTACTCTAATAATATCTACCATTAGCTAAGTGCTTGGGGTTCTTTGGTTACTTGCGTAAATCCGCTTTCGCCTTTTATATCTTTTCTCTCAAGTTCTAATGAACTCGTTTTTGACATCCCTTAAGTTAGTATAAACAAATTTTGTTGTCAAACATTTTTATTTAAAATCTTAACTTATCTTTACAATTACATTTAATTGTTTGATGTGCAATGCGCTCTGTGCGCATTTACTAATTTAACTCAAAAAACTTTTCATTTCAAGCCTTTATTTTTATTTTTTTATCAAAACTTTACAAAATAGTTCTTAAAGTTAGATAATACAGTCTTTTCAGGATTTAACAAAAATTCACATTTTAATAAATTAAATATCCAGTCCTGAAAATAGTTCTATCGAGCTCATGGTTTTCAATTTTGGATAATCATCTATATTATATTTTTTCAAAAAGTCAAAGGCTTCATTACGTGCAAGTTCTAAGATTTTCGCGTCACGGACTATATCGGAAATTATTAAATCCGGCAAACCACTTTGCCTTGTACCCAAAAATTCGCCAGGACCGCGTAATTCTAAATCTTTTTCCGCAATAATAAAGCCGTCGTTAGTTTCTGTCATGATTCCAAGGCGTGCGCGAGTATCCTGCGAGCGTGAGGCAGAAACGAGAACGCAATAGGATTGTAAATCCGATCGTCCTACACGGCCTCTTAGCTGATGTAATTGTGACAGGCCAAATCTTTCGGCATTTTCTATAACCATAACGGTTGCATTTGGAACGTCAACGCCAACTTCTACAACCGTTGTCGAAACCAAAATGTCATATTTTTTGTTTTTAAAATCGGCCATAACTTGTTCTTTTTCGGCATTTTTCAATTTTCCGTGTAAAAGTCCTATTTTAAACTCTTTAAAGACATCATTTTGCAGTTTTTCGGCTTCAATAGTTGCGGCTTTAGCGGAAAGTGTTTCACTTTCTTCAATAAGCGGATATACGATATAGGCCTGACGTCCGGAATTTACTTCACGTCTTATCAAGTCATATACTGATTTATGGGAAGATGTCAGGGCTGTTTTAATCGGAAGGCGGCCTTTTGGAAGTTCATCAATTATTGTCAAATCCAAATCGCCATGAACTGTGAGTGCTAACGTTCTCGGTATTGGAGTTGCTGTCATAGTAAGCATTTGAGGATTATTCGATTTCTTTTTCAAAACATTTCTCTGTTTCACTCCGAATCGATGCTGTTCGTCAACAACTATTGCACCCAAATTTTTAAAATCAACACCTTCTTGAATTAAAGCATGGGTTCCGACGGCAATATTCATCTGTCCATTCAATAAACCTTCCCGAAACTTATCTCTTATCCGTTTACCTTGAGAACCGAGGAACAAGCCCACAGAAAGTCCCATCGGGGTCAGCCATTCCACAAGATTATTATAATGCTGTTGTGCAAGAATTTCAGTTGGGGCCATTAATGCGCCCTGATAGCCGTTTTCTACTCCAGCTAAAAGCATTATCGTTGCAACAACCGTTTTCCCGCTGCCGACGTCTCCTTGCAACAAGCGAGCCATAGGGATATCAGAATTCAAGTCGTTTAAAATTTCATTCACTGCACGTTTCTGCCCGCCTGTCAATTCAAACGGAAGGGATTTTATAAAAGACTGTACCAGCCCATTATTTGAAACTTTCAGCGCAATTGCGTCATGGGTTGAGGTTTCTAAATTTCTAAGTCGCAATAATTTTAGCTGAACTAAAAACAGCTCTTCAAATATCAGTGAAAACCTCGCCCGTTCGAGGTTTTCATTAGTATCAGGGAAATGAATTTTTTCTATCGCCTCGTTTTTATCCATTATTCCGTACTTCGTTCTTATAAAATCCGGTAAAACGTTGTCAATCTTATCTTTAAACATTTCGATAGCAGTAAAAATAGCTCGGCGCAAGACTTTTATACTCAAATTTTCACCAACGGTATAAATAGGAACTATCCTTCCAAGGTTAAGATTTGAGTTTGAATTTTCAAGAAATTCGCCGGTCATGATTGAGTAAGACGGTTTATCTATGGTCAATTTTTTATCGTAATTATTCAGTTTAACAACTCCGGAAACCATAATACCGGCATTCACAGGGAACTGAGATTTCATTCTCTCCTGCATAAAACGGTTTGATTTTGCGTTAAAAAAGCTCAATTCAATCAGGCCGCTCTCGTCCATGATTTTAACCTTCATTACTGACAGGTTTGATTTAGAATTGAAGGCTGAAACTGATTTTATATAACCAAAAACAGTAGTTGTCATTCCTTCACGCAAATCTTTTATGAGGGTTCGGCCGGAATAGTCAATATGTTTGCGAGGAAGATACATGATTAAATCGTAGGCAGTATAAATTCCCAATTTATTAAGTTTATATGCAACTTTCGGGCCTACACCTTTTATATAAGTTACATCCATTTCTTTCGGAGATTCATATTTAATCACAGTTTTGGATGAAGTTTTATCTTCGGGCTTTGAAAGTTCTGATTTTATGACTTTTATCAAATGGTCAATTGCCCGACGGCGTTCGTTTACCGTTGCGTACGGGTAATGTTCAAACGCCTCAATTAGAACTGCCCATTTTGGATTTTTACCTGAATTCTTATATTCTCTTCTTAGCTCGTTTATTATGAATTTCGAAAAAGGCTGTTTTCGCCCGTGTATATCTATATAGCGGTATGAAACTTCAACTTCTATTGCTTTTTTCAACTGTTCAATATTTTCAACCATAGATAGATTTTAGCATAAGAAAAAATTTTCGTTTAATTTTGCCAGTTTTCGTTTGATGGGACGGCTGGAAAATTAATCTCTATATATCATTTACCATGGATAGTCATCCGGAATTTTCCACCGGACACAGTCCGGCTTTACGTATTGCCGATTTTG
>JAGAVG010000024.1 GCA_017942035.1 bacterium | reverse complement strand
CGCACCAAATTTTATATTTTGATGCGAGTTTTTTATAGCCTTATTATACAATATTTTTAGACACTTTTCAAGTGGGCCTCTGTCATTTTTTGATAATTTTTCGAATTTTGAAAGGGTATTTTTTAGTGGATTTCAGGCCTACATGCACCAAAATATAAATTATGGTGCATGAATTTAAAGAGTAGTTTAAGCTTTAAAGGAGGATGAAAGGATGAATATATTTGAAGAACAGAGGAGAAGAGGTCAGGAAGGCAAGCTAGTTAACCCCTCACCCCAACCCTCTCCCACAAGGGGCGAGGGAGTAATTTTGCTCTCACAAAGAGAGAGGGTAAAACATGCCTTCACTTTGGCTGAGGTCTTAATCACTCTAGGGATAATCGGTATTGTTGCGGCGATGACTCTGCCTTCTTTGATTCAAAAGCATCAGGAGCGGGTTACGGTTAACAAGGTTAAGAAGTTTTATTCTATCATGTCACAGGCACAATTGATGGCAATCAAGGATCATGGTTATTTAGATGAGTGGGATGTGTCGGATGGACAAACAAAAAAAAGTGCCGAAAAATTAATGAGTTATATTAAACCGTATTTGAAAATTGCCAAAGATTGCGGTACATCTAGCGGATGTTTACAAAATGGAACTGTTAAACTATTGAATGGCAATAACTGGATAAATTATGATTCTAGCAATACTTATTATAAACTAATTTTAAATGATGGAACTTACATGTGGTTAAGATCTTCAAGCCGTGCATATTGTGCAACGCAAAATGAGGGTATAGAAAATACTTGTGGTATTGTTTTTATAGATGTTAACGGTAAAAATTCTCCTAATATGATAGGCCGTGATGTTTTTAGTTTTGCCATAACTAAAAATAGTATTATGCTGTACGATAATAATAATTGTAGCTTGAATGATGCTGGTTGGTCTTGCACTAATTGGATTCTCGAAAAAGGCAACATGGATTATTTGAAAAAATAAGTTACAAATATTTACCAGATACTTGTTTTTTAATTTTTTTTGATAGATAATAAGTGCTGTCAGAAAAGTTATCATGAATACATTTTCAAACAGCATTTATTTGCTTTATTTTTGGTGTATTCACAATTGAATAAAAGTCCCTAAAAAGGAAATTGTACGAAAATTACTATTAATATGAAAGGTAAAAATCAATGGATTTAGAAAACAAAGAAGAATTAACAGTTGAGTCAGAAGTTGTAGAAACTGTTGAAACTGCTGAAGTTGAAACAACTGAAAATACAAAACCTTCTAGACGCGGACGCGGCAGAAAACAAAAAATTGAAACTGTTGAAGAAAAACCGCAGTCAGAATGGACAGAACGTGTTGTACAAATCAGCCGTGTAACAAAAGTTGTTAAAGGTGGTAAAAAATTAAGCTTTAGAGCCATCGTTATTGTTGGAAACCAGAAAGGTCAAGTCGGCGTTGGATGTGCAAAAGCTGCTGAAGTTATCATTGCAATTCAAAAAGCTATCGCTGATGGTAGAAAAAATCTTATTACAGTACCGATTTTCAAAACAACAATTCCGCATCCTGTAACAGGAAGATCAGGAGCAGGTGCTGTAATGTTGAGACCGGCTTCACAAGGTACCGGTATTATCGCCGGCGGCGCTGTTCGTTTAGTTCTTGAACTTGCAGGTATCGAAAATATTCTTGCAAAATCATTGGGTTCAAAAGCACCTTTGAATGCTGCTAACGCTACTCTTGAAGCTTTAAAAGCTCTTACTCCATTCAGTGAAGTTGCTAAAAAACGCGGTTTGACTATGGCTGAACTTTTAAACTAGTCAGATAGCTAATTTAAAAATAATTGTAAGAAAAGATAATAAAAAGGAATATAATTATGGCAAAAAATGAAAATAAACAAATTAAAATTAAACTTGTAAGAAGTTTAATTGGATCTTCTGAGGCTCAGCGCAGAGTTGTTGCCGGTCTTGGTTTAACTAAAAAAGATCAGGTTGTGGAACATTACAACAGCCCGACAATCATGGGTATGGTAAACAAAGTTTCACATTTGTTGGAAATCGTTGAATAGTAAAAAAATAACAAAAGAGGTATAAATATTATGGCAAAAACAACTATAACATTAGAAGATTTGAGACCTGCTGAAGGGTCTACTCATAAAGGAAAACGAGTAGGAAGAGGCCGTTCTTCAGGACACGGTAAAACATCTTGCCGTGGTCATAACGGTGAAGGACAACGCTCTGGAAGCTCTTCAAAAAGAGGGTTTGAAGGCGGACAGATGCCTGGTTACAGACAAATGCCAAAATTAAAAGGTTTTCAGGTTATCAATAAATTGAGATATGAAGCAATTAATGTTGGCAGACTTGATGCTCTTAATATGAGTGAAATCTCTCTTGAAGCTTTAAAAGAAGCAAGAAAAGCTCATCCATCAGCTGACGGTTTGAGAATTCTTGGCAACGGTGAAATCAAATCAGCAGTTACAGTTAAAGCTGCTTATGTAACACCATCAGCAAAAGAAAAAATTGAAAAAGCAGGCGGAAAGGTTGAATTAGTATAATGGCTCAAGGAATAAAAATGCCGACTGGTGCTGATATTGCCTCTATGTGGCAGGCGTCAGGTTTAAAACAAAAAATATTATTTACGTTTTTAATGATAGCAGCGTTCAGATTAGGTGCACAAATGCCGTTATTCGGTATCAATAATGCGGTTTTTTCTAACATTGCTCAAGGTAATAATATTATCGGATTTTTGGATCTGTTTTCAGGCGGAGCATTAGGCAATGTATCTATTTTCGCATTAGGTATAGGGCCTTTTATTACCGCGTCGATTATTGTTCAGCTTGTATCTGTAGTTATTCCGTCATTGGAAAGATTGCAGAAAGAAGAGGGTGAAGCCGGACGTCGTAAATTATCGCAGTACACCAGAGTGTTCACGGTAATTCTTGCAATATTTCAGTCATTGGTCTTTATGGCTTTCTTAAGACATCTTCCGGGAGCAATTGTCGGCGGTGTCAGCCATATAATGTTTTATGCAAGCTCTGTTCTTGTTTTGACAGCAGGTGCAGTTCTGGTTATGTGGATTTCCGAACTTATAACCGAAAAAGGTATTGGTAACGGCGGTTCCTTAATTATCTTTGTTGGTATTATTTCCGGAATTCCGGTATATGCCTCAAGAACGGCTCAAATTGTTGTTAACAGTCCAATGTTACAGCTCGGTCTGATAGCACTTCTTGCAATATTCTTTGTAACAATGATTTTCATTGTTTACATGCAAGAAGCTGTAAGAAAAGTTATAATCGTAAACCCGAAAAGACAAGTCGGAAACAAAGTTTATGGCGGAATGAATTCTTTTATCCCGTTTAAACTTAATCCGGGCGGGGTAATGCCTATCATCTTTGCGATTGCGATATTGCTTTTCCCTTCTACCGTATTGAGTATTGTTGGGCAGGCTGATATAAAATCTGTTGCGGCAAAGAATTTTATTGTTCATTTGAACCAAATTATGAGCCCTGACGGATTAGTATATTATGCTCTTTATTTTGGATTAATTGTTGCATTGACATTTTTCTATGCGTCAATTATGCCGAATATGCAGCCTAAAGATATTGCAGATAACCTGAAAAAATATGGATCTTCAATTCCAGGTATCAAACCCGGTAAGCCTACTGCTGAAGCTCTCGATAAAATCTTGACTAAAACAACCTTTATTGGAGCTTTAGGACTTGGTATTGTTGCACTTGTACCATCATTTGCAAGCCACGTCACAGGTATTACGACACTTCAGGGAATTGGTGCAACATCACTTATAATCATGGTCGGGGTTGCTCTTGATTTGATTAATCAGGTCAGAACACACCTGTTGGCCAGAAATTATGAAACATTCCTGAAAGAGTAAAATACATTATCAAATATAAAGAACTCCGTTGCTTATGCTTCGGAGTTCTTTTTTTTATATTATTATGTGTTTTGGAATGTTAGAAAATTTAATGTCGTAAAAATAGATTTCATTTTGTGAAATTATAATTTCAAGTTCTGCAAAATACTTGTAACCATCGGAGTTCTCAGCAAAAATTTTTTCTAAATTTTGAATGAAAATTTTTAAATTAATATTATCAAAATTGTCTGTTTCTAAATTTTTACCATTAAAAAATATTGATATTTTTTCGTGCTTTCCCTCTATAAATTCTTCAAGGAAGAAATCATTCGAAAATTCGCAGAATAACTGTTCTTTTTCCCTCTGATTGTGGATAATTTTTGCCCTATTGTCAGAATTTTTTCTGATAACAGCCGGAAAAATCGGCGCAAATAAATTCAAAGTTTTTGGAATATTTATACCGTTTTCTTTGAAAAAAGTTTTTCCATCTAATTTTGAAAGTTGAAACCTTAAAAATTTCGGACTGACTGCAAATGTTTCAAATCCATATTTCTTGAAAATATCGGCAGCATTAGCCTTTAGAGCCTCAATATCAAAAATAAACACGCAATAAATCCCTAAACTTTTTGCATCAATAGCTAATTGCTCGAAGTTTTCAAAATCAAGCTTTTCAACAAAGTCATGCTCAAAAATTGAGAAGATTTCGACGTCTTCGTTCGCAAATTTAGCAGTAAATTTATCTAAATCACTCTCATCACAGAGAAGAAGAATTTTTTTAGCCAAAATTATTATTCTCCTCCATGACATCCTGAACATCCGCCACCACAACTGCCAGAACAGCCATGGTTCTGGAATAAATCGCCGAAATCAAAAACTCTATCTTCAAGAATTGAACTTATTGCGGCAGGATAAAGGATGTTTTCAAGTTCTAAAACATGCTCATTGACATCATCATAATGATCCGTATTATTAATTAATATCGGGTATTGCGCGATAACTTTACCGCCGTCAGCCTCATTTGTAATCCAGTGAACCGTAGCTCCGGTTACTTTCACACCTGCAAGAAAAGCCCTTTGAATTGCATCGTCTCCTTTAAACGCCGGCAAAAGCGACGGATGAATGTTCACAAATTTACCAAGCTCAATAATTTCTTCTGTTAAATTCCCTTTAAAATCAGTCAGAGCAATCAAATCAAAAGAATTTGCTCCTAAATATTCAGCAATCTGTTCTTGCGGCAGGTAACGTGATTTTATCTGCAAAGCTGCAGCTCTATGGGCAATATCAGCGCCTAACGTATCATAAAGACAAGTGATTTCAATATCAAAATGTTTCCCTTGAAAATATTCAACAATGCTTTCTAAAATATCCCCTGAGTTTGACCCCATAATTGCAAGTTTTTTCATAAAAATTTCCTCCGTATTTTTATTATAGGATAACAATAAAATAAAAAAAAGACCGCCCTAAAGCGATCTTTTTTTATCAATTTATTATAAACTATCTTACTATTGACATAGTGCAAGCAATACACCTGCGGCAACACCGGAACCGATTACGCCTGCTACGTTTGGCCCCATAGCGTGCATCAAAAGGTAGTTTTGGCTGTTAGCTTCCAAACCAACTTTGTTAGCAACACGAGCGGCCATCGGAACAGCAGATACACCCGCTGCGCCAATTAGTGGGTTGATAGGTGTTTTTGAAAACTTATTCATAATCTTAGCAACGATAACTCCGCCTGCTGTAGCAAGTGAAAATGCAACGATACCAAGAATTAGGATGAATAAAGTCTGTGTTGTCAAGAACTGGCCTGCAGACAATTTTGAACCTACAGACAATCCTAAGAAAATAGTTACGATGTTAATCAAAGCGTTCTGCATAGTGTCAGACAATCTTTCTACAACACCGCACTCTTTACATAAGTTACCAAATGTCAACGCACCGATTAGCGGGCAGGCATCCGGCAAAAGGATTATACAAAGTCCGAGAACAACAAGAGGGAAAACGATTTTTTCACGTTTTGAAACAACTCTCAATTGTTCCATCTGGATTTTTCTTTCAGCTTCTGTGGTCAAAGCTTTCATAATAGGCGGCTGGATAACCGGCACAAGAGCCATATATGAATAAGCCGCAACAGCAATAGCACCGAGAAGTTCAGGCGCAAGTTTACTTGTTACATAAATTGAAGTAGGGCCGTCAGCACCGCCGATGATACCGATTGCACCTGATTGCGGAAGGGTAAATCCAAACACGCAAAGCGCAAGAAGCAATGCACCGAAAATACCAAACTGAGCTGCACCGCCTAGAAGTGCAGTCTTAGGGTTTGCAATCAACGGACCAAAGTCTGTCATTGCACCAACACCCATAAAGATAATCAACGGGAACAATCCCTGATGAATACCTGCTTCATAGATGATATTCAAAAATCCGCCCGGCTCTGCAATACCTGCAACCGGAATGTTTGAAAGCAAACCGCCGAATGCAATAGGTATCAAAAGCAACGGTTCATATTGTTTTTTTATTCCTAGCCACAGCAAGAATAAACAAATTACAATCATAATCGGAGAACCAAATTGATGAAGGAATTGTTCAAATCCGCTTGTGATAGAAGGATCAGCCGGCTGTATAAAGTTTGCAATACCAGTAGAGCCCCATAATTTCATTAAACTTTCTGATAAATTCATCATTTTATTTATCCTCCTAACCGATAGTTACCAGTGTATCACCGGTTTGAATCTGCTGGCCGGCTTCGATATCAACAGAAGTAATAGTTCCGGCTTTTGGTGATTTAATTTCAGTTTCCATCTTCATAGATTCAACAACTGCAATAACTTCATCAACTTCAACAGAATCGCCTTCTGAAACTTCAACTCTGATAACTTTACCCGGCAATTTAGCTGTTACAGCTTCACCGTCACCAGATGAAGATGCTGCGGCTTTTTCGATACCGTCTTTTACAGTTACGTCATAAGTTTTACCGTTAACAACAACTTTGTCATCTCCGGCAGATACTGAATATTTTTTGCCCATAACTGTTATAGTAAAGTCATTACCGCCTTTTGTTGCATTGTCAGCACAAGCAGCTGCCTGAGCGGCATTTTTTCTAATTCCGAGAGTTGCTTTACCTTCAAGGAACAAAATACCTTTTTCTTTACAAGCTGCAGAGATGAAAATGTTTTCGTCATTAACAGGAAGATTAGCATCTTCAAGTCTTTTTGTAGCGGCTTTAATACCTTTGTTTTCGTCTCTGTCGTTGATATCAACAACTTTTTCGGTTGTAGGTTGTAAGTTTAATTGTTCAGATGCAATCTTAATAACTTCGGCATCCGGTTCGCAAGGTGTTTTTCCGAAATAACCGAGAACCATTTTACCGTAACCTTCTGCGATTTTTTTCCAAGGGCCGAACATTACGTTATTGAATGCCTGTTGGAAATAGAACTGAGAAACCGGAGTAACAGAAGTTCCAAATCCGCCTTTCATAACAACTTCCTTCATAGCGGCAACGATTTCAGGATATTTATCCATCAAATTGTTGTCTCTAAGCATTTGAGTGTTAGCTGTCAAAGCTCCACCCGGCAATGGTGATGAGATAATCATCGGGTTAACTGCCATAGCTTCAGGAGGCAAGAAGTAATCTTTCATACAATCCTTAAAGATTTCTTCTGTTTCAAGAATTTTTTGGATATCAAGACCCAAATCATAATCTGTTCCTTTAAGAGCATGCCACATAGAAACAATATCAGGCTGAGCAGTTCCGCCGGAAACCGGTTTCATTGCAAGGTCAATTCCGTCAGCGCCGCCATCGAGTGCTGCTAAATAAGCTGCAAGGCCGGTTCCTGCTGTTTCATGTGAATGGAATCTAATATGAGCATCTTCACCCAAAATTTCACGTGTTCTTTTAACTGTTTCGTAAACTTTTCTAGGGTTTGAAGTGCCGGATGCATCTTTAAATGCAAGGCTGTCGAACGGAATTCCGGCATCAAGAATACTTCTCAATACTCTTTCATAAAATTCAACGTCATGGGCGCCTTCACATCCGTATGGAAGTTCCATCATTGTGATTGTTACTTCGTGGTTCAAACCGTTATCTTTAATACATTGACCAGAATAAATCAAGTTGTTAACATCGTTTAAAGCATCAAAGTTTCTAACTGTTGTAACGCCGTGTTTTTTGAACATTTTAGCGTGAAGGTTAATAATGTCGCGGGATTGAGAATCAAGCCCTACAACGTTTACTCCTCTTGCTAATGATTGAAGGTTGATATCAGGACCAACTGCGGCTCTGATTTTATCCATTGTATCAAAAGCGTTTTCGTTACAGTAGAAAATCGGTGACTGAAATCTTGCACCGCCTGCAACTTCAAAATGTCTCAAGCCTGCATCAACAGCGGCTTTCAAAGCAGGTAAAAAATCATCTACGAGAACTCTTGCCCCGTAAACAGACTGGAAACCGTCTCTAAATGACGTATCCATAACTTTAATAAGTTTTTTAGCCATAATTTATATCCTTTCTTAATATTAATATCTGAATTTTATTTAAGCTCTTTTTCTTGCAATAGCAGCAGCAATAGCGGCAACTATAGTATCATCAATTGAGTTGACTGATTTTGATGATTTTGATTTAACTTCCGGCACTGCTTCCGGAAAAATTTCGTTAAGACGGATAACAATTTTTGACATAATGCTCATTGCAAAAATCAATGTGCAAAGGAATAAAAGCACTACTCCCATACCAATAAGCATTAATGTTCCGCCCTCTTCTAATCCTAGTAAAAAGTGACTCATAATATATCTCCTATATTCAATACTAATTTCTTTTTATCTTTTTCTAAAACCAGCTCACCGCAATCATTAATTTCGCGGGCAATACCGGTCACGGTAGAATTAAATCCCTTAACAGAAATTTCCGTATCAAGAAAATAAATTCTACTTATATAATCTGATTTTATAAATTCAAATCCTTGTTTTAAAAATTTATCATAATTATCAAAAAACATAGAGGTTAATTTTTGTTGAAAATCACTCAAATCAATAGTTTTACCGGTTTCTAAATTAAGGCTTGTAACCTCTTTATCAGTAACCAGCGACAAGTTTTCACGCTCAACATTCAAATTTACCCCAATACCTAACACAATTCCTTTCATTGTATTACCTTGAAAAGCAGCTTCTGACAATATTCCGGCGATTTTTTTGCCATTTATCAAAACATCATTCGGCCATTTTATCTGAGGGGTTAAACCATAGGATTCAAGCAGTTTACAAAGGGTAACGGATAAATATTGGGTAAGATTTTGGAAAGAATTTAAAGATTCAGAGCATGGTTTTAATACAATTGTCATATAAAGATTATCCCCGCCTAAATCAAGCCATGACCTTTGAAGCCTGCCTCTGCCGGAGGTTTGACGCCTTGCACAAACAACAGATCTGTCGGATAAATTCTCAAGATTGTTTTTGGCGTAAATATTTGTAGAGTCAAGCTCTTCAAAGGATATTATATCCATTTTCTCCCTCATTAAAAATTCCATATATGTTTTAGTGTATAACAAAAATAAAAAATTTGCTAAGATTATTTTTTTTAAAATTTGTTGCGAAAAAAAAATATTTGAATTATCATAACGCATGAAGGAGAGTGTATGGAACATTGGCTTTATAGTTTTAATATCGCGGGACATACATTTAGTGTTAATCTCGACACAATTATTACAATGTGGCTTGCAATGGCTTTTCTAATTGTAATTTCATTAATCGTTACGAGAAAAGCGCAAATGGTTCCCTCAAGAACTCAAGCTGCTTGTGAAAAAATAATGGAATTTTTTTGGGGTGTCATGGACACTATGATGCCGGGAAAAAATCGCCAGCATGTTCCTTTTGTTGCATCACTTTTTTTATTCATTTTAACGGCTAATTTAATGGGACAATTACCGTTGAGAATTATACATTTAAAGCATGGAGAACTTGCATCTCCGACAAATGATATAAATTTAACGGCGGCGCTTGCGATATTAGTTTTGATATATTATATTACGGCCGGATTAAAAGCTAAAAAAGGAAAATTCTTTATCCACGAATTCAGCTTTCAAGGTATCATAATGTTTTTGGTAGAGCTTTTGGAAATGTTCACAAGACCGTTGAGCCTAGCAATTCGACTTTTTGCAAATATATTTGCAGGAGAAGTTCTGGTTGCTATTTGTCTCGGAATTTCAGCGGCTTTTTTACCGATTCCGGTTATGATATTTGAACTCATAGTTGCGTTTATTCAGGCAACTGTGTTTATGATGCTGACGATTGCCTACGTATCATCAGCGGCTCAAACTGAAGAACATTAAAAAACTTATTAATTATTAAATAAAGGAGAAAAATATGACAGAAGTTACAACAATTACAGAATTTGCAAAATTAGGTGCAGGTATTGCAATGGGTTTTGGCGCAATCGGTGCCGGACTTGGTATCGGTGTTGCAACTAAAGGTTTGATGGATGGAGTTTCAAGACAGCCTGAAGTTGCCGGAAAAGCTTTCGGTTTCTTCCTTCTTGGTGCTGCATTATCAGAAGCTTGTGCACTTTACGCATTCGTTATTGCGGCTAAATTGGTAGGATTGTTCTAGTAACAGGCGGTATATATGGAATTTAATGCAACATTTATAGTATCAGCAATCAGTTTTGTAATATTTACGGTAATTATGAATGCCGTTTTTTACAGGCCGATTGAGAGAATTGTAAATGAGCGTCAGAAATTTATTGATGACGCATATTCTGATGCCAAAAATTCCAACGAAAAAGCCGACGGCCTTATACAAGATAAGGAATACAGGTTAGCTGAAACAGATAAAACTACAAAAAATATTATGACAGAAATAGTTACATCCGCAAATAAAATGCGTGATGAGAAAATTTCTGAGGCTAGAAATTCAGCAAAAAGCAGAATTGATGAAGCTAAATTAAGTTTATCACATGAAAAAAATAATATGACTGATAGGATAAATGCTGTGACAGTTGAACTTGCAGAGAGTATATCATCAAAAATTTTAGGCGAAAATGTCAAAATTTCTGATGGTGAGTTAATAAGCAGGGTTATAAAATAATGAGCGAGATTTTTGATTTTATATTAAAAACAAATACATTCAATTTTGCTATACTTTTTTTATGTATAGCCCTAATCGCGCATTATCTCAAATTAGGCGACAAATTTGAGGGACTGAAAAATGCCATTATTAAGAAAATCGAGGATGCAAAACTTGAAAGAGAAAATGCCATTAATAATCTTAACAGCGCGAAAAATGCAGTCGCAAATCTTGCTCAAGAAATAGAGGAAAAGCTATCCGGAGCAAAAGTTTCGGCCGGTAATGTCGCCGCTAAAATTCAAGAAGAAACGGGTAATGATATTGAAGGTATATTAAAAAATTCCGAAAATATTATTTCATCAGAAGAAAAATCAATGTCCTCGGAAATGCTTAAAAAGGCCTCAGAAAAAGCAATTGAGCTTTCTCGTGAATATCTTAAGAGTGAACTTGCAAAATGCAGAGATTTGCACGAAAAATTTATACGCGAAAGCATTGACAAACTTGACAGGATTAATTTGTAAAATGGATAAAATTACGAAAATAACAAAAATTTCAAAAAATTATGCGCATGCTCTAATTGATTTGGGGTATGCCAAAACTCCTGATTTTGAAAAAATTTCCGAGGACTTAAATATTGTTAAATCCTCAATGACTCCGGAATTGTATGATGTTTTGGTGTCACCGACAATTGCCGATGATAAAAAAGTTCTTGTTTTTTCAGATGTTTTTTCAGGAAAAATTGATGAAAATATTTTGAAATTTTTTACTATAATTATTAAAAAATCAAGGTTTAATGAGTTTGAAAACATAATTAATGCTTATTTTGATGAACTTGATTTGATAAATAACATTAAAAATGTTGAAATTACTTCTGCAGTAGAGCTTGAAGAGTCACAAAAGTCTGAAATTGTTGAAAAATTACAAAACAAAATCAAAAAAAATGTAAAACCTTTGTGGAATGTAAATGAAAGTATAATAGCCGGCTTAGTAATAAAAATTGATGATGATGTTATTGATTTGTCGGTGGATACAAAATTAAAAAGTTTGAGTAAAAACATAAGATAAGGAGCGCAGATTTATGGCACTTATACAACCAGATGAAATTAGTTCAATTATAAAAAGCCGTATAGATAATTACGACTTACAGGCCGATATTTCAAATACCGGAACGGTTTTGGAAGTCAGTGACGGAATCGTAAGGGTTTACGGTTTGAGAAATGTAATGTCAAATGAACTTGTTCAATTTGAAGACGGTGAAGGCACTCTTGGAATTGCAATGAACCTCGAAGAAGATAACGTTGGTATTGTAGTTCTCGGTAATTACACAAAGATTAAAGAAGGTATGACAGTTAAAACAACCGGTCAAATTGCATCTGTGCCGGTCGGATACGGACTTATCGGAAGAATTATTGATCCGACAGGCAGACCGCTTGACGGAAAAGGCGATTATGAATATACTAAAAACCGTCCGATTGAAAGGGTTGCACCGGGAATTGTTACAAGAAAATCAGTCCACCAGCCGCTTCAAACAGGGTTGACCGCGATAGACAGTCTTACTCCTATCGGAAGAGGCCAGAGAGAATTGATTATCGGAGACCGTCAGACAGGTAAAACCGCGATTGCCATTGATACAATTATCAACCAAAAAGGTAAAAATGTTATCTGTATTTACGTTGCAATCGGTCAGAAAGCCTCAACTGTTGCTCAATTAGCTAAAACTTTGGAAGAGCGCGGCGCGATGGAATATTCAATTATAGTTTCCGCAACAGCCAATGAATCTGCACCGCTTCAATATATTGCACCTTTTGCCGGTGTTGCAATCGGCGAAGAATTCATGGAAGAAGGTAAAGATGTTTTGATTGTCTATGATGATTTGTCAAAACACGCTCAGGCATATCGTGCGATGAGTTTGCTTCTAAAAAGACCGCCGGGACGTGAGGCATATCCGGGAGATGTTTTCTATCTTCACTCAAGACTTCTTGAACGTGCCGTTAAGCTTAATGACCAGTTAGGCGGCGGAAGTATTACAGCACTGCCGATTATTGAAACTCAGGCAGGTGATGTTTCTGCGTACATTCCAACTAACGTAATTTCAATTACTGACGGACAAATTTTCCTTGAAACCAACTTGTTCAACAGCGGTGTTCGTCCGGCAATTAATGCTGGTATTTCGGTTTCTCGTGTAGGTGGTGCGGCACAAACAAAAGCTATCAAACAGGTTGCCGGACAATTGAGACTTGATTTAGCTCAATATAGAGAGTTAGAAGCCTTTGCTCAGTTTGCATCAGATTTGGATCAGGCCACCAAAAACCAGTTGAGAAAAGGTGAAAAACTTACTGAAGTTTTAAAACAGCCGCAATATAACCCGTTATCAGTAGCTCAGCAAGTATCAATATTGTTTGCGGCAAACGAAGGCTACTTAGATGATGTGGATAATTCAAAAATTAAACAGTTTAAAATAGACTGGTTTAACTATTTTGAAGCAAATCTCTCCGATTTAGCTCAAAGGCTGAATGAAGGTTCTGCTTTAAGTGATGAGGATAAGGAAGCATTGAAAAAGGCTTTGGAAAACTTTAAAAAATCTTTTTAAGTTGAAAGGAGAAATTTTATGAAATGTTTTAATCATCATGACAGAGACGCATTTGGGATTTGTAAATCCTGCGGAAAGGCATTGTGCCTTGAATGTATGACAATAGAGAATGGCAAAGTCTTATGCAAAGACAGTGAAGCTTGTCATAAAGGCTGTGGATGTCACAAACATAACCATAATAATGGGCAGCTTGCAAAATCATTAAATATTGGCTACTATGCCGGAGTTTTGTTTGCGGTTGTCGGAGCTATAGGTTTGGTATCATCAGCTTTTGATTTTGAATTCGGAAGGGCATTTTTTGCTATAGTTGCGCTTTTGATAGGATTGAATTTAATTAAAGGATATTAATACACAAATGGCAAATTTAAAAGATATAAAAACACGAATACAGAGCGTTCAAAGCACGAAAAAAATCACTCGTGCAATGAAAATGGTTGCGGCGGCAAAGGTTAAAAAAGCCGAAAATACTGTAAAGGCGTCTAGACCGTTCACCAGAGAGCTCTGTTATATGTTTGCAAAGCTTTTAAAATCTGTCGGAAGTTACAGTTCCGCAACATTAAAAATCAAATCGGCAATAGATAATTATCCCGAACTTTTGCAGGTTCGAGAAATAAAATCTGTAGGACTACTTGTTATAACCTCAAATAAAGGCCTTGCAGGCGCATATAATGCAAATGTTATCAGACATACTATTTCTAAAATTAAAGAGTATAAAAAACAGGGTATTTCATGCACTCTTTTTGTTGTCGGTCAAAAGGGAATGTCTCCTTTAAAAAAACAGGCAAAAGAGTTAGGTTTTGAGATTGTACAAAATTATCTTTCAGTTGCCTCAACGCCATCACCTGAGGGCGCTAAAATGATTATAGAGGACATTGCAGAATATTACGTAGGCAAAAAAATCGACAAAATTGAAATTATCACAACACGTTTCAAAAATATGATGACCTATAAAGTTGATGATTGGGAAATTTTGCCGCTAAAGGGCGTGAATGACGATTACGAAAGACTTCATGATAATATAATAGAACCATTGATGGAATTCACACCTGATATGCATAATATTTTGCAAAAAATTGTTCCTATGTATATAGTTAATATCGTTTATCAAGCCTTGTTAGAGGCGCAGGCAAGCGAACTTGCATCCAGAATGACCGCTATGTCTGCCGCGACTTCTAATGCAGAAAAAATGATTGCGGAACTATCAATTCAATATAATAAATCACGTCAATTTATGATTACTCAAGAGATTATTGAAGTTGTATCAGGTGCAAATGCCCAGATGAGCTAGTTCTGTACTTAAAAAGAAGTTTTGGTAAAATGTTACAAGTAAAATCAGTAAAAATGAGCGAAAAAGAAAAAATGATTGCCGGTGTACCCTACAATCCTCTTGATCCAGAATTGTATGCCGCAAGAATTCATGCAAAAACTCATTGCATGAAATATAACAAATGTTTGCCAAATGAAATTGAAAAGAAACACAAACTTATTAAAAAACTTTTTGGTAAAACCGCAAAGAATATGTGGATTGAGCCAAATTTCTTTTGTGATTACGGATTTAATATCAAAATAGGTGAGAATTTTTATTCAAATCACAATCTTGTAATTCTGGATCCGGCTAAGGTAACTTTTGGCGATAACGTTTTTATCGGGCCAAATTGCGGATTTTATACCGCTTCCCACCCGCTTGATTACCAAAAACGAAACAGCGGAATAGAAAGCGCTTCTCCGATAACGGTCGGTAATAATGTATGGTTTGGCGGCAATGTTGTTGTATTACCCGGTGTAAATATCGGTGATAATTCGGTAATCGGTGCCGGAAGCGTTGTAACAAAAGATATTCCGTCCAATTGTGTGGCGGCTGGTAATCCTTGCAAAGTGATTAAATTTATACAGGAATAATATTAAATTTTATTTAATTGTTTTATATACTTTACTAATCCTTCCCCCATGGAAAAACAGCTTGCTTGAACCCGTAAGGCTCCTTGTGCCATAAAATCTGCAGAAACGCAACGCCCCGCAACGAAAAGGTTGTCAATATCATCTGAAATCAAGCATTCAACTGGCATTTGGTATTCCCCTAAATTTGATAAGGTCGAAGAATTTTTCTTATTTGAATGCACATCCACCGGATAATTTGAAATTACAACCGGATTTTCAAAAGTTTTTCCGCTTTTAATATCATCAATTGTATAAATATATTTACCCTTAATACGTCGTGAAACCCTTACACCTAGCATATCCGCAATATTTGAGATAAATGCATTCTCAAATCCCGGAAGGTATTTTCTGCAAAATTCAGCAAGTCTAAAAATTGCCTCACGTCCTGATTGCAGGGCTTTTGACATACTTTTAACATCTAAGGTTTGAGTATAATCAATTATTCTCGGGCAGTTAAAAGCCACAGTATCAGGCATTCCGGCCACTGTAAATATCTGAAAATAGTTTCTGTCGTGATCTTTTAGTATCCCCTTTGCTACAGCATCCTCAAATAAAGGGGTTAAAGCCCAGTTCTTGTCTTTATCCCATGTATAAGCCGTGGAAAAATGTGTTTCGCCCTCAATGCGTTCAACCGTTGTAACATTTCGGTCTTTATCAATGTCTAAAAGCCAATTGCCGCACTTTTCCACATCAACTCCGCTCATCATAAAACGCAAACATACCGGCTGATTTTCATCAGAATTTTCTAAAAAATTGCATCCGCAAATTTTTCCGATTTCGCAATTTCCTGTTGCATCAATTACGTATTTCGCCCCGATACATACCGATAACTTATCTTTGTTATCTTGTAACGTATCGCTATATACCGATAAGATTTCTTTTGAAATTTCGATATAATCAATTGTACGTCCTGAAAGTTTTACATCTATAATATGAGTATCGAAAAGTACTTCCACATTAGCTTTTGCCATCACGCTATCGAGAACGATTTTCGCAAGCTCGGGATTGAACCATCCGGAGTTATTTTGATAGGTAATTTGACCGCCTGCGGCCTTCATTTCGGCGGTAAAATCATTGTAAAAATCCGTATTTATCTGATTGTCGCCGGATTTCATCACCGGAACAACAAGTCCGGAGGTTATAGTTCCGCCAAGATGAATATTTTTTTCTATTAAAAGTGTTTTGAACCCGAGTTTTCCTGCGGTATAAGCGGCCGCACATCCGGCAGTTCCGCCGCCGACAACTATAATATCATATTTTTGCATATTTTAATTATAAAATATTTTGAAAAGTGGGCAACTCATTAAGTTTAATTAAAATCCTATCGGATAGTCTTTCGGGAAAGTCCATCCCGCCTCGAATATAAGAGTTGTACAAGCTTCTTTACCCGTATGATTTTTACAATCAGAGTATCGTTGTTCACGTGATTCGTGTTCCAAAACATAAGTAGGTATAGTGCCGGAGGTGTAGAATGTAAATATGTCCTTGCCGTTAACAATTTGTCTTATGGCACCCTGGCTTTCGTCAATGTTTTTACATGCTTTATGAGAAGTGCATACTAACATATAAGTACTTCCCCAAGAGTCTGGCTGTCCATCTTTTATAAAATAAAAGGCCATGTCATCTTGCATGTAACCAAAGACCCCTTTTGTTCCCTTTACAACCTCATCAAATTTAATATACGGAACGTAATACCTATTAAACATTTCTAAAGCTTCATCCGCGTTAAACGGAGTAAAACCGGGCCTGTCAGCTGTACCTTCTGCTGCATAAGACATTCTGTTAGCCTGAAGAAGCACAGTAGATGCCTTTTTCAACTTTTGTGCCGTAACATATTTTTTATGATTGCTAATCACCCCAGGCAACGTCATCGCGGCCACAATACCAATTATCCCGAGAGTGATAAGAACTTCTGCCAAAGTGAATGCGTGTTTACATCGAACCGCATAATGTGTTAAAAAACTTTTTTTCATATCCCTCCATAAAGTTTTATTAATAATTAATTGAATGTAACTTCAATATATAGACGATTACATCAATAATTATAACTTGTTTTTCTAGAATTGTCAATATAGTCAATAATTTGTAAAATATATCTAAGGAATTATCATGACAGCAAAAGAATATGTAAAAATATTATTGGCAAAAGAATGTTTAACACTTAAGGAGCTTGCTAAAATCGCAACAGAACAAGGTGGCCGTAAATATACTCTTGACGGTCTTTCGCATAAATTAGGACGCGGAACATTAGATTTTGAAGAATTTGAATTTTTTGCAAAAATTTTAGGGTACGAAATTGTTTTGAAAAAAAATCCCGAAGAATAATTTATTATATATCGTTTCGATATATACTGATAATATTTACGTTAAACTTTTATTATTATCTACTTGTTCTCATGATTTTTGCATAATGTTTCTCTGTTTTTAGTTTTTAAATAACTCGTTGAGCTCATTAGTGTTGAATTTTCAACCTCTTTTTTATGAGCCGCGAGTATTTGCTCATTAGTGAGCGTGAAATTTTTATCATGGTAAATTATACCTGCACGAGTTTTCATAAGCCCTAAATCGAATTCTGAAAGCGGGTATTTAACGTCAGAATTTTTGACGGCAATTGTGCCAATATCTTTATTTAATTCCGCCGAATAATTTTTTCCGATATTAAATCCGGCTTTTGAAAGCGCATTTCTGACGTTTGCAGAGCAAGAATATGTCAAAATCATTCCGCCCTCATCCAAATGCTCGTATAAAAGCTTAAAAAATTCCTCAGTCCATAGCATAGGGCATTTTGCCGGTGTAAATCCATCAAGAAAAACAAAATTATATGTGTTTTTATCCTCTAATAAAACATTGCGCGCATCATTGATTTTATACTCAATATTAATATTATCGATTTTAAGGCCATTTAAGGCCTTTTTATGGCGCTTAGTAATATACCTATAATATATATTATGTAAGAAGGCTGGTTGTAAGCCTTTAGAGGTCTTAGGATACCTTGTAAATTTATAACTTTTGTACAAACGGCAAATATTTGGGTCAAAAAAACTGGTATACTTTTTATCAAATAAAATATCCTCAAGTTCTTTTGAAAACAAATCCAATCCGAAATTTTTAATGAGATTTTCAAATATTATATGATTTATATATTTTTTTAGTTTATATTTTCTCTCAACTTTAACCTTTTGAAATTTCTCTATTTTTTCGTTGCTAAAAAGCATTTTTTTATTTTTTCCGAAATTTTTGAAAAATGGTGAAAGGTAAACTAAATTTTTATCGGTATCAATTGTTTTAATATAAATCTTATAATTTTCTGATGAATTTATATTTTTATTGCCAAAAATTTTATCGGTATGTAACGACACGTTATAAGTTGTACTATTAGAACTAAAACAAGATTTTTTATTTGTTAAATTATTATCGGTATATATCGTTTCGGTACACATTTTTTTATCATTAAAAAATTTTTTATTTTTAAAAATATTTTCAAAAAAATAATTCAGAAAACTTTTTGAGTTGTACCCAATTCCGTAGCAAATATCCAGAATTTTTATTTGGTTGTTATTTAGGAAATAATTTTCGAAATCTGCCGGAAGAATAAACTTTTGATAAGCTTCCGTTAAGGCGCCATAGACGGAATGGTATATATCATCGGCCTGTGGTGAATAGAGCCCAACAGAGCCATCGTTAGTAAAATAAGGGTACAAGTCATACATAGTACAATTATAGCGTGAATTTTGAGGGGTACAAATTCTTAACGATTCTTATAAAATAGCATTTTTTTTATGTTTCTGGTATTATATGTAGCAAGTGAGGAATATATGAAAGTTAGCGTAAAAGTGCCGGCAACAACGGCGAATATGGGACCGGGATTTGATTGTGTAGGTATGGCGTTACCGCTGTATAACACTGTAACCATTGAGGAGACAGTACTTCCGGGTACCGGTATTGAGATTAATGTTATGGCGGATGACGTATCAATTGACGATTTGTCGCTGGAACATATTCCGATGGATGAAAACAGCATTGTTTACAAGGCTGTAGAGCTTTTGTATAATTCAATCGGGCAAACTCCGAGCGAATTAAAAATTACTATTCAATCTCAAATTCCGGTTGCAAGAGGGCTTGGTAGCAGTGCATCTGTTATTGTCGGAGGATTGCTCGCCGCAAACAGACTTCTTGGTGATCCTGCTGATGAAATGGCGCTTTTATCTATCGCAACGGAAGTTGAAGGGCATCCGGATAATATTACTCCTGCAATTGTCGGCGGACTATGTATTTCCAGTGTTGAAGATGATGGAAGTATTGTTTATTCAAAGCTTGATTGGCCACAAGATTGGCTTATTACTGTATGTATCCCGGATTTTGAGCTGGCAACCGATATTTCTCGTTCGGTATTACCGGCAAATGTTTCAATGGCCGATGCTGTATTCAACGTAAAACATATGGCGATGTTTGTTCAAGCTATAAATCAGAAGGATGAAGCTTTGATGAAATTAGCTCTAAAAGATAGATTGCATCAGCCATATAGAATGAAATTAATCCCAGGATTAGATGAAATTACAGAAGTACTTAAAAATGAGGAAAGTGTTCTCGGTTGTGTTCTCAGTGGTGCCGGTCCTTCTGTTTTGGTTGTTTCTAAAAAAGACAATTTAGAAAAAATTAAATCTACCGTAAAAGAAATTTGGGGAAATTTGAACGTTAAATGCGATATTATGACGCTTACACCGGAAGTCAACGGCGCTCAGATTATAGAATAGCTTTAAAAATTATCCGTATTGATAATGAAAAATCAAAAAATACGTTAATACTTTTATTATGATAGATATAAAAGTATTGGATAATTGTATAGGATGCGGGGCATGTTCGACGTTAAGTCCTGAAGTTTTCGAGATTAACCGAAATTTTGCAACAATAAATTATGATAAAATTTCCGGTCATGAAGAAAGTTGTATTGATGCGGCTCTATTCTGTCCGGTTGGTGCGATTAAATTATACTAAAAGGCCCTCGATATAATCGAGAGCCTTCAAATTTTTTATCCTTGACTTGTGTATTGAGGTGTCATTGTCTTGGCACCGGCATCTTCTTCTTTCTTCTTAGCTTCGTATTGTTGTTCTGCCAGTTTCAATTGCGATTCAAGTGAGTCTTTTCGTAATGTAAGTGAATCTTCTAAATCTTTCAGCGGTTCTAACATCATTGCTCGCTGCTGCTCAAATACTTGTGTTAGACATTCCATTGCCATTGCTGCTTGATATTGTATTTCTTGCTGTTTGGTCATATATTTTTCATATGCAGCTTCATTTTTCATACCGCCACAATCAGCAAAGGCTTTGTAAATACCAGTATTCCAAGCGGACTGTTGCATTTTTAACATAGTATTCATAGATTTTTCTTGAGCGGTCAATTGTTTTTCCATATTACCGACTTGACGCGTCGCTCTTGTGAGCTGCATCTGCACGGACGTCAATTCGTTTTGAATCTGACGCACTCGCCTGCCGGCAATCAATTTTCCATATGCTCCTGATAGGAAACCCATGTCTTTCTCGTCCTTATGTTAGTCCTCGTATTTATATAAAGTATTTTTTATTTCAATTATTGCCTTTTCTTTAAAAAAACACTTAACAAAAATTTACAATTCAAAATGTAATATCGTCAAAATCAGCAGTATGATAAGAAATATCTACGTGTTTACTTGCAATTTAGGTTATTATATTGTATTCTCACAATAAGTAGAAGGGATAATTTATGTTAAAGAAATTTTTTACAATAAAGAACATTTCATTTTTGATTTTTACAGTAATATTATTGCTTATCATACCTAAAATAACGGGAGTTTTGCTGTTATTTTTTGCATCGTATGTTCTTGCGTGTGCGCTTAACCCTTACGTAAACAAACTTTCAAAGAAAATGAACAGAAAATTGGCGGTAATAACAGTTCTCACAGCGAGTTTGATGGGAATAATTGCGGTTTTTGTACCTATACTTGTAATCGGAATAAATGAAGTTAGAAATTTTATTAACACAATACCGCATAAGCTTATTATTGTACAAAATTTCGTGCATAATGGCACTATTTTCGGACAAAAGTTGATAAATTTGGTGGATTTTGATTCTATAGATTACGGGTCATTAATCGGAAACAGTTCGGAGCTTGCGCAGGGAATATTTAACCAATCAATGAATTTTACAATGGGTATATTCCAATTTATCGTTATGATAATTGCTGTATCTATGATTGTATTATACATTCTTACTGATAAGGAATATTTACAGGCAAAATTTTTGGAATTATTTCCGCCGGATTTGAAAGGAAAAGCAAAAAATATCTTAACATCAATAAGTGAACGTGTCGGCGGTTACGTCAGAGCGCAAATACTTTCTATGGTATCTATCGGAATCATGGTTTCAATTATGCTGTTAATACTGGGGGTTGAATATCCGCTTGTATTAGGCTTAATCAGCGGAATCATGGATATAATACCGCTTTTAGGTCCGACAATTGCTTTAATCCTTATTTTAATATCTGCTTATCATATCGGATGGATTAAAATTGTATTAATTATAGCTTTGTTCCTTCTTATACAACAGCTTTCTAATTATCTGATAAGGCCTTTATTGTTCGGTAAATTTATGGCTTTACACCCTCTTACTATATTTCTGGCATTGTTTTTAGCAGATCAATTTTTAGGGTTCTGGGGAGTGCTTTTATCTCCTGCAATAGCCGCAACCATCTGTATTTTGATAGATGAATTGTATATAATACCGATAAATCAGAATGTGGATTTACAAAAAAATGAACAAAACAACTGACAAATATCTTTATCAAACAGATAAAAAAGAAATAAATTTCCGCATGTGGATGGCATTTGCCGGAATTGAATCGTTTGCGATGTCTTCTTTAGGATATTTATATATGTTTAAAACTATTGACGAGCTTGATTTTGTGGATGTTGAACGCATTGCCTCCGATACGGAAAAGACAAAATATTGTGTTAATCAACTCAATTTAATAGGTTTTTCATTTTCGTTTGATCTGGACTTTTTGACGATATTTCAGATGTTTGACAAGTACAAAATTCCATATAAAGCAGAAGAAAGGGACGAAAATTACCCGCTGATTTTTGCCGGCGGGCCGGTTGTAAGTTGTAATCCTGAACCCTACAGTGCTTTTTTTGACTTTTTTATAATTGGAGATGGTGAAGATATAAACGTAAAAATTATTCATATTATTAACGAAAATAAAGATAAATCAAAAAATGAACTGCTTGAACTGCTTGCAAAAGTTGATGGAATTTATGTTCCGGCACTAAAAAATAATGTGAAAAAGTTAACTAAAAGTCCGCTGGATTGTATTTATACACCGATTTTAAGCGATAGGGCTTATTTTAAAAATACATTTATCATAGAAGTTGAACGCGGTTGTGCAAATTGCTGCGGTTTTTGTTTAGCTTCTTACCTGAATTTGCCGGTAAGATTCATTAATAATGATGAATTACTGAAAACCGTTGAGTTGGGCTTAAAAAACACAAATAAAATTGCTCTTCTCGGAGCTCAAATATCAGCCCATCCAAATTTTGAGAATATTTGCGAATATATTTATTCTCGAATTCAAAACGGTGAAAATATAGAAATGACGCTTTCTTCTCTTCGAGTTGATGCAGTAAATGAAAAGATTATAAAAACTCTTGCTGCAAGCGGCCAAAAAACATCAACGCTGGCCATAGAAGCCGGTAGCGAGCGTTTACGAAAGATTATAAATAAAAATATAACAGAAGAACAGATATTAAAAGCTGTAAAAATAGCGCGCGAAAATGGTCTAAAAGGATTGAAATTCTATGGAATGCTGGGATTACCTACAGAAACAAAAGACGACCTTGACGAGCTTGTAAGGCTTGCTAAACGAATAAAATCAGAAAACAAAGGTTTTGAGATAAACTTTGGATTTTCAACGTTTGTTCCTAAACCGCACACTCCTTTTCAATGGTTTGGTCGTGAAAGCACAAAAAATCTTGAAAAAAAAGCTCAATATATAAAAAAAGAATTGCATAAGATAGGTATAAAAGCCTCTGTTTCAAGTGCAAAATGGGATTACTGGCAGGCCGTTATTTCAAGAGGGGACAGCACAATTTGTGATTTTCTGATTGATGTTTACAAAAATGGCGGAAAACTCGGTGCATTCTCCAGTGCTGCAAAAAAATACAAGATTAATACGGATTACTATGCACTTGAAAATTATGATTTTGAAAAAATACTGCCTTGGGATTTCATCAAAATTCATCCTGGTAAAGAACATTTAATAAAAGAAAATCAAAGATTGCTAAATTCAACCGTCTATATAGGTGTGTAATCCGAATAAACCAGGCTTTTCCAGCCTTCGTAGTAGCTAATCTGAGTAGCACTGCCGGTTTTAATATATATATGCGGCAAAGATGTATGCGGAATATTCAATGCGCTGCATATAGCGGCTTTAATCACATCCGGATAAGTTACAATAATAATTCGATTTCCAATATTTTCATTAACAATTTTGTCAATTAAATCAGAAATCCTTAAAACAAAATCAGAAACACTTTCTGAATCTTCAGGAACAGGAATTTCCGGATGATTTATAAGTTTATCAAGCATATCATGATGCTCTTCTTCCAACTGTACAAACGTCATACCGTTAAGAGAGCCGTAATTACGCGTTTTAAGTTCATCTAAAATCTCAAAATCCTGTTTATAAACTTTAGAAATCATCTTTGCTGTCTGAATAGTCCTTAAAGCCGGTGATGCTATAATTTTATTATTTTTAATCCTTCTAATCTTTAAAAACTGACAGATTTTCTCGATTTCTTCAGCTCCAGCCTCGCTTAATGGCGGATAATTCTCCACATCAGAAAAACGATTTTCATCAGTATAAATTGTTGCCCCATGAGCAATAAAAGTAATTTTACATTTTCTATCAAAATACATATTATTTTCCTTATTTTTATTCATTGTATCATATAAATTTATTTTGTTGTAGTATAATTAAAGTATATTCAATAGAGAAAAAGAGGTTTAATATGAGAGGAAAAGCATTTAAATTCGGGGATAACATTTCAACAGACCATATAGCACCGGGACGTTTGTTTCATTTAAGGTCAAATCTGCCGGAGTTTGCCAAACACGTACTTGAAGATGCAGACCCTGAATTTGCGTCAAAAATGCAAAAAGGTGATTTCGTAGTTGCCGGAAAAAACTTCGGTCTTGGCTCTTCACGTGAACACGCCCCTCAAATTATTAAACTTGCAGGAGTTGGAGCAGTTATAGCAAAATCATTTGCACGTATATTTTATCGAAATGCCATAAATATCGGACTTTTAGCGATAGAATGTGATACAGATTCAATTGATGCCGGTGACGAACTTGAATTAGATATTGAAAAAGGAATTTTAAAAAATCTTACAAACGGAACTATTACCCAAATAGAACCGCTCCCGCCGGTTATGATTAAATTATTGAATGATGGCGGACTTGTTGAACATATAAAGAAAAACGGCGATTTCAAACTTGTTTAATATAACAGAATAAATTTATCAATATTTGAGGTTAATATAAAATTTTTCTCGGATAATCTTTCGGAATCTTCCAGTTGTTGTATTGAATAATAGCTGTACAATAACGTCCATCACCATGTTGCCCCAAATTACAAGCAGTACTGCTATATGCTCCTTCACCTGTATATAATGAAGTTAAGTCTCCGTTCCAGGTAAATTTATATGGTTCAAAATTTCTGCCTGAATAGATATAAGAAGGATGATTTGAAAACCCGGGAGCATAAAGAAAAGCAAATTTGCAGCGTCCATACGGATTAGATATTTTGTTATTACATTTATCCGAATTACCTATATAAAATATCCAATCGCGTAAACAATCCCGATTCATTAATTCTAAAGCTGAACCATCGGAGAAATAGACTGTAAACCTATTGTTTTTATAATCTTCATCTATAATTTTCATATAAGGTTTTAAATAAGTATCAAACCATACTTTAGCATATTCATTGCGCCCGCTTTCCGTAAGCTCATAAGCATCAGAATTATGCCATTCTGTCCTGTCGCCGTTAACAGCTTCAGACGCAATAATCGCCTGATTGATTGCAGAATAGAACTTCTTAAGCCTTGTTTCAGCCACATGATTTCTATGATTTTGAATAAGCGCCGGCAGCGTCATCGCCGCCACAATACCAATGATACCGAGGGTGATTAAGACCTCTGCAAGGGTAAATGCGACCTTCTTGTCCTCTATATTCATACTATTATCCTCCATTTTTCTTAAATTATCCTTTAAATTCATGCACCATAATTTATATTTTGATGCATGTGGGTCTGAAACTCCCTAAAACATACCCTTTTAAAATTCAAAAAATTATCAAAAAATGTCAAAAGTCCACTTGAAAAGTGTCTAAAAATATTGTATAATAAGGCTATAAAAAACTCGCACCAAAATATAAAATTTGGTGTATTTTTTTACTAAATTCTTTAACTAGTACATTTGTCTAACTCCGCATTTGAAAATTAATAGACAAGTAGTCAATAGACAGAAATTAATTACGTTTTAGAATTGTAAGAATAAGATTAATTAAAGAATAGATGTGGAGTAGGCTAACTATGGAAAACATAACAAAACGAGAAAAGGAAGTCTTGAATCTTGCAATTCTCGGATTAAATAATCGTGAAATTTCTGAAAAATTAGGAATTAAAAGAGATACGGTCAAGGCTCATTTAAGCAGTGTTTATCGAAAATTAGGCGTCCAAAAAAGAATTCCGGCTATTTTACAATCTATTGAACTCGGTATTACTACTATTCCTCATTTAGAATAATATTTATCCTAAATATTTGTTTTTATGGTATATATTATTGACAAAAAAAATACACCAAATTTTATATTTTGGTGCGAGTTTTTTATAGCCTTATTATACAATATTTTCCACCAATTTTCAAGTGGTCTTTTGTTGTTTTTTGATGATTTTTTGAATTTTAAAAAGGTATGTTTTAGTGAGTTTCAGGCAGACTCGCACCAAAATATAAATTATGGTGCATGAATTTAAAGGATAATTGAAGAAAACATGGAGGACAAAATATGATAAATGAAGGCCAGAAGACAAGAGGACAAACAAGAAACGTCATTAAATACCCTCTCCCGAATTTGTAAGTTCGCATACTGCTCACTAACAAATTCAACCCTCTCACAAAGAGAGAGGGTAAAACATGCGTTCACTTTGGCGGAGGTTCTAATCACCCTCGGAATAATCGGGGTTGTTGCAGCGATGACCATGCCAACTTTAATTCAAAAGCATCAGGAGCGGGTTACGGTTAACAAGGTTAAGAAGTTCTATTCTGTCATGTCTCAGGCACAATTGTTGGCAATCAAGGATCATGGTTATTTAGATGAATGGGGTATACCGGATGGAATTACAAAAGAAAATGCTGAAAAATTTATGAGTTATCTTAAACCGTATCTTAAAATTGCCAAAGATTGTGGTGTTTCAAGCGGATGTCTTCAATATTCCGGAGGCGCTAAGAACCTTAACGGAAACGGATATACTTGGGCTTATGAAAATAATGTCGCCTATTACAAAATGATTTTAGTTGATGGAAGTTATATGTGGCTGCGGACAGTACCCAATTACTGCGCATATTTTGATGTCGTCCCGGATACTTGCGGAGCTTTATGGATTGATATAAATGGTAAAAATCCGCCTAATACGCTAGGACGGGATGTTTTTCATTTTTTAATTGTTAAAAATAGTATTAAAGCAAATATAACTGACGATTGCAATGCCCAATCAAGAGGCTGGGGCTGTTCCAGCTGGATTCTCGAAAAAGGCAATATGGATTATCTGAAAAAATAGCTGGTTTGCTTAGCGCATTTGTTCTGGTTACAAATTTGTGGTTTTAAATTTTATTTTTATATTTAAGATATTGCATAAAAAACACGGAACCTTAATTTTAAAATTCCGTGCTTTTTAAATATTTAGTTATTTTATATTAATCCTAAACTTTTCTCTTACGAGCAGCTTCAGATTTACGTTTTCTTTTAACGCTTGGTTTTTCGTATCTTTCACGTTTTTTTACTTCTGAAAGAATTCCGGCCTTTTGAATTTTTTTCTTGAAACGTCTAAGTGCGCTTTCAATTGATTCGTTTTCGCCAACTTTAACTTCTGCCATTTATATTTTCACCACCTTCAAGGCTTTTTGTACAATCTATAACTATTATAAAACAAACAAAAATAAAATTCAAGTATCAATGCCTTTTACAAGTTCTTCAATTGATACATCAAATGCTTTTGCGATACGGCATAGGGTTATTATTGAGGACGATTTTTCCGCACGCTCAATGCAGCCAATAAAATTTCTTGCCGAATTCACATTGAAGGCTAATTCTTCTTGCGACATATTTCTTTCCTGGCGCAATCTGCGAATATTCATCCCTAGCTTTTCTAAAATGGCAACTTTATCAACTTGACTCATACCACCTATTGTGGTACATTATAATAAAATTACTACCACCTAAAGGTGTCAAGAGGGGAATTTTATGAAAAAGACTTTTCAAATTGGTTTTACACTTGCAGAAGTTCTTATTACATTGGGTATAATCGGAGTTGTGGCGGCAATGACATTACCTGCAATTACAGCATCATATAGAAAGCAGGAAGCCAGTGCGCGAACGAAGAAATTCTATACAACAATGTTACAGGCAATTGTAATGGCTGAAAATGATTTTGGCCCGGCTAAAGATTGGGTTCGTGGCCAAAATGCTACAGAAACCTTTATGACATATTTTGCGCCTTATATGAAGTATCAGGAAATTAAAAATGGAACTGTGCCAATTGTATATTTTTCCGATGGTTCTTTTTTTGGATTGCACGATGGCGGCTGCTTAGATTTTTGTTTTGATGTAAATGGCATTAAACCGCCAAATAAAAATGGAATAGATCGCCTTTACTTTCCTTTGTGTATGTCTGAATCTGATAGAAAGTTTTGGCACGGAAATCCGGATCAAGCGTTTGGAACTTATGAAGGCAGAGCCAAAACAAGAGATGAAGCAATTACTTTATGTAAAAACTCTCCGCTATATTGTTCCAGACTCTTGCAAATTGATAATTGGGAATTTAAATCTGATTACCCGCAAAAATTTTAAGCTGAAAGTGTAAATATTTCATAGATTTCTTCATCAGAGAGTTCAGTGATAATCTTTTCACCTTCGTAAACTGCCATATCTGCCAGCTCTTTTTTAGCTTTTAACATTTCGTCTATTTTTTCTTCGAAAGTTCCGAGCGTAATCATTCTGTGAACCATTACGTTTTTGTCCTGACCGATACGATAAGTTCTGTCTGTTGCTTGATCTTCAACTGCCGGATTCCACCATAAATCGTAGTGGATAACGTTTGTTGCGCTTGTTAAGTTCAAACCTGTTCCGCCGGCTTTGAGTGAAAGTATCATAATCTTTGCTTCATCTTCTGTTTGGAAACGATTAATCAGCTCTTCACGCTGCTGAACAGACAAAGATCCGTGGAAGAACAACGGTTCCGTATTGCATTCTTGAGCAAGAACTTTGCACAAAATATCACCCATTTCTTTATATTGAGTAAATATAAGCGTTTTTTCGCCGTTATCAAGTATGCTTTGAACAGTAGAAATACATTTATCCATTTTACCTGACAATTCTCTGGACATTTCACCGGATTTTAAGAACTGATAAGGGTGATTACATATCTGTTTCAAGGCCGTAATAAGTTTAAAGATGTTACCTCTTCTGTTTACGCCGGTAAATCCTGAGATTTTTTCCATCATTTCATTAAGAGTTTTTTCATAAAGCACAGCCTGCGGTTTAGATAGGTAACAGTAATCGTTAAGTACCATTTTTTCCGGCAAGTCGCTGATAACATTTTTATCAGTTTTCAAACGTCGGAGAACAAAAGGCGAAATCGACATTTTTAATTTTCCTGCGCGAGAATTCTCTTTAAATTTTTCAATAGGAATTGCATAACTTTTTTGGAATTCGCGCATTGTTCCTAAGTAACCTCTATTTATAAAATCGAAAATACTCCACAACTCAGTTAATCTGTTTTCAACCGGAGTACCGGTCATAGCAATTTTAACATCTGATTTCAGCATTTTTATCGCAAGAGTTTGGGCTGTATCCGGATTTTTAATATTCTGGGCTTCATCCACAATAATCATGCCCCAGGTATTTTTCTTAAGCTCTTCTATGTCAATTCTCATTATGGCATAGGTCGTAAGAATTACATCGTGTTTCAGGTCAAGTTTTCTTTCTGTTCCATGATAAATCACAGCGTCAAGATTCGGTGCAAAAATCTGTAACTCTTTCATCCAGTTACCCATTAATGTGGTTGGACATACAACAAGAACGGGTTTATCAAGTTTATTTTCCTCTTTCATCTTTAGAATAAGTGAAATAACCTGAATAGTTTTACCCAGTCCCATATCGTCAGCCATACAAGCGCCGAAACCTTTGCTAATATTTGTCCATAACCATTTTAAACCTGTAATTTGATAAGGTCTCAATTCACCTTTTAAGGTTTGTGGAACACTTACATCAACCGGCTTGTTGAATTCCTGAATAACTTTCGCAAACGCTTCATCATAATCAAAATCATACTGCTGGAGCTGTCCGGACATTGAAGCATGAATAAGTTCCATTCTGGACATTGATTTGAGGTTTGATTTAGCAATTTGTTCAAAGATTTTTTTGCTTTCTTCCTGATCAATAAGTACATACTTATTTTTGTATTTTATAAGCCCTGAATTATTCTTAACGAGTTCATTGAATTCCTCAAGAGATATTTTCTCATTGCCCAGAGCGATTTCGTATGAAAAATCAAGAATATCATCAAGCGAAATTTTACCGGAAGAATTGTTATTAAATATATCAGCAAGCTCTGCCGAGCGGGAAGCTTTTACTTTTGCGTTAATTGATGCACGCGGAATAATTATATTAACAAGCTCTTTAGGCAGAACAACTTCAATTTGAGCTTTTTGAAGATAATAAGCCGTCTGAGTTATAATTTTATAAACCTCATTTAGATTTAGATCAAGAGAAAGATTTTCTTCATCTTCAAAAAGAGTTTCTAATTCCGGCATATATCTGATTGCATAATTAAGCTGTTTTTCAACTATTCTTGCAATATCGCTTGCCGGTGCGCCAAAGACAATTTTATCATCGTCATACAATTCATCAATAAGCACACTTTCGCTGGTTTTGCGGTTTTTGATATGAACTTTTAATCTAAAAAGCTCATCTTCAATTTTTTCAATCTTAAAGAACGGAATAACGTCATATTTACCAAGATAAAGCTCGTCAAACCATTGAGAGAAATTTTCTGCAATATCAACACCGCGCATTACAGAACGCTGTTCCAAATCTTTTATAAGATATGTTCCGGATTTCACATCTTTAAATTTATACGCCTTAATACCAAGGAATTTGTATATTACGTAATTTAAATAATTGTAAATAAAATCTTTTACAAAATTCGCCGGTTTTTCGCCTTTAATAAACAAATTTTCCGGAATGTTTTCTTCAAAAAGATTTATAATTCTTGCCAGATGACTGCTTGAAATAATCGGTTCATAAACAATTCTGAACATTGAACCCGATTTACTTTTTTTAACGACCGGAATAAAATACATTTTTTCAACCAATTTCATAACAAAATAAGTAAGCTTGTTGAAATAAATGAAAGTCGGACTCATAGCCTCAATATCAACAGTATCTGTAAATCCGCCGAAATAATCCATTACAAGGTCTAGTGACATCGAATATCCGATATCATTACCAAGAATTTCAGATTTAAAACGGAAAAGCGACCCTTTAGATTTCAAATAATACTCAAAATTGTTGGTCGGAGTGACAAAAAAGGACAATTTATCATTGTTATTTACAAGAAAAAAGTTGGTGTTTCTCACCGGCGGATGAGGGTTTGAAAAAATTCCCTCAAATTCATCTTCTATTGTTTGATAAATGAGGCTTAATGTATATCGGAAATCTTTGTTTTTAAATCCATCCGGATTTTCGGAAAGATTAAAAAACAACTCATCCACATTATTCTTTTTTAATGAAAAATCAATATCTAAATTTTTTATATCTGTCATAGCTTTCCTTTTTTTATAAAGACTTTAAGACTCTAAGACATTAGGACACTAAGAAATATAGTTATACACACTGAAACTTAGTGTCCTTTGTTTCTTAGCATATTTTGTCAATCAATGATTCGCAATCCATTTCTTCCGGCTTTTTAATCTCAAGAAGTTCTAAAACGGTCGGCGCAATATTACACAGCGCACCAGTTTCTTTTAACTTTGTATCAGATGGCGCGTTAATAAGTACGAACGGAACTTCATTTGTTGTATGAGCGGTTTGTGGTTTGCCGGTTTGAGCATTAACCATCATTTCCGAATTACCGTGATCCGCAGTCAAAAGCATTGTGATTCCGTTTTTGACACAAGCATCAGCAATCTTTCCGACACATTCATCTACAACTTTACAAGCTTTTACAGCCGCTTCTAATACTCCTGTATGACCTACCATATCAGGGTTTGCAAAATTAACAAGGATAAATCCGTATTCAGGATTATCAATTGCTTTTAAAACATTTTCGCAAACCTCCGGAGCACTCATTTCAGGCTGCATATCGTAAGTCGCAACCTTCGGAGACGGTACAAGAACTCTGGTTTCGTGCGCTTGCGGTTCGTCTATTCCACCGTTAAAGAAGAATGTAACGTGAGCATATTTTTCGGTTTCAGCAGTTCTAAACTGTTTGATTCCGTTGTTTTCAAGCACATCACCCAGAATATTTACAAGCTTTTCTTTCGGAAACGCAACCGGGAATGTAAAATCTTCGTTATAACTTGTCATTGTGACATAACAAAGGTTTTTCAGAACTTTTTTTCTATCAAAACCGTCAAAATCTGTGAAGTTAAGAGCTTTAGAAATTTCTCTTGCTCTATCAGGTCTGTAGTTAAAGAAAATAACAGCATCATTATCGTGAATACGGCTTTCTTCTCCTCCGATAACTGTCGGAAGAACAAATTCATCGTTATCTCCTCTTGCATAGGAAGCCTTTACGCCTTCTACAGCGGAAGAACTGTGTTCACCTTCACCCAAAAGCAGTGCATTGTAACCTTTTTCAACTCTTTCCCAACGATTATCCCTATCCATAATGTAATATCTTCCAATAATTGTTGCAACCGGCGGAAGATTATATTTTTTAAGTTCATCTTCAACTTTTTCAATAAATGTACAAGCGCTTTGAGGTGGAGTATCACGGCCATCAAGGAAAGCATGAATGTACACTTTTTTCAGTCCTTCATCAGCAGCAAGCTTAATAAGCGCAAGAAGATGTTCAAGTGAAGAGTGAACGCCGCCTGTAGATACAAGTCCAAAAATATGAAGTGCTGAATTGTTTTGTTTTGCATGGTTAATAGCCATTAAAAAACGCTCATTTTTAAAGAATGAACCATCTTTAATTGCCCTGTTAATTTTTGATAAATCCTGATAAACAATTCTTCCGGCGCCTAAATTCAAATGGCCGACTTCGCTGTTACCCATTTGACCTTCCGGAAGCCCTACATATTCACCATCAGCATGAATTCTGATTGACGGATATTCTGCAATTAATTTATCAACATGAATCGGATTTGCAAGTTTTGTTGCATCTGATTCGGGATGGTCCTTACTTATTCCCCATCCATCCATAATACATAATAAAACTCTTTTTGACATATTTTTAATCCTTTTTTCTATAACACAATATATGGATTTTATCAGGAACATAAATCAAATTCAAGAGCCTTTTTTAGGCTGTAAAACATTATTACTAAGCCTCTGTAACAAAAAAGGCACTAAGAATAATTATCCTTAGTGCCTTAATATCTTCATCTCTTTATTACGCGTGACATTTAATTGCTTTTTTAGCGCGGTTTAAAGATTTTTCTTTGCCGATTATAGCAAGAATTGCAGTCATATCAGCCCCGCAAATTCTTCCGGTAACAGCGGCTCTGATTGCCCACATAGTAACTTTCGGCTTGATACCTTTTTCTTTGTAATCAGCTCTGAATTTTTCGAGTTTTTCGTGAAGGTTTTCTTCAGTCCATTCCCAGTTTTCAGCTCTTTCAACAAAATCTTTTAAAACTTCCTGTGAAACTTCCGTATCAAGTGTTTCACGTGCTTTTTCGTCAATTTCAACATCTTCACCAAAGAAATACGGAACAGCATCTGTAATATCAGAAAGAAGTGTCAAAGGTTCTCTTGTAACCTCTACCATCCTTGTGTATTCAGCATCTGTGAGTTCGTTAAGATTATATTTTGTCAAATACGGTTTCAATCTTTCTTTCAAATCTTCCATATCAAGCATTTTGATATAATGGCTGTTCATCCAGTTTAATTTGTCATATTCAAAGATTGAGTTTGATGATGAAACTTCACCGATTCTGAAATCTTCCGCAATCTTATCTACGGACTTGATTTCTTCTCCGTCAGAAGGCGACCAGCCGAGAAGCGCAACGAAATTTATTAGCGCATCAGTCAAATATCCTTTTTCAACGAATTCAGATACAGCAGTTGCACCGTGACGTTTTGAAAGTTTGCTTCTGTCAGGCGCCAAAATCATTCCCAAATGCCCGAATCTCGGAACTTCTGCGCCCAAAGCTTCAAATATCAAAATTTGTTTAAATGTGTTTGAAATATGATCTTCACCTCTTATAACATGAGAGATTTTCATAAGCATATCATCAATTACAACAGCAAAATTGTAAGTTGGAGTTCCGTTAGATTTCATAATAACGAAATCACCCAAAAGGTTTGTATCTACGTGCAATTCACCTTTTACAAGGTCATCAAAAGTTAACATTGAAGTTTCGTGGAAAGCTTTTTGAGCTTTTGCAATGTTAAATCTGATAGCAGGTTTTCTTCCTTCTGCTCTAAGTTTTGCTTTTTCTTCTTCTGTTAAATTTTCGCATTTTTTAGTGTAAACATAAGGTTTTTTATTTGCTGTAGCCTGAGCTTTTTCTTGTTCAAGCTCTTCAGGTGTACAGAAACACTCATAAGCAAACCCTTTTTCCAAAAGAATTTGAGCATATTTTGGGTAAATATCAAATCTTTCAGATTGAGTGTAAGGGCCGTAATCGCCGCCTACGTCAGGGCCTTCATCCCAGTTAAGACCTAAAGCTTTCAAGCTGTCAAAAATATTGTCAATGTATTCCTGACTTGTTCTTTCAGCGTCGGTATCTTCAATTCTTAAAACGAATTTTCCGTTATTTTTCTTTGCAAACAAATAATTGAAAAGTGCGGTTCTAGCCGTACCTACATGTAAGTTTCCGCTCGGTGACGGTGCTATTCTTACTCTAACTTCTGACATATTTCCTCTTTTCTTTATTAATTGTAAATTCTACTTATATTTCGCATTAAAAGGATACCACGCGCAAAAATGTTTTTCAACCGCTAAATATGTCAATGTTTCAGGAGCTCTAACAAAAGTATAATTCCCCTTCTCTTCCCCACTTGACAAGGGGGCTAATATCTCTCGTCATTGCGAGCGAAGCGCGGCAATCCAGTTTTTCCGGTAGACTGAAGTCTACCCTACTATTTACCCTCTCTCTTTGTGAGAGGGTTGAATTTGTTAGTGAGCAGAATGCGAACTTACAAATTCGGGAGAGGGTTTTATGTAATGATTTTGACCCCTCACCCTGCCCTCTTCCACAAGGGGAGAGGGAATTTAAATAACGATACAGACTTGCCTTTTTGTATTCTTGCCCTCTGTACCTTTAATAAAGAGGATTACTACGTTGCTTGCGCTCCTCGCAATGACTATAGATTTTGCATAAACTCTGTTACAATTCTGTTACAAATTAGCAAAAAAATATATGTTCAAACCTTTTAATGAAATAATTGAATAACATGCTCACTAAAAAGAAAGAGGTATTATATGCGAGTAGAGAAAACACCGGCATTCGGTGCGAGAATAGTTATAAATAAAAGAGGATTTAAAAATCTGGCTGAAAATACAATTGATAGTATTACAAGCGGTACAGTCAGTTCTTCATTACCAGTCGCTACAGTTGTAGATTCTACAGCAATTCCATATAGACTTGGAGCAAAAGAAGCTGCATTTCAATACACCCAAGGAGCATTACAGAATTTGAAACTTGATATTTCGGATATAAAACAAAGGAATAGTGCGTTGTCCAAAATTACGGATAAACCTTCAAATATGCAAACAAAATCAAGTACAAGCTCATTTAGCGAAGGAAACGTATCTGAATTATGTTCAGCTAAAATGAATGATATAAAAGGCGATATCTCTAACGATTATGGTACATATAATTCATCCTTAGGTGGAAGTACAGCTTTAGATTTGTCAGTACAAATGTCTCCGATTTCAAGTATTAATGTCGTTCCTGATGCAGTAATGGGAGATTTACTTGCCGCTACAAATCATGAAGTAGTACGACTTACATCTCAGCCGTATAACGCAAAAGCTGCAGGATTACTCTCTTCAGGATATTCTGCACTGGGCGGAAGCTCTCAATATTCCGGCGCACGTATAAACTATAACAAGGCTAACAAAATCGCAAAGAACATTCCGGATTAAAACAAAATTTACATACTGTTACAATAAAGCAATTTTAAGAATTCACCTGTTTTATTATGGCAGTGTGTAAAATTTTGGAGTAAATATGAACATAAGTCCGGTTATTAATTATAGCCAGTATAGTGGTCAATACCGTAATAATACTGGAGCAAACCTTGAAAATAGAGCTTATAATCAGGCTTTCACGGGTAAGCTTGACACCGCAAGCGAGATTGGAATGCAAAAATGCGAATACGCATTGAGAGTTGCCGCTAATAAAATCGGTGATATGTTTGAAAGCAAGACATCAAAAGCTATCACAAATCTTATTGCCGCTGTTACTCCGAACAATAACGCGAAATATCTTTCACAGCTTGAAGAAATCAGCTCGCATTATGCATCTAAAAAATGTATTGATGTAAATGTTGAAGATAAAATTCTGGAAAAAATTGCCTCTAAAAATGAAGGTGTAATTTTTATCATGAACCATTCTAATCAAGCCGAAGATCCACAGATGCTGGCGGTTTTGAATTCATTATTAACAGATGCTTACAAATCAGCTGGCAAAGAAGATTCATTCCAAATTCCGAAAATAATTCTTAATCAGGATATTTTAACAACAATGAACCCGACAAAACGCAAGGCTTTTGAGGCTTTTGGAGCAGTCGGAATTGATGCAAACGTTCTTAGCGCAGATAAAAAAACTAATGCGCGTGCGTTTTTACCGTTAATGAAAGATTTTATCAGAAATAAATGTAATATTTTTATTTTCCCTGAAGGAAAACTTGCCGTAAAGAAGACTTTACCGCTTGAAGAAAGGTTTCAGCCCGGAGTTGCGGAACTTGTAAACAAAGTTCTCGGAATTAAAAAATCTGTGACGGTTGTTCCTGTTGGTTTTTCATACGGAAAAGGCGAAAGCAAACTTTTAAACGGCATGCAAATCGGCACTCCCGTGACATTCACGCGCGATAGCGGTGTTACGACAACAACGGCCGGTTCGCTCACTTCTTCAAAATATGCAGATGAAGGTTTTGTAAAATTTTTCAACAAAAACGAAGGGGTGGAAAATGTTCCGATAACCAGAGGCGGACAACCGGTTGGTGTTGAAGATGCTGCCGATTACATAAAAAGTATTTTATGCGAGAACTTGCAGGTGGTTTCCCGTGAAGCAAAGGATAAGCTTGATATTCCTTTTGATAGTTCCCTGTTAGCAAAAAATAATACACTTGACCATAGCGGGGAATGTTATACAATATTAGTATGAGAAGAGCTTTTCTGATACTATTATTGATAACTTTTACCACATGGCCTGTTTTAGCTGAGGACAGTGAAAAACTCCCGAATATTTTTATTTGGAGTACCCCATCTTTAACTCAAACAGATGATGGTGAACTTGAAGATAATAAAAATTCTGATGCCTCAGAAGATGAATATCTTTCGGATGAAGAGGTTGAAAGACTTGCGGCGGAACGTGATGCAAAGCTTCTAAAAGAGCAGGAAGACTCCGTTAAGCAGAAAAAAATGTCCAAAAAAGAGAAAAAAGCTCTTGAAGAATCCGAACAATTAAAACTTATTCAAATAAAAGATGAAGACACGATTGCCGCCGGAGTTTTGAAGGGTTATGCAGAGTATAAAGAGGGAGCCGATGCGGTATATTTGAAGGATGATAACGATGAATTCATTCTGAATATAAGAAAACCGCAGACTATTACTTCAACAAATATTGATTTGAAAAAATCAAATATATTTCAACAACGATATACAGATTTGTCGAAATACACTAGTGATGAATACCGTATTGCGTCAAATAATGTGGAAATTCGTTCAAATATTAACAGCAATTTTTCGTTCGGAACAGGCTATGATTCAGGTCTTTCACGTTCACAATTGGAGAAAACCACAAGCTTTTTTGCTGAATACAGATATAAAAAACTTTCTCTTGGCACAACTTTTGAAAGATATTCAGGCGACATGTACGGCGGAAAATATTACGACACATATTATTTCATTCCAACCTACAAGTTAAACGAAAATGTTTCCATAAAAGGCGTTTTGGGTGCTGACATTGTAAACAGCAGAAAAACAAGCGAACTTGTTTTGCAATACTCCCCGCTTGCTCATAAAGGTAACGACAGGCTGAATTTCGAAATCGGTACAAAGCAGTATTTTGACAGCACCAACGAAATGTATCGAACCCGTTTGAGATTTTCGACTATGTTTAAATTGTAAACTTATAAGAATTTTTTGTCATACCTGCTTATTTTAAATATAATAAGGTAGATGAGGTATAATTTTGCAAGAAGATAATAAAGATAAATTAAATAGCAATGATAATAAAGCCGGACTTGTTGAATCACTTGCAAAACAGCAGGTTGACTCTCTGGTTGCTAAAATGGAAACTAAGGCAAAACGAGAAAAAAAGAAAACTAAATTTTACTATTCTTTTTTAACTCTATTGCTCCTGTTTTGTCTTGTTCAGGTCGGATTTAGCGTAATATTAAATATTTCAAAGACAATTTCTTACCGCTCCAAAATAGCAACGCTTGAAAAAATTAAAAACAGAGCAGAAACAAGAAATAAAGACTTAAAACAGGATATAAACAGATTTTCAACATCTTCTAGTCTTGAGGGTATTGCCAGAAATAATCTTAAAATGGCCGGCGAAGGGGAAGTTCTTATCCTTATTAACAATCCGCAGGATGAAATTACAGAAGAAGAAATGATTGCTTTGAAAAAGAAAACCAAGATTAATAATAAAAATAAAAAGAAAAAAGAGAAATCTTCAACTGTTAAAAAATCTACGAAAAAGAATCATGTTTCTGAAAAAAAAGAAAAAATTAAAGTAAAAAAATCTGCCAAAAACGCATTGAAGGATGGGGCAAATGACTGATGAAAAAATATTCGCATATATCAAGCAAGCATTTGATTTGAAAAATGAAAAATGCTACAAACAAGCTGTTGAAATGTTATATAAAGCCATTGAAATAGAAAATGACAATGAAGAAGTTATTTTTCAAATAGGTGAATTATATTTTCTTATGCATGATTATAAACGAGCAGAAAACTATCTTGAACAGGTGCTCAAAAAAAATCCGGCACATATTCAGACTCTCAGGCTTCTGAAAGATATTTCAAAAATTGAAGGAAAGTATGAAAAGGCTTTAAAATATGCACAAAAATTGCTTGAAATTGAAAAAAATCCTAAAAATATCATATCCGCAATTGAAATTTATAAAGCACTAAAGGATGAAAAACAAATTTTACAGTTCTCGGATTGTGAGGACATTGAGGTGAAGGAAGAACTCGCAAGAGCTTTTTATGAATTTGGAAACCTTGAAGAGGCTCAAAAATATTTGTCACAAATACTTTCTGAAAATCCTGAAAATGAAAATGCGCTGTTAATCTCCGGTAAAATTTCTTTTGATCAAGGAGACCTTGCAAAATCCAGAGACATATTTGACAAGATTAAATATGATACCGAAAATCCCGAAATATTGAACTATATCGGATTGTTTGCAATGGAAGATTTGAAATTCACAGATGCAATACAAAATTTCTCAAAAGCCGCATCAATAGATAAAACTAACCATAAATATTTCTACAATCTCGCCAATGCATATTTTCTAAACGGCTGGATGAAAGAGGCCGCAAATGCTTACCTTCAAGCTATAAGATTAGATGATGATAATGCGGATTACAGATACTCGCTTGCGTATTTATATTATAAAACATCTGAGTTTTCAAAAGCGCAAAATGAAGTGAATTACATTCTTTCATTAGATGAAAATCATTATAAAACCAGATGCTTGGAGGCATTGTTAAAGTTTGAAGAAAAAGATTACCTCGGCGCTCAAAATATTCTTGAAAACAACATAAAACTCGGATTTGATGACGATTTCACAAAACTTTCGCTTGCAAAAGTTTATAAAGAACTCTTCAATTACGAAAAAGCCGCTGAACTTTTAAATGAAATCTCAGCGAAAAACCCACAGGGAAATGATTATAAATATGAACTTGCTGATTTGTACTATAGAGAAAAAAATATAGATAAGACCTATAACACTTTAAAAGATATAATTGCGCAAAACGAAGACTATATAAAGGCATATCCGCTGTTGTGCGCTTGCGAATTAGACAAGAAAAATTTTGAAGAGGCAAAACTTTATGCTCAAAAAGCAATTTCACTTGATATGAATTTCGCTCCTTCATATTACTATTTGGCACTGGTCAGAGAAGAAGAAAACGATTACGACGAGGCTATAGAATGTATGAAACGAGCAATCTTATTGGATTTAAATAATGCTTTCTATTACGCGAAAACAAGTGATTTATACGCAAAAAACAAAAATTATGACTACGCTTTTGAATATATTAAAGAAGCGGCAGAACTTGATAATTCTTCACTTTACAAATCAAAATTTGCACAGCTTGCCGCAATAAAACGGAAAAACAATTGATTTTTCAGCCTTTTAGGATTTTTGAGAATAATATTTGACGAAAGAAAATATATAATTATAATATTACTATAAGTGTAATAGATTTAGGGAGAGAAAAGTTGGTAAAGAAAGAATTGAAAAGATTACTGGGGATAAGTATAGTAGCCGGCGGCTTGTTGATTTCGCCAGCCTTGGCCGCATCACAAGCGTTGTATATTCCTGATAATTATCCAAAACAGTATAATGAAGAGAAAGTCAGAGAAATACTTCCGGTATATAAAAAGGTTTCCAAAGAGCCTGTTATAGCGGTTGCGCTGGAAATGCTGAAAGGAACGACCGGCGAGTTTTCAAGAGGGGCAATTTTAGGAAATAACTTATCCGGCAATCCGATGAAAGTTGAATTTAAGGATTTAGGGCAAATTAATCCGGATTATGCAAGCTTTGACGCATTGGGCTGGAAAAAAGGCAAGAATTTATTTATTTATATAAATCCGCGCCACTATGATGCACCGCCTGCGGCTCTTGCCGCATTGTTAAGCCATGAGGCTCTGCATCAGGATGAATACAACTCACTTGCAGAAGAAACATACGCTTGGACAATGGAAGCTGCAGTTTGGACAGAAATTTCAAAGTTATACCCCGAACATACAGATGACAGCATTCATCCACTTGTAGCAAGAGAAAACACCCTGAAAAAACTTTTCGTAAAAGGGAATTACTCAAATAAGTACATCAAAAAAACAGTTATGGCTAATGAGGGATACAAAAATTTAAAATCAACCTCACCGGGATTTGAGGATTTATAATATTTAAAATAAAAGGGCCGCTTAACTAAGGCCCTTTTTTATTGTAAATTTAATTCTTTTTCGTATCAAAACCGGTTTGGATTGCGTTTTTTCCAAAGCGGCGTTCTATATTATCAAAACATTTTGTGAGATTTTTGTGTTTTTGAGTTTCCTTGTCGTTGCCGAAAAGCATCAATTGAACCTCGGAGTTGCGCGTAAAATGCTCCAAAATAACTCCGGTACTGCGGTATAAAATGTTTTTGTCATAGATATTTTCCAGCATTTTTAGCAATTCTTCTGAAATTTTCAATTCAAAATCGCAGGGTTCATCCAAAATTTTTTTTGCAGTTATTATTCTGAAATCTTTTGTCCTTAAAAATAAAATTATAACCGAGGCTTTGCATTCTATCTGTCTTAATTTCCGGCATGCGGTGTGAATATGATAGTTTATTGCATTTTTTAAATGATTTTTATCATTTGTGAATTCGTTTAAAGCTTTTGTCTGCTGGATGGATTTTGGGAGTTTAATTTCGTTTATAACAGGCGAAATGCACTCTCCGAGAAGTTCATGCTTCATTTCTGATGCGTTAATCCCTATTTTATCGTTAAGCCATTTGTCATCTTTTTTAACAAGTTCGTCGGCTTTTAATATCCCGGATTTGTGGAAAAAATTTGTCAAACGACGCCCGATGCCCCATATTTCTTCAATATTAGTATGTTTTAACTCTTTCTGTATCTTTTTTCGGCCAATCAAATAAACTCCGTCTTTAGTGTTTTTCGCCTTATCCGAAGCTAATTTTGCCAGCGTCTTAGATTTGCTTACCCCGATTGAAACAGGAATATCAACATCTTGCGCAATCTTTTCTCTCAGCATAACTGCTAGACTATAGTAATTCTTTTTGTAAAGTCTTTTCAGGCCTGTAAAATCAACAAACGCTTCATCAATAGAATAAATTTGAACATAAGGGCTGAAATTTTTCAAAATATTCATGACTTCTTTTGATACAGCATCATAATAATCGTGATCTGCGACAATATAAATTCCCTGCGGATGGTCTTTTTTAGCCAGAAAAAGCGGTTCGCCCATTTTTACCCCGAGTTTTTTAGCCTCCTTAGAGCGTGAAATTACACATCCGTTAGGATTTGAAATCACACTTACCGGTTTACCTTTTAATTCTGGATTTCTTTTTTGTTCACAGGAAACAAAAAAGCTGTCACAATCCACAAGTGCTATATATTTTTCTTTAAGCATAATCAAATTATGAAATATTTTTACAAATTAGTCAAACTACGAATTTATAATATAATAAAATTATGAAAAATGAAAATTTACAAATTTCAATAGCACATTTATATCCCAAACTATTGAATTTATACGGGGATGCGGGGAATATTATTACCTTAAAAAAACGCTGTGAATGGCGCGGAATTCAGGTTGAATTTAAAGAAATTAATATCGGCGATGAAGTTTCCGGATTTGATTTGTACTTTATCGGCGGAGGACAGGACAAACAGCAGGAAGAAGTTGCGGCCGAACTTTATAAAAACAAAGAAAAATTAACACAAGAACGCGATAAAAATTCTGTATTTCTCGGAATTTGCGGAGGATACCAGCTTTTCGGGCACTATTATCAGCCGCACAACAAAGAAAAATTAATGGGAATATCTTTATTAGATGCATATACCGTAGCCGGTAAAAAAAGATTTATCGGTAATGTCACAGTTAAAACGAACTTTTTACCTGTAGAAACCCTTGTCGGATTTGAAAATCACAGCGGTCTTACATATCTACAGGGGGAAACTGTCCCACTCGGTGAAATTATAACAGGCAATGGCAATAACGGAGTAGACAAGTTTGAAGGTGCAAGATATAGAAACGTTTTCGGAACATATCTTCATGGTTCTTTGTTACCTAAAAATCCGCATTTTGCAGATTATCTGATTGGACTTGCTCTTGAAAAAAGATACGGAGAAAAAATAGAGCTTTCTCCTCTTGATGATAAATTTGAAATTCTTACTCACAATTCACTTATCGGAAAAAGCTACTAAACAATTTGACTTTATTTTTTTTATCATTAATTCAAATAGAGGATAACAAATATAAAAGATAGTAGTAGTATAAAATTACAGACAAGGTGGAGAGGGTATAATGTTTTCACAATTTATCCAAAAAATGTTATCATCAAGCGGTCAAGCATCGGCTATGCAAAGATATGTTGAGCTTTCTCAGAAAACTGCTAACAGAAATGGAGTATCTCGTACCCAATCACCTATTCAAGGTCAAAACCCGCTGGATGCGATTTATCCGAACGTAGGAAAAGTTAACCCGAAATCTTTTGAAAGTGTATTACAAGCTTCAACAAAAGCTAATTTTGGAACGCTTTTGAGAAATCCGGCTCTAATGAATGTTAATGCGGAGTTGGCACCGCAAAACACAACGAGTTCATCTCAAATGTTAAACAACGCACTGAATGAAGCTGCTGCAATAATCAATTCCTCCGCTGCCGCCAGTGCAAACGCCAAAGCTCCAAAGGCTCAGGTGCTTGATATAGTATCTAAAGTTTCAAAGAAGCACGGAGTTGATGAAAAGCTTGTGAATGCACTGATAAAACAGGAATCAGGATTTAATTCCAAAGCAAAATCAAAAGCCGGAGCAATGGGGCTTATGCAACTAATGCCGGCAACAGCAAAAAGTTTAGGGGTTACTGATCCTTATAACCCTATGCAAAATGTTGAAGGCGGCGTTAAATATTTAAAATCAATGCTAAACAGATATAATGGTAATGTTATTCTTGCTCTTGCCGCATACAATGCCGGCCCGAACGCTGTTGATAAATATTCCGGCGTTCCGCCTTATGCAGAAACCCAAAACTACGTAAAAAGCATTCTCGCAAATTACCTGTAATTATTTCCATTACAAATATCAGCATAGCTGACATTATTTTTTTACAGGAATATAAGCTTGAGGGTAATTATAATCTTCTTTAAATCCGAGATGTCTGTATAATTTCAGAGCTTGAAAATTATTTGTCTCTGTACACGTATTAACTTCACTAATAGGTTTTTCACCGTTATCATGCCATTCTATAATTTTTTCAAGCGACCGTTTAAGCATGTGTTTTGAAAGTCCGCGTCCCTGATGGTTTTGTAATAGTCCGACAATCGGAATATTTGCAATTTTTCCACCCGTTAAATTCATAAAACAGAAACCAACAGGTTTGCCTTCATATAACAATACTGTTGAAGCTTCCGGAAGAAATTCAGCATATATATTCTCGGTAATTTTTGTCAAAATATCTGCTGTTCCTTCTATTGTTTTGAAACGGGGGTCAAAAAGTGCATCCGAACTATTTTTAAATGTTTCATTTATAATATAAACCGCATCATTAAAATATTCATCATTCCAGCTTGCCAAAGTATAAGCTTCATTTATTGGATCCAGTTTAGCCATTTTTAAAATATCTTTAGAGTTGGTGCTTTCTGTTAACAGTCTTAATACTGCAATTCCGATAAATTTAAATCCAAAACGCGCAGTCTCGGTTATCAAATCTTTTTGCGAACCTAACATAGGATAACATACAACTTTTTCCATTCTTGCTTTTTTTGTTTCTTCTAAAAAAGCTTTAATGAGTGTTCTATTACGCTTATATCTGTTATCACCGCTTAAAGAGTGAATAATATTTAATTCGATAGCCTCAGATATCGCAGTTGTGTAAACAAGAAAAGAAACCGGAATTTCATCTTCAAAAAGCACAATACAATTAATTAAATTTTTCTCTAATGCTTGTATAAAATCCTCAAAGTCAAGCGGTTCAAGTTCAAATTTGTATTCTGAATACGCTTTATTTTTAAAATCTGTATAAATGGGCTTAAATATTTTGTAATCATTTGGGCCTAATATTTTGGTTTCCAATATTGCTTCCGGCATTTCTATTTCCTTATATTTTTTCTCAATTCCATCGTTTTATATCATGTGGTGCATTCTATCGCGCTTAGTTTCCATATAGCGGCCATTGTATTGGTTTATCTGAGGTTCTATTTTTATTATATCATTAACAGTTAATCCGTACCCCTTTAAACCTATGATTTTTTTAGGGTTATTTGTAATCAAGTTAAAATTATTAAATCCTAAGTCTCGTATAACCTGCGCACCCATTCCGTAGTCTCTCAAATCCGGTTTAAATCCCAGAGAAATATTCGCATCAACCGTATCCTGACCACATTCTTGAAGATGATAAGCTTTAATTTTATTAATTAATCCTATACCTCTGCCTTCATGGCCTTTCATATAAACAAGTGCTCCGCGGCCGTATTCATTAATCATTTTCATCGCAGAGTGAAGCTGATAATTGCAATCACATTTCAGACTGTGAAAAATATCCCCTGTCAAACATTCTGAATGTACTCTTATGAGAGGGATTTTATCTGACTTGTCATCTTTAACAAGCGCAACACATTCCTGACCCGTAATTTGATTTAAGTATCCGTAAATTTCAAATTCTCCGAACTGGGTTGGAAGATGAGCTTCCGCTTCTCTGGTAACAATATTTTCTGTTTTTAATCTGTAAGCAATCAAATCGGCAACTGAGATAAATTTTAGATTATGTTTTTTTGCAAATTCATATAATTCATCGCGTTTTGCCATGTGACCGTCTTTTGCCATAATTTCGCACATCGGCCCTGCCGGAACATGACCTGCAAGTCTTGCAAGATCGACAACGGCTTCGGTGTGCCCTGTTCTTGTTAAAACCCCGCCTTTTCTTGCTACACAAGGGAACAAATGTCCCGGACGGCGCAAATCAGAGGGTACAGCATCCGGTGCCAGACAAACTTCAATAGTTTTTGCTCTGTCAAATGCCGAAATTCCTGTAGTAACACCATATTTTTCCGCCGCATCAATACTTACTGTAAATGCCGTTTTCATCCCCTCAGTATTTTGTTCAACCATTTGAGGCAATTGCATTTTCTCAGCAATACTGGCATCAATAGCAAGACAAATAAGTCCTTTAGCCTCTTCTGCCATAAACTTTATTATCTGCGGAGTTGTCATTTGACCTGAACAAATCAAATCGCCTTCGTTTTCTCTATCTTCATCATCAGCGACAATAATAGGTTTCCCCAGTTTAAAATCTTCTATTGCATCTTCAATTCTATCAAATTTAAAATTTTCCATACCTAAATAAATCCGTTCTCTTTCAAAAAGTCCTCATCTATTCGACTCTTAACCCCATTATCTTTCCGTGATAAAAATTTTTCAATATAACGGCCTAAAATATCGGTTTCAATGTTTACAATATCGCCTGAACATAAATTTTTTAAAGTTGTATTTTCGAAAGTATGAGGAATTATTGTACATCTGAGTATATTATTCTCAATAGATGCTATTGTTAAGCTAATTCCGTTTATCGCGATTGACCCTTTTTTAACAATATATTTATCCAAAGTATTGTCAATTTTTAACAACATGTCATAATATTGAGAATTTTTCTTTGTTTCCAACAATACGGCAGTACCGTCAACATGTCCCTGAACAATATGCCCGCCAAGTCTTGAAGTCAAAGTTAAAGCCCGCTCAAGGTTGACCGTTTGATTAACTTTTAGACGCGAAAAATTCGAAACTTCAAGAGTTTCAGAACTAACGTTTACCGTAAAATCTTGATTTGAAAGATTTACAACGGTCTGACAGCAGCCCTCAATAGAAATACTGTCACCTATTTTTGTATTTTCAAGAACTTTATTTGCGCATATAGTCAAATCTATTCCGTCATTGTTTGAAACAATGCGTTTTACGGTTCCTATTTCTTCAATAATACCTGTAAACATACCAGAATTATACCATAAAATTTACAGATACAAAACTCGTGCAGGTTTAACCTAACAACAAAATACTAATCCACATAAAAATCATTCCGGAGATAATCCCAATCATTGATTTATGCCAATCTCCAAACTCTTTAGCCAGCGGCAGGAGCGTATCAAAAGAAATATATACCATAATACCGGCAACTGATGCGGTCAGGAATCCGACAAGAATTTGCGGCATAAAAAGGTGGATTAAAATCATACCGAGCAAAGCTCCGACCGGTTCTGCAAGACCGGAAAGTGACGCATAAAGCATTGCATAGCGTTTTTTTCCAGTTGCATGATAAACAGGAAGCGCAACGGCAATACCTTCCGGAATATTATGAATAGCAATCGCGATAGCAACAGAAAGGCCTAACGTTAAATTTTGGGCAGAAGTCATAAAAGTTGCCATACCTTCCGGAAAGTTATGGACACATATTGCAATAGCAGTGATAAGCCCTGCGCGTTTAATTTTATGTTTCGTTTCGTCATAGCTGTCCGGACTTAAAAGTTCTTCTTCGTTAATGTGATCCGGTACAAAATAGTCTATTAAAATTGCAATGAGAATACCTGCAACAAAGCCGCCGAGAGTAAGCCATTGCGCTTTGTTAGGAAAATTAACGGCAAGCATGTTCTGCGCTTCCGGAAGAATTTCCATAAAAGAAATAAAAATCATAACTCCGGCGGAAAAACCTAACCCGACAGAAAGTGCCTTAAGGTTATCTTTTTTAAACATAAAGGCAAGTGTCGCACCGATTGAAGTTGCGAGTCCTGCAAATAAAGTTAATAATAGGGCAATTCCGTAATTTTGAGGCATAAGTTTTTCTCCAAAAGTATATTAGCACAAAGAAAATTTTATGAAAACAAAAATTTCTCCACCATAAAAATAGTGGAGAAATTAATATTTAAAACTGATTTTTTTAATTAAAACTGATTAAGCGCATCTTCAGTTTGTTGACGATTTTGTTCTCTGGAGTTATTTACCCCGAAAATAGTTTTTTCATTTTTAACGCTGTTTGATACACCATCAGCGGTATTTGTTTTAAGTTTGTTAAAATCAACATTCATATAAGCCCATGCGGCTCCGATAACTACAAGAATAATAAGTAAAAATTTCATAAAAACTCTCCTTTTCTTCAATAAAATATTATCAGATTTTGAAAAAAAATCAAATAAATGCAACAATTTTTTACAAAATATTTAATTTTTGTGATAGAATAGATAGCGTGATTGATTTTGCTGGTAATTCGGCATGAAAAATCACAATGCTAAAATAAATAAAAGGAGTCGTGTCCGAGCGGTTTAAGGTGCAATCTTGGAAAGGTTGTGTGGGAGCAATTCCACCGTGAGTTCGAATCTCACCGACTCCGAATAAAGAAGAAGGGCTTGTTCCTTCTTTTTTATTCGGATAGAGGGAGATGAGAACACAAGGCGAAAGCCTTGTATAAGAGTTCGAGCGCGAGCCGGCAGAGGGCACTCTGCCGAACAAACGATTGAGTATCGTTTGTGAGAGGTAATTGGCGACAAAATGACTTTGTCATTTCAGTTTGTAGGTCGGATTTACTAATCCGACAAATTAAATTGTTGGCATAGTAATGCCAACCTACAAACTATTCATCCATTAAGATAAAGTCATCTCCCAATTTTTCTTCAAGTCTTTTGGCAAATTCTGAAAACTTTATCCCACAAGCCTCAGATATTTTCCATGCAGTAAGGAGATAACATCCAATCAACCCTCTTTCAAGTTTGCTCAAATTCCCTCTGTCCATATCATATTCGCGAGCTAGTTTACTAATCGAACTTTGAGTATTTTCCTCTCTAAGTTGCCTAACGACATCTCCAACTGCATTCCAAAATTGTAAAGTTTTTTTGTTTACTTGTTGCATATCTACATCATATTTTGTATTATTATATTTAGTGATGTAAAAAAGCTACACTTTAATTAAAGGAGAATAACATGTAAAATTACATTTTGAGTGCATGCAAAACATTGTATGCAATTTTTAATTCTTCCGGTGAAAAAGTTTGTAATAACTCATTAATTCCCTTAACGTAATTAAGACTTTCTTGCGTAATAGTAGGAATTTTTTTGGAAAAAAGTGTTTCAGGTGGAACATTTAATGCATTGCATAATTCAGCCAATGTATCACTGGTAACAAAATTTAAGCCTGTTTCAATTCTATTTATTGAATTTGGCTGTTTCCCTATAAGTTCAGCCAATTCTTCTTGGTTAAGTTTTTTAGATTTTCTTATACATTTTAAAGAAACACCTAGTGTATGTCTAATTTGCTTTCCATCCATATTATTATGATAGGCTATTTTTTTGTATCCTTCCACAACGCATAAAGGTTATTACTTACCGAAAACGTATAATTGCAATCAATTAAGTAAATAGGGTATATATGGTTAGTAAAAAAATATATTCAATAAAAAATAATCTTACAAAAAGAGAAGAGGAAATCGCTAAACTTATGATATTAGGTTATACGAATCGAGAAATTGCCAAAAAACTTTTTATAAGCCACTATACAGTGAGAGGCCACGTATGTATTATACTAGATAAGCTTGAAGCAAAGAACAGAACACATGCAGCATATTTGATAGGTTTAAAACAAAATAAGCTTTTGGATAGATTCAATTAGTTTGTAGGTCGGATTTACTAATCCGACAAATTAAATTGTTGGCATAGTAATGCCAACCTACAAACTGAAAATATTACTCAAGTTTTATATTTCATTTCGGGATTAGAAAAATTGCAAAAAATTGAGAAATTATAGCAAGTAGATGTAATTTATTGCTCATAAAACTTTATAAGATTTGCAAACGCTCTTATTTATGTTATGATTTGCACTATGAGATTAGAAGCTATTGAAAAATATGATCCTTATGCGAAAATTCTTAAAATTCCAAAAGGTACAATTTTGTCACCGGAGCAGGTAAAAACTACGGAGTCAGAGTTGAAAAACGTGAAAAGAGTTCGCGAAGTACTGACGGATTATTTTGACCAAAAGGCAAAAATTAAGGACAAAAAAGCGCATGATTTAGATATTTGTTTGGAGGCTAAAGAATCATTTTTAAGATTGAAACTTTATTTTTTTGATCAAGCAAGAAAAGAAAAGTGGCAAAGTGTAATTACGAAAGGTCTTGAAAATGTTAAGCGCGAATCAAGAGAATTGAGACAACAACAGATTCCGACACTTAATCAATGGCTTGGCCCTTTTACTATATAATATCTGCAAGGTTTTTACTTTCCCCTACCTCCATTTCACAAGCGAACGGATTTCGCCGAACTCTAAATCATAACCTTTCGCAGATTTTATTATTTCGGGTAAATCAAGATTTTCCTTTATAATTTCCCTCGATAAAATTTTAGTTTCAGGGTCAAAAGTTTTGCTGAAATTTAGCCCTAAATTTGCGCATTCCGGAAGTTTCGCCGCTCCGTCAGATTTTAAATAAGCAAGCCCGTGAGTCCTGCAAGTCAAACTTCTGTACTTATATATTGAACATTTTTTCTTGATTAAAAACGGACAAACGTAATCTTTTTCGTCTTTGATTTTGTCAAAATTATCTTTAATCTGCTTTTTTATATCCGCGGGTAATTTCATGAATCCCGACATTGCGTACTCTAATTCCAAACGAGAAAAAGGATAATCCCCGTGTTCACAACAGTATGAACAACCCTCAAGACATTTTATATCATCCTTTTCAAATTCAAAATAGGCGGCAAGTTTTTCATCAAATTCTGCCAAAAATTTTTCGTAATCGTTTAACATTGTCATATTTTTATTATACTACTTTTTTGTTTATGTCAAATTTATGGTAGAATTTTTTTATGCAAAAGATTGTTGAAAAACTTCAAAACGGCCTGAAAGGATGCGTTGAAATCCCTTCTGATAAATCGATTTCTCATAGAGCGGTTATGCTTTCATCACTTGCAAAAGGAAAATCGCTGATAAGAAATTTTTCAAACGGTGAGGATCCGATTTCAACGCTTAAACTCTTTGAACAGCTGGGAGTTAAAGCAAAATATATTGATGAAAAAACTCTTGAAATAGTTTCAGAGGGCAAGCTGTCAGCACCATTGAAAGCTCTTGATTGCGGAAATTCCGGCACTACAATGCGGCTTGTTTCCGGAATTCTTGCCGGACAGAAATTCAATTCCACATTAATCGGAGATGAAAGCCTGTCAAAACGCCCGATGAAAAGAATTATTGAACCGTTGAAGCTTATGGGGGCAGATATAAAATCAACAGATTTTCATGCTCCGCTGGAAATCAAAGGGGCTCATTTAAACGGTATTGATTATGTTTCAAAACTTTCTTCTGCGCAGGTGAAATCTTGTATCTTGCTTGCAGGATTGTTTGCAGATGGCATTACAAAATTCACCGAGCCTTTTATTTCCCGCAACCATACTGAAATCATGCTCAAATATATGGGAGCCGATATTATCACAGAGGGAAAAACCGTTTCCATAAAAAAATCAGCTCTTTTACCTCAGGAAATAAATATTTGCGGGGATATATCTTCTGTAGCGTATTTTATTGTGGCAGCTCTAATTGTTCCAAATAGCGAAATTATTCTTAAAAATGTCGGCTTAAACCCTACCCGTACAGGAATTTTGGACGTTGTAAAAGCTATGGAAGGAAATATTGAAATTCTTGATAAGAAAAATATTTCCGGCGAAGATGTCGGGGATATAAAAGTTTCTTATTCAGAACTAAAATCTTGCATAATTCAAGGTGAATTAATTCCAAGGCTTATTGATGAATTGCCGGTTATCGCAGTTCTCGCAACTCAAGCACAAGGTGTAACAACAATTAAAGATGCCGAAGACTTGCGCAATAAAGAATCCGACAGGATAAAATCAGTTGTAACCGAACTTAAAAAAATAGGCGCAGAAATTGAAGAAACACCGGACGGGTTTAAAATTACCGGCAAAAAGCAACTCAAAGGAGGCTGTGAAGTTGAAACCTATCACGATCACAGACTTGCAATGAGTTTATATGTCGCCAGTTTGATTTGTGAAAGACCTTTAATTATCAACGATTTTAACTGGGTTAATATATCTTTTCCTGAATTTGAGAAACTTTTTAATACCCTGATAAACTAAATTACCATTGTAAAGGTTCACAATCATCTAGTGGGGCTTCATCTGAGCAATTTTTGGAATCAACTGGGATAAGTTTGTCTTTATAAATTAAAATGAAATATATGTCTTTACCGGAAACGTTTGGTTTCTTTTTCCCATTGGTATCAATCTGCATCCAGCCGCATGTTTTAAGTTCTTTTAAATTTCCATCTTTATCAGTCCAGCCTGAGTTATAAGATGCACAATCTGGGAAATGAAACCTAAACTTAACTGAATATCCACTGTTTGTTATAAGCATGGGCCATGGGTGATTAATATTCGTATCATAAAACTGTTGCTTCCCATTTTGGAAATAGGATTTTTCCTGACATTCATTAGGAGCATTGGAACGACAAGTTTTAATAACCTTCATTTTTTCCGCAAATAAATCTCGCAGACAAACATCATCAAAAGTATTGCAAGCCATGGTGAACGAACCGCCATATTCCATGTCAAGTAATTGCTTCACCTGCGAAAGCTCCGAGTATGCCTTTTTAAACTTTTGAAGATTTTCTCTATCATTAATCTTGTTAATCACTGCCGGCAATGTCATCGCCGCCACAATGCCAATTATGCCGAGGGTGATTAAAACTTCCGCCAATGTAAAGGCGGTTTTACGATGACCAGCAAAGTGTGATGAAAAGACCTCCGCCAAGGTAAAGGCATGTTTTACCCTCTCTCTTTGTGAGAGCGAAATTGCGGACGGATGG
>JAGAVG010000023.1 GCA_017942035.1 bacterium | reverse complement strand
TGCACCATAATTTATATTTTGGTGCATGTCGGCCTGAAACTCTCTAAAAAATACCTTCTTAAAATTCAAAAAATCCCCTAAAAAATCAAAATGACCACTTGAAAAGTGTCCGAAAATATTGTATAATAAGGCTATAAAAAATTCGCATCAAAATATAAAATTTGGTGTATTTTTTTGCCTAAAGTTTCTTTAAAAACATTTAACGATTTGCCCGAAACTATTCAAAATCGTATAATATACATCATGAAGAAGTTCGATTTTTTTAATCAGTATCGCGATGCGGTAATTATTCTAGACAGGGAATTCAAAGTTGTTTATCGAAACAATGCTTTCAAGCGCTGGTTTGATACATTTTCTGATATCAGAAAGTTTTCACACAAAATGAATTTTGATATCTGTCCTCTTGACAGTGAAAACATAGATATTTACTCTCCGATATATCAGGCCGTAATCTCAAAAGAAAATTTTTCCGCATACGTAACCTATGACACACTTACAAAAAAACTTCTTTATTTTGACATGTATTCCGTCAAAAGAGGAAAATATACAATTATATTTTTCCTCAATGTTACTCCAGAAAGCCGGCTTGAAAATCTAGAAAAAATTAATTCAAATTTAAAAGACGAACTTAAAATACTTAAAAGTGAAAACGCTGAGCTTTTAAATATTAAACAAAAAGCTCAGGCGCAAGCTATCCGAATTGCCCTGATAAACAAAGTTTCCAACATTATCAGAAGCAGTATAAATATATCAGAAATTATCTACTCGGCACTTCAAGAATTAACCATAATGTTTGGGGCCTCCAAGGCTTATTACGCAATTTTCGAGGATAATCATTTTAAAATTCAAGAAACTTACGGCGAAGAAAACGTTCAAAAAGAATTTGTTTTTGATGATAATACCTTCAAATCTATTCAAAACAGAGAAATTGCCGCCGCAAACTGCATCATTGAATACAAAGGGGCAAAACCATTCTCACGTCCGATGCTAAGAGTAATAATTCCGGTGTATCACCTTGAAAAACTTCTCGGAATAATAGTTTTGCTCAGTCACAATAAACGCGAACTAAATGAAGAGCTGGAAATTCTGGAGGCAATATCTTCTCAGCTTTCCAACGCAATTACACGCGCTCAACTTTATCAAAAAAATATCCAAACGGTTAAAGAACTTAAAAAAGCCCTCACAGACTTGAAAGAAGCTCAAGTTCAGCTTGTAAATTCTGAAAAAATGGCCTCTTTAGGTCAACTTGTTGCCGGCGTGGCGCATGAAATTAATACTCCGGTTGCATCTATAAAATCCAACAACGAGCTTGCCGCAAAATTGATTGCGCAAATTCAAGATGATGACATTAAAGAAATGGCGGAAAACTTGAATTCTATTGATAAAGAGGCCATTCAAAGAATTAACAATATTGTAATTTCTCTCAAAAAATTTGTCCGTCTTGACGAAGCAGAACTCCAAGAAGCTAATATAAATAAAGAAATTGACCTTACATTAGAGCTTATTCGTCATGAAACAAAAAATCGTATCGAAGTTATTAAAAACTACGGAAACCTTCCTCCCATCAAGTGTTTCCCTAATTTGCTCAATCAGGTTTTTACAAATATTTTAATAAACGCATGCCAGGCAATAAAAGGGGAAGGAAAAATTACAATTACAACTAAATATGAGGCGGAAACTTTGACTGTATCTATAAAAGACAGCGGTTGTGGAATTAAATCCGATGAAATCAACAAAATATTTTCAGCCGGTTATACAACAAAAGGAGTAGGCATTGGAACAGGGCTGGGACTTGCTATTTCACAAAAAATTATAAAACAGCACAACGGGGAAATTATTGTAAACAGTGAGGTCGGGCAAGGCAGCGAGTTTGTTATTACTATCCATAGTAAGTAGTATTTGTTAAAAATGTTTAAAAATTTATATCCCGAAAATATTAAAAGAGAGTATTTATTATAAAAACAATCATAAAATTTAAAATAAATTTTTTATTCAAACATGTATTTCAAAATAAAATGTGTTATATTTATAGTATAAAGTGTGAACGTTACCCTTATTAATATAAAACTTCACAGTAAAAGGACATAATCTAAATATATGTTTACAAAAAGTAATAATTTAAAGTAGAAAAGGCAATTATTCAATTCAAAATGTGTTTAATAAAACATAAGTGTGTGAATAGAATATTTGTGTGTAGGAGAAAACTAGATGACAATTAGTGTTAATGGCAAGAAGAAACAAGTTAAAAAATCATTTGACGAATTATTAATGGATTTACGTACAAGCAATTCTGAAAAAGTTAGATACAATGCGGCGAGAGTTTTAGGTGAAATGGGTGATTCAAAAGCAGTTGAGCCGTTGATAGAAGTTTTAAAACATGACAAAAACGGATCTGTAAGATTGTATGCCGCCCGCGCTCTTGGTGAACTTGGTGATTGCAAAGCGACAAAATTCTTAATCGAATCATTGAGAGAAGATAGAAACGTTGACGTTAGAGTTCGTGCCGCACGTGCATTGGGCCGTTTGGGCGGAGCTATTGTTGTTGAACCTCTTGTTGAAGCTTTAAACGATGAAAACCCTCAAGTTTGTATTACTGCAACAGATGCATTGATTGAAATCGGTGATGTTGCAACAGATGCTTTAATTGCATCATTAGACCATGAAAAAGTTAACGTAAGATGTGATGCAACACGTGCTCTCGGCGAAATCGGAAACAAAAAAGCTGTTGACAGGGTTATTAATATGTTGTATGACGAATGGGTTAACGTTAGAATTTATGCCGTTACATCACTCGGTAAATTGAACGATACAAAAGCTGTTCCGGCATTGATTGACGTTATGAAAAACCGTTCTGAAAATGAACTTGTTAGAGCAGGTGCCGCAGCAGCTTTAGGTGTGTTGAGAGACCAAAGAGCTTTACTTCCACTCAGAGAATTGATTATGGAAGCTGAAGAACTCGGCGAATTGGAAGATACAGCACTTAAATCCTTCAAAAAGATTATGGCCGCTAACTGGCAGGCTATTCCTGGTGCTACAGCTCAGAAAAAACCTACTGCTGTATAGCAAATTAAGTAAAATATTAAAAAAGTCCGTTAATTTAACGGGCTTTTTTATTGTAACTTTTTGGCCGAATATTTTTATGTGGCAAGAAGTTTTGCGATTGCTTCGGGATTTTTTTCAATCATTTGTTCGGCGAAATCCTTAGTATCCATCTGGCTTACAACTATTTGAAGAAGATCTTGCGGAAGTTCTTCTACCATTTTAATTATTTCTTCTTGTTCAATGACTTCCATTGCTTTGATTACTTCGGGTTTCTGCTTGTATTGGGTAATCATATTAGTATAAGCAGAGGCCTCGAAAAGTTGAAACCATTCTTCATGTTCTTTGCATAATGAAAGTGTTAGCTGTTGTTTTTGTGTCGGCTGAAAATTCAAAAGGGCATCTTGAAATTGCAGCGGGTCAAGTTGTCCGATTTGTTTTACCAAATCACTGGCTTTAGTGTTCTCATCAACCTCTTCGCCTGTAATACTTTCCAGAACCTGCGCAAGATATTCATTAGGAATAGATTGCATGTGTTTTAGTACTTTATTTTTGTCAAATTCACTGCTTGATAAGAATTTATCAAGTTGTTCTTCCGGCAGATAAGTCACAATCTGCTCTTTTGAAAACATTTCCAGAACTGTTTTTACCAGTTGTTCCGGCGGAATATCTTCAAGCATGTCCATCAGCTTTTCCTGAGAGAAAAAATATAACCCTTGAAGTAAATCCTTTTTATCCATTTGCGGAAGGAGTTGTGAAATTTGATCTTCAGACATTTGGCTCATAATTATAATCTTGTTATTCGGATCGGCGAGTTGAAAAATCTGGATGAGGAAATCCGGATTGCTCATGATTTCGTCAGCAAGCTGGATTGCAAGCTGGTTGCCTTTTTTAGCCTCAGCTTTAACAATTTCTTCTATAGATAAATTTTTGTATTCTTTTTGGAGCGTACCGGTGCTTATCGCTAAGACACGGGCCAGAAAATCTATATTGCTTATTGCTAAACTCATGGTACTCCCTTGGGTTGGATTTACTCTCATATATATTAACGGCTAAATTTATCCAAAAATTCAATTTTCCCGGATTTCTTAACATATATTTACATAAAAAGCAATTTTTGAGGGAATAAATACTTTATATATATAAGATATTTAAGAGCAAAGGGTATATTATGGTTGATGTTGCACAAATACAACGCGCATACAATACTATGAACGCAAGCCAGCAGAAGGATTTTCTAAAAAGCCTTGGAATTTCCGATATTGGCGGCGTAAATCTTGTTAACCTTTTCGCTGCTGAAAACTATATGAAGTCGCATGGTATCGTTACCGGATTAGGAGAGGTATCTTTATTTAACAAACCGAAAGACGTATCGGGTGAAATTGCGGCTCAAGCAGACGCTAAATATAAAGCCGCTGATGAAAAATGGAATAATTGGCATGCGGTTTTAAATTATGCAAATAAACAGGAAAGTTTTTTTGAATATAATGCAAAAACATTTTTAGAAAAAGCAAAAAAGAGTGCAATTTCAAAAGGCAACGATGAAATTTCAATGAAAAAAAGTGACGATTATAAAAAATATGTTACATATACAAATTCAGCATCAGATGCCTATAGTTTATTTAAACAAGCACTTTCCGGCGAACAGATGGCAGTAGCAGATAAAAAAGCTGCAAATAATCTTTCCGCAATAAGTATGTTTTATCAAGGATAGCTTGTTAAACAGAGGGCCGGAGGGCAGGAGGGCAGGCCGGTATTATAAAAGTAGGGTAGACTTCAGTCTACCAGTTTAACTTTAACTAGATTGCCACGCTTACTTCGTTCGGTCGCAATGACGTAAATCCTTACCTTAACTGCTTTTTTGTAAAGAACTTAGTGACTTAAAGTCTTAATATCTTAGCGCCTTAATGTTGTATACAAATTCCTTAACACATGTATTGATTTTTTTCTTTGACCATATTATTATGGGCTCTGTAGAGTGCTTACGCCCGAATAGTCACTCAACAAACTGAAAAGGAAATTAAAATATGTCAATTAACTTGAAAAACAAACAAGAAATCATTAAAGCATACGGCTCAAACGAAAAAGATACAGGTTCAACCGCTGTTCAGGTTGCAATGTTGAGCCAGAAGATTTCTGAATTAACCGAACACTTGAAATCAAACAAAAAAGATTTCGCTACAAAAAGAGGTCTTTTGATGATGGTAGGTAGAAGAAAAAGATTGCTTTCTTACCTGAAATCTCAAAATCTTGAAGAATACAGAGAATTGGTTAAAAAGTTAGGAATCAGAGGTTAATTATAACTTTTCAAAAAAATAAAAAAACTGCTCTTATTGAAGGGCAGTTTTTTTGATATAATAAATTACATTGGTATAAAAATGAAGGCATTGAAATCAAACAAGAGAAGAGTGCAAGAAATTGCACCATACAACTTCTTTTAATAATCCATCTTCCAACCATTTTCAATTATACGTCCGGCACAACCCAGACCTGTAACATTATTTCCTATAGGTTCCCCAACAGTTCCGCATAACGTTGATACTTCCTTCCAATTGTTGCTAAGAGTATTTCCTGAATATATTATACTTGATTTCTCACTGCCGTATGGAACAAGCTTTCCTCCATTGGTAAGCATAAACCAAAAAATATCTCTTCCATATTGATTTGGTCCTTTCAAGCCATTAACATCAATCCCAATATTTCCAATACTAGGATCACATTTCCCAACCAAATTAGACGAAATCAAATAATCGCAACTTGGCCCCATAGTAGAAGAACCAACCAATACAACAAATGCGGCTAGTGTTCCATCAGAAAATTTTACCATTGGAGCCACGCTTCCTGTAATCGCATAATTATTTGTAGAATTTCCTGAAAGAGTTTTTAATTCATTACGCTCGATAGATTGAAGATCAACAAATTTAAAATATTTTTGCATATTTTGCAACAAACGAGAATTAGGAGTAGAAACAGCTGTCGAACCTAACTCAAAGGTACCAGAAAAGACACTGGTTGATTGTAAGTTGTCGACCCCATCATCGGCCAGCATCATTTGAAACCCTTGTTCTAATATAGAAACTGATTTTTTAAGTTGATTTACATATACAGTTTTTCTATAATTTTGAATTAATGCAGGTAACGTCATCGCCGCAACAACCCCGATGATACCGAGAGTGATTAAAACTTCCGCCAATGTAAACGCGATTTTACGGCGATCGGCAAAGTGTGATGAAAAGACCTCTGTTAGGGTGAATGCAACTTTACTATTTACCCTCTCTCTTTGTGAGAGGGTTGAATTTGTTAGTGAGCAGTATGCGAACTTACAAATTCGGGAGAGGGTTTGTTGTAATAACTTTGACCCCTCACCCTGCCCTCTCCCACAAGGGGCGAGGGTATTTAATAACGTAACTCGCTTACCTTCCTGCCTTCCTGCCCTCTGTTCTTCTAGTATATTCATCTTTTCAGCCTCCTTTCAAGCTTAAACTACTCTTTAATTTTTCGCACCATAATTAATATTTTGGTGCATGTGAGCCTGAAATCCACTAAAACATACCTTCTTAAAAATCAAAAAACCCCCTAAAAAATCAAAATGACCACTTGAAAATTGGTGGAAAATATTGTATAATAAGGCTATAAAAAATTCGCACCAAAATATTAAATTTGGTGCGTTTTTTGTTGACTAATTTTGTTGTAAATAGAGCATTTTAGGATTTATTTTATTTATAGCAGTCTTTTTTTGATATAATAATTTAGTGTTACGGGGAAATTTGAGATGAAAACATTAAAATCAAACAGATTACATATCGGGATTTTCGGCAAAACAAATGCCGGCAAATCGTCTATTTTGAATAGAATTACCAATCAGGAAGTTTCTATAGTATCTGAAATTGCAGGAACAACAACAGATGTTGTGGAAAAATCAATGGAACTTTTGCCAATCGGGCCGGTAAATTTTCTTGATACCGCGGGAATCGACGACAAAACAGATTTATCAAAAGAACGTATTGAAAAAACGATGAAAATTATTAACCGGTGCGATGTCGCGGTGATTGTTACCGAAAGTGAAAATTTTGATGATTATGAAAAAAGTTTGGCTGAAAAATTCGACGAACTTTCAATCCCGTATCTTATCGTTGTTAACAAATGCGACGATTTGAAAGATTTGCGCGAAGATAAAAACATCCTCTACACATCTGCTTTGTACGACAAAGATTTAACCTTTAGATTTAAAAAAGCGCTTGTGAAAATTTTGCCTGATGATTTCGTGAATTCGCCCAAAATCGCAGGGGACTTGATTGAGCCGAAAAGCACTGTTATTCTTGTGGTTCCGATTGATAAAGAAGCGCCGAAAGGAAGAATTATCCTGCCTCAAGTCCAAACTATCCGCGATTTGCTGGATAGTGAATGTTTGAGTTATGTGGTTAAAGAAACGGAACTTAAAGACGCACTTGAAAACTTGAAAACTCCGCCGGCTCTTGTTATTACGGACTCTCAAGCTTTTAGGCAAGTGAGCGAAATTGTGCCCGAAAATATTCCTTTGACTTCATTTTCAATCCTGTTTGCAAGATTAAAAGGAGATTTGAATGAATTTGCGAAAGGGGCAGAACAAATTTCAAAACTAAAAGACGGTGATAAAGTATTAATCCTTGAAAGCTGCACGCACCACGCAATTGAGGATGACATCGGAAGAGTAAAAATTCCTAATCTTTTAAGAAAAAAAACAGGGAAAAACCTTGTGATAGAAAACTTTTCAGGTCATGACTTCCCTGATATTTCAGATTACAAGCTGATTATCCACTGCGGAGCGTGCATGACAAACCGCCGCGAAGTTCTTTCGAGAATTCTGCTTGCTTCTAAAAAAGGAGTTGCCATAACAAATTACGGTATTGCAATTTCATACTGCCTCGGAATTTTAGACCGCGCAATGAAAATTTTTAAATAGCTTTTTTAAATCCTTTAAAAAAAACTTTTTTTGTGCTATTTATTTATTACATATAAGAAGAAAAAAGGGATTATAAAATATGCACACTACAACAAAAATCGAAGATTTGCCTACAGTATATAACGCAGCAGAAACAGAAGAAGATATTTATAAATTTTGGGAGGATGGCGAATATTTTAAGGCTGATAACAAAAGCCAAAAGCCGCCATATTCTATAGTAATTCCGCCTCCAAACGTAACGGGTGTGCTCCACATGGGACATGCACTTGACGAAACTTTGCAGGATATTCTTGTCCGCTATCACAGAATGGCGGGTTATGAAACCCTATGGGTTCCTGGAACAGACCACGCAGGACTTGCAACTCAGAATGTTGTTGAAAAACAAATTGCCAAAGAAGGTTTGACCCGCTACGATTTAGGAAGAGAAAAATTCCTTGAAAGAACTTGGGAATGGACAAACAAACATAAAGGCGCTATCCTTGACCAGTGCAAACGTTTGGGCGCATCTTTCGACCGTTCAAGAGAACGCTTTACATTCGACAAAGGCTGTTCAGACGCGGTTAAAGAAGTGTTCGTAAGACTTTATGAAAAAGGTTTGATTTATAAAGGAAAATATATTGTAAACTGGTGCCCACGTTGTAACAGTGCGATTTCCGACGTTGAGACCGAATATTCAACAGAACAAGGACACATGTGGGAAATTTCATACCCGCTGAAAGGTGAATCAGGCGCAATAATTGTTGCAACAACCCGTCCAGAAACTATTTTCGGTGATGTTGCGATTGCTGTACATCCGGATGACCACAAATATTCAGAACTTGTTGGAAAAACAGTTATAATACCGCTTTCAGGAAGAGAAATTCCGATTATTGCGGATGAATATGTAGATAAAAACTTCGGAACCGGAGCAGTTAAGATTACACCGGCACACGACCCTAACGATTTTGAAGTGGGTAACCGCCACGGATTGAGACCAATATGGGTTATAAACAATGACGGCACAATGAAAGCTTGCGGAGAAGTTCCGGAAGAATTGCACGGACTCGACAGATATGAAGCCAGAGAAAAAATTGTCGGAATGCTTTCTTACAACAATTTCCTTCTCAGAACACGCGATCACGAACACAATGTCGGCAAATGCCAGAGATGCGGAACAACAATTGAGCCGCTTTTGTCTGAACAATGGTTTGTAAAAATGGAACCGCTTGCAAAAGAGGCAATCGCAGCAGTTAAAGACGGAAGAATAAAATTTGTTCCGGACAGATGGGAAAAGAATTATCTCGGTTGGATGGAAAATATCCGCGACTGGTGTATTTCTCGTCAAATCTGGTGGGGACACCAAATTCCGGCGTATTACCACAAAGTAACGGGAGAAATGGTCGTTGCGAAAGAAAATCCGGATCCTGAAAATTATGTTCAGGAAACCGATTGTCTGGACACTTGGTTTTCATCAGGTTTGTGGCCGTTCTCAACTATGGGCTGGCCAAACACCGAAAGCGAAGATTTCAAAAAATTCTATCCGACTACAACCCTTGTAACCGGATTTGATATCATTTTCTTCTGGGTTGCCAGAATGATTACAATGGGCTTGGAATTCACCGGAAAAGCTCCGTTCTCAACCGTTTACATCCACGGACTTATCCGTGATGAAAAAGGTCAGAAAATGTCTAAGTCAAAAGGCAACACAATTGATCCGGTTAAAATTATTGAAAAATACGGCTGTGATGCACTGAGATTTACCATGACATCCTTGTGTACATACGGCGGTCAGGATATCAAAATGAGCGAAGAAAGATTTGAATACGGAAGAAATTTCGCGAACAAAATCTGGAACGCATCAAGATTTGTATTGATGAATTTAGACGGTGTCGACGGCAAAGGAATTGATTTTGACAACCTTACTATCGCCGACAAATGGATTATTGATAAAGCAAATTCAGTCGCAAAAGAAATTAATGACAATATAAAAGACTTTAGAATTGGCGAAACCGCTCATATTCTCTACGATTTCTTCTGGAATTCTTACTGCGATTGGTATGTTGAAATTGCAAAAATCCAGCTTCAAGACCCTGCTTTAAAAGCAAATACTCAAAGAGTTTTAAGATATGTTCTTGATATGGCGTTGAGGATGCTTCACCCGATTATGCCGCATATTACTGAACGCGTTTGGCAACTTATCAAAAAAGAAGATGCAGAAACCGCTAAAGCTCTTATTGTAGCTGAATATCCGCAATTCAATGAAAATCTGGTTTTCGAAAAAGAAGCAAAGGAAATGGAACTTGTGTTTGAAACAATTACGTCATTGAGAAATGTCCGCCAGAGTTTCAACATCTCCCCTTCTGTTAAAATCGACATTGAAATTCGGGCTGAAAAAAGCGAAAAGCCGGTATTTGAAGCGATAGAATCTTATGTAAAACGTCTCGCAAGAGTTGAAAATATATCTTACGCAGATGATAATACCGAAATCGGTAAGAAAACGGCAACAGCGATTGTTTCAGCATCCAAAATTGTTATTCCGCTTGAAAACTTAATAGATTTTAATGCAGAAATTGCACGCCAGCAGAAAAAATTGGAAAAACTTCTCGCTGAAAAGAAATCAATGGAAGCAAGAATTAACAACCCGAAATTTGTTGCCAACGCAAAACCTGAACTTGTCTCTCAGACAAAAGAGCGAATTGCAGAAATTCAAATTCAGGAAGACGCAATCAATGAACTGATTTCATCAATGAAATAATCTTTAAGGGTGCAATAAATTGCACCCTGCATGTTTTATGTTATCCCAAACATTGGATTGTCCTCCGTGTTTCGGAATTCAAAAATATGACAAAAAACACACCAAAATATAAAATTTGGTGTGTTTTTTATTACTTTTTGCAAATTTATAGCATCATGATAATAATTTCACACAAGTTTTATTTTTTATGATACAATATTTTTATGAGAAGAAAACCTACAGTTGCTATAGTTGGAAGGCCGAATGTCGGAAAATCCACGTTTGTTAACAGGCTTATCGGAAACAGAAATTCTATCGTTGACGATTTGCCGGGGGTTACGCGTGACAGGATTTATTTTGATGTTGAATGGCAGGATAAAGCTTTCACCTGTATTGACACCGGCGGGATAATACCGGGAGATGAGGACGAAATCATGGTCTCCATCTTCGATCAGGCAAGAATTGCAACTGAAGAGGCTGACAAAATTATTTTCATTGTTGATGGAAAAGAAGGTATTAATCCGATTGATTACGATATTGCAAATATTCTCAGACAATCCGGAAAACCTGTTTTTCTTGCGGTAAATAAGCTTGATAATCCTCAATCAATGCTTATGATAAGTGATTTTTATGCACTTGCAATAGGTGATCCTATGCCAATCTCAGCACTTCATGGTTCCGGCGGGGTCGGGGATTTGTTAGACGCTGTTACGGAAGATTTTGAACAAGGTGTTGAAGAGCTTGAAGAAAAGATTATTAAAATTGCGATTGTTGGCAGGCCTAATGCCGGCAAGTCCTCTATTGTTAATGCTATTCTAAATAAAAACAGAGTTATTGTTTCAGATGTTTCCGGTACAACGAGAGACAGCATTGATTCTGAGGTTGATTATAACGGCGAAAAATTTGTCATTGTTGATACTGCAGGTATTAGAAAGAAATCTAAGGTAAATTGGGGTGTAGAAAAGTTTGCCGTCGATAGGGCAATTCGTTCTATTAGGGATTGTGATGTGGCTTTGCTTGTAATCGACGCAACTGAAGGTATTTCCGATCAGGATAAAAAAATTGCTTCTATTGTTACGGAAGCCGGAAAAGGTTTGATTATCGCTATTAACAAATGGGATTTGGTTGAAAACAAGAAATCGAATACAATTAATCAATTTGATAAAAACCTTACAAATGAAATCCCGTTTTTAGAATATGCGCCTAAAATTTATATAAGTGCAGTTACGAAACAAAGATTAAATTCAATTTTTGATAAGGCAAAAGAGGTTTATGAGCAATGCACCAAAAGGGTTTCAACCGGACTATTGAATAAAGTTATTAAGGAGGCCTACGCTCTTAACCCGCCGACTTCCGTAAAAGGTAAAAGATTGAAAATCTTATACACAACCCAAGCTGCAATCCAGCCGCCAACGTTTGTTTTGTTTACGAATAACGGCGATTTGATGAAAGATCATTACAAGCGTTACATTGAAAATAAACTAAGAGAAGCCTTCGGATTTTTTGGAACTTCTATCAGAATTTCAGTTCGCGAACGTTCTGAAAAAGAGAAAAAATAATTTGATAAAGATTTGAATGGAGTGCTTAATACATATCATGGAAACTATGACCCCGTAATAATTTCACCGCCGCGAGAAGGTGTGCATGAGTTTTTAAAAAACCTTTCGGAAAAATTTACTATAGAGTTCGATTTATTGTTATTATATTTGCATTTGAAGCATTTTCGCATACTCAATCAAAGTAAATCAAACTACATAAAAGTCCATAAATAGTACATAAAATTTTGTAAAATGTTTAATTCTACCTATTGACTTATTGTCGGTTGTACCCTACAATATAAATAGGTAATTTTGTATGTCTGAAAACGAACACTTAAAGCAAATTATATATTACAAAACTATTGACGGTCGTTGTCCTTATGATGAGTGGTTTAACTCATTAGATAACAAAACGAAATCTATAATTGACAATAGAATAGAACGACTAATTGACGGATTATACGGAGACCACAAGAAACTTTCTAACAGTTTATTATCAGAATTAAGATTTTTTGTTGGTAAAGGCTATAGAGTTTATTACAAAGACCTCACAAATGTTGTAATAGTAATTGTTGCAGGTAGTGACAAAGGCGACCAAAAACGAGTTATTAAACAAGCAGAAAAATATCTTAAAGACTTTATTGAAAGGAACTCAAAATGACAGATTTTGCAGAAGAATTTAATTTAGATATGGATAAAGTTATGGCTAATTCTGTTAGTCATAACGATTATATGCACGAAAAATTACAAGATAAAGATTATCAAAGAATTTATCTTGAAACATCATTAGAAGAATTTGCAAAAGACGGAAATATAAATGCTTTTATTCGTTCACTTCAACATGTTGTAAAAGCTCGTGGACGTGGTGCAATATCAACACTAGCAAGAGAATTAGACATGGACAGAAGTAATTTATCAGATATTCTTAATGGTAAAGTTCAACCTAAAATCAGCACAACTTTAAAATTATTAAATGGTTTGGGCTATAAGATTGAGTTAAAATCTGCGTAAATATATTTTCAAACTTGTTGAAATTCTTGTCCCGTAACGACAAAATCAATAATTCAACTCTAATACCATATTAAAAGAGACACCTTTTATTAGTGCCCCAGTACCTTAGCATCTTAGTGTCTTCTGTTTAAAAAACTAAGTTTAGTATTAAAAACCTAATTCTTTAAAACTTTTTTTATCAAGTATTGTTTTAGGAGCTTTTAGCGATTTTTCTTTTTCAATATCATTTCTAAGCATTTTATTTAGGAATGCCGGTAGACCGATACCAATAATTCCCATATTTATGAGTAATGATGCCCAGTAAATTCCGGCACTCATATTTTTAGTTTTGTTTAATTCTTTTTTACTCAACCCTTCTATATTTGGCAAATCTTTAAAATTCCTCATTTGCATTCCAAAACGCTTGAAAAATCCTGCATCTTTTGGAAGGGTTTCTGTTTTCATAATTTTTGTACCGGCGAATTTATCCGATAATCTTCCCATAACATTATTTAAAAAGAAATCTCCGCCAAAAAACATTACATTCATAAAACCATATCTTATAGCTTTGTCTTTCATTTCATGCTTGTCGCGTGAACAGATTAAACAATTCGGATAATCACTTAACAACCACATTAAAGCAAATATAGTTTTTGACATAAAAATGGAGTTTGTATAATCAAAACAATCGGCTTTCTTTTTTATAAATTCAAGCAAATTGCCATAACCTTTTTTAATAAAGCTTTTTGATTCAATAAGTGCTTTGTGGTTTTGTCCTATTCCTTTTGAAATTAAGCGCGGAGCAAGAATTGCCGGCACGGTTGCCACTACAGCATTAGCAAGCATTTTTTTATGCTTATCAGATTGATATTTTTTGTCATCTACGGTGTTTTCTTTCATTTTAAATGCGGCGGAAAATCCTTTTTTATGTGTGCGGAATTCCGTAAATTCCATAATTGCCCAAGGCATTGCTCCCAACATCCATTCTGTTGTTAAAAAATCGCTGGTATGGATATTTTTATGTGTGTTTAACAGCTTTTGTCGCAAGACTTCTTTATCAGAAAAACGATTTATAATTTTTTCAAAAGCTCCTTTATGTTTGGTTGTTTTATTAATTGTATCAAGATGGTCAGCGGTTTCACGGATACCTTTAACCATTGTATCTGCGTCTTTTGTAAGATGTTTTTTAGATACTTCTAAAATTTTCTTTTCTACACCTTTAAAGTCATTTACTATACCGGAACGTTTAAGAAAAAATTTGTTAAAGCGTGGAATGAGCACAAATGGAGTTAGAAATGAAATTCCAAAAAATATACCGGATAATCCTGCTCTTTCAATTGCCTCATCTTTGTTATTTGACATAGCAACTTGTGGCGCAGCAATCCCGCCTATTTCAAGAATTCCACGATTTAAAAGAGTATTTTCCTGGACTCTTGATGTAAGGTTGTATAAATTTGCCGACGATTTGAAGGAAATCCTGTTATCCATAACTTATATAAAATTTGAACATGAAAATTTTTGCTATTAATTCATTTTTTTTAATATTTTATATATTTTCAAACTTGTTGAAATTCTTGTCCCGTAACGACAAAATCAATAATTCAACTCTAATACCATATTAAAAAAGAGGTTAAGGAAAAACCTTACCTCTCTTTTATATGGGCCGCAGTGGACTCGAACCACCGACCTCACCCTTATCAGGGGTGCGCTCTAACCACCTGAGCTAGCAGCCCTTATTCTTCTATTCTATCGTAAAAATTTCCAAAATCAACTTTTGGGCTGAGACCCTTATCAGGCCTCTCACAAAACGATACTCAATCGTTTTGTTCGGCAGAGTGCTCTAACATCTCAGCTAGCAACCCTTACCTGCCTCGCAGTTGTCTGCATGAACAAATGTACTATAAACATTTTTTAAAATCAATACCTTTTTAAATAAATGTAAAAATTACACCAATATGCTGTCAAAAAAGTTTTTGTTCAAATATTATTATCTATAGGAATTATTTTGAAAAGGATTAATATATGAAAATTTACCCCATTACTAGTTATAATAACAACATTCACTCAATAACATCTAAAAAGAAAGAAAACAATTACAATTCCACCACCAAGTCGCAGCAATATTTTGATACTATACCGAATATTCCGCACTATGTGCCTTTTACCGGTGGAAAAAGTCTTAATTTATCCCAAACAATCAAACAATTAGACTTCTTATCAGAGAAAAATAACAGGGCAATATATCCGCCTCAAATACGTGAATGGGCCGGTATGATTCTTGAAGAAGGCAACAAGGAAAATAAAACCCTCATTGATATTCATAAAGATTATTTCAAAAAATTGGAAGAGTGCTTTTCTCTTGATGAGGTTAAAAGGAATTTTAAAGAATTTGAAAATGTTCGTTCAGATAAAGATGTCAATTTTATAGAACGCTCTTTTGTTAATAAAGTGAAAAACGGTGAAAACGAATTCTTTGACAAAGACGAAGATTTATCTTTGCAAATTTTGAAACTTTATTGGGGTCAAGGTTTTTCAACAAGTGATTTGAAAAAATATACGGATGGTCTGGATTTATATCATACAATGTTGAGGTTAAATATTCCGCGTGTTGATAAGGATTACGGGCATTACTTGAAGTTTTCGGATGTTAATTATAATGAACGTTTGACAAAAGAAATGACAGCGAAACGTCTTGAAGCGCTTGATAAAAAAGCTCAATTGGAAAGCGGAGAACCTGTTTATATAAGGACCGGCAGACATCTTTCTCCGGAACATAAAAAACATATATCAGAAGGGCTTATAAAACATTATATCGAAAATCCCGATGCCGCTTTTGCTATATCTGAAAGGCAAAAACAGTATTTTAAAGAAAATCCAGATCAGGCAGAAATCTTCAAAAGAGTTACAACAAAGGCATGGAATGTGTTTGGCGCAGACAGAATAAAAAAAGCGCTTTCGCAATACATGAAATCTCACGGTTTCAAAGATTTTGACGAAAAAGAATTGCTGGAACCGCTCTCTTTGTCAAAACCGAAATCCGATACGATGAAATCGTTCTGGGGCATTAACGATTGGGCAAAGAAAATGTTTTCCAAAAACATGACTTATGCCTGGAAAAAGGTTAAGGAAGAAAACGCAATAGTATATCGTCTAAAAACAGTTCCGAGCCAGCTTGTTAAGTTCGCAGAGGGAAAGGCCGGGTTAAAAGCAGGTTCTCTTGATACAGACAGCAGATATAATCCATTTCTTAAAACAAGCAGCATTGATGAAATAAGCAATAGTTACATGAAAAAATATACAAACATTGCAGGTTTAGAAAATGTAATGGCTGATACTTACCAGATGTCTATATTGAAAATGGCTGGTGAGCTTCATGATCTTCCTATAGATAAAAAAAGTAAATCTGAACAAGATTTTAGAATTTTATTGTATTCAATTATGAGTGAAAATTTTAAAAGCGGCACTTATAAAGTTCAAACAACGGAAGAAGCCCGCCGCGATTATATAGCATTAGCCGCTTGTGCTATAGAATCTAGAAATGAAAAGTTGATTAATGTTGTTAATAACTCTCTGGACCGTGCATTTGATGAAGCATGTCGGTTTCATTCATTCATATTAAAATAATATTAAAATATTGAGCCTTGACCGATTTTATACTATAATTGACATCATAGTATAGAAAAGAGAGGTAAATTTATGATAGATAAAACTGCGATAATACATCCTTCGGCACAAATTGCAGAAGATGCGATTATAGGGCCTTATGTTGTAATCGGTGAAAATGTTAAAATTGGAAGCAAAACCAGAGTAATTTCAAATGCTCATATTGAGTTTGCAGAAATCGGTGAAAGATGTACAATTTCTCCGTTTGCTACAATCGGTTCAGAACCTCAGGATTTGGGCTATAAAGGAGAACCTACAAAGGTTGTTATCGGAAATGATACTATCATAAAAGAAAATGTAACTATCCACAGAGGTGCAGCTTGCGGAGATTTTACAACAAGAGTAGGAAATAAATGTCTTTTAATGGTTGGCTCACATGTTGCACACAATTGTGTTTTAGCTGATGAAGTTATTCTTGCAAACCTTGTAACGCTAGGCGGACATGTTCATGTCGGATTTGGTGCATTTGTAGGCGGAATGAGCGTGTTCCACCAAAATATCAGAATTGGTGACATGGCGATTATTTCCGGATTTTCTGCAAGCCGTCAAGATATCCTGCCTTACTCAAAAGGTGAAGGCCGTCCGCCTGTTCCGCGCGGATTGAATGTTGTAGCAATGCGCCGCCGCGGAGTTTCTCAAGAAATCAGAACACATGTTAATGAAGCCTTCAAATTATTAATTGATGAACATTTGAACACAACTCAAGCAATTGAAAAAATTAAAGCTGAAATTCCAATGAATGAGTATATTGAAAAAATGATTAATTTTATTCAAACTTCACAACGCGGAGTATTGTTAAAAACTCATAAATCAGGCCACGAATCGCTTGAAGATTAGACAATTAAGAATTTTATCTTATCAAAACTCGCACCAAATTTTATATTTTGGTGCGAGTTTTTTATAGCCTTATTATACAATATTTTCGGACACTTTTCAAGTGGTCATTTTGATTTTTTAGGGGATTTTTTGAATTTTAAGAAGGTATTTTTTAGAGAGTTTCAGGCCGACATGCACCAAAATATAAATTATGGTGCA
>JAGAVG010000022.1 GCA_017942035.1 bacterium | reverse complement strand
TCCCGAATTTGACAGTTTAAAGAAGCAAAAAGTCCCTCAATCCCTTGAGCTACAACGGATTTGGGACTTTTTTAAGTTGAAAAAATTGTACTATGTGAAATTCTTTTTTGAGAATGAAATAATTTTTTTCATATCTCCGAAAGTAGTAATCTGATAATCGGTTCTTTGTCCGAAAACAGAATGCAGATCATCAGTTAATTCATTTCTCGTATATGCCGGAAGATAACCTTCTTTTGTTTTGTAAAACTTGATCATCTTTAGCTGCTCCAAAAGCTCCGGACAAGTATATTTATGACCTATATCTTTCTCAAAATATCTGTATAGCACAAGAGAAAGAAAACAGGTTGTAAAATGCGCGGTAATGCGGTCACTTCTCGAAAGATAAACAGGTCTTGCTTTAAACTCTGTTTTCATGATTCGGAAGCTTTCTTCTATTTCCCAACGCTTACCGTTGATACGAATAATATCTGAAGCATCATCTTCAAGATTTGTGGCAACGCAATAGAAGCCGTCGTATTGTTCTTCATCTGCAATTCTTTCTGTATTCAGACTATAAACCTTGTCCTCAGCAATTTCTCCTTCCTTTGTGACAGACGTTTTGGTAATAAAACGTTTGTAGTCGGACTGTCTGCTGCGCTCGGATTTTATGCTTGAATATATTGCTTTTTCGGCTCTTTCAACTTGTTCATTGCGAATTGTTCTTTGATAATTCATATATTTTAGAGAAAAGGTAACAATGTATCTTTGTTCAATATCATTTTCATTAAACCAACGCTCTTTGTAGAAAGTGCAATTTTTGTATTTTTCACAATTCTTTTTATCGTTTAATATTTGCTCCAGGTCAAATTCTTCTTTAATCCCGTGCAAATGCCAGCCTTTAGGAGATAATACCCATTCTTTTTGAAAACCCTTCATCTTTTTAATAGATTGAGCGGTAATAAATGCTCGCCCGTCGATGTTATTGAATTTGCGGTTTGCAACAGATGATAACCCCGCATCTGTGCATACAATGAACTTTGCATTTCCAAAATCCTCAATAATTTGTTTTTCCAAAGGCTGTAATGTTTTTTGCTCATTTGTATTACCGTCATGTAAACAAAAAGCTAACGGTATCCCGTTTCCGTCCATAAACAAACCCATCTCTATGATTGGATTCGGTCTGTTTTCCTTGGACTTTCCATACTTGCGCATATCACTTTCATGTTCAATCTCAAAGTAGTAATTCGTGCAATCATAATACAAGATTTTATCATTTCTCTTGCCGAATTTTTTACTGTTTTTGTACAATTCAGCTTGAATAAAATCTTTTTCTTTTGCAATGACTTCCAATGCACGGTAAATATCTTGTAATTGAAAATCATAATTTTCCAGCATTTTCTGCGCATATTCAAATGTACCGGATTTTGAAGTAGGATTAAGAATTCTTCCGTATATCAGTAAAGCCAATATATTTGTCAGATCATATTTAAAACTATATTTACTTGATATTTTCTTGCATATTTTGTTAAGCTCGATAGAATAGAAATATTTTTGCAAGAATAAATATCCGCCTTCAACAAGCACGGATTCTCCGGTTTCGATGAGTTGTTTTGTCGCATAAGAAAGTGTTATTTTTTGATTTTTTTCTTCTTGACGGTTTAACTCCTCTATATACGCTTTTGCCCATGCAATCGGATCTTCGTGAGTTTTTGCAAGCTCATCATATCTGCCGAGTCTTTCAACACATTTAGAAGTTGCTTTCCCGTTTTCATTGCGAAAAGATTTATAAACATAGAGAGTATTGTGTCCGTATTTGCCTTTGTCAATCATCAAATGCATAATTGGCAGCCTCCTTTTGATAACCATATATTAATATTTCTATTATATCACAAATTATCACAAATTACAATAGTAAATTGAAATTTTGACAACAAAAAAACGCCGAAAATGGCGTGGTTATCACATTTTTTTATGGTCATTTTGCCGATTCCGCTTCAAAAAGTGTCAAATTCCCGTCACACTCCTAACAACAGTGGTTCAAAGCAGTGTTGTACCCTTGTTTACATAAATATAATACTTCAATAAAATATTAATGTCAATAATAGTTTATTCGAATCTGTATTAATCAACAAAAAACAGCGCCAATGTTGTGTGAT
>JAGAVG010000021.1 GCA_017942035.1 bacterium | reverse complement strand
TAATAATTTTCTTGCCGAAGAAAGTTCATCAAAAGAATAAAAAGCATTTTCGGACTGCCCGAAAAACAGCGAATCCATTTCCATCATCCAGCCAATCGAATCCCAATCATCTTCAAGCATTTCGTCCCTAATTTGCTCAATAGGATAATATCCTTGCGACACGGGAAGTTGATACGGAAATCCGACAACCGAGTAGCTATCACCTTTAAGCATGGATTTGAAAAAAGACTTAAATTTTGCGTAGCTATAATGATATTTATAATACGCAGAAGATAAATAAAGCTCTGTATTTGGCTCTTTTGGATAATCTTTATATTTTGCTTTCAAGAAAAATCTCGGCGTTCGCTGTCCGGCTTTGAATTTCCTTATTACTTTATCCAAAATATTTTTCTTAATCTGCACAAACTCATCGGCAAGAATAAAGTTTGCTCTGGCACTTCGGGCTGAATCTGCGGCAGTTACGACTTGAATAGACGAACCATTCCTAAAATGAACGCTGGCAACACTAAGGCTAATTTTATAATCGTCAATTTCGTTTCGGAGATTAGCCGAAGAAGTCATAAAATCCTCAATAATTTTCTTAATGATATTAACACTCTGCCCACGTTTTCCGGCAGCAATACAGATTTTAATTCCGGGGTATAAAATACATTTAAGAACACAAACAATCGCAGCAATAAGGGATTTACCCATACCACGACTTGCAATAATCATAGTATAATTGTACTTAAAACACATAACGATTAATGCTTGCTGAAAAGGTTTAAGCCACTTCATGCCGAGATAGTCGATAGCGAGTCTATGGGGGTTTTCTCTGTAAAAAGCCGTCCATTTTCCAACACCTTTTTTAAGCTTTTTGAGTTTATCGCTACTCATTTTGTTTCTCGCTTTCTGTAAATCCTTTTTCGCTTAAATACTCAAAAACATCTTCATCGGAAACGTCTTTGATATCGTCAATTTCAGCTCGGTACTTTTGCATTTCTTCTTCGTAATCTTTGGAATATCGGTTTTTAATCCCAAGCATTTTTGATAAGTGTCCAAGAAAATAGATATTAAAAAGCTTAACTATGCCGTCAACATCTTTCCATTCAGGATTTACTTCAGGTATCGGGTCCTCATTTTCAAACATTTCTATCATTACCCCTAAGGGCTTTTCAGCAGTTTTTTCATCGTTTTCGACTTGAATTGGCTTTAAATTCGCACTTGATAAAGTATCTTGAAATGTTTTTTGAAGTCTACCCCAAAGGTCGACTTCTCCATTTTGAATTGCTTTTTGTTGTTGTAGTTTAATAACGCATAAATCCCGAACCAAACTTTCTCTTGCCATGCTGTCAATTATAACCTTTGATTTCCATTCCGAGAATTTGCCTTCTAAAAACTGATATTCTTCGTAAGTAAAACCATATCCCCAAACTTTTATATACTTGTTCGAAATCCTTTTTGCTTTGGTTTCCGGGGTTTCTTCCGTATTTAAATCTTCATAATTACCGCTAAAAAGATAATCATCAAACGTTTTATTAATGTATGGAACTAAATTGATTTTGGATAGGTAAGCGTTCATACGATTTAATTGAGTTGCATTTTTTGATGCCTCAAAAAGTGATTCGCAAAAATATATATCAAGAAGCATACACATTCGCTTTATTGCTTTTTGTTCATCGCCGTCAAATTTCTCAAGATATTTGTTGTATATCTCGCCAACGCAATTTTTGCAAATAGTTAAAAGTCCATCGTTGCCTTTGTATAGCATTGACCTTGTTGGTGTAAAAGCGTTGCTCTTTCTTCTGAATTCGTCACCGCAAACGGAACATCTATATTTTGTTTCTTTTTGTTTCATGAATTATCAGTACTTTTAGCAGCAGCTTTTAAAATTGAACCGGGTTTAAATACTACTTTCTTTCCTCCTTTTATTAAAATCGGTTTAAAGGTTCTTGGGTCAGTGCCTACCCGATCTTTAACTCGTTTTGTACTGATTTCAAAAAATCCGTGAATATTTATTTTTTCTCCCGAGGATACCGTTTCTATGATTAGCTCGCTTAAACTTTTTAAAATCTTTTCAGATTCACAGATCTTTAAATTTGCGTATTCGGCATATTTTCTTATGAATTGTTTTTTATTCATTTTCTGCCTACTCCTTTACTTTTATTTTTGTGCAAGAAAAATAGCTCTTCTTTGAGAGCTTATATCTTTACATCTTATATTGTAATCCATAAAATATGGACATCTAGGGACGAGTTTTGTTTTCTTTTCTGAAATATCTATATAACCGCTTTTTTAATCCGCTTGCTCTGTTTCCGCCGCCAATTTTAAAAGCTGTCTTTTCCCAACTAAAATTATTTATGTATCTATATGTTAAAATCATTCGGATAATCGGATCATCAACATTTTCAATATATTCTGTTATTTCTTCGCAAAGTTTCGTAAGAGTGTTTTTTGTATTTATTATTTTAATTACCGAATACCCGATTTTATCTGAAACACTTTTTGAAACAGTCATCCCTGTCAGTACAGATGATTTAACTTCTGACAAAGACTGTAGTTCGACTAATCTCTCTTGGTACATCTTGATCTCTTTCTTTAAATCTCGAAGTCTCGAAAGTTGCTTGTTAGTCATTGAAAATCCAACCTTAATCTAAATATTTTAGTGCATATCATATTTAGATTTTATCAGTTAATTTGTGGGCATTCCTATATCTTATTTTACCGCATCGGTG
>JAGAVG010000020.1 GCA_017942035.1 bacterium | reverse complement strand
AGAGGATAATATGATAAAAAATAGTAGTAGGGTAGACTTTAGTCTACCAGAAAAACTTGATTGCCAATTTGCCGGTCGTCGTAAAACTGCCTTCACGTTGGCCGAAGTCCTAATCACTCTCGGGATAATCGGAATTGTGGCGGCAATGACATTGCCTTCTTTAATTCAAAAGCATCAGGAGCGGGTTACGGTTAACAAGGTTAAGAAATTTTATTCTGTCATGTCTCAGGCACAATTATTAGCCATAAAAGATAACGGGTATGTTGATGAATGGGATGTGCCGGCAGAGCCGAATGGTATGAATATTGAAAGTATCACAGCTTTTATGAATTATATGAAACCTTATCTCAAGATTGTGAAAGATTGCGGTGGTGACAGGTGTTTTAAAACAGACTATGTGGTTTATTATCTAAATGGTTCAAGATATAATATACCAGACCGCCTTCCAAGCATATACAAGCTAATCTTAATTGACGGAAGCTATATGTGGTTGAGAGGTTCTAACCACGAGCATTGTAAAGGCTGGGATGGAGGAAGAGGAGGCGATGTTTGTGCGAATTTAGCTTATGATATCAATGGTGACAGACCACCTAATATAGTTGGCAGAGATATATTTACATTTTACTTTACTAAAAATGCTTTATTTGCGGATGTTAGTAATGATTGCAACCTGAACAATGAAGGCTGGGGCTGCTCTTCATGGATTTTAGAAAAAGGCAACATGGACTATTTGAAAAAATAGTTATCAAAATAGATTATTCATACTTATATATGACGTAAAAAATCAGGATTACGATATAATATGTTCATAAGTTTATTAAAATTATGGATAATAATAAGTTTCACAAAAGCACAAATTCTACCTCTAAAATGATTATGTCGGGTACTGAAACTGTCATTTTGAACACGCAGACAAAAAAAATGATAGAAGATGTGCAGTGTCAAATTTCGGAACTTTTCAAGAAATTTGATTATGATTGCATAAAAATTTTAAAATTTGCTGCCAGCAAAGGTACAATGATTTACAAGCTTAAAGATGCTTCTAAAAAGTTGAGGAAACTCGGGCTTGAAGAGGGACTTATTTTTGAATTGGAAGGGTTTCAGGCTTTAAAACTTAACCTTGCCGTAAATGCCGGATTTTCGTTTTCAACAAAACCGATGTTTGTGTTTGAAGATGCGCCGCTTGCGCCTTTTACAGTAATGCACCAGTTTTACAAATGGTATTCGTACTATAAGAAGCTTCCGGGATTTGACAAGGTTTCACAGAAACTTTTCAGGATGAGTATTTTAGGCAATATTAACATGTCAAAACTCAGTTTAGACGAACTCACCGGCTTAAAAGAGGCGATACACAGGGATCAGGAAGCTACTGATTTTACTCTCGCTCTGATAAAAGAACAAGAGGCCGCGCAAAAACTTAAAGAAAATGGCGATAGTAAGGCGTAAAGCTTTATTAACCGCTCGTTTATGCGTTTATGTTTACAATATTTCCCGAATCATCCCATTCGATTGTGCCGGAAAGGTCGATATTATGGTAGGTGTAAGGGTTTTCTATAAATTGCGGATTAAAAAGCCCAACCGTATACAAACGTTTGATTATATCCGGCAAAAGTGCAGTACTGCCTGCAATTGTGCCTTCTGCTGATACCGCTTTAATTCCGTCATAAAAAACTTTTTCATCCGCAAAAATGAATTCTTTCAAATCGCTTTTTGTGCAAGGGAGACAGTCACTTATTAAAATTACTTTATCCGCCGGTTTGGCTTTAAATGTAAGCTTTAGAGCCTCATCCGAAACATGAATTCCGTCGGCGATTATTTCTGTATAAATTTCGTCATTAACCAGAGCGGAAAGCGCCGTTGATTTTCCGCGGTGGGAAATTCCGCTCATCGCGTTATACAAATGTGTTACGCCGTCACAGCCCTTCAAATCACCGCCGACGCAGTGTCCGGCCTGGACTTTTATGTTTTTTTCGTGCAAGTACGGGATTAAATCCCCATTACACAATTCGGGTGCGAGGGTTACTATTTTTATCAAATCGTCTTCTATCAAACGAAAATTATCAATTGTAGGGGTTAAAAAATGTGCCGGATTATGAATTCCTTTTTTTTCAGGGTTTAAGAATATTCCTTCCAGATGAATTCCCAAAATCTCAGCCATGCCGGATGTCTGGCGGGATTTTGCCTCCTTTATTACAGAAATTGCATGTTTGGTATTTTCGACACTATCGGTTACTATCGTCGGAAAAATTCCCCCGATACCGTATTTTAAAATCTCTTTTGACAAATACAACACATCATCAACGGTGGCTTTGTTGAAGTCAACCCCGAAACATCCGTGAAAATGCTGTTCTATTAATAGTTTTGTTTTCATTATATTACGCTCACTTCAAAGACTTTTCTTGCTTCTTCTCTATCATCAAAGTGAATTGTTTTATCTTTTAGTATCTGGTAATCCTCGTGGCCTTTTCCGGCAATCAAAATCACATCATTATTTCCGGCAATCGTTTTCAACAGCGCAATTGCGGCGCCTCTGTCGGGTTCAACGATAACATTTTCGGTATTAACAGATTTTAAGCCGGCGATAATGTCCGTGATAATTGTCTGCGGATCTTCACTTCGCGGATTGTCGCTTGTGATAACGATTTTGTCGGATAATCTTTCTGCTATAGCGCCCATTTTCGGACGTTTTGTGGCATCTCTGTCCCCTCCGCAGCCGAAAAGACAGATTAATTTGCCGTCTTTCGGTGTAATTTCTCTTGCTGATTTGAGGACATTTTCAAGCCCGTCAGGAGTGTGGGCGTAATCCACAATAACAAGCGGCTTTTTAGCCACAACTTCAAATCTTCCGGCAACCCCTTTGACGTTTTCCAACGCTTTCAGCGCAACGGAAATCTCAATTCCCATAGCAAGCGACGCTGTAACAGCGGCCAAAACGTTATAAACAGAAAACATTCCGTTCATGTGAAGGTTAACTTTATGTTCATGGCCGTTTTCAACAAGAACAAATTCAGCTCCGTTAAGCGAAAAATTGATATCTTTAGCCGTAACATCAGCCTGTTTTTTTACGCCGTATGTGAATCTTCTTATACCCTGAGGAATTGCGTTCAAAAATCTGTCAGCGTACTCATCATCGGCATTAATTACCGCATAAGGCTGAGCCTCTGCCGGCAGTTCGTCATTATATTTAAGGTTTGTGAAAAGCAGCGCCTTTGCCGCAAAATAGTTATCCATTGTAATATGGTAATCCAAATGGTCTTGAGTCAAGTTTGTCAAAACAGCCCCGTTGAAGTCACATCCGCCGACTCTGTTTTGTTCAAGCGCGTGTGAGCTGACTTCCATCACGACATTATCAATTTTCTCAACATCTTTAATCATTCTCAATGTTGCCTGAAGTTCAGGAGCCTGCGGGGTTGTGTGTTTTGCGTCGCGATACTCGCTTTTTGAAGATAATTTATACCCGAGAGTTCCGATTAGCGCGCATTTCTGGCTATTTTCTTCCATAATCTTCTGGATTAAGTGTGTAACGGTTGTTTTGCCGTTAGTTCCGGTAATTCCGATTAAGTTAATACCTTTAGAAGGGCTTGAATAAAATCTATCCGCAATATCAGCAATTTTATGTCTTGTTGAATTAACGACAACCTGAGGATATTTTTTGTCAACGTCAACTTTTCTTTCTACAAGCAAAGCTACAGCACCGTTTTCAATCGCATTTTTTGCGTATTCGTGGCCGTCAGTGTATTCGCCGGTTAAGCAAATGAAAATATCACCTTTTTTGGTTGTTTTTGAATTATATGAAATCCCCGTTATATCAATATTTTTAAAATTTATTAAATCTCTATAATCTAAATGTTCGATTAGTTCATCAAGTTTCATAATTATATAGCTCCTTATTAATTTTTAACAACTTCAACTTTATCAGGTTTGAGGTTCAAAATTCTGGCGACCTGAACACAAACTTCATGGAAAACCGGTCCCGCTACAGTATTACCCCAGCTTGGCCCTTTTTTCGCACTGTCAACCATTACGTAAACCAGTACCTGTGGGTCATTTGCCGGAAAATAACCGATAGCAGAGGTGTAAACATACGGAGTATAACCTGCTGAATTTTCTTTCGGCTTTCTTGAAGTTCCTGTTTTTGCGGCAATATTGTATTTGTCAAGTTTAATAACTGATTTTCCATGGTTAATACTTGCCACAAGAAGTCTTGTGACAGCTTGAGCAGTTTCCGGCTTAATAACTTGAACTTCTTTTATTTTACCTTCAGCCTCTTCCGGTGAATATTTTATAATATGCGGAGTAACTCTCACTCCGTTATTTGCAAGAGCAGAAACCGCTGACGCCATCTGTATTGCAGTTACGGAAGTTCCGTAACCATAAGACATGGTCGTATGAATACCTTTATCCCAGTGCGCCCAGTATGGTAAAAGACCGGAGGACTCTCCCGGCAAATCTATTCCGGTTTTTGAGCCAAATCCGAATTTTTTAAGCATATCGTAAAATTCAAAAGGCGTCATCATTTTAGCAACATTAATAGAGCCGATATTACTTGAATGCTCAAACAAATATTCAAGTGAAATATTACCCGGATACGGATGAATATCATAGTCATAATTTTTAATCACAAAGTTTCCGAGTTGAATTTTTCCGGTATCAAGAACTGTCGAATGTTCGTTAATTTTTCCTAAATCCATTGCGCTTGCAACTGTTATAGTTTTAAAAGTTGACCCCGGAGGAAATACATCTGTCAAAGTCCAGTTTTTCATCTGAAAAGCGCTTGCTTTTTTGTAATTATTCGGGTCATAGGTTGGATAAACTGCAAGGGCAAGAATTTCACCATTTCGAGGGTTCATAACAAGAACTGTTCCTCTGAGGGCATCCCTTTCCTGTACCATTTTTGCTATTTCTTTTTCGCAAATATGCTGGATTGCGGCATCAATAGTCAGTGTAATGTTTTCACCCTTAGGATTTGTTGTAGTTGCAACCGGATCGGTTGTGAAATCATATATAATATTTCCGTCAGGTGTTTTCTGAAATTTTACGGTATTTATTATATGTTCAAGTTTATCTTTTGCGGTGTATTCAACCCCGTTTGCAATATCCGCATCAAAGTTATAATATCCTAAAATATGCGCCGCAAGTGTTCCTTGAGGATATTCTCTTGTATTCTTTTTACCGAGAGAAATTTCTCTCATCTCAAGACTTCTGATTTTTTTTGCTGTAGTTTTGTCTAAATCTTTTTTTAGTGTGATAACAGGGCCTTGTTTTTTAAGCTTTTGAAGAAGTTCACCTTTTGACATTTTTAATACAGGAGCAAGTTTTTCGGCGATCTCTTCCATTCTTTCCGGGTCATTCTCATACAACTGTTTGTGAGCGTATACATCCGAATAGACTTTATCAGTCGCGAGAGTGTTTCCGTTTCTGTCAAGGATATCACCGCGCATAGAGAAAATTACGCCAACTCTCTGGCTTTTAGCACGCGCTCTGTAATGTTTTAAATCCAGAACCTGAATGAAAAACAAATAAATAATAAGCAGTACCGCAAAAACTATAAATGCCCTATTTAAAAATACTAAAGTATGTTCAAACCTTTTTATGCGTTTTTCCTGAGAAACCTTTCCGTCAAAAGTTTTACGCGCTCTCATTTTACTTCTCCCTGCCTGTTAATAAATATTTTATCATAAGGACATGCAAAAAAACTAAATATTAAAATTAATTAACTAAATATTTTTTACATAAAAAAAATTCATGTTCATGATAAAATTTCTCTAAAGAGTTTTAGTATGTATTTTGTAACTAAAAAGGAGAAAAGAAAATTATGACAGAAAAAAGAGTTTGGCTTTTCAAAGAAGGAAATGCCTCTATGCGTAATCTTCTTGGCGGAAAGGGTGCTAACTTAGCCGAAATGACTAATTTAGGATTGCCTGTACCTCCGGGATTGACTATTACCACAGAAACTTGTATGGATTATATTAATAATGGCAACAAAATGCCTGCCGGACTTATGGATGAAGTTAAAGCAGCATTAAAAGATATCGAAAATCAGACAGGTAAAAAATTCGGCGACAAAGAAAATCCGCTTTTGGTATCTGTTAGATCAGGTGCAAGAGTATCAATGCCGGGTATGATGGAAACTATTTTGAACCTCGGTTTGAACGATGAAACCGTAGAAGCTATGGTTAAATTGACTAACAATCCGCGTTTCTGTTATGATTCTTACCGTCGTTTCTTAACTATGTTCGGCTCTGTTGCATGGGAAATGGACAGACAGAAATATTTTGAATCTGAAGTCGAAAAAGTTAAAGCAAGAGAAGGCGTTAAGTCTGATACTGAAATTTCAGCAGAAGGCTGGAAATCACTTATTCCGATTTACAAAAACGTAATTAAAGAAGTTACAGGAAAAGAGTTCCCGCAAGATCCGTTTGTACAACTTCAAGAAGCAATTGAAGCCGTATTCAGATCTTGGAACATTCCTCGTGCTGTTGCATACAGAAACATGAACAAAATCGACCACAATTTCGGTACTGCCGTTAACGTTCAAACAATGGTATTCGGAAACATGGGCGACGATTGCGCAACTGGTGTTTCTTTCACAAGAAACCCTGCAACCGGCGAAAATAAATTCTACGGTGAATACTTGACAAATGCTCAGGGTGAAGACGTTGTAGCAGGTATCAGAACTCCAAAACAAATTTGCGAATTAGAATCTGAAATGCCTGAATTATACAAACAATATGTTGACATTGCTAAAAAGCTTGAAACAGGCTATAAAGATGTTCAGGATATGGAATTCACAATTGAACGCGGAAAACTTTGGATTTTGCAAACCCGTAACGGTAAAAGAACTGCTAAAGCAGCCGTAAAAATTGCCGTTGATATGTGCAAAGAAGGTATTATTACAAAAGAAAGAGCAATCCAGCTCGTTGACCCTTATTCAGTTTATCAAATCCTTCTTCCGAACTTCGACGTTCAAGCTAAAAAAGAAGCTCACAAAATTGCTCAAGGTGTAAACGCATCTCCGGGTGCCGCTGTTGGTAAGATTGTATTTGATACGGAAGAAGCTGCAGAACGCGGCGCAAACGGTGAAAAAGTTGTTCTCGTAAGAATTGAAACTTGTCCGGATGATATTCACGGAATGGCCGTTTCTCAAGGTGTATTGACACTTAGAGGAGGCGCAACTTCTCACGCTGCCGTTGTTGCAAAAGGTATGGGAAAACCATGCGTTTCAGGATGTGAAGATTTAATCATCAACCTTGAAAAAGAAACCTTGACCGGTTCAGACGGAACTGTTTACCAGAAAGACGATATTATTTCTCTTGACGGCGGAACAGGTGAGGTTATGGCCGGTGCGGTTAAACTCGTTGAAGCAGGTATTGACGAAAACTTCACAACTTTCTTCAACTGGGTAAATGAAATTAAACAATTGACAGTTGAAGCAAACGCTGATACTCCAAAAGACATCGAAAACGCTTTGAAATTCGGCGCAGAAGGTGTTGGACTTTGCAGAACTGAACACATGTTCATGGATCCGGACAGACTTCCTTGGGTTCAAAAAATGATTATAGCAGGAACTGCTGAAGCCAGAAAAGAAGCACTGGACAAACTTCTTCCGATGCAGTATTCAGATTTCTATTCAATGTTTAAGGCATTAGGCGACAAACCGTTGACAGTTCGTTTGCTTGACCCGCCTCTTCACGAGTTCTTGCCTTCAAAAATCGAATTGATTGAGAAAGTTGCAACGAAAAAAGCATTGGGTCAGGATTATAAAGAAGATGAAAAAATGCTTGAAATCGTTGAAGGTTTGTCAGAATCTAACCCTATGATGGGCTTAAGAGGATGCCGTTTGGGCTTGACTTACCCTGAAATCAACGAAATGCAGGTAAGAGCAATCTTTGAAGCTTGCTGCGATTTGACAAAAGAAGGTCACAAGGTAAAACCTTACGTAATGATACCTTTAATCGGACATGTTAACGAATTGAAAATCGCAAAAGAAATCCTTGAAAGAGTTGCAGAAGATGTAATGAATGAAAAAGGAATTCGCGTAGAATACAAATTCGGAACAATGATTGAAATTCCGCGTGCTGCTCTAACAGCAGATGAAATCGCTGAATATGCCGAATTCTTCTCATTCGGAACAAATGACTTGACTCAGATGACATTCGGTTATTCAAGAGATGACGCGGAAGGTAAATTCCTGAAAAACTACGTGGAACAAAAGATTTTGCCTTCTAACCCGTTCGTAACCCTTGATACAAAAGGGGTTGGACAATTGTTGGAAATGTCAATGGAAAAAGGTAAAAAGGTTAATCCGAAACTTATCGGCGGAATTTGCGGTGAACACGGCGGAGACCCTGATTCAGTGAAATTTGCTCACAAAATCGGATTAGACTATGTATCTTGTTCACCATTCAGAGTTCCGCAAGCAAGACTTGCCGCAGCTCAAGCAGTTGTTGAAGGTAAATAATTTACTTAAAAACAATCCTAAAAAAGACCGTCATATTGACGGTCTTTTTTGTAATAACATTAAACCACTTGACAAAAACCGAAAAATCGTAAATAATATAAGCACAGGGTGGCACCTTGAGAAAGTGCCGGATGCCCTTTAGAGTTCTAAGTGGTTCTTACCTTAAGGGGTTAGAGCCACTTTTTAATATAAATAAAATCATAAAAATTAGCAATAAACTAATATTGAATTTATCCATATTGACCCCCTTTCTAGTCGGGAACCAACCCGAGTTCTAAGATAATTGTGTTGGTTCGGTTCCATTAGAAAAGACATCTTTTACCCTGCAAAGTTATGTTATCACAACACATATTACTTTGTCTATTTTGTAATATATATTGTTGTTTAGTAGTAGTGTAGACTAAAGTCTACCCTACCATTCTAAGACGTTAGGACGATAAGATGCTAAGTTCTTTACGGTAAAGAACTTAACGTCTTAAAGACTTAGCGCCTATTGTTTAACTGGATTGCCGCACTCACTTCGTTCGCTCGCAATGACGACTCCTTACGCATTGTATCTTTTGAACGTACGTTCAATATTTTTGGTTATTGTACCCTTGACTGACTCGTATTCTGTTGTAAGCGCAGAGATTTCAGTATCCAAATTTTTAATCTTTAAATCAAGCGAATTTTCTTTACTGCTAAGTCTTTGTTTTTGCGTTTCGTATTTGGCGGCAGCCTGAGCGATTTTGGTTTCGTCATCTACGGTTTTAATATATGAATCGGTTGCGTAATTACCTTGGTAGTAGAAGCCGTCATCTTTAACCTTTGTCAAAAACATCATT
>JAGAVG010000019.1 GCA_017942035.1 bacterium | reverse complement strand
AATGCTCCTGAAGAAAAAGAGAGAGGTATAACAATTAATACTTCCCACGTTGAATATGAAACAGAAAATAGACACTATGCTCACGTTGACTGTCCTGGACACGCTGACTATGTTAAAAACATGATCACTGGTGCAGCTCAAATGGACGGTGCTATCCTAGTTATCGCAGCAACAGATGGTCCTATGCCACAAACTCGTGAACACATCCTACTTGCTCGTCAAGTTGGTGTTCCAAACCTAGTTGTATTCTTAAATAAATGCGATATGGTTGACGATCCTGAATTGTTAGAATTAGTTGAAATGGAAGTTAGAGAATTGCTTTCTTCTTATGAATTCGACGGTGACAACATTCCGTTCATCCACGGTTCAGCTCTTAAAGCTCTTGAAGCAGTTCAAGCTAACAATTCAATCGCTCGCGGTCAGGATAAATGGGTTGACAAAATTTGGGAATTGATGGATGCTTTGGATTCTTACTTCCCAACTCCAGAACGTGATTTGGACAAACCATTCTTGATGCCGATTGAAGATATCTTCTCTATCACAGGTCGTGGTACAGTTGCTACAGGCCGTGTAGAACGTGGTATCGTTAAAGTTGGTGATGAAGTTGAATTAGTTGGTCTTGGTGATACTAAGAAAACAACTGTTACAGGTGTTGAAATGTTCAGAAAATCACTTGACCAAGGTCAAGCTGGTGACAACATCGGTGCTTTGCTTCGTGGTATTGATAAAACTGAAATCCAACGTGGTCAAGTTTTGGCAAAACCTGGATCAATTCATCCGCACACTAAATTTACAGCTAACGTTTACGTATTGACTAAAGAAGAAGGCGGACGTCACACTCCATTCTTCCCTGGATACCGTCCTCAGTTCTACATCAGAACAACTGACGTAACTGGATCAATCAAATTCGACGGTCAAATGGTAATGCCTGGTGATAACGTAGTTATGGAAGTTGAACTTATCGCTCCTGTAGCTATCGAAGAAGGTATGAGATTTGCAATCCGTGAAGGCGGACACACAGTTGGTGCCGGTGTTGTAGACAAAATTATCGAATAATTAAGTCGAAAATACTAAACTAATTTTAAAAGAACCTGAACAAAATTCAGGTTCTTTTTTTTGTAATTTATTTATGTAATAATATTGATAAAAAATACATAGGGATATAAATATGCTTGAAGAGATTACAGTAAGAGGTGCGAAGGAACACAACCTCAAAAATGTTTCAATAAAAATACCTAAAAACGAACTTGTAGTATTTACCGGAGTTTCAGGCTCAGGAAAAAGTTCTTTGGCATTCGATACAATATTTGCGGAAGGGCAAAGACGTTACGTAGAAAGCCTTTCTGTTTATGCCAGACAATTTTTGGGACAGATGGATAAGCCCAATGTTGAATATATTGATGGGCTTTCGCCTGCGATATCAATAGACCAGAAATCAACTTCTAACAATCCGCGCTCGACTGTCGGAACGGTAACGGAAATTTACGATTATTTAAGACTAATGTACGCAAGAGTCGGAACACCTTATTGTCCGGAATGCGGCAGACCGATTAAGCCTCAGACAATAGATGAAATTGTTGAAAGGATAATGGCACTCGGTACTGGTGTAAAAATCCAGATTATGGCACCGATTGCGCGCGGAAAAAAAGGTGAATTTTCATCAACATTTGAAGAATTGCGTCAAGAAGGCTTCGTAAGGGTTAAAGTTGACGGCGAAATTTTCAGCCTTGATGAGGACGAAATCGAATTAAGTAAGACTAAAAAACACGATATTTACGTCGTAGTTGACCGAATTGTGGTGAAAGAAGAGGCTCGCTCAAGGATTGCGGATAGTATTCAGATAGCCTCGCAAAAGACTGACGGATTAACTGTCGTTGAAGTTTTTGAAAGCAAAGATAAATCAAGAGAGATTGTCTTTTCTGAAAAATTAGCATGCCCGAATTGTAATATAAGTTTTGAAGAACTTGCACCGAGAATTTTCTCGTTTAACGCACCTTACGGAGCTTGCGACAGATGTTCAGGACTGGGCGCCGATTGGGTTGTGGATGAAAACCTTGTCGTTCCGGACAGAACCAAATCGCTAAAAGACGGCGCAATATACCCTTGGAGCAAGACTACGACGGATTATTACGCTGACACCTTGAAATCCGTCTGTGATAATTTCGGGATTGACATGGAAAAACCTTTCAAGGACTTGCCGGAGGCGCATCAGAGCATAATTTTATACGGCGCACCTGATATTATAAAAATCAGAACAAAACATTTCGGAACAAACCGTTATGAAACAAAATACCAGCGCTTTATCGGGGTAGTTCCATACCTTGACAAGAAATATAACGAAAGTGCCGAGGGTTACTGGAGGGAAGAACTTGAAAAATTCATGATTGCCAGACCATGCCCGAAATGTCATGGCGCAAGGCTGAAACCATTCCCGCTTGCCGTAAGAATTAAAGGCGCATTAAAACATCCTGAAAAATGGACAGAGGAACAACGCGAAAAAGGCTTAAATATCTATGAATTTACTACTCTTCCGATTGATGAGGCGCACGATTTTATTCTGGATTTATACCTAACGTTGCCGGATAGCAAGTTGAAAATCGCCAAACAAATATTGGATGAAGTTCGTGCAAGACTAAAATTTTTGATTGATGTCGGGTTAAAATACCTGAACCTTTCGCGAATGGCAGGAACTCTTTCCGGCGGAGAAGCACAGAGAATCAGACTTGCAACCCAGATAGGAAGCGGTCTTTCGGGAGTTTTGTATGTTTTGGATGAACCTTCAATCGGGCTGCATCAGCGCGACAACAACATGCTCATCAAAACTCTTTTAAAACTCCGCAATCTCGGCAACACCTTGATTGTGGTTGAACATGATGAAGAAACTATCAGAAATGCGGATTATATTGTCGATATCGGCCCGAAAGCAGGGGTTAACGGCGGAAAAGTCGTTGCGCAAGGGACGATTGAAGATATTATAGCACAGCCAAAATCCTTGACCGGACAGTATTTAAGCGGAGAAAAATTTATTCCTGTGCCTAAGAAAGTTCGCGAAGGCAACGGCGAATTCTTGCGGGTTAAAAATGCACATTTAAATAATCTTAAAAATATTGATGTTGATATTCCGCTGGGTAAAATTGTTGTATTAACAGGGGTTTCAGGTTCCGGTAAATCAACCTTGATGCAGGATTTGATTTATGAATATGCAGTTCATAAATTACGCAGAAACAAACCAAAACCGCAGGGAGTAGACGAAATCACCGGATTTGAACATATTGATAAGATTATTGATATTGACCAATCACCGATAGGAAGAACACCGCGCTCCAACCCTGCGACTTACACCGATGTTTTTACGCCGATAAGAGAACTTTACGCAAAGACGAACGAGGCAAAACTCAGAGGATACAAGCAGGGAAGGTTTAGTTTTAACGTTAAAGGCGGACGCTGTGAGGCTTGCAAGGGTGATGGTGTTTTAAAAATCGAAATGAACTTCTTATCAGATGTTTATGTAAAATGTGACGTCTGCAAGGGAAAAAGATACAATCGTGAGACTTTAGAGGTTAAATACAAGGGTAAAACTATCTCTGATGTGCTTGATATGAGCGTAAAAGAGGCGCTTGAATTTTTCGATAATATCCCTAAGATTAAAAACAAACTTCAAACGCTGAACGATGTCGGGCTTGATTACATAAAACTCGGCCAGAGCGCCACAACCCTTTCGGGCGGCGAGGCTCAGAGGATAAAGCTTGCCTCGGAATTAAACAAAAAAGCGACCGGAAGAACTCTATATTTGCTGGATGAGCCTTCTGTCGGGCTTCACTGGGCAGATTTGGACAAGTTAATTAAAATCCTTCAGGCGCTGGCCGATCAGGGAAATACCATCTTAATAATTGAACATAATCTTGACTTAATCAAAGTTGCAGATTATATTATAGACTTAGGGCCGGAAGGCGGAGACGGCGGAGGTACTGTGGTTGCGGCCGGAACCCCTAAAGAGATTTGCAAAAATAAAAAATCTATTACCGGAAAATTTTTAAAACCAATGTTAGGAAGTAAATAAAGTAGGAGAGTTATGAAAAAGATTTTATCATTATTAACAATTTTGGCCGCTTCATTGCTTGTTCAACCGGCATTTGCAGCCCCTCAAGCGTTTGCGAAATCAGTTCCAGTGGAAGCAGTAACAGATTTTGACACTGAACATCCGGCTAAAACATTTGAGGCAAAAATCCTTGAAGAACACGAACTTGCTGATACAACAGTTCTCAAAGAAGGGGATGTCGTACATTTTGAAGTTGTGGAGGTTAAAAACCCCAAAAGGCTTAAGCAAAACGCAAGTTTTAAACTCCAAGCAAAATATTTTATTGATACAACAGGCAGAAAACACGAATTCACCCATGAGACTTTTGCAAAATATACAACAGTGTTAGACAAAAAAGGTGCCGCAAAATCAGCCGCCTTGGGTGTCGGAAACCATTTTGTAAAAGGACTTTCGATGGGGGTTGCCGCAGTTGAGGGCGCAGTTAAAAACGAAGAAGGCAACCGCGCGAAATCCTCAGTCGTTTCCCTCTACAAGTCATCTCCACTTTCTTATGTGGAAAAAGGACAGCAGTTAAAGTTTTCAAAAGGCGACAGTTTCCTTTTGAAGTTCAATATTCCGGCATACGAGGAAGATGAAAAAAGCGATGCTCCTAATTATGACTACACCGTTGACGAGGATGAAAGCAGTAAATAAAATGGATTAATTTAAGCTCCAACTGCGACTTTCAGTTTCCCGTCACCATTGAGAATGATTTCAGTATTTTGCCCGTTTTGTGAAATAACAAGACGGGTTTTTCTAATATTATTTTCCATAAATGTTGAGATTTCTTTTACTTCAAGTTTGTTCATTCGAAAAATCCTTTCACTTTTTTATATAATAACAGATTTTTTCAGTTTTTCAACTGTTTAATAGTTAAAACTCAAGCAAAATTTTTTTTGCTAAAATTTATATAAAAAATTTCGTAAAAACATGTCATGCTGAATGTCGTATTGATCTACGTATTTCAGCATCTCATAATAAAGAGATCCTGAAACTAGTTCAGGATGACATGGAAGTGTCATTGCCACACTACGCTTGCAATGACGTAAATTCCCCGGACAATCACGATAATAAACCATGACGTTATTAAAAATCGAATCAGAAAAAGAAATTGAATGATTAATGTGTTTCTATTCTATTGCGGCCGTTTTCTTTTGCCCGATATAAGGCCTTATCTGCCGCATCAAGAAATTCTGAGGCGCTTTCAAACTTTGAGGTGTCGGAATTCAGACCGATACTCACTGTTATATTGAAATTTTTACCTTCGTAAAATAAGTTTTTCGCCTCAATTCTTTTCCTAAGTCGTTCCAGCGGTATAAGAGCACTTTCAAGTGAAGTTTCCGTAAGAATTACCACAAATTCTTCCCCGCCGTATCTGAAAACCATGTCCGTTTTTCTGAAAGAGTCCTGAATCGTGTAAGCCGTCTCTCTCAATACGTAATCCCCGCAAAGATGGCCGTATGTGTCATTTACTTTTTTGAAAAAATCTATATCAATTATCGCAATACTTAAATCAGAACCGTAACGTTTTGCCCTCAAAAATTCACGCTCAAAATTCTGCTCAAAATGCCTTCTGTTAAATAATCCGGTCAATTCATCCGTAATTGATAAATGTTTGGACTGATTATAAATAAAATTTATTTTTTTTATCACGTCCATTTTGTTTGCGTCCGGAACGTCAAAATTCCGGATAATATCTTCTATATTCTTCTGGATTTCATCAAGAACTTCAGATGGTATATCCATACTCACATTATTAAACGATTCTTCACCCATAGATTAAAACTCTCTTTTGTGTTGAATTATATCATAAAAATTGCCGCTAATCTATTTTTTTGCTAAAATTAATGCAATGAGTTTAACGCTTGAAAAATATTTGGAAATGTATGCAAAAGATGTTCCTCACGCACACGAAGTGAAGCGTTTGGCCGGAATGATTTTCGATGAAGTTTCACATCATATAAAAGAAATGCCATATTCTCAAAAAAAACTTCTCGAAACTGCGGCCTTACTCCATGATATCGGGTATTTTGTGGATTCTAAAGGTCATAACAAGCATAGTCAAAATTTGATTATCGAAAACGGTATTCAAAATTTCAACTCTGATGAAACCGCCATGATTTCCTGCATTGCAAGATACCACCGCGGAAGTCTGCCGGATAAAACTCAACATCCGATTTATATGGATTTTGACAAAAAAGAAAGAAAAATAATTAAGCGGCTTTCCGGAATTTTAAGAATTGCGGACGGACTTGATGGAGCACACCGCGCACTTATCAAAAAAGTTCAAATAGATTTTGACCGTGAAAATTCAATTGCAAAATTCAAGCTCTATCCAAACATTCAAGAATACAGGCCGGATATCACCTATGCTGCAAGAAAACGCGATTTATTCGAAACTGCCTTTAAGTGTCAGTCAATCCTCGTGTTTAACGACAAATAACAGATTGTAAATTTTTTGTTACAATTACTCCAATTTTGTAACATTTCTTCATGAAAAATACTTTATATATATAAGGGAAAAATATAAAGGGAAAAAATTATGAGTTTCGACATGAATATCGCGTCAAACAGGCCGGTGATAAGAGAAGCTCAAAGCATGCAAAATGACGGTGGCGGCGGAAATTTGGGCTATATGTCACAAGGCGAAAAAGAAGAAAAGAAAAAAAATCCGTTCGGTGATGACAGCATTTTTATGAAAAAAGAACAATATGACATTATTGATTTTTCAAAAGACGTAGAAATGCCGGAAGAAGAAAGTTTCTCCTTAGCCAAATGGATTGCAAAAATAATTTATCAAATAAAACAAATATTGAAAAAATGATATTATAATCCCGAAAATTATAATCTAAGAAAAACGGAAGTTTTGAATATTAATCGAAACTTCCGCTTTTTTATATTAACTATTTAAAGTTGCCTTTAATCTCGCCATTGCCCTTGCTATTGCAGCCTCTGCGCGTTTGGCGTCTAATGTGGCTTCACTTTCGGCAAGTTTCAATTTTGCCCGTTCAAGAGCCTCTTTTGCTCTCATAACGTCTATTTCATCACCTGATTCAGCCGTTGTTGTAAGGATAATCCCTTCATCATCCTTAAACTGAAACACACCGCCCATTGTTGTGAAATATTTTGGCTGGCCGTCTTTTATAACTTTTGTGACACCTATATCAAGAGCCGCCATAAGCGGAACATGCCCTTTTAATATACCGAATTCGCCGTCAACACCTTTGGTATAGATTTCATCGACATCTTCATCGTATACAACTTTTTCATGAGTTATTATTTTTAAATGCATAAATTCCTACCTATAGCGTTTTGGCTTTTTCTATTGCATCTTCAATTGTTCCGACCATGTAGAAAGCCTGCTCCGGCAAATCGTCATGTTTTCCTTCGCAAATTTCTTTAAAGCCTCTGATTGTATCCTCAAGTTTTACATATTTACCTTTGTTGCCTGAGAATTGTTCGGCTACAAAGAACGGCTGAGACAAGAATTTCTGAATTTTTCTTGCTCTGTTAACTGTTTCTTTATCCTCTTCCGAAAGCTCATCCATACCTAAGATTGCAATAATATCCTGCAATTCCTTATATTTTTGCAAGATTTCGAGAACTCTTCTTGTAACATTGTAATGTTCTTCTCCGACAATATTCGGATCCAGTGCTCTTGAATTGGATTCCAGCGGGTCAACTGCCGGATAGATACCCAAAGATGCGATATTTCTTGAAAGAACGGTTGATGCATCAAGGTGAGAGAATGTTGTAGCCGGCGCCGGATCGGTCAAGTCGTCTGCCGGAACGTAAATAGCCTGAACGGATGTGATTGAACCGTCTTTTGTAGAAGTAATTCTTTCCTGCAATTCACCCATTTCGTTTGCAAGTGTCGGCTGATAACCTACAGCAGACGGAACACGTCCTAACAGAGCCGAAACTTCACTTCCTGCCTGAGTAAATCTGAAAATGTTATCAATAAACAAAAGCACATCTTGTTTTGAAAAATCTCTAAAGTATTCAGCCGCAGTCAATGCTGACAAGCCGACTCTCATACGAGCTCCCGGCGGTT
>JAGAVG010000018.1 GCA_017942035.1 bacterium | reverse complement strand
TTGGTGCGAGTTTTTTATAGCCTTATTATACAATATTTTCAGACACATTTCAAGTGGTGTTTTGTTGTTTTTTGATGATTTTTCGAATTTTGAAATGGTATGTTTTAGTGGATTTCAGGCCTATTCGCACCAAAATATAAAATTTGGTGCGTTTTTCTATTGTTAAAAAATTTAATTCACAGCGCAGGAAAGTTTTTCAGGGCAGGAATAAATACTTTTTCTTGTGGTTTTGTCAACGCATATTTGCATCGATTTTGCTTTGAAAAGCAGTTCTCCGCTTTCGTAGTCTGATATAGTGTATTTGATTATAATGCAAGGCTCAATTTCTTCAAGCACAGCTTTAACTTTAATTTTTTGGCCAAAAGAGCAGGACTTGATAAACTTCAAATCCATCTTTGCAATCGGATAAAATACTCCGTCATAATCCATGTCGTAATAGGTGTAATCAATAAGTTTGAACAAATCGCACCTTGCGTTTTCAAGATACTTTATGTAATTTCCATGCCAGACAACATTCATCGGATCAACATCATAAAAAGGAATTTCAATAATTGTTTCAGATTCAAATTTTTTCATATTTTTTAACCTCGTTTAACAAAAATATACCCGATGAAAATACTGTGTCATTAGCCAGATAGGTATATTCAAAAGATTTTCCTTTATTTTGCATTTTCAAAGTCAGCACTTTATCCGGCTCAATTACATTTGAAAACTTCATTTTTTTTACGGCATTTTTCGCAAGCTCAACCTCGAAAAGATTTTCAATAAAATATCCAGCATAATAAAGCTGAACCACACCGGGAACTATCGGAAAATTTTCGAAGTGTCCGTTGAAAAAGTTTGAATTTTTATAAAAAATCATACTCAAAGAAATTTCATCCGGAGAATTTTTTTTATCAAAAATAAACGGATAAGAAAGGTTGACAGAGAAAATATTTTTGATTTTTTCTATGTCGTTTTTTCCGGAAACAGTTTTTGGAATTTCAATCAAAAAACGCCATCTTTTAGGGAAAATTTCGCAGGATTTTTTAGTGAAACTTTTCAAAAATTTCACGGTTTCATTAATCCCTTTATTGATAAAAAATTCTTTTCCCATACCATTCAAAACTACTGCTGCGCAAAGTTTTCCGGAAAAATCAAAACAGAATACATCTTCTACAAGTTCACAATTCAAAATAGCATTTTCAATCTCCGGCAGCGAAATTCTTTTTTCCTGAATTTTGACAATTCTATCGGTGCGGCCTTTGAGAATAATTTTTCTATCCGGAAGGATTTCAATTTTGTCATTCACAAAAATTTCATCTTCCGGAAAGAAATCACTTTTTATAAAAGCTCCATCTTCCGCAGTTTTTACAGATACATTTTTAAACAGCTTGAGGTTAATATCTTCGGGCTTAGTTTTGAACGCAATCACACCGGATTCCGTACTACCGTAGATTTCAATTAAATGCGGGAATTTTTTGAAAGTTTCGGTTTTTAATTTTGATCCGGCAGAAAGAACAAGAGTTGGTTTTGTATCGTTAGCGCAAATTCTGTCGAGAAATGCCGGTGTTGATATAAGAATAGTGTTTTCTCTCAGTTGTTCGGGGAAAGAAATTCGCTCTGAATTAATAACAAATCCGTTGAAAAATGCGAACATTATATAAAAAGAAAGACAGAAAAGATGAGCAGGTGTAGAGGTTGTAACAACCTGACAGCCTGACGGAATTTTGTCTGAAAATTCATCAAACAAATCCTCACTTTCTCTGATTAAATTCCACAGAGTTTTGGTAATAACTTTTGGCTGAGCGCAGGAACCTGAGGTAAAAAATTTAATAAAAATATCATCAGGATTAATTTGAGAAAAATTCACACAATCGGAAGTTTTATTATCATTTTGAGCGCAAATATATTCAATATCTAACTCTTTCAGGCGCTCATTAGAACTGACAAGATAAATTTCTTTTTGTGCAAATACAGCCGCAAAGAAATTCACCACAAAATCGAACCCGTTTTCTTCCATAATAACAACATTTTTTACAGGTGAACTTTTAAAAATTTCACTTTTTGAAAAAATATATTTTTTTAAAAGCCCGAGTGAAAATTTTTCATCATTTTTAACGATAACAATCTCTTTATCATGCTTGCTGCTATAAAAATATTCATCAAATTTTGTCATATTTTTTTCTCAAAATTATCCTAATAATATATTCTATAACAAAAAAAGTTCCGACCAAAATATAAGAAATACAGCCGTTATAAATCATCCAGATTTTATCCGGCATAAAAACGGTAGCAAGTGAAATCAGAAAATTAGCGAACAAAAAAACTGACCAGATATAAGTCAATCTTCTTGTATAAATTTTTGCAAAATCACTCAGTTCTCCGTCAAGCATTTTTGCAAACTTTTGGATAATCGTTTCTTTTGTGAAAATAGAAGAAAAAAACACCGTAAAAATCGTAAAATTCATCACAACCGGATACAATTTAAACACAAAAACTTTCGTTATATAGAACAAAAAAATTATCAAAAAAGTGAATAAAAAAGGTATTAAAAATTTCAATTTCATTTGAGCAATTCTTCTATTGCATCGACAACATCGTTAATTGTGCGGATTTGCTTGAAATTTTCAGGCGAAATTTTTTTGTCTGTGAAAAATTGGAGTTTAACAGCCAAATCAACTGCATCAATACTATCAAGCTCTAAATCTTCAAACAGATTTGTTTCCGGCTGAATTTTTTCTTTTTCAATCTCAAAATCATCCACCAGAATTTCTACAAGTTTATCAAAAATTTCATCGCGTGAATATTTTTTACTCAACAGTATTCTCCTTAACAAATTCAGCAAGAGTTTTTACCGAATAAAAATATTTTTTGTTAAGCTCCTTGTCTGAACTTAATTGCACACCATATTTTCTTTTCAAAGCCATACCCAATTCAAGCGCATCAATTGAATCCAGACCTAATCCTTCATTGAAAAGCGGGGCATCATCCTCAATGTCAGAAGGTGTAATATCTTCCAGCTCAAGCGAACTTATAATGAGTTTTTTGATATCCTCTTGCAAATCCATTCTCTTTCTTCCTTCCAATAATTATCTTAACAGATGATTATATAAAGTCAAATCCAAGACGAGTGTATGCGACGCGGCAATCCATTTTTTCTGGTAGACTAAAGTCTACCCTCAATCCGTCTTTAATGAAAATTTTTATTATTACAAGAGCATTAGGAATAAAGTTAATGGATATAATGGATTTTGATAAATAAAAACTTTATTCTTTAAATATTTGTGATAAGATAGTATACTTATATTATGACAAGTTTAAGCATTAATGAAAAAATCGGCATTAAAATATGTCTGTAAAACGTCAATCGGGTCAATTGAGCGCGGTGAAAGCAATCCTTCCATAGAAACTTTGAAAAGAATTGCCCTTGCACTTAATATGGAATTAAAAGAACTTGTTGACGTTTCAAATTTTAATTTGTAGTATTAATATATACAGGGTAAAGATAGCTCTTTTTGAAACGGAAACTGCCAACACATTATTTTAGAACTCGGGTTGGTTTCCCGACTAGAAAGAGGTCATTATGGAAAACTTAAATTTAACATTAATAATGCTATTTTTGATTTTATTCATAATAATAAATGGCCCTTACCCAAAAGGATAAGAACCATTTAGAACTCTACAGAGCTATTGGCTAGTCTGACAAACCAGCCACCCTGTGTTTATATTATTTACGATGTTTCCTAATTTGTCAACCCTTATATGATAATTTTTTGCTTTTTTACATAATTGAACTATACAACTCAAACAAGTGCCGATTTTATATCCGCAGAAATAATTTTTCTTAATTTCACGCAATCATCAGGCTGCTTTTTGTAATCGGAAATTTTCAATTGCGGCTTTAAAGTAAGAGTGTAATGCGGAATTTTCCCCCCTACCTCAAACATTGAAGAATTTTTTGCCAGAAATTTACAATCGCAGCTAATTTTGATTGGAACAATATCAACCCCCGTTTCTATCCCAAGCTGAGCGGCCCCTTTATGAACTTTGAAATCTTCCCCTTCAGTAGTCCTTGTTCCGGCCGGAAAAATTATCACATTGTAACCCTCTTTTAAAAACTCTGCCGCATCTGCGCTAAAGGTTTCTACATCATTAATTATATACGCATTTTTGACAATATTTTTTAGTATAGGATTTTTCAAAAGTTCTTTCTTTGCAATACAAACAGATTTTGGGATTAACCCTATTAAAAGCACAATATCAATAAATGTCGGATGTGATGCAACTATTATTTTTTGGCGGATATTTTTAATTTCTTCATTTGCGGACAATTCAATTGCATGAATTTTCAGCATTATATGAGTATAAATTTTCCAGGATTTATGGATTACTCTGGTGAAGAATTCTTTTTTGTCTTTCACAAAAAACGCGCCGGCCGGAAACAGCACAAAACTTATCAAAACAGCTCCTGCTCCAAAAATCAAAACACATATAAAAACTTTTAAAATCATCAAAAACTTTTTCATTCTGCCCTTTTTAGCGTGAAAAATTCACTCACAAAACTTTCACGCTCTTTTTGTAAAAATTCAATGAATTCCTCAAACGTCCCGATTTTATTCTTTTGACCCTCTTCCATTTCGAGTTTCACTGCCCCTTCTTTTTCCTCATTTGAAAAAATACACGCCGCACTTTTATAACCGCCGACAGATTCCCCATAACAAAAAAGCGTTTCTCCATTTTGTATCAGACTTTCCAAAATCCCTGCCGCGAGAGTGTTTTCACCCGCTGAAACTGAATTGTAAGAAGAATTTATCCCATTAATGAGTGAAAAAAGCCCGACTATTGAATTGTGAACCGAAAAACTGAACCCGACAGGCGAAATTTCTCCCTCAGTATTTTTCTGCTCAATAAGTTTCAAAACGCGGTCAAAATCCCCACAGTTTGATGCAAACACGAGATTTATATTTTTTTGATTTTCGTAGATTTCATGCATAGTTGCAAGTGTAATTTTGCCGAAATCATCAAGTCTGCGCCTTAAAATCATCGGAATAAAAGACACATCGGGAATTTTATCCGTTTTGTATGAAAATTTGTATAAATAAAGATTCATGATAACATTAATATTATTATAAGCGGGAAGAAAAATCAAAATTATGGAAGAAATATTAATTACTCAAACAAGCGCCATTTGTAACCTTGGAGAAAATATATCAGAAATTTTCAAAAATGCCGTTGAGGGTAAAATATTCCCGCATAAAATAACCGCAGAATTACCGCAGATTGAAGATAAAAATTACGATATAAGATGCAACAGAATACTTCTTCACTGCCTTAATAACCTGAACACAAAAGATTTGATTGAAAAATACGGCCAAAAAAGAATCGGCGTGATTATCGGCACTACCAATACAGGCATTGAAGAATACGAAACCTCACAAAACCTAAAACATGCCCAATACGGAAATCCTGCGGAATTTGTACGGGAATTTCTCGGGCTTGAGGGGATTTATATGTCTCCTTCAACCGCTTGTACATCAAGCTTAAAAGCAATTTCAACCGCGGTAAAACTTTTAAAAGAAAATCTTTGTGATGCTGTTATCGCAGGCGGTGTTGATTCAATGGCATCATTGCCGCAGAAAGGTTTCGGGGCGCTTGAAGTTTTAACGGATAAATTAACCAACCCGATGAGCAAGAATTTTACCGGAATGAATATCGGAGAAGGCGGCGCCCTATTTGTCATAGAAAAAAATGCACTTACCGGTATAAAAATTATGGGAATAGGTGAGTCCTCTGATGCATACAATGCCGCAACCCCTGAACCCAAAGGACTTCAAGCGAAAAATGCGGTTTTAAATGCATTAAACGAGGCCGGATTAACTTCTGAAGATATTGATTATATAAACCTTCACGGGACAGGGACAGAAAGCAACGACACGATGGAGGCAAAAGTTGTTTCGGAAATTTTTAAGGACAAAGTTTTTTCAAGTTCAACCAAACCCCTGACCGGCCACTGTCTGGGGGCGGCATCTGCCATAGAAATCGCACTTTGTACTGAAATGCTTTCAAACAACCCCGAAAAGTTTCTCCTTCCACACATATATGATGGTGAAGCAATAATTCCAGAAATAAAACTTGCTAAAAAGGGAGAAAAAGCTGAAAGACTTGATATTTGTCTTTCGAATTCTTTCGGGTTTGGCGGAACAAATGCCGTAATAATTCTGGGGCGTAAAAAATATGACCTCGAAAAAGTTCTTCCGCACAAACATCCGATGATTTTAATTGACGATATTGTTGAAGTGAATTTGAAAAATCAGTACGTAATTTCAAAAGTAAAAATCACTAAGGACAAAATTTTCTTTGACAAAGACGGCATTTCTCACCTTGCAGGGATTGAATTTATGGCGCAGACTATCGGATGCTATGCATTCTTTAAAAACAATCAAAACCCGCCCAAAATCGGATTTTTGCTTGGTACAAGGCTTTATGAAAACAAACTTGAAAAATTTGAAGAGGGTAAAACATATTTTATTAAAGCTGTTGAAATCTATGGTGACAATGAACTTGTTTCATTTGAATGTTTTATTTATAATGATGGTGTGGAATGCGCAAAAGCTATTGTTAATGCGTATCAGAGGTTGAGTGATGAATAAGCAGGTATTAGTAACAGGAGCAAGCAGAGGGATAGGAAAAGCGACGGCAATATATCTTGCACAAAACGGTTATGAGGTGGTTTTGCACTACAACAGTACAAAGCCCGAAGGGGTTATGGAAGAGCTCAAAAACAACGGCAAAACTTTCCGCACCCTTCAATTTGACATAAGAGATAGAGAGCAGTGTAAAAAAGTTTTGACGGAAGATATTGAAAGTTTCGGAATGTATTACGGAATAGTATTGAATGCCGGAATTGCAAAAGATAACGTTTTCCCCGCAATGGAAGATAATGAATGGGATGATGTTTTAAACACAAATTTAGGCGGATTTTATAACGTTTTAAGACCGCTTGTGATGCCGATGATTGAAAAAAGAATTAAAGGAAGAATTGTCACAATTTCATCTGTTTCAGGACTTTGCGGAAACAGAGGTCAGGTAAATTACAGCGCGTCAAAAGCCGGAATTATCGGCGCAACAAAAGCTTTAAGTTTAGAGCTTGCAAAACGCTCAATCACTGTTAATTGCATTGCGCCTGGAGTAATTGAAACCGATATGACAAAAGATTTGCCATTTGATGAGGTGAGAAAACTCATTCCTATGAAACGTTTTGGCAAAGCAAAAGAAGTCGCAAGCCTTGTAAATTACCTTCTATCAGAAGATGCCTCATATATCACAGGACAGGTAATATCTGTTAACGGAGGTTTATACTTATGAAACGGGTCGTAATTACCGGAATGTCTCTTGTGAGTTCTCTCGGATGTGATGTAAAGTCTGCGTTTGAAAGACTTCAAAAATTCGAAAATACAGTTGAATATATGCCGGAACTGGACGAATTTAAAAGGCTTAACACAAGGCTGGCCGCGCCGGTTAAAGATTTTAAAACCCCGCCGCATTTTGACAGAAAAATCCTACGCACTATGGGAAGAGTCTCTATTATGAGTGTTTCAAGTGCTGAAAAAGCTCTCGAAATGGCCGGTTTACTGAATGACGAGATTATAACAAACGGCCAGACAGGTGTTAGTTACGGTTCATCATCAGGATCGCTTGAAACTTTAATAGATTTTCATTCAATGCAGGCTGATAAAGAGGTAAAGTGCTTAAATTCAGGTTCGTACATAAAAATGATGCCGCAAACAACCGCTGCAAATATTTCGCTATATTTCAAAACAACCGGCCGGCTTATTCCGACATCAACCGCCTGCACATCAGGCTCTATGGGAATAGGTTATGCCTATGAAGCAATAAAAAACGGATATCAAACTGTTATGATTGCGGGAGGTGCAGAAGAACTCCATCCGACACAAATCGCCGTTTTTGATACTTTATATGCAACCAGCCAGAAAAATTCAACTCCAAATCTTACACCATCCCCTTTTGACAAAAACCGCGACGGACTTGTTATTGGGGAAGGCGCCGGAACTTTGATTTTAGAAGAATATGAACATGCAAAAAGGCGAGGGGCAAATATTATCGCCGAAATCATAGGGTTTGGAACAAACACTGATGGTACTCACATTACAAATCCTAACCGAAATACAATGAAACAAGCTTTACAAATCGCACTTGATGATGCGAAAATTTCACCGGACAAAATCGGTTATGTAAATGCTCACGGAACAGGTACAATTCAGGGTGATACCGCCGAAAGTCTTGCAACCTATGATGTTTTCAATCGTCCGGTTCCGATAAGTTCAATTAAAAGTTACACCGGCCACACCTTAGGCGCCTCCGGCGCTATTGAAGCAATTTTAACTCTTGAAATGATGAAAAACAAATGGTTTTGCCCTACGCTTAATCTTGAAAATCTTGATGAAAACTGCGCGCCGCTAAGTTATATCAAAAATCAGGGTGCTGAAATCGATACAAATATTGTTATGTCAAATAATTTTGCCTTCGCCGGAATAAATACTTCCCTGATTTTTACAAACTCTTTCTAAACCTTGTCGGGCGGTAATAAATTTGAATAACTTCATTCGGTTTGATATTAACATTCCCGCCTCTGATAAAAGTTATCGGAAATCCGGCTCCGAAAAACGGCATTAACACATAAGATACAGGATAAACCCACAGCGAACGGTTTTGACCTTGTCTATTTATTGTAAAATCAAGAGTTTTATTTTCTACAAGAGGGGATGAAAATCTTGAAATTACAAGATGTGCCGGTACTCCCATTTTTCCATTCGGAGAAACATTTTCCACTATAGCATTAATTTCGGTACCTTTGGGAAGGATTAATTTTCCCTCATATATCACATCTTCTTCAACTTTAAATTTCACGATATCGCCACTTGCTGCGCCATTTTTATTCGTACTTATTCCGGCTGTCGGACGAATTTTAACAACAACATATTTACTATCTGAATAATCGTAGGTTAAATTCGGTTCCGGAATTTCAAAAGTTTTTCCGGCAAGAGTTTTCTTTACGAGGCTGTCCTCATAATGAATATTTTTCGCTTGCGGCAAAACATAATTCCCGTTTTTTAATGGTGTATCACAAAATTTATTTTGTTTTGCCGAAGGAAATTTCAGATTTTTGTCAAGCGCTTCCGCAAACTTGTCATCAACCGCAAATGCCGCAGATGTAAGAAGCAGGCTTATTAAAATAATTCTAGTAATCATATCTTATTCTTTTCTTTGAACCGCTGTTTACAGCCTGTTCCAATTTTTTGCGGTTATGTTCGGAATTTAAAAGGAAATTTTGATAATAGATATTATCTATGTACGCATTATTTGCAAGAAATGCAGGATATTTTCTGTAAATATATTCATAAATATATGCAAGTCTTCTTGATGTAAGCGGATGTGTTGATAAAACTTCATATCTATATTGTCCGGAAACTTTATTCATTATAATAATCAAAGCGAGCGGATTATATCCGGCATTCACCATAAAATCGACAGCTCTCAAATCAGCCTTGCGTTCATATTTTCTCGGAACAAATGCTTGTGGAATAAAGTTCAAGCTTCCTCTCAAAATTCCATTATAACTATCTATACTATGAGAAATCTCATGCGCCATAATGCCGGCAAGTTCATCCTCTGAATCCATATAATCAACTATCCCTTTACAAATAATAATTCTTCTGTCAAGTGAATTGGAAAAAGCATTTACCGTACTTTTTCTTGAATATACAAAAGCCATACGTTTATCAATTTTATTTGCATTCAATAGTTTAAACCCGACATTACTTACTAACGCCTGATCTACTTTAACCTTATTATCAAGTTCATGATAAACATTCAAATAGTATTTGCTTGATGCAAAACACGGTATATTTGCCAATATTAATCCCAAAATAATTAAAATAAATAATCTCTTCATTTCCTACCCCTCTCATAAACTATTGTATGTGAATTTATTATAAATTTAATTTTATTACAGTTTCTTAACAAAAAATGTTTTAATAGCAAAAAAAAATTTTACGTTGTTTATATAAAGCAAGACTGTTTTAAAAGTCAAAAAATGAAAGGAATACCTAATGGACGTAAGAAACAACATTTACCAGGCAAACATGAACCCTCAATTCGGACACATTAACAATATGAGCAAAGATACAAGAAAAGTATTTGTAAAAGGTCTCAATGGAATAAAAGAAATGAGAGAATATGTAAATTTGAGAAATGCCAACAGTGCAAATCCACACAAAATCAATATTGAATTAAATCCGGCAACTAACCGTTTATATGGCGAAATCTGGCTTCCAAATTCAAACTTTATAAATTTTGCAGCTTATCAAGATAAAGCCACAAAAAATCTTGATTTCATTAAAAGTTTAATTGGCAGAACTATTAATAATTAGGCGTTGACATAAAAATTAGTTTGTATAATCATAGAAAAACGCGCAAATATAATTGAGGTATTTAACTATGATTGAAAATAATGTACAAATTAGAAATTCAAATATAAATTTTGCCGGAAAATCACAGCTAAAAAAACATTTAGTTAGTAAGGTGCAAAAATACTATGAAAATGTGGAAGACTATGCTAATACCATATTATATAAATCTATGGATAATAGGGCAAAAGCACGTATGCATTTGAAGAAAAGTTTGGATCTTCAAAACCAAATACTGGATTTTTCAGAAAAAAATTCAGAAGAAGTTTTTAATAAAAAAGAGACTTTAAAAGCTTATGCAAAAATGGCTAAGTTATCCGCATCAGCGATATATGAAAATATATTGTGGATGTTTTATTCTATAAAAAAGTAATTTAGCAAATAAATATAGAAAAATTAAAAGGAGATAATAATGAAAATTTGTATTCCAACATCAGAAGGTAAATTATGCGGACATTTTGGCCACTGCGAATCATTTACTTTTGCTGAAGTAAATCCGGACACAAAAGAAATATTAAATATTGAAGAAAGAGTTCCGGAAGAAGGAATTTCTTGCCAGAGCGCAGGCTGGATATCAGAACAGGGAGTAAGTAAAGTTCTTGCAGGCGGAATGGGCGGCAGGCCGTTAATGATGTTTGCGCAAAACGGAATAGAAGTTGTTGCGGGCTGTCCTGAATTGCCGGTAAGAGAAATCGTTGAAAAATATTTGTCGAATACTCTTGAAACAGGTGAAAATGCTTGCGGCGGAGAAGGCCATGATCACCATCACTGCCATGGACACCATGGTGAAGGACATCATTGCGGTCATTAAACTTACAAAAATTAAAAAATGAACAAAATGATAAAAAAATCTGATAAGCGAATTTGTCAAAGTTTCTTAGCAAACATTGATGAAAAATCCGAAATTTTAATACTCGGCTCCATGCCGGGTATTAAGTCGTTGGACGAACAGCAGTATTACGCTCATCCGCAAAATAGATTTTGGAAATTAATGGCTAAATTTTGTAATACAAAAAATTTACAAGAACTAAAATATCAAGACAAATTAAAAGTTTTACTGGACAATAAAATTGCACTCTGGGATGTTATTCAATCTTGCAATAGAGACGGCAGTTTGGATTCTAATATTCAAAACGAAACTCCAAACGACATTCCGCAATTGTTAAAGCAGTTCCCGAATATTAAAATTATTTGTTTAAATGGAAACAAATCGTATTCAGCATTCAAAAAATATTTTCCTGAAATTTTAGAGCAATACAAATGCTATAAATTGCCCTCAACAAGTCCTGCAAATGCAAGATATAAGCTGGAAGATTTATATAACGAATGGCTGCAAGCTATTGACTAAGTATTAATAAATATCTGATATCGGATTTCTAATGTAGTGTTATTGCACATTGTATCCGATTGGTCTTATGTTATATATAATTTGCTTGAAGTAACTTTTCAGTGTTCAGGCTGTAATTTAATGCCTCGAATTTTACAACCTAGCTTAAACATTAATGTAGGAATATTTTCGAAAATTGATTTTTTGTCTGTTCTTGCATAAACAATCCCGGTTTCAAAACTTCTTGGATAAGTTCCGTTTTCTACAATTTGTTTCATTCCTTTCGGGTGAGTAATCGGATAAAACGGCATTCCAAGTCTGACAAAATATTTTTTCACAGCATATCTTATTTCGTCATGATTATTAACCCCTTTTCCTTTCAAATACTCTGACAATAATGCAGCTTTTCGTTTGTTTATATTTCTTATAAATTGTACGAAATCATAATTAACTTTTGCCCAAATCAGAGCACTTATCGGGCCTTCACCATTAAAAGCATCGTATAAAAGTTTAGTTGCAGCAACGGCATGCATTGGTAGTCCCAAAAAATTTCGTAATTTCTGAACCCGTCCATAATTACCATCAGTAATAAGATTGTCAAAAGTCTTGATATGCTTGTTAATTACCTGTTTTCTGTTTTGGGCAACATAAGTCATTTTCGGCAAAATTTTCATACATTTACAAACCTTATAAACAATATTTATTGCCATAAATTGAAATAATTATTAATATTTGTAAATCATTCCTTAAAAAAATTTATAGAGTGCAATTTTTAAACAGAAAAATACTTTATATAAATACAGGGGGAATGGATATTAATGATACGGGCTACACTTTATCAAGTTGGGAAAAAATGGTTTGTCGGCGCATTAAACAAATCCGATATACTTGCAGCTGAAGCAAAAGAAGTACTAGCAAAGACTGCGAAAGTAACTAAACCCAAAATATCTTTTGGTCAAAAGGCAACTCAAACTGGTGAAGGCTTACAAATTCTTGCCGAACAAAATAGGAGTACTTTTAATTTTGGTAAAAAACAAAGTAGGAATTATATATCTCATCTTATAGGTGAAACTCCAAATATAAGTTTAGCAAGACGTGAATTTTATAATGCAACAGGCTTACAATTGCATTGTCCAACAAAGTCTGATTTAGGTGCATTTACAGGAGGCTTGGAAAATTTAGAAAATGCTATAAAAGGAACTGGCATGATAAATGCTATGACTCCTCAACCGGCAGTTAAAATTGATTTGAAAGGAATTAAACATGTTTTGATAGGACATGGTGTTGGTTCTGTTGATAAAAACAGCTGGGCATTCTATGAAACACGGCAAAAAGTACTTGATTATATAAATAAAAATATACCTAAAGGGGAGCAAGTTCTTGTAATGACTTGTGAAACAGGAACACAAAACGCTCAAAAACTTGGTATTGGAAGTGAAGTAAGCACTTTATTGACTGATTTTAGAAATCCTGGAAAGGTAGTTGAAGCAGGTCGAAATGAAATTATAGGACAAGTTGTATTACCACCCTTTGGAAATGGGATAACTTTTTACTAAAAGTAAATTTTATATATTGTAAATTTTTGTAAAACGACAGTCGGTTTGATGATTTGGAACAGTAATTTTGAGAAAAAGGCAGGTTTAGGTAATCAAAGATTACCTAAACAATGCATTATTGATACGATAAATTAAAATTTACCGTATCCTACAGACTTTATTTTTCATTATAGTAGTCTCTTTCCTTTAAATCAAAATCATCAGTTAAAACATATCCTGGTAAACCAAAATGTTCTGAATATACACCATATTCATTTAATTTATATTCATGTTTAGTTCGCAATTCATATGGATTTACGGAAATAAAACCGCTTGGGTTATCAGAACCCTCTTGGTAGTTAAATTTTATTCTGTCTCCATTAGGATTAAATTTATACATAATCTTTTTGCTATTTTTGTCGACATATACCCTAGACCCATCTTCTTTTTTTGTACACTTGTAGTGATTTTTTATCATTTTTTCTATATCTGCTGATTCTGTAAATTCATGTGTGAAAAACTTGTTTACTGTTTCTTCAAAATACTCATTATTTTTTTTACTTGCAATATCAACAGTTGACTGTGCAGGTTTTCTGCCAAAATCTTGTTCCAAAATACGTAAATAGTCAGCAACCTCACCTTTTACATCTTCAAACTTGTTTCCTTTTGATATTAATTTATCAAGAAATAATCCCACTCTATGCTTAAATAATTCATTATTACTTTTTATATCATTAATTGTAAATTCTCCATCACCGTCGTAATCAGATAAATTCCACAATCCATTAAAAATACTACTTTTTATTTCAGTAGCAGGCACTTTTTTGTTTCCGATGTCATATTGTCCATCATCTTGTGGTCCGAGTGGGTTGATAGTAGTCATTTTAGTTCCTTTCAGCTTTACACTTTAATCTTACCTCTATATTTACGGAATTTTTAGAAAAAACTTTAACAATTTTTACAAAATTTAATAATGAAATAGCAGGTTTGTCGGTTGGGCATACCTGCCCAACAAATTCAAAATGCTCAATTTACTCTTTCATTACTCAGGGCAGTATCTCCCTCACCTTGCAGTATAGGAGGGAGGTGATGGAACTTTTCTCAATCTTGCCTGACCAGTAAAAGAGTAATATGAGTAATTTCAAACTTGAATAATTAATTGAGTTCCGATCGCTTGTAATTTAGTGTTGTTGGGCAAGTATGCCCAACCGACATTTGAAAAACTTCCAAGCAAATTACTCAAAAAGTACAATTTTTATCAATGATAATTCTTAAAAATAAAAAACCGAATAACAAATGTCATTCGGTTTTTTATGGTGGACCTTGACATACAGCTTAACACAACAAATTCGTAAAAATATTGCGTAGCCTACGATTTGAACACATTCAACATCTACAGTTTTTCACATCCAAAATTCCAAAATCCTACGTGCAAAAACTGCAGATTATTAAACAAAAAGTGAACATTGACAGTTTTGTAATACTTATGATATAATTAGTAAGACGTATAGGCTCAAACCCGAGTGTGAAAAACACTTAAAGATATTATCTTTTGATGGTAAAGTTGTTTGCGTTATAACATTGCTAAACTGTATATTTACAAAAAAATTATGGTTTGCAAATAGTTTACTTTTTATTAAGATCAGTTTAATACTTATATATTAATTCAAAAGAGAGCAGTTTAGTTCTGCTCTCTCTTAATAATAACCAACTTAGCCTCTCGGTGGAAAAGGATCACTTCCGTAAGAATTTCGTTCTCTAATACGACCTTGCTTGTTGTGTATAAACAATTCACTACCTTGATTAATAGCAATTTGTCTTCCTATACTATAAGCTTGAGCTTGAGTATCAGTTCTTACAGTTGCCCTTGATGCACCTGCTGCCTTTACTTGCCAACCTCCTTCAGGGTGTGGCGTAACATGTTGATTTGTCATATTGACAATTCCTTTCTTTAGCGATTTTACACCAGTAATAAAGTTCGCTATTACTTTATTACAACTACCCTTCTATCTATACAAATCTTCATGAAACAAGAATTTATACTTGTCATAAAAGAAAAAACATGTAATAATTTTAGAAGGGAAGCGGAACATATTGACGTATGCTCCGCAGGATTGTTAAAACGTGTCGTGCTTTCAACTATGCGGCACGTTTTCTTAATGGAAATTTCCAGAATTTGCCTTTGGAAATTTGAATATTACCATTGACTTTACGCCAATTTGTAATTAGATACCATTTTCCGTTAATTTCTTTAGGAAATCTTTTAAGTACCATATCCACTAACCTTTCTATAACTTGTATCCCCTTATGAGTATTCGACCTGTTTACTCAGGGAGTTGTATACTCCTTAGATTATGAGTTATAATCTAATTACTTATAATATTACATGCTTAAAAAAGCATGCTTTATTATTATTTCTATAACTATTATATCAGAAAATGTAAAAATTGCAATCGGTCATATTATCGAAACGAAAAATATAATTTTGGTTACTAATGTAATAATTTTTGCGATAATAATATTTTTATGTTAACATACTATTGACTAGGAGAATAAAATGAATGAAAACATACAAAGCAATCTTTTAAAATTGCGTATTTTGAATGATAAAACTCAAGAAAAAATAGCAGAAGATGCAGGTATTTCATTACTTACATACCGTAATATTGAAAGCGGGAAATCCATGCCCAATATTGATACATTAACTAAGTTAGCTAATGTATTTGATGTTAAAATAGAAGATTTTTTTAAGGAATGTAACAAAATAGAAGCTGTAAGATTTAGAGCAGTAAATGAAAAAAGTATTAAGAAACGTGAAGAAATTATATATATAGTTTCAACTTGGCTCGAAAATTTTAATAATTTAGTTAATAAATTAAATGAAAATGAAAAATATAGATATAAACTTGAAGATATTGAGGGTTCAACCAAAGATCCAAAAGAAATGGCTATAAAAGTCAGAAAAAAATTTGAGATTGGGGATGAACCCATACGCGACATTTGCGGTTTACTTGAGTTTAGAGCTGGAATAAAACTATATGCAAGAGAATTTAATTCCGATAATTTTTTCGGGTTATCACTAAAGGATAGCAATAATAATAGAGTAGTTGTAGTAAATACTTGGGATAGAATATCAGTTGAAAGAAGAATATTCAGTGTTGCTCACGAATTAGGACATATATTATTACACTTAAATTCATTTAATTCTGATATAACTTTTGAAAATCCTCAAGAGGAAAAAGAAGCAGATACTTTTGCTTCATACTTACTTATGCCAGAAAATGAATTTTTGCAAGAATGGCAAAAAGCAGACAACTGCGATTTTGTTGATAGAGTTATAAAAGTAAAACAAATTTTTAGAGTTAGTTATAAAGTTGTATTATATAGGTTAAATGAATTAATTAAGTTACAACAACCAAATTATAACATATGGCCAATATTTTATGGTGCATATTCAAAGAAATATAATACCAAACTTAGCAAAAAAGATGAAATGTATTCCTTAAATGTTAATTCCAAAGAATTACAAGCACTATCTAATAATATTTATTTTGGCAGAGGCATAGCATCTTTAGTGAAAAAAGCTTACACGCAAAATTTATTAAACATAAAACAATGTGCAGAAATATTAGACAAAACAGAAGATGAAATGGAATATTTAATTAATATGTGGGATTCAGAATATAATATCTCACTTGAATAATAATACTATTAACCAAAATAAGATTTATCTCCTTTTAATTTGTTTAAATAATTAAAAGGAGATTTTTTATGTATTACTTTCCCGACCTAGATGAACAAACACGACAATGCATGATTAGCGAACTAGAACTGGATATGAAAAAAGGTTTGTTTTATGACCCTTTATCCATGACAAGTTCTTATTTGCTGACCTATAGACGACTGCTGAAAGAATGTTGCACAAAAGAAACTCCCGAAACTCTACAAACGAAACTTACTCCTGCTTTCTTTAGACAAAAAGATAGGAACGGGCGAAAAATCTCTGCAAACATCTCGCAAATGGTTCAGCTATTTTTGCTTCTAATGCTCTGATGTCTCTGATTTCATTTTCAAGATTTGATGTGATAATTACTGTTGTCATTTTGTACGTCCTTTCGCTTTTCTTAATTAACCTTACTCTTATATAATACACTCTACAGTGTGCAAAGTCAATTCATGAGTTACTATAAAGTTACAAAAGTTTACATAGTAGTTGTCAAAACACACTACGGAGTGTATAGTGTAAAAAGAGGTGATTATGGCAGAAGAAAATAAATCGGATATTACAAAGGAAGAAGCAGAAACATTAAAAAGACAGCTTCGCTCCTATATGGTGGCTCAGGGTTACACCATTGAAAAAGTTGCTAACGAGCTTAAAGAACGTTACAAAACTAAAGAGAGTAAAAATAACCTCTCTAATAAACTGGCAAGAGGTTCTCTGAGGTATATTGATGTACAGAGGATATGTAACATACTTGGTTATACTATTGAAATAAAACCTCGATAGAACGCATAGAACATTTTTCTAGCATGAGTCAAAATTTCTTTTATTATACATACGGAAATTTTTGATTTTTTTCAAACTTTGGATATACCCATTGCATGAGAGCTTTTGAGCGAAGAGTCTGTTTGTGATAGGATTAGGACATGAGAAGAATTTTCAGTTATAACTTAGCTATATTATTTTACTTCTTGCAGGGTAAGACCTTGAGTATTCCTTATGTTGCAAATAGGATACCAAAAGAAACCCTTGACTCTTTATTTGATAACCTTGAAAGTATTGTAAATGACGCAAAACCACCACAAAATATATCATTTTACAGAGAAGTCCAAAATGATTTTTATATAGTATCAGTCGAAGAACCTCAAAAGCATATACTAAAAGATTACTTACAAAAATACTGTGAAGAATTGGTTAATGACCGTTTAGAGACACGTAATCAGAATGTGTATAAGTGGAATTATGTTAGACAAGAATTTATAAAAAGGTTAGCACCTTTAAATTTGAATTGCTTTATTTCAACTAACATTTATGATATGCCTCAGTTAGCTCCTGAGTTGATTAAACTACATGATAATGGTGGTTATGATTTAGATATTAAAATTGATACTGCTAACGAGAGTATCGGCGAAGAAAGTTTTAGCTTTAAATGTTCATTAAATTTAAGTGGTATCCTTGAAGAACCAACAGAACCTAAGTCTAAAAGCAAAAAGAAAGACCCAAAGCAAGAGGCAGAACAAGAAAAGCGAAAACGCACAAAATTTACTCGTAAAACAGGAAAGCTCTATAATCACCTTAAACGTAAGGCTAAAGCTGGCAAATTTAATTTTGCTAAGTCTGACTTAACAAATAATAAACTAGATATAACCATGAAAACATTATATATGGCTGTTAAAAGACTTAACGAACAATATCAAGAAATATATGATACAGAAAAGATATTGCTTAAAGGAGACAGAGGAGAGGGAGAATACATTTTGGAAGATGTTTGGGGGTATAAAGATTTTGACTAACAACGTGGATTTTTAACTAACATCTTAATAAAACTTTACAAAGATACTGTTATCAAATAATAACAGTATCTTTTTTTTCTAACTAACTTACTTAACTAACCAACTCACTAACCATCGTTAGTTGGTTATTTTAACTAGGTCATAATCCTCAACAGAAACGAGGTAATGACTTATGACAAAAAAGACTCACGAAGTAAGTAACAACATCCAACCTGTTAGAGCAGCGGATGAGATATTGACCGAAACAATCCCCGAGTTTGAAGATGAGTACGATATTGAAGACTTGGAAGACTCAGACGACTTGGATGATATTGTACCGTATGATAATTCAAGAGAAACTTACAACTATAACTACACTAGAGAAGATGAAGACAGGGTTATACCTGAGCTTCATCTCGGCTCTGTGCAACAACAGTCTGATGTTATCGGATATGATTACATCAAAGGTTATTCAAGAGTACACGTTCCATGAAAGTTCTACTCGTGGAAGCCGTCCAAAATTCTTTGAAATGATTAAGTTCATTGAAAAGCAAAAAGAACCTGTTGCCCTGATATGTGATAAGGTCGATAGACTTCAACGCAGTTTTAAAGAAGCTCCAATATTAGAAAAGCTACGACAAAGTGGTAAACTCGAAATACACCTAATGACTGAGCAACAAGTATTACATCAAAACTCTACTAGCCAAGAACTCATGCTGTATAATATTTTTGTCGTTATGGCTCAAAATTATACAGATAGCTTATCATACAACATAAGGCGTTCTCATATAGAGATGATAAAACAAGGTCGTGTATTTACGAAGTTAAGAGTAGGTTATAAAAGAGATGAGAAGAACTCTAAAGAAATATTGATAGATGAAAGTTGTGCTTTTCTTATAAAAAGACTCTTTGTTGAATACGCTACTGGCTTGTATTCTGTTGATGAACTACACGAAAAAGCCACAGAGTGGGGCTTAAAGAATAAGAAAACAGGGAAACCCTTTGATAGAAGTAATATAGGTAAAATCCTCATGGATGAGTTCTATATCGGGATAGAAGTTATCAACAAAGGTACAAAAAAAGAGATAAGATACCCTCATATTTACCCTCATCTCATATCGGATGAGTTATTTGAAAGATGTCGCAAAGTTAGAGAGGGTAAAGGTCGTAACCATTCTAATAAAATTAAGGACAACAGGCATGGTTTATTTAAGGGCATGATTAAATGTAAAAATTGTGGATGTACTGTAACTCCTGAACCACCGAAAAAAGGCAAATATATCTACCTTAGACCGAAACCGAAAAATGGTTGTAACTGTAAACAGATAAATGAAGAGGTTGCTAATAAACTTGTTGAAGATACTTTGAAAGATATGACCATACCCGAAGATATACTGAAAATGTATCTTGATAAGTTAAAACAACGCTTTGATACTCAACATCAAGAAGAAACCCAGCAACAAAAACTAAAAGCGAAAGACCTTGAAATTACTAAGAAACGTCTTGATAGACTTGTTGATGTTTACCTTGACAACTCCATTGACAAGGAAACATACGACCGTAAGAAAGCAGAATTAACCAGAGAAGTTAGCCTGCTGGAAAATCAGATTGCTAATTTTAATAACAATTC
>JAGAVG010000017.1 GCA_017942035.1 bacterium | reverse complement strand
TACCCTACTACTATTTTTTATCATATTATCCTCTTTCAAATTTCTTCCTTTCATAATTCTATATTTTAGCATCCTGTCTCCTTTCCAGCCATAAACTGACGTTTAAATTTTCGCACCATAATTTATATTTTGGTGCGAGTGAGCCTGAAACTCACTAAAACATACCCTTTTAAAATTCAAAATTTCACCTAAAAAATCAAAAACACCACTTGAAAAGTGTCTGAAAATATTGTATAATAAGGCTATAAAAAACTCGCACCAAAATATAAAATTTGGTGCGTTTTTTGCGTCATTTTCGTCATTGCGAGCGAACGTAGTGAGCGTGGCAATCTCGTCAAGAAAAAGTAAATGGATTGCAGCGTCCTCATTTCGTTCTATCGGATTATTCGGGGTGGCATGCCACCTTACGGGCTGGGTTCGCTCCGCTCACATGGCGCGTATGCGAAAATCCGACCTCGCAATGATGTAAATTTAATTTTGCGCTATAATATTTTTGTGAAAAAGATTTTATTATTTTTAGTATTTTTTATTGGAACTATTGTGGTAAAAGCGGCCGCTATTAAGGATATTGCTAATAATTTACCGCAGATGAAATCTGTTTCCTGCACATTCAAGCAGCAGAAAACTTTCGGAAATACAGTTCTTAATTCTGGTGGTGATTTTCAATTTATTGAAAACAAAGGAGTTGTTTTTAAAACGAAATATCCGATTCAATCGACTACAACTTATTCTTCGGCAAGCAATAAACAGATTAACGAGATTATTCTTGCTATTTCCAATAAAAATTATTCATATCTGGAAAAGAATTTTGACGTTAGTTTTGAAAAACTTAGCGGGGGTTCATGGAATCTTGATTTAACCCCAAAAAATTCAGCGATTAAAGCACATTTAAAATCAATTTTTATAAATGGTGACAGCAATATAAAAAGAATTGTGATAAATTCTGTTAATAACGGAAAAACAGATATTTCATTCGTTTGCGGGAAATAGTCATGAAAAAGTTTTTGAGATTTTTATATATTTTTGTTTTGTTAATTCTTATTATTTTATGCGCAATTAAGCCTCCTGCTGTTGAGACGAACATTTTAAAAGCTATTATTCCATCAGAAACCGAGCTTGTGGATTTGAGCGGAAAATATTCCTCAAAAGTCAATGTTCTTATTGAAAGCGACGATATAGAAAATGTGTATGCAGCTACGGATTTATTTAATCAGGAAGTTGACAAATCCGATATAAAATCGGTTTCTGCGGATGTAAATAAAATTCTTGAAGTTTATAAAAAACACCGCGGAGGGTTGTTGTCCAAAAATTATGAAACTCTGTTATTAAGCGGGAAATTCGATGAGGTTAAAAATCAAAGCCTCCAAAAACTGTATAATCCGCTTCAAATTCTGGTCCTTTCGCCGCAAGAAGATCCGTTTTTTTTGTTAACAGATTTTTTGGAAAATCTCGGCGGAACCTCTGATATCATAACTTTCAATGATAAATATTACAAAATATTGAACTATGAATTTGATGATAATATTGCTCTTTCACCTTCTCAACTGAATAAAAAAGTTGAAAAAATGGTAAATATTCAACGGAAATTATCAGATAATGATGTAAAAATTTACCTTACCGGAGCGCCGATACATTCATATTTCGCAAGTTCAAGATCAATTATTGAGATAAATATTATCGGTATCTTTTCGATACTATTTGTCTGTAGTTTATGTTTTTATTATTTTAAGACTTTAAAAATACTAATTCCGATGCTTTTAAGCCTTCTAGCCGGCTGCATTGCAGGCTATTGTATGACCGGAATATTTTTTGGAAATATTCATATCTTAACGTTTGTTTTTTCAACCACTTTAATAGGAATTTCCGCAGATTACTCGCTTCACTATTTTGTAAGCAAAACTCCTGACAAAACTCCGGAAGAAACAATTAACAATATAATTAAAAGCCTGACTTGCGGCATGTTAACAACATGCTCGGCATTTTTAATCCTTCTGTTTTCAAAAACACTTTTACTCAAACAGATTGCCTTATTCACGATTTCAGGACTTTTTGGGGTTTATTTGTTTTTAATCTTATTTTATCCGATACTTTGTGCAAAAATTAATTCAAACTCAAAAAAAATCCCGCAAATTAATTTCAAAGGCAAAAAAATCCTTATATCGGGTATTATAATTTTATCTGTAATCGGATTATGGCGGCTGAATTACAATGATAATATAAAAAGCATGTATGTTCCGTCAAAAGAGCTTGTGAATGCAGAAAAAATATTCTCCGAGGTCAGTCGGGCAAAATCTAAAACTTCTTTTATTATTGTTGAAGGAAAAGATTTAGAAGATTGTCTTGAGAAAGAAGAAAAAATTTCGGATATTCTTAATCTAACTGAGTATCAGGCTATGAGCCGATATATACCGTCAGTACAAAAACAAAAACAGAATAAAAATTTGATTGAAAGACTGTATTCGACAGAAAAAACAGATTATGTGACATCCCCTCAAAAATACCCACAGACGCCGGATTTAGTCTTTAGCGAAGAAAATTTCCCGTTTTTGAATAATTTTATATATGAAAAGAACAAAACAATTATGCTGCTTTACGATTTTGACTCTCCCGAACTTATAGAGGGAATTGAGGGAGTAAAATATTTTGATATACAAAAAGACGTTTCAAATATTGTAAAAACCTGCCGTCAGAATTGTTCAAGACTTTTTATTCCGGTTTTTGCCCTGCTTTTTGTAATCTTAGCGATAATTTTCGGGGTTAAGAATTCTATCAAAATAATGCTTCCTTCAATGCTTGCAAGCCTTTTTGTAATAGGGCTCACAGGAATTTTAGGAATTGATATAAATCTTTTTCACATACTCGCAGTATTTCTTTTAATAGGATTTGGTCTGGATTATTCAATTTTCAGATTTAACGGCTCAAAACAAGTTAATGACGCGGTATTTATGTCTTGCATCACAAGTGTATTTTCATTCATGCTGCTTTCATTGACCGGATTTAAGCTTATCAGTTCAATCGGATTTGTGCTATCTATAGGGCTTTTAACCTCGTATATTTTAAGCATTTTCCTAATATCTAAAGATTGACCGCTTGTTACACTCATCATAAACCCGTTTGGAAATTCAGCACTAAAATACGATTTGGCAGTCTGTTGGAGTTTAATTTTTGCCTCGTATTCTGTCCAAAAGCGGTAGAAAAACTCTCTTGAAGGGTTTTGAATATCAATATTATAATGTTCGAAAATCTTTCCAAAATCGCGCTGTTTCATAAACTCAACGTCAATTCCGACGGGATTTTCATCAAATAAGACCATAACAATATTTTTAGAATGCGTAATACTGAAATTTATTGAATTTTGTACAAATTTAGGTTTGTTATTTTCAATTTCAATTTCCGTATTGTTGATTTTATAATAATTTTTTGCGGCATATTTAACCAGAAATCTTCCAAGAGCGTGTTGAAAATTTCTCTTTTCTGATTTGCCCTTAAAAAAAGAATTCTGAGTCTTTGTAAATTTGAAATTTTCTGAATTTATAAAAAAGATTTCCATGGTATAATTCTAATATTATCACAGATAAAAAGGCAATAATGTTAAAATACAGAAGAAGCAGAAACAAGGAATTATCAGGATTAGAAGCCCTTTCAAAAGCTCAGCAGATTGTATTTGCGCCGTTTACATTCCAATGTGTGGGAGCGCTTATTGACTTGGAAATTCTGGAATTTATTGACAAAAATCCGGCAGATATTGATGAAATTACTCAAAAATGCAATGTCACGGAATATTGCGTAAAAACATTGTTTGATGCAGCAGAACTTTTTGGATTTATTGCCGAAAAAAACGGGAAATATACAACCACAAAAATTTCTCAGGCTTTTTTATATGATGAGATGACAAAAGTTAACTTTAATTTTATGCGTGATGTTTGTTATCTGGGTGCTTCAGAACTTTTAAATTCCTTCAAAAAATCCTCTCCCGAAGGTTTGAAAAAGTTTGTCGGAAATTACCCGACAATATACCCTGCTCTTACGGTATTGCCGGAAAAAATGAAAAAAAGCTGGTATGAATTCGACCACTTTTATTCTGATAAATGTTTTGACGAAGTTTTAAATATAATTTTTAAAGACAACCCGGAAAATATTTTTGACATTGGCGGAAACACCGGAAAATTTGAGAGAGCATGCCTTGAATATAATGACAAATGCAAACTTACGATGCTCGATTTGAAAGAAAACATCGGCAATGCAAAAAATAATATAAATTCTTCAAGATGTGATTACGTAAGCATAAATGTTATTGATAAAGATGCCGTATATCCTAAATTTTCAGATGTAGTATTTATGAGCCAGTTTTTAGATTGTTTTTCTCCTGAACAGATTGAGTTTATACTCGAAAATATCAGAAAAAATATGGAAAAATCAACAAAAATTTATATACTCGAACCTTTTATTGATAATCAGCAATACAAAGGGGCGGCATATTCTCTTGCTCACATTTCACTGTATTTTACCTGCATGGCAAACGGAAACAGCAGAATGTATAAAAAATCCGATATGGAAAAATTTATCAACAACTCTGGCTTGAAAGTCATAAATGAATATCGCATAAATCCGCATGATTACACGCTTTTGGAGTGTGAAATAAAATGAGATGGTATCAGGTTAAAGAGCAGGCCGCAGGAACAAAAAGGCTAACCCTTTTATGGTATATTTACAAATTTTTTGGTAAAAATACGGCCAAATTGGTCATATTTTTCGTAACTTTTTTTGCCTTCTGTTTTGGTGGAAAAATAAGAAAGTATTCTGCCCAATACTTACGGGTGGTAGGTCTGAAACCGTCTTTATTCAATCAATTCAGGCATTTTTTATCATATTCGTATTCATTGCTTGATAAAATGGAATCTTTTGTAAATCGTTTTGATGCTCAAAAAATTCAATTTGCCGATGAAGAAATCAAACAAGAATTTTTTGAAGATATTTCAAAAGGTCATGGTGTATTTTTTATCTGCTCTCATCTCGGAAATATTGATGTAATGCGCTCATTATTAAATATTGATGAGATGGGCCGGCATGTTCATGTAAACATTTTTTTGAGCGAGTCTCAGTGTAAGATTTTTAATAATTTTTTGAAAAAAATTTCCGTAAAACAAAATGTAACAACTTTTCCCGTCGAAGAAATCGGCATAGATACCCCGATTAAACTTAAAGATAAATTGAATAGCGGCGAAATAGCATTTCTCGCAGGTGATAGGATTTCTCAAAATGAATCCGCATCCTTCAAAACAAATTTCTTAGGGCAAACCGTAGAATTCCCTTTAGGAACCTTCATCTTTGCAAAATTAATGGAGGTGCCGATTTATTATATAGCCGCTCTTAAAGAAAAAAACGACAATTATACAATTTATCTTGAAAAAGCCGGTTCCGAAAATTTGAAAGAAAATTATGTTAAATTTTTGGAAAAATTAACTCTTAAATATCCTTTACAATTTTATCATTTTTACGATTTGTTTACTCAAAAATAATGCCGCGGCAATCAACAATTTTACCTTGTATTTTTATCTTAAAACATTGGCAAAAAGTTATTTTTGTGGTATAATTTTCTCACGTGTAAGAAAATCTATGAAAAATTTGTTTGTAAAACTTGAAGATCTTGAAAAAACTGAAAGCAAAATGCTTTTGGTCAAGTTTGATGAAGAAATTCCCGAAGTTAACTCCGTTGGAAATATAAAATCTGACCTGACAATAAAAGAATTAGGCGACATGATTGAAATTTCCGGAAATATTAAAGGAATTGTTAAGCTTGAATGCGATATTTGCCTGAAAGAATTTGATTATGAACTCGATTTTAATATAGATGAATACTACGCAAAACACGCACTATTAGATGAATACAGTCAGGAAACCGAACTTAAAGACGGTCAATTTGTTATTGATCTCGAAGGTGCAGATGAGATTGACATTTATGACTTAATGTATCAATCTGTAATATTAAATTTACCAAATAAGAAAGTTTGTGGTATAAATTGTAATGAGGGAATGTTTGCTCATGAAGAAAATATTCCCGATCCGAGAATGGAAGTTTTTAAAAATATAAAACTCAAATAGGCTGTGTGAGCGGCTTTAAAGGTTCTCAAAAGCCAAGTGGAACTCACAGCCAAGTACGAAAAATAAATAGTAGATGAAAAAAATAAAGGAAAGACAAAATGGCAGTACCAAAGAAAAGAACAGGACATTCAGCACAAGGTCATAGAAGATCAAATTGGAAGGCTACTAAACCTGAAGTTACTACATGCTCAAATTGCGGTGCAACTGTTTTAACTCATACAGTTTGTACAGCTTGCGGCTACTACAAAGATAAACCGGTAAGCCTTAAAGACGCTGATAAAATTGTTGAAGAAACAAAAGAAGTTAAAGAAGAAACAAAAGAAGAAGTAAAACCGGCAAAAAAATCAACTAAAAAAGCAAAAGCTGAAACAGTTGAAGAAGCTCCAAAAGCAGAAGAAACTGAAGTTGTTGAAGAAAAAGCCGAAGAAGCTTCTGAAACTAAAGAAGATAAAGAATAATTGTTAAAAAGGCCGGGAAGGTTAAACTTCCCGCCTTCAATTGATATATAAGACTTTGAGAGGGTAACAATGACAAGAATAGCTGTTGACGCAATGGGTGGGGATCATGCCCCGCATGAAATCGTAGCTGGAGCCGTATGGGCGGCTTATGAATATGGTGTAGCTATTGAATTGGTAGGGAAACAGGATAAAATCGAGCAGGAATTAGATAAAATTTCTCAAGAAGGTTTTTATACTGATTGCGGATCGGGAAGTAAAAAACTTAAAAGAATTAAAATTGATACAAGCAAGCTTGATATCAAAATTACTCATGCCGCTGAAGTTATCGAAATGGGCGAAGCACCCGGTCAGGCAATAAGAAGAAAGAAAAAATCATCAATTATTCTTGCTGTAGATGCTGTAGCACAAGGAAGTTCAGATGCGGTTGTAGCAGCAGGTTCAACAGGTGCGGCAATGGCATCAAGTTTGTTCGGATTGGGCAGAATTCCCGGTATAGATAGACCCGCAATTGCAGTTACTCTTCCTACAATGAAAAAACCTATTGTCTTAATCGACGGCGGAGCAAACAGCAATTGTACACCTGAAATGCTCCATCAATTTGCGATAATGGGTTCAACATTCTCTAAAAATGTTCTGGGAATTGAAAACCCGAGAGTCGGAGTTTTGAATATTGGAGAAGAAGCCGGCAAAGGAAACGAACTTGCTCAGGCAACTTATAAACTTCTTGATGCTCAGGATAAAGTTAATTTCGTTGGAAACATTGAAGGTAAAGAAATTTTCTTAAATGTCTGCGACGTTGTTGTTTGTGACGGATTTGTCGGTAACGTTGCCCTTAAAATAACCGAAGGAACGTCAAAAATGTTGTTTGAATTGATTAAGAGAGAATTCAAATCAGATATTGTCGGTAAAATTATTGGTTTAATTGCAAAACCTTTCTTGAAAAGGATTAACAAAAGAATTAACTATGAAGAATTCGGCGGAGCATTATTGCTGGGAGTTAAGGGGATTACGGTAATTTCTCACGGAAGAAGTAAAGCTTATGCAATTAAAAATGCCGTAAGAGTAGCTAAAGATGCCGTCGAAACTGGGGTTAACGAAAAAATAGCACAATTTTATGAGGAATAATCTATGACAAATATGAAACCGTTAAGAATAGCCGGTGTTGGATATAGTTTGCCGGAAACCGTTGTTACAAACGACGATTTGACAAAACTATATGAAACTTCCGATGAATGGATTTATACACGTACCGGAATAAAAGAACGCCGTTTGGTTTCCGGTGATGAAAACGCAATTGATTTGGGCGAAAGAGCTGCAAGAAATGCTATTGCTAAATCAGGAATTCCTGCTGAAGAAATTGACTGTATTATAGCTGCATCATCTGCTCCTCCTCAGCTTTATCCGGCTATCGCGTGTCACATGCAATCAAGATTGGGTATTCCGAATTTCGTACCGGCATTTGATATTACGGCGGCTTGTTCCGGAACTATTTATGCCCTGCAGATTGCAAGAAGTTTCATTGGCTCAGGTACTTATAAAAATATTCTAATTGTTGCAACGGATAATAATTCAAGACTTTTGGACTGGACAGACAGAGGATCTTCAATCCTCTTTGGCGATGGTGCAGGAGCATTAGTTGTAACTGAGGCAGAAGATGGTGTTGATGATATTCTTGCGCTGGATATCAGAGCTGACGGCTCTATCGGAGAATATATTTACATGAACATGCCGGGCAAAACTTGTCCGCTTGTTGAACCGAACACTCCGCAAGATTGCCATATTAGAATGAACGGAAAAGAAGTTTACAAATTTGTTGTAAAAGTTCTTCCAAAATACATCGACAAATGTCTTGAAGATGCAGGAATGAAAGCTGAAGATGTTGATTACTTAATCCCACATCAGGCAAACCAGAGAATTATTGAGGCTATGCAGCAAAGATTGGGTTATGCTGATGAAAAAGTTATCAGTAATATTAAATATTACGGTAATACTTCCGCCGCATCAGTTCCTATTGCACTTGCGGAAGGTGTTGAAAAAGGTACGGTTAAACTTGGTACAACTGCAATCCTTTGCGGTTTTGGCGCCGGAATGACCTGGGGTGCTGCAATCGTTAGATTGAGAGAAGGCATCTGCTAGATTTAAAGGTAAAATTTGTTTATAAATTAAAAGAGGGACAATTAAATAATTGTTCCTCTTTTGTTTGTTATTTAACTTTTAATTATATTATTTTTTCAACATCACCTACTATTAATTCTGGAGTAAGATGGTAGCGTTTGAGAAGTTCATCCATAGGAACTCTGTCTGTGAATTCTTTTTTCGCGCCAAAGTTGAGAACTTTCATATCTGAATCTCCGTAATAACTTGAGATTTTTTGTCCAAATCCGCCGTCTAAAATTCCGTCTTCCAGAGTTATTACAAGTTTGTGGTTAGCTTTTAAAGAGTTCAAAAGCTCTTCATCCAATCCTGAAATAAAATGCGGATTAATCAAAGTTGCGTCAATATTCAATTTGTTTTTAATTTCCGCTTTAACCTTTTTACCAAGTTCAAAGAAAGTTCCAACCGCAATAATTGCAATATCTTTTCCTTCACTTTCAACTTTAAACTTGTTCAATTGTGAATAATCCGTATTATCTTCAATTCCGGAAGATACAACATTTGCAAACGGTACTCGAATTACAACCGGATGTTCATTTTGTTTAACAGACCAATCAAGCATTTTCAAATATTCTTCCTTGTTCACCGGCGCCAGATATACGATGTTAGGAATATTGCTAATCAAAGGGATATCAAACGAGCCGAGGTGCGTCATATCTGCAGGAGAAATTCCGCCCCAGTTTACAAGTATAGTTGCCGGTGAATTATTCAAGGCCAAATCTTGAGAAAGCTGATCATAAGTTCTCTGAATAAAGGAACTTAGTACTGAAAATATCGGCTTGCCTCCGTTTTTGGCAACTCCTGAAATAAATCCGACGGCGTGCTCTTCTGCAATGCCGACATCACAATATTGTGTCCCCATAAGATTTCTGAAATTCTTGTCAAATCCAACTGCTCCCGGAGTTGCGGCTGTAATTGCAATAACCGGCGCGCCGTCATTTTTCTTTTTCAATATATAATCAGTCGTAAGTGAAGCATAAGTTTCTTGCGGAGCCGCAGGTGTTTCCGGTTTTTCATCAAGAGTTCCCGGCAAAATCCAGTGGAACATTTCTTTATTTTCTTCCGCAACTTTCAGACCTTTACCTTTCAGCGTATGAATATGAACAACTGTCGGAGAAGTTGTGTTTCGAACCTTTTCAAACACTTCAATAAGTTTTGAAATATTATTACCTTCTTCAACATAAAAATATTCAAATCCCATTGCTTTAAAAACGTTATTTTCACAAGTTCCGTTTGTTTCTCTCAAAAGCCTTAAATTATTGTAAAGTCCGCCTTGATTTTCAGCGATAGACATTTCATTATCATTTACGATAATAATTATGTTACTGTTAAGCACAGCCGCATTGTTGAAGCCTTCAAAAGCTTCTCCGCCGGATAATGAGCCATCCCCGATTACGGCAATAACATTCCCTTTTGAATTTGTCAAATCTCTTGCCTTTGCCGCTCCGACAGCCAAACTCACTGACGTGGATGTGTGTCCGATAACAAAGTAGTCATGTTCGCTTTCTTCCGGGTTTGTGTAGCCTGAGTATTTTAAATATTTATCCTCATCTGTAAACCCATCTTTTCTGCCTGTTAAGACTTTATGGGTATAACATTGATGAGAAACGTCAAAAATGAACTTATCTTCCGGCGAATTGAACACATAGTGCATTGCGATTGTAGGCTCTGCAAACCCGAGGTTAGGCCCTATATGACCGCCTATTGTGTTAATTTTTTTTATTATAAGCTCTTTTATCTCATCCGATAACCCTTCCATTTCTGATATTGTAAGTTTTTTCAAATCTTGAGGATTGTTAATTTTATCAAGTATTTTTGTCATCTTATCTCTCCTTTTTCTAACTACATTATAATTTTATCACTTGAGAGCAGCTATCAGTCAATAGGCAAAATAAAAATTTTAAAACCAATCTATCATTCTTTTTACATTGCCGAATTCAAGATTAAGTTCTTTTAAAATATCAAGTGACATCAGATTGTTAAGATTAATATTGAAAGGTCTTGGCGGATGTTTTGACGGAATTGATTGAACGAGATTATAAGAAATCGTTTGTTTTTCTTTATCAAAATATTTTGAATAATTTAATCCCATGCCGGCACAAAAAGGTATTGTTAATTCATTGTCAACACTCATAGAAAGAAGTCCGAAGGTTCTGCATATCAGCCCCCGATATTTATATAGCGAACATTTTTTATTTATCAAAAACGGGCAGGTGTAAGAGTTCAAATTCTTAGATTTAATTTTGCGGATATTTTTATCAATAATATCTTTTGTTTCTTCATCAAGTTTCTCAAACCCGTACATCAAATAATCAAATTCCAGTTTGGAAAATGGAAAATTACCTCTTTCACAGCAGTATGAACATCCTTCTTTGCAGCAAAGGTGTTCCTTTTGGTGTTCAAACATTTTGTCTAAATCATCGGTTAAAATTTCTAAGAATTTTTCGTAATTTTTTATTGACATAATTTTTTGTTTAATTGTTTCAATTTTATTAATGTTCTATAAAATATTAATTCACATCTTTCAAAATTGCAATTGTCTGTTCAATTTCAGCTTTTAAATATTCAAGCTGATCGTTTATATTGTTTTTATTATAAATATATCCTGCCCCCTGATATGCAAGATAAGGACTGTATTTTTCGGCCTCAGAACGTAAAAGAGCAACGGATTTACAATGCAGACTTGATTTTGTCATCTGCTGGAAAGATACGTATTTACTTTCCGGTTTGCCCTGATATTTATCCGTAAGATATTCTACATTTTTGTTCAAAAAATAAACTTTCGAGACAAATTTTTGAACATTTTCTTCATCTTCAATGGATTGCAAAACCCGTTCATACATCGGAATTATTTCGTTTATGTCGTTTGTGTACATTGAAGTTTTGTCGGTTTTTAAAATAATATTTAAAAACGCCGGATTGTCACGCGGAACGGGTTTTATTTCATTTGCGGAATGAAAATCTTTTGTCTGCTCAAACACAGGTTTTGTTTCTTTTTGCTCTTCCGAATGGTATTGTCTGGTCAAATCCGGAAGTTTGCCAACATAACCGTTCCCTTCAAGCGCATTTTTTTCTTGTTTGCCCGCATAAGCTTGAATGTTTATCAACAAAAAAATAAAAGATACAAGAATAATTTTCCTCATATCTTTTATTATAATTATTTTGGTTAAAAAATCATCATTTATTAAAATTATTTTTCGCCAAAAGTCCGCAGTTTTTTATCCTGAAGATATTTGCGCTTAACGTTAGAAATCTCTTCTTTCAATTCGCGGTTTTGCAGACGTTTAATATTGTGGTATTTGCTGCGCTGTTCATTTGAGAGAGATTTGATAAATTCTTTATCATATTTTTTGTTAATTTTTTCAATATCGTCGGCAATATTTCTTACACAAGTTTCCTGACGCAAAATAGCATTTTTTGAAGAATTTCCGGCTCTCATCTGACGAAGAACATATTCTTCCTGATCAAGTTCTATATATTTTTCACCGAGAGATTTGTAGCGCTGCTTTTCCAATTCATCTTTTGTTTTAACCTGTGCCTCAGAAAGGTTAAGGGTATTATACACAGACGCTCTCTGGTTATAAAAATTTGTATATGTTTGAGAAACTTTCGGCTGAGTGCAAGTTTTTGCGTTTGTTCGTGAATTTGTAGATGCCGCATCCGCAGAACAAATTCCGATTGCAAAAATCATCATAAAAATCAAAATATTTTTCATAATCTATTTTCCTTTTTTTTTACATTATCTCATATAATTAGAAAGTTTTCAATAAAATAATATTTATAGTAAAATTTTTTTATGGAAGAAATGAATTTACGAAATTACGCATACATCGGAGATGCCGTCTGGGAACTTTTTATTCGGGAAAAAACGGTAAGACTCACTGCTAACGCAAAAAAACTTCACAAAATTACAACTGACAAAGTTAAAGCATCTTTTCAAGCCGAACTTTTACAGTCTATGGAGGAAAAACTTTCGCCGGAAGAAAAAGAGATTGCCCGCCGCGCAAGAAACCTTCCAATCCCCGTAGGCCGCAGACAAATCCAACAGGAATATCGCATGGCAACAGCTTTTGAGACCTTAATCGGATACTGGCATGAGCATGATAAACAGAGATTAAACCAGATTTTTAATGAATTAGAAACCACACTGAATTTTTAGAAAAAATTTTTAAAGAACATATAATTGGAGGATAAATTTAGCAAAAATTTTGGTTATACTGTTCTGGTAAGAAAGTTGAGAGGTTTATTATGAGAAGAGACTACGAAGAATTAATTAGAAATTATCAAGGCGGCGATCTTGATTTATCAGGCTGCGAAATCAAAAGTTTAGAATTAGGATATATTGAAGGAAGTTTAAACTTGTCAAAATGTACAATCGGCAAACTTTCTATAGGATGGGTTTCAAACGAATTGAATTTGTCAGGTGCTGATATTAAAAAAATCGAAACTCCGATTGATGCAAATTCCGTAAATATGTTCAATGCAAAAATCGGCAAATTGCCTGTTCACATTTGGACTGATTCTTTGAACATGGAAAAATGCAATGTTGAAAAATTGAACACTGACGTTAGAGCAAATACATTTAATATCAGAAGTACAAAATTTACTCAATTGCCTAAAAATATGAAAGTACACAAACTTATTGTTGATTCAAAATCCGCAAAAAATTTACCGCTCTGGTCACTAAGCCAGTGTGATGAACTCGTTATGGATGAACGCGTTTATTTTGAACAAAGAGATTTGGTAAATAATTACAACTTTACTGAATTTATGTCAAACCGCGATTCTTCAATAGAAATGGTTTGTACAGCAGTGTAAATTATAAAAATGATTAATTTATAAAGGCGGTTTGAATTTTCAAACCGCCTTGTTTTTTGTCTTTATAAATAAGTATGTGCAATTTATTGCATCTTACTAACCTAATTTACCAAGGATAATCGTCTTTTATTTCCCAGCCGTCTAACATAATCAATGCTCCGCACCACATTCCTCTTCCGTTTTTGTTGCATTGATATCTAAAAATGCAAGAATCTGATGACATTAAATAATTTCTGTCTATATTACCTTCAAATGAGCACTCTTCAGTAGGTTTTATTCCCCAAAACTGAAGCCCATAGTTTTTAAAAATAGTTATGAGAAATGCATCTTTACCAAATTGATTAGGTTTTCGTGAAGATGTATTTAAATCAACAATAATATCTGTACCAAGAGAGGATACATCATTATATGTTATT
>JAGAVG010000016.1 GCA_017942035.1 bacterium | reverse complement strand
AATAAAGAAATTCGGCAGTTTAGACATTGAAAATCAAGTGCTATTTCAAGAACCATTTTATCAAACAACGGCACTCATAAATGAGACGGTAAACCTAAGCTTTACAGTAATTGAAGGAAGAATAAAAATCGAAAACAATGGCGGAACTTTGAAAGATAGGTTTTCCGCCGTCTCTTATGCAAATTTGATAGCCAATGAACTTGAAAGAAATAATAGGGCTTTTCAAAATGAGTATGAGTTTCAGACATTTATCAACTAAGGAGGTGTATTTCTTTGGAAAACTTTGAAGTGAACAGTTTTTGGGGATATGAAAATGCTTCGAGCGGTAACTATGCAAATATTGTGCTCAATAAATCTTTTGACGAGCTTGCAGAGATTATCAAAAATCCTATGGATAATAACGAGGAACTTCGTAATTTAAGCAAAGAGATATATTCCTCATCGGGAATTTTTAGCAATGTAATTGATTACATGACGAGCATTTTAACGCTTGACAGAATTGTCATCTCAAAATCCAAAAGAAACAAAGAACGAACCGAGAATATACTTCGAAAAATAAAAGATAAAGAGTTTATCAGAGATATGCTCTTTAGGGCGATGATTTATGGTGTCAGCGTTTCGTACTTAGAAACCGCAAAAAAGCCCAGAAACAATCAAAAATTCATGGCAGAGTATGACGTTAAAAGTACCTCAGAGATAAATTCAAATGAATTAAATGTTTCGGTTTGTAATTTGCCGATTGACTATATACAGATTGTGGGAATAAAAAATGGTAGCTATGAAATTGGATTTGACCTTAACTATTTCACCAATTTTTCGGGCGAAAAACTTGAAAACAAATTAAAGAGGTACCCAAAAGAAATAAGAGAAGCTTTTTCAAAAAGGAGTAAAAATAGCGGACTACCTAATTGGTACGTTTTAGATGCTTCAAAGACGATTACTTTAAAAATAAGAAGCAGTCGTGAAGAAAAATGGGGTCGTCCTCTTGTACTCCAAGCAATAAAAGATATTTTGTATTCGGACTATTGGACCAATACCAAACGAAATGTTCTTTCTGAAATTAACAGTAGGATTTTTTACATGGAATTTCCTCAAGGCAAAGAGCCTGGGACGAGTGCACTCACTCAAAATCAGCAAAAACAGCAACATGAAATGGTTAAAGACGGAATTCTAAAGAGAGCAAATTCCGGTGGAACTAACTTCTTTTCGGTTGCAAGCGGTACAAGGATTAATAAACTTGATGTTGATACTTCGCTTTTCAAAGACGAGTGTGAAAAAGATTTAAAGAACGATATTTGCACGGATTTAGGCTTTGCGGCAAGTTTACTTTCGGGAGTTTCTTCCTCCTATTCAAGCCAGCAAAACAATTTGCAGTTAGTCATAAGTCAGGTATATTCGTGGGTTGAGAGCATTTCGTATGAGCTTGTAAAAGCTATAAATGAAAATCTCATAAATGGCAAAAAGATCGATATTTATTATCTCCCTTGCTCGATAGTCAATCGTAAATAATTTGTAAATCAGATGAAAGAGCTTTATACACTTGGACGAGGCTCTCTTTCAGCATGGATTGCAAGCACAGGGATTAATCCCGAAGCGTATCTATCGCTCATGGAAATGGAAAAAGAAGAAAAGTGGGACGAAAAATATAAACCCCATCTTACTTCATTTACTGCTTCTACAAAAAGCGGTGGCAGACCCGAAAAAGCTGATATTACAAATGACAACACAGAAAAATCAAAAACAAACAATTCAAATGAAGTACCGAAATTAACTTAAGGAGGTGAAGAAGTTGAGAATATTAGAGCTTTCCAGCAAAGACGATAAAGACGGCAGACGGCAAGTTAAAGTGATTTTGCATGAGATTTATAAAGACAAATCTCAGCACAACAAAAACGGCATTACTTGGCTTGAGGAGTACTGCAAAAACAATATTGATAGCGTTAAAGGAATCTCGATAACTTGCGAATTTGTAAATGACGAGCGAACAGAAATCTTAGGTCATGGCGAAACAGGTATCGAGGATGGAGTGCCTGTACTTGAAAATGCCACCATGATTGGAGTTTTAGAACGTGGATATATTGATGATATTAAAGTTGACGGCGAAACTAAAAGAGCTTTAATTGGTGAGGGATATATCGATGCTATGAGGTACAAAAATTTTGTAGACGTTTTGGAAGAAAAGTTACACGCAAATGAAACTATATTCGGAAGCGTTGAAATTATTGGTCTTAAAGAAAACGGAAACAGAATCAAGTACCTTAACGGATACCAAGAAATCGGCAGAATACCGACAGAATATAGGTATTCGGGGTTTGCAGTCTTGGGTGTAATGCCGTCTGACGAAACTGCAAGACTAATTGAAATTAATAACAGAAAGGGAATTGATACTATGGAAAAACTCGAAAAAATATTTGAAAAATTCGAAGAAAAATTT
>JAGAVG010000015.1 GCA_017942035.1 bacterium | reverse complement strand
GAAACGTCTTGATAGACTTGTTGATGTTTACCTTGACAACTCCATTGACAAGGAAACATACGACCGTAAGAAAGCAGAATTAACCAGAGAAGTTAGCCTGCTGGAAAATCAGATTGCTAATTTTAATAACAATTCCGAACAAGTCAATATTAGCATGAAACACTTGCTGGAAGTGGTTTCTAGGATATATGAATTGTATGTGAGTTCGGAAATTGACAGAAAACGCAAGATTTTAAAACTCGTGTTTCCGAACTTTTGGCTGGACGGTCGAAAGCTAAGCTATGACATAAAAAAGCCCTTTGATGAGTTCATCAAAGGTGCTAATTATCTCTTAAAATGGAGGCTAGGAGATTCGAACTCCTGACCCCCTGCGTGCAAAGCAGGTGCTCTACCAGCTGAGCTAAGCCCCCATTTGGGTCTCCCGTATTCAGGGTACTTTTTTATTTTACATGCTGATTTTTTTTTGTAAACCCCCTTTTGAAAATTTTATTTATAAATTAATGAATTTTAAAGAATTTATTTATACAAATACTTGCTGGCACAAGTTGTACCGTAATTTGAACCTGTTCCGCAATTGTCTTTGTATCCTTCACATTCATCATCTTGTCCATAGCATCCATTATCAATATTATTGCCATCCGCAGGTACTATTTTATTCGAAAATACGAAAAATAAAAACAAATCTTTTCCCCAAGTATTAGGTTTCCGTTTCGGCCCATTAACATCTATAACTATGAATCCACAACGATTTAATAAAATATTGCAATCTGCCGAGTCAAGGTGTATTGCAACAGAAGAGCCATCTTCAAGTAATAATCCCGATGTTAGGTTACCATTAAAATAATAATAACCAGCAGGTTTACCATTTAATTGTTTTGTTTCTGCTTGAGGGACAAAACATTTTGACAAATTTGTACCCGAATTAGTATCACAATCCGCAATTATCTTTAATTTTGGCTTAAAGACATCCTTCAAACAAGTATTCCTTTCAACGCCAGATAAACCGGCACAGTGCGATATTCCATTTTTAAATTCCAAATCATTTTCTGCGGCAATTTGTTGGAAAGCCTGCTGAAATAGCGAATATTCACGCCTTAATTTATTTATATTTGCTCTGTCATCAATTTTATTCAATATAACAGGCATAGTCATCGCCGCAACAATGCCGATTATCCCGAGGGTGATTAGAACCTCAGCCAGGGTGAATGCGGTTTTACGACGATCAGCAAGGTGGCAATCCAATTTTTCCGGTAGACTAAAGTCTACCCTACTATTTACCTTCTGTTCTTCTGTCATATTGTCCTCCATGTTTTCTTAAATTATCCTTTAAATTCATGCACCATAATTTATATTTTGGTGCATGTCGGCCTGAAACTCACTAAAACATACCTTCTTAAAATTCAAAAAATCATTAAAAAACGACAAAAGACCACTTGAAAAGTGTCTGAAAATATTGTATAATAAGGCTATAAAAAACTCGCACCAAAATATAAAATTTGGTGCGAGTTTTGTTTTTGAATTTTCAATTATTTTGCAAGAAATCCTTTAAGTAAAAACAAAATATCATTAAAGGTTACAAGAATAATTAATCCTATAAGAAGCAGGAAAAATACTGTAGAAATTTTCTCAACGACATCTTCACTCAAAGGTTTTCCCATAATTTTTTCGATTATTAAGAATAAAATATGACCGCCGTCAAGTGCCGGTATTGGCAGTAAATTAAGGATAAATAAATTTATTGAAATTATTGCGGTAAGCAAAAAGCCTCTAAATAATCCATCCTGAGCAATCATATCTCCGCCGAGTTTAGCAATAAGCACGACTCCATGAAGATTTTTGGCCGGAATTTTTCCGGTAAACAACTGTTTAAACATTAAAAGCATCGACGCCGTTTGGTCGTATATATATTTTGTGCCTTGAACTATCACTGATGGCAAGTTTTTTGTCTCAACCAAATCTTCTCTGATGTCCGGCATAATTCCCATTATTCCGTCTTTGTCAGGATAAATCGGGTTTAAGTCAATAATTTTATCCCCGCGCTGAACTTTTATATTCAAAGGTTTTGCGCCGTCGGACATAGCTTTTGCAATTTCATTCAGTGTAAGCGTTCCATCTGATATAATATATGTTTTTCCTTGAATTTTGTTTCTCAATTCAATTTCTTTTTGTGTTAATTTTATCTCGTTATCTTTGTAAACTTCCACCCCTTTTAAAACATTGTCACTGAGATGCAGCGGATCTTCCTGAACTTTTTCAGGGAGTTTAACGAGAATATCTTTCGGAATAATTTCATCTTTTGTAAATGCAACATTGATTTTTTTGAGATTTTCGTAATTTTTTTCAACTTTATTCTCTGAAACTCGGCCGTCGTCAGCTTTACTATTTTGTGCATACATGTAAATCGCATATTCTTTATCAATTTTTGAGCCGTTAATAGTTAAAATTTTATCTCCGTTTTGCATTCCGGATTTCCAGATAGAAGCTTCTTTCGGCGCGGCAATTTTTTTGACATAAGTTTGGTATGTTCCTGATGGCAAATGTCCCCAAATTCCGGCCGCCAAAAATACGAAAACAAACGCAGCTATTAAGTTTGCGCCGACTCCTGCTATAAACACAATAAATCTCTGGTATGCCGGCTTGTTTCCAAATCTTTCCGGTGAATCTTTCGGGATATCAGAATCTTTGTCGTCATCAGGGAATGAAACATATCCGCCAAATAAGAATGCATGGATTAAAAATGTTAAATCCCCTATTTTCTTCTCGTACAAAGTCGGCCCGATTGGCAAACCTATCCCGAATTTGTCAACCTTTATTCCAAATGCACGGGCGGCTATAAAATGCCCGAGTTCATGTACTATAATCAATATGCTTACAAGCAAAATCATTATAATAAGCGCCATAATATCCCCTTAATTTCTCTGTGACAAAATTTATTTTAGCATAAATATTTATATATATAAAGAGGTAATAAATATATTTTGTTGTTTTTATTTCCTAATATTTTTGGAGGAAATTTTAAATTTCTTATCCTCTAAATGTATGATTTTAAAAGCTATTCTATATAAAAATATTAAAAATTAACGTATAATTTTTATAGTAATGTTGACTTTTTAAAAATAATCGTTAAACAGTGAACAGGTAGTAATTTAACACATAATAAAGATAAGGAGGGTATGCCCATGGGTATGGCCGCATCACAAGCAAGATATTTAGGTTTGACAGCAAGAAAGACAAACGTCGAATATGAAGGACAACAGATTAACCAACAGCGTACAGCACTGGCAAACCAGAGCGCAAATACTTTCAATGAGCTTTTGGCCCTCGAAGTTCCAACAGCTCCTAGTACTCAGGATTACACAAGCATTGAATATACATATAAAGACGGTTCTTACGCAGAAACTATTGAGACAATGTCCGCTCTAACAGATGATCCGGAGTTTAATTATGTTGTAAAACATTTCCATTATGCAGATATATATACCGGTATTGAATCGAAAAAGACAAATCCTCAGGTTGTAGAATCTGACAGATCTATTGATACTCCAATCCCGCGTGCTGATATCACCCAAACAGGTGCTGATTATAGTATAAACGGACATCCGGTAACAATTTATGATCCGAATTCAGGGGTTCAATCTAATATCTATAACAAATTAAAACAAGATTATCCATCTTTACAAGCAGATGACATGATGACTTATACTGATGATAATGGTCTTATACATTTTATGTCAAAAACTGAACTTGATGCCGGAGGAGATGTAACAGATTATTCTGTAGCATCCGGAGTTCCAACTTATGTGGGTAACTGTGAATTGAATAAGTATGACGAAACTGATTCTGATTTGAAAGCCGCTTATGAACAAATTATTAAAGATTATCCTAATTCAACTTTTGCAGCTTCAGCAAAAGACGATATTTATTACTGGAAGCAAAACGGACAATTCTATTTTGCCTGTGCATCCGATTTGACTAACAGTGCGATAAGCGCTCCTGATCCGGAACATCCGACAGAACATCAGGATAAATTATTGTTCTATGAAGCAAAGAGTATGTCTAAAAAGATTGAAAAAACTGAGAAAGCGTTTATTGATTTTGATGATTCCGGTCGTGCTCAATCTATAAGATATGAGGATTCTGATGCGGTTTACAGTCTTATAACAAATACAGTTACTGACGAAAACGCTTATGAAGATGCTATGAACCAGTATACATACGATATGCAGGTTTATGAAAAAGCTATTGCAGATATTAACGCTAAAACAGAAAGAATTCAAGAAGAGGACAGAACTCTTGAATTGAGACTGAAACAGCTTGATACAGAGCAAGAAGCTCTTCAGACAGAGATGGAAGCGGTTAAGAAAGTTATTGATAAAAACATTGAAAATACTTTCAAAACTTTTGAATAATAATTAAGATAATTTACTGAAATCAAAAAAGAGGTTTAAATGTCATACAAAAATGATAGCTTACTTGTAATAGCAAACAAATTCGGTTCAGCCAGCGGAGATGCAAAGGCTCAACTCTGGGAAACTTATGACAAACTGAGAGACATAACCGTTTCGGGCAGTGGTCAAGGTTCAGGTTTTGAACAGGCCGGAGGATTTTTGTATAATTTGGCCTCTTTACTTTCGCCGTCAATGTTTGCACCGGTATTTGGCGCATCAGAATCTATGAACGTTGCCGGAACTTCTTACAGTTCAAAATACAATGGCGGAACTTCTTACGGTATAGATTCATTGTATAATTACTCGGGATTTCCGGGCGGGGCCGCTCCGGTATCCTGGGGACTCAGAGGATTTGCAACCGGCGGAGCCTCCTCAATCCTTTCGGGCTGGGGTTCTTCAGCTAATGGTGTTATAACCGGCGGTGCATCTTCAGTTGCCGGACTTGCAGAAGTCGCAAGTGCCGCCGCGTACGGAACGGGTGCCGCTACAGGGTTAGGCGCTTGGGCTAAAAATCTTGTTTTACCGGTTGCCGGTGTAATTTCAGGCTGGGGCGGTATTATGCAGGCTGCCGCACCTTATTTGGGTGAATACGGACTTCCTGCAATCGTTATGGGAAACTTGATGCAGGGAACTTCTTCTGCCGCACTTGCCGCTTACCAAAACGTTACCGGAAATATTACGGCTAACGCAGATGTAATACTTTCTAACAAAGTAAGAAACATTGAAACCGTTTGCAAAATGCTTGACACTCAAGGGGATGTTTGCAAAAAAATGCTTAAAGAATCTATCGATTCAGATAGTAAAGCCGTTCAAAACTTGTAAACTTTGTTTGAATAAAGTCTTTATAAGAAAAATGTAGGTTGGCATTACTATGCCAACAATTAAATTTTGTCGGATTAGTGTCTTGTATTTCCTTCACGCTCGGGAAGTTTCGCTAATGAGCCTAATGGCTCAGTCCGCTCAATTCCCTCGCTATCCGGACTAACAACT
>JAGAVG010000014.1 GCA_017942035.1 bacterium | reverse complement strand
CAGTGTTATTTTATTATCACTACTTGAGTGGGGGGTACAATCCTCGGCATAGCTGTATGTAAATTTTGCACTCTTTATTCCGGCATCTTTTCCTAAGCTTAAGTGCAAACCATAGCCGCTCATTAACTCTATTATGCTCGATTCTTTGCCCATCGTTACGGAGGTTAATCCGCCGTTAGCGTCTTTAGTTAAGGTCGCGTCGCCTTTATGTACGCTTGCATATATTTCGCCATCTTTGCCGCCGCCTGCACGAAGACTATAGCCTGGTTTTATCTTATATGTAATTGTCTGTGTCTCACCTGGTAATAAGTATTTTGCATCTCCAGGTGTTAAATCTGTTATTCCACAATAGCCAATTACTGTTAATTTATGGTCACAGTTAGCTGTTACAGTACAATCTTTTGCACTGCTTGCTGTTGTTGAGGCCGAATTTTGGTCTTTTACTGTACATTCACCGCTCCAGCCACGGAAGTTACTGTCTGTATCTGCCGTTGCGGATATACTTGTACTCGTATTTTGTTCTACTGTTGCTGTTCCAGCTGCAGAAGAACATACGCCTTTATCTACAGTAATTTTGACCTTCGGTACATCTTTTGGAATACAGTTTGCTTCTACTGTACAATTATCTGCGGCCATAGTTACGGTATTGCCGCTTACTGTACAAGTACCGGCTTTTATGGACCACCCATTATCGTCATAGTTTTCTGGAACTACTTTTGATATAGTTACTTTACTGCCTGCGGTATGCTTGCCTGATTTCTCGGCAGATGTACAGGAGCCTTTGTTTACTGTTAATTGATATTCTGGCTTTGCTTCATCATTACAGCTAGCTGTTATTGTACAGCTTTCTGTTGGAGTGAATGTATGCTCTGCAGAAGTTGAAGTTTGTCCGCAACCACTCCAGCTTGCAAATTTTTTACCAGTACCTGTTGTTGCTTTTACTGTTACGGATTCACCTTCTTTAACTTCTCCGCCGCCTGAGGCTGATTCACAAGGGCTAGTAGAGCTATTTGCTACAGATACAATTATTTTCTTCTCTGCTGCACTACAGCTAGCAGTTACAGTACAATTTGCTGTTGCTGATGCTGTTGTACTTGCTGATGATGCGTTTGCAACTGTACAACCAGAGCTTGCTGACCATCCGGTGAATGCTCCGCCTTCATCTGCTGTAGCAGAAATGCTTGCGCTCTTGCCGGATTCGACTTCTCCACCGCCAGAGGCACCATTACAAGTTCCTTTATCTACTCTTATTGTATATTTTTCAGGTGTCGGAGGTGTCGGAGTTGTACATGATGCTGTGATTTCACAGGTTCCTGTCGGTGTAAATGTTAATGGATTTTTTATTGATGTTTGACCACAGCCGCTCCAGCCTCCAAATGTCTGACCTTCAGCTACGCTTGCAGTAACAGTAACACTTTCGCCTTCATATACTGTACCTCCGCCAGATACGCCTGAACATCCGCCTGCAGTAACAGCATTAGTGCCTGGAGTAACAGTAATTGTAGGTTTAGCACCGCATTGAGCTGTTACAGTACAATCGCCAGCTCCCATAGTTACGGTGTTGCCTGATACTGAACAACTGCCTGATGTTATTGACCAGCCGCTAAAATCTTTACCTGTGCCGGCAGTTGCAGATATTGATTTGGTATCGCCATAGGTAACGTATCCGCTGGTTCCCGCCGATTCACATTCTCCTTCTTTTACTGAAAGCCAATAATCATTTGCAGAGCAATATGCAGTAGCATAACATGTTCCGCTTGCATGTTGACTCATTGTTATTGTTTGACCGCTAGCGCTGCAGTTGCTGTTAGTCCCCATAGAATCAAAACTATATCCGTCTTGTGCTCCAACTGATACTGATTTTTCACGACCAATTTTTAATGAGAAACTGGACGGGTCTACATAACTGCATCCGCTTCCGGCTGAAACTTCTACAGGATAAGACGGTGCAGGATTACAAGATGGCGTTACTATACAGTCTGCAACATCAGTCATTTTTACTGTATTGCCTGATACTTCGCATCCACCTGATGCAGTCCAGTTATTGAATGAGCCGAGCCATTCCGGTTCTGCTTCAATACTTGCGGTATCAAGATAATATATCGGATATTTGCTTCCGGATGCGCGATAGCAGTTTCCTTGATTTACAGTTAATCTCAACGGAATTTTTTCTGCCAAGACTTGAACTGTACAATTATTACGACCCATTACGACTTTGCCTGTATTGTCAACAGCACAGGTTCCTGAAACTATCTTGAATTCTTTTAAGCGCCATCCTTTTGTGTATGTTGCTGAAATAGTAGTCGTTTCACCTTCTGACAAAGCTTTCTGTGTTGGGCTGACGGTTTCCACACCCGGACGTTTAGGCAAAACTTTCAATATATATTCTTTACCGATTAGTGGATCATTAATACATGCAGGATCATTATCTTCGCAGTTTGGCTCACCAAAATTTCCGTCATTAAGGTAAGCTAGCTTAACTATATCTTTACCTCTTACGTTCGGCCCTTGAGAGGCGTTTACGTCAACAAGAATATCACCTTTTCCTTCATTATTTAAAGGCCCCATACAAATTGTGGCGCCATCGTTTGTTTTTATACATTGCAAACCTTCTGTGGAAGTTCCAGCAGCTAAGCAGTTTTTTGAGGAAGGGTCATCACCGCATACGGTATTTACGCGGTAATAATTTTTTAAATATGTTTCAACACCGTTTTCAGTGTTCATTCCGACCGCTGTAAGGTTTGATTTGCCTTCATCAGTCATTATCATATCAAGAGTATTGAGGATGTTTAATTTTTCTTTTGACGTTAATCTGTCAAAAGTTTTTTCCTGATATCTGTTCATCAGGGTTGGAATTGTTAATGCTGAAACAATTCCGACTACGGTTAACGCAACAAGTATTTCCGCCAATGTAAAACCGGAAATCCGCGCTTTAAATCGTTTCATTGATTTGTTTACGTTGTCCAAAAAACACGCAAAATTCTTCTTAATCGGGGTTAACCCGTTAATTACAATGTTTTTCATATCGTCATTCCTCATATACTCAACTCCTGTAAATCCATTTTGGTTACAATAATACATTTACATTATACCACTTTTTCTCAGTTTTTCAAGTGTAAAATCAAATTTGAATTTTTAATTTTTACATAAGTTTATAAAAACAACTTCAAAAAACTTAAAAGCAACTACACATATAGCATGTTTGTAATATTATATATATGTATATATGAGGAATTTATAATATTGAAACAATCTAAATTAACAGCCCTGATATTTATAGCGCTAGTTTTTGGTGTTTTGGCGGGACATTTTACCCCTGAACTCGCTGTTAAGATGCGCCCGTTCGCGCTGATATTTTTACGTATGGTAAAAATGATTATTGCGCCTTTGCTTTTCGCGACATTAGTTGTTGGGATTGCGGGACACGGCGATGCAAAAAAACTCGGTAAACTCGGGCTTAAAACAATTATTTATTTTGAAATCGTGACAACATTGGCACTTGCAATCGGTTTAACTTTCGGAAACTTATTCCAGCCGGGAGCAGGTTTTACCGTTACTACCGCGAATTTTGCCGCTCGTATGCAAGAGGCCGGAATTATGGCGGCACATCAAACACACACTACAATTAGCGAGCTTATTGTTAATATATTCCCGACAAGTATTTTTCAGGCAATGTCAGAAGGCAATTTGTTACAAATAGTTGTATTTTCGATATTTTTCGCGCTTGCAATGTGTGCTATCGGAGAAAAATCAAAACCGGTTTTAAATATATTGAATTCCGTATCTCAAATTATGTTCAAATTCACGGAATACGTTATGTATTTTGCGCCGTTAGGGATTTTCGGTGCTATCGCCTCGACTGTCGGAGCTAACGGGCTCGGAGTTTTGAAAAGTTACGCAAAGGTTATCGGGGCTTTGTATACAGCGCTTGCGGTTTTTGTGCTTGTCGTTTTAATTATTGCCTGCAAGATTGCTAAAATATCTTTCCGCAATCTTTTAAGGGCTCTTCAAGAGCCGGCGCTCCTTGCGTTTACCACTGCAAGTTCTGAGGCGGCTTTTCCGAAAGCAATGGACATTATGGAAAGATTCGGGGTGCCTAAAAATATTGTCGGATTTGTTATGCCGACAGGTTACACATTCAATCTCGACGGAAGCACGTTATATCTTGCTATGGCGGTTATGTTTTCATCTCAAATCGTCGGAATACATTTGAATATTGAACAGCAAATTGTTATTATGTTGGCATTAATGCTCACAAGCAAAGGAATTGCAGGGGTTCCGAGGGTATCTCTGATTGTGCTCGCCGGCTCGCTCGCAAGTTTCAACATCCCGCTTTTGGGCGTCGCAATTCTCCTCGGAATTGATCAGATTCTTGATATGGGAAGAACCACTGTTAACCTCATCGGAAACTGCGTTGCGACTGTAGTTATTGCAAGATGGGAGAACGAATTTGATTATGATAAGATGAAAGATTTTATAAAAGAGTCAAACGAAAACAGTATCAGGCACGATATTGAAAATATGATTACTCACAATCACGAAACGGTTAAAATAGAAGAAGAAGGATAATAAATATGACAAATCAGGAAACAACATTGAAAACGGATTACAAAAATTCTCTAAATCTGCCTCAAACTACTTTAGCTATGAGAGCTAATGCAACGGTTAGAGAACCTGAAATCCAAAAGTTCTGGAATGAAAACAAAATTTATGAAAAAAATCTTGAAAGAAGGGATAAAACGAATCCTTTTATTCTTCACGACGGCCCGCCTTATTTGAGTTCCGAAAAAATTCACGTCGGAACGGCTTTGAACAAAATTTTGAAAGATATTCTTATTAAATATAAATCTCAAAGAGGACATTACGCGCCTTATGTACCGGGTTATGACGGACACGGACTTCCGATTGAAAATGCTGTTGTAAAAACCATTAAAGGCGGAAGACACGCTGTTTCAGAGGGCGAATTAAGACAAAAATGCCGCGAATTTGCCGCAAAAAACCTCAAAGGTCAGGAAAGAGAATTCAAAAGACTCGGTGTCGGCGCTAACTGGGATAACCCGTACATTACAATCGCCCCTGAATTTGAAGCTGAACAAATTAGAGTTTTTGGCGATATGTACAAAAAAGGATATATCGAAAAAGGTCTTAAACCGGTTTACTGGTGTGCAGCCTGTGAAACCGCGCTAGCAGAGGCCGAAGTTGAGTATGCCGATCACACTTCAACTTCAATTTATGTAAGATTTAAGTTTGACGAAGAAAGCTCAAAGAAAATTAACGACAAAATTCTTCCGCAAAACAGCAAAGATATTTATGCCGTAATCTGGACGACAACCCCTTGGACAATCCCTTCAAACATGGCAATAAGTATGCATCCGAGATTTGAATATACATTCTTTGAATATAAAAATGATGTTTACGTTGCCGCTCAAGGACTTCTGGCAAGCTTTTTAAAAGATGTTGAATGGGAAGAAAACGACATAAAAGTTATCGGAACTTGCAAGGGCGAAGATTTAGAACTTTTGAACACAAAACATCCGCTTTACGATAGAAAATCACCGATAATTCTAGGCGAACACGTTACACTCGATGCCGGAACGGGTTCTGTTCATACAGCACCGGGTCACGGGCTTGAGGACTACGAAGTCGGTATAAAATACGGAATTGAAGTTTATTCACCGCTTGACAGCAAAGGTGTTTGGACAGAAGAAGCCGGAGATTTGGCAGGTATTCCGTATTACAAAGGGAATTCAATTGTTATTGAAAAGTTGAAAAATTGCGGCGCATTGCTTGCGCAACAAGATATTCAGCATAGTTATCCGCACTGTTGGAGATGTAAAAATCCGGTAATTTACAGAGCTACTCCACAGTGGTTTGTAAAAGTTGAAAAATTCAGAAATCAGGCACTTGATGCCATAAAAGGAGTAAAATGGATTCCGGCATCAGGCGAAGCAAGAATTTCAAACATGGTTGAAAGCCGCTCTGACTGGTGTATTTCCCGCCAACGAGCCTGGGGCGTTCCTATCCCAATTTTCTACTGCGAAGATTGCGGAGAGGTTATCTGCACGGATGAAACCATCGAAAATGTTGCAAAAATCTTTGAAAAAGAAAGTTCTGATGCCTGGGTTAACCATAGCGCCGAAGAACTTCTCCCTCAAGGTTTTGTATGCCCTAAGTGCGGCAAAACGCATTTCAGAAAAGAAAAAGACATTATGGATGTGTGGTTCGACTCCGGCGTAACTTGGAAAGCCGTCGTTGAAAAAAGAAGTGACGAACTCGGACACACTCCGGTTGATTTATATTTGGAAGGCTCTGACCAGCATAGAGGCTGGTTCCAGTCATCTCTTTTGACTTCTGTCGCCGTTCAAAACAAAGCTCCGTACAAACAGGTTTTGACCCACGGATTTGTTTTCGGTGAGGATGGAAGAAAAATGTCTAAGTCTTTAGGCAATTACATCAGACCGGATGAAATAATCAAGACTTACGGCGCTGACGTTTTAAGATTATGGGCGGCATCAGTTGATTACAGAAACGATATTAAAATCGGAAACAACATCATCGGACAACTCGTCGAAATCTTCAAAAAAACAAGAAACACGGCAAGATTCTTGCTCGGAAACCTTTTCGATTTTGACCCTGCCGTTGATTATGTAAAATATGAGGATTTAAAAAGTCTCGATAAGTTTGCGCTCCATAAATTGAACAAACTCAACGAAGAAGTTACGGAAGCATTTGAAAATTACGAATTCTACAAGTATTTCCAATGTCTCCAAAATTTCGCGGCTGTAGATTTAAGCTCATTCTATCTTGATATCGTAAAAGACAGACTTTACACAGCCGGCAAAAAATCTCTATCAAGAAGAGCCTGCCAGACAGTAATGTTTGAAATTTTGCATTCACTTGTAAGAATTTTAACACCGGTTATGCCTCATCAGGCTGAAGATATCTGGCAAAATATTCCGGAATGCCAGAGAGACGGCATTGAAAGCGTCCTTTTGACCGATTGGGTTACAATCAAGCCGGAATGGACAAATGAAAAGTTAGAAGAAGAATTCACTCAAATTCTTAAGGCCAGAGAAGTTGTTTCTCGCGCGATTGAACCTTTAAGAGCAGACAAACAAATCGGAAGTTCACTAGAAGCTGCAGTTTACATAAAAGCTGAAAATAGTGAAGTTCTGAAAGCTAACGAGGACGAACTTGCAAATATATTCATAACCTCTCAGGCCTACATAACAGAAACAAAACCGGAAAATGTTATGAATGAATACTCAGAAAACGGCTATACTGTATGGGTTACAAAGGCAAAAGGCGAAAAATGCGACAGATGCTGGAAATATAGAGAACTCGGACACAATGCCGGTCACGAAACTATTTGTGATGAATGTTTCGAGGCAATTCAAGAATAAACATTTTAAGACTTTAAGGGCGGGATTGATTTTATCAATCCCGCCCTTTTTATTTAACGTTTTTTAGTTAAACCATAAACGCTTTCATAATCTCATCCTGCATATCTGCAGTTTGGCCTGATTTTATACAATATTCGGCCTGTGTAAGCTGTTTTTTAAGTTTAACCAAATCTTTAAGCGAAATGTGTTTCATTTTTTTCAGGGTTAGTTGAATAACGTATTCATGCATCCCCGTAAGTTTTGACAATTCAAAGCCCGAAAGCTGTTTTGACTTTGCTTTCAAGATAATCCAGCGCCGAACAAGAGTTTGGAGAGTTGCAAGAATTTCCAAAGGGAATTTTTTGTCAAGAAGTCTTTTGTATTCCAACAATGCTTTGTCTTTTTCACCCTGTAACAGAAAATCAGAAAAAGCGAACAAATCTTCGTTTGAAATACAATCCTCTTTTACCATTGCGGCAGTGACAATATTTTTTGGATGGGCAAAAAGTTTAAGTTTATCAAGCTCAATATCAAATTGCCTGATGTTGTTGCCGATTTGGGTAATCATTGCATTTGCGGCGTCTTTTTCGATTTTTAAACCTTTTGATTTTGCAAGTTTTGAAATCCAATCTTCAAGTTCGGCAGTTTTATAAAGAGGTATGGTATTTATTTCTTTTGAATTGTACCCCTTTAAAGTTTTAAAAAGCTTTTTACGGCTATCCAATTTTTTACCGCTGTTACGCGGGATTTTTGCAATAAACGCGATATCAAGATTGTCATTATTATCTTCCAGCGCGGAAACAATTTGCTTAACTTCTTTATCTTCAAAAGTTTTGGAAAAATAGTCATAGCAATTAATAACTATCAGCATTTTCCCAAACATCATCGGCTGAGTTCTGAGAATAGAAATCAGCTCCGGAAAATTAGGACAATCGTATGTTTTGAAACTCATGTCAAGAAAGTTTTTGTCAAGCCCTTTCTTTAGTTTCTCAAGCTCTTTATCTATAAGATAGTCTTCGTCGCCGTAAAAAAAGTAAATTGCCATACCTAATTATTAACAGAAACACATATAATAATCAAACGCGCAAGTTTACAATACAACAATGTTTCCGTTTAATGACTCTTTAACCCTTATTACTCTCTGATTTGAGCTTCCGACCCAGTGTAAATTGTTGTCTTTTAACTCTTCTACGAATTCACCTTCCGCAATAACATCTATATCGGAAATTCCGTCAAGGTCTTTGATTTGTTCCCAAGTATAGCCTGTGTAAAGCCAGATTGATTTTTCCGGATATAAATTACGGCATTTTTTAATCAAACGGAAAACTTCTTTTCTGTTTTGCGGAAACAAAGGATCTCCGCCGCTAAATGTTATTCCGTCAATATGCGGTTTATTCAGCGCTTCAAAAAGTTCATTCTCTGCGTTTTCATCAAAAGGTAATCCGCCGTTTTCATCCCAGGTAATCGGGTTCTGGCAGTTTTTGCAATGATGATTACACCCTGAAACCCATAGTACAACACGTAATCCGTCGCCATTCAGCATATCTTCTTTTGTTATATCGTGGTAATTCATTACATACTTATCCTATCTTTTATTTCTTCCATTTTCGCTGAGTTAAGGCGTGTATCCCCTTTTACCCGCGAATAAGAAAGATATCCGTTCATTCTGTCAATTTTTGTGAGGTTTTTGCTTCCGCATTTCGGGCAAACATCCATACTTAACTCCTGATGTCCGCAATCGTCACAATATGCAAGCGAAAGATTTACACCTTCGTAAAAACCTTTGTCCATTGCCCTTTTAACAAGGGTTTCAATCGCTTTTGTGTTATATGAAACCGGATATTTTACATACTGAATTTTTCCGCCGTTTAAAAGTTCCCAGAATCTTCCCTCTAAATCTTGCTTTTCGATAGGCCCGATTTTTTCTGAAACATGGCAGTGGAAGCTATTTGATACATAACCTCTGTCGGAAACCTGATCCACAACACCGTATTTTTTACGGAACTGTTTAACCTGAAGTCCGCAAAGATTTTCCGCCGGAGTTCCGTATATAGCGTACAAGTTTCCGTCAGCATTTCTGAATTCAATCACTTTTTTATTAATATATTGCATTACTTCAAGTGCGAATTCTCCGTCCTCAACAAGAGATTTACCATTGTAAAGCTCCTGCAATTCGTTCAATGCAGTGATTCCAAATGAAGCTGTTGAGGCTTTTAAAAGCGGTTTTATCTTATCATGAGGTTTTAAATTCCCGCCGTAGAAGCCGCCTTCACAAAATCCCAACGGATTGATTGACGCTCTCATTTCGCCTAAGTAATCATAAGTACGTTTGTGAAGATTTCTAATCATTTCCATATAATAATCAAGAACTTCATAGAAATTTTTGCCTTCTTTTTGAGATTTTGCATAAATCATCGGAAGATGAAGGCTGATTGCGCCGATATTAAATCTTCCGACAAATACCGGTTTGTCATCCGCATCGGCCGGAGTCATTCCGCCTTTTTCGTACCAAGGTGATAAAAATGCTCTGCATCCCATCGGTGATATTACGCGTCCGTATTTTTTATACATGCTTGCAATGTAGCCTTCGCCAGTCAATGACAGCCAATCAGGATACATGGATTTTTTCGAGCATTCAATACCGGCATTGAACAATTCCTCCAGCGCTTTGCCTTTGCCGTGAAGATTTTCGTCGTATAAAAATACAATCTTAGGGAATAATACCGGTTTTTTATTGCCTTTTTTGCCCTGTCCGCATTTTCTAACGTCAAGCATAATTAAAGAGGCCATTTTTTCGAATTTGCCTGTACCAAGCCCCATTGTCATTGTTATGAACGGGTAATCTCCTCTGCTTGAAGCTACCGTGTTAAATTTATATTCCCAGCCTTGAAATCCGTCATGGAAATCTTTTTCAACATCTTTTGACGCTTCGATTTCGGCTTTTTCAACACTCAATCCCATTTCAAGGTATCTGTTGTATGATTTATCAAATGTTTTTTGAGCATAAGGCGCAAGGATTTTATCAACCTCCGGAACAGTAAAACCGCCGTACTGCTGGCTTGCTGCCGCCATTATTATGTCACCTATTACATCAAATGCAACTTCAAGTGACTGCGGTTCGTTATACCACAAGTTGCCCATTTCAAATCCGCCTTTCAGAACATTTGAAACGTCAAAAAGACAGCAGTTCATCGTATCGCGGCGGGCTGACATGTCGTGAATATAGATATAGCCGTCACGGATTGCTTGAAGTTCCGGAACTGTAAGGAAGAATTTTTTGTATAATTCTTTATTCAATTCGTTAAAAATTAACGACCGTTTTGTCGAAACCAGCGTAGAATCAGCGTTTGAATTTTCTTTGTCGCCAATATACATAATTCTCTGGCTTTCTTGAAAAACCCTATCAAGCATTGTTACAAAGTCGATTTTATAGTCTCTGTAATTTCTGTAACTTTTTGCGACTTTCGGGTTTACATTTTCCAGCGCATTTTCAACAATACAGTGCATTTTGAATATTTCTATTTCAGAATTTTTAGTATCAAGAACACTTTTATCTACAAAATCGCATATCTCTTTAAGTTCATCCTCGCTGAATTCAACAAGCATTCTCGCTGCAGATTTTTTCACTGCAGCAACAACTTTTTGAACATTATAATCTTCTTTCGTGCCGTCTTTTTTAATTATTTTGACATTGTTCAATCCCGCTCTTGGAAAAAATCCGGCAATCTTTTGAATAGATTTTGTCTTTTTACCTGATGAACTGTTAAATATCGACGGCTCTTCACAAGACACAAGGTCTACAACTTTCCCGCTGTTTAAATTTTGCATAACTTACTCCTTTTTTTACTAAAAAGGCAGAAAAAGGGAACTCCTGAATTTTACAACTATTAACTTATCCCAAATTCCTGTCTCGAGGTTTCTCCCAACTTGAGCATTCCGGCTTTCTCAACTACATGCTGAGGTCATCTACATCACTGTAAACCTGACACGGCTGCGGACCAGCGGATGATTTTCACATCACTTTCCTCAAATCGTTTTTATATTCTACATTAAAAAATAAAAGCATGGAATACTTTTTACAAAAATTAAATCTTTTGATTTACAAAAATACATCTCTATATACCGGAACATATACAATTGCAAGCTTTCATAGCATTTACAAAACAAAACAGCGGAGAAATTTTCTCCGCTGTTTCGTTATTATTAGTATTGTATAAAAAACTACCAAACGTAGCAGAGAACTTCTCCGCCGATGTTTTCTTTTCTTGCTTTTCTATCTGTCATCAAGCCTTTGCTTGTTGATACGATAGCGATACCCATTCCGCCCAATACCTGCGGAAGATTTTTAGCTTTTGAATAGTTTCTCAAGCCCGGTTTTGAAACTCTTTGTAATTTTGAAATTACAGGTTTATTGTTTTCGTCATATTTCAAAGTGATTTCCAAAACTTTGAATTTACCAACTTCTTTAACTTCAAAATCAGTAATGTAACCTTCTGATTTCAAAAGTTTAGCCAATTCAACTTTCAATTTTGATGACGGCATTTCAACTTTTTCGTGAGAAACTGTGTTAGCGTTTCTAATTCTTGTTAGCATATCTGCTATAGGATCTGTATTCATTTTAATTCCTCCGGACTTACCTCACAGTCACAAGGCAGTATCCACATATTTTCTATTACACCAATTGCCAAATTAAATTTGCTTCATATTGAAGCTTACTTTGGTAGTTTGGAACTGTAAAACCAAATTACCATGGAAAAACTCCTTTTGCAAGGGATGTTTAATGAATTTTAATATATTGAATAAGGCGCAAGATTTGGAATTCATTTTACATTTCTTAACAAATAAGTAAGTATACCCTCGCCCCTTGTGGGAGAGGGTGAATTTGTTAGTGAGCAGAATGCGAACTTACAAATTCGGGAGAGGGGTTATTGCAATGACGTAATCCGCCTGCCCTCTTGCCTTCCTGACATCTATTATCACAAACAATTAGGCAATATTTTTGAGATGTTTTATTTGAATTTGGGGATAAAAAGTAATCCCGATTGCGTCTATTCTGTAATCCTTAATTTTATATTCCTGAAGATACGAAAACACACCTGTTTTAATATTTTGAAGCTTTTTAGGGGTAATTGCCTCAAGAGGATTGCCGAAACTATCGGTTTTACGGGTTTTAACCTCAACAAAAACTATCTGTTTTTTATACTTTGCAATAATATCAATTTCGCAAAATTTTGAAAAATGCCGATTGCGCTCCAGTATTTCATATCCGTTTTTTAAAAGATATGAACAAGCTATATCCTCACCATTATTTCCAAATTCTCTCTTATTCATTACTGTTTAATCCCGTATCTTGTGTAAGACGCCAAATTGAATAAATCCGATACCATTTCTCCCGTAAGGTTCCGGCTGTACCGGCAAGGACAAATACCAATTCCGCCTCTGCGCGTGTATAGTGCACAGATTAAAAGTTCATCTTCCGCATCTAAAATATCGTATAATCTTTTAAATATCATTTCACAGCACTCTTCATGGAAATGAAATTCAGAGCGGAAAGAGGATAGATATTTTACAAGACTTTCTTCAAGAATATGTTTTGAGGATTTGTAATAAATAAAAATATCGCCAAAATCCGGCTGGTGCGTAACTCGGCAATTCGAACGCAGCGAGTCAAAAGTTAATTTGTATATTTTTTCGCAAGCCGTTTGTTCAACTTGCAAAAGTTCCGGAGCTTCTTTAAAAATTTCAATTTTGAGATTTTTTTCATCAATAATTTCTGTTAAATTTTCAAAATCCTCAAAAATTTCAACTCTTTTCGCGGAATTATCCAGAAAATTTATCTCAACCTTTGTTTGCAATTTTTCGCTTAAATCCTTTTCAATAAGCTCTTTGCAAATTTTAAGGCAATCCTCAATCGTCTCACCTTGTCTTGTCATGTTGAAAGAATTCAAATATAATTTCAACGATTTAGATTCGACCAAATATTCGCTGTTACAGTTATATTTTAGCTTTAAAAGTCTTGTCAAAGGGATTCCGTTAGCTGTAAGAGTTGAAAATTCGTAAGCATGCCACACATCAGCACCCGAAAACGGCAGATTATTATCCTCAATGTCATACTGCCTGCGGTTTTCGCACCTCGGAATGGCAACAAGAAACTGCGGATTGTATTCAACACTTCCTTCAACTTTTTTGCCCAAATATTTTGACGCAATTTTGTCCGTAAGATTACTCATAAATACACACTAACAAAAAATCCGACGATTGTAAACGCCGGATTTTAGGAACATATATCGCAAATTCCACTAAATTAACACAAAACATAACCATAAAGTCATTCCGAACTTGTTTCGGAATCTCCTAATAATGAGACCCTGAAACAAGTTCAGGGTGACATGTTCAATATTATAGTGGAATTTGCGATATATGTTCCGGATTTTATATATTACATTAATTTATTTATTTTGAAATATCTTCATAAGCCTGCGGATTATTCAACAAATCATAATTTATTTCGTTTTCGTTATCTGCAATCGCCGCAACCACAACGGTATCAGATGCAACATTTACAAGAGTTCTCATCATATCGGTAATTCTTTCGATTGTGAACAAGAACGCAAAGCCTACAACCAATTGTTCCGGACTCAATCCCATACCGTTAAGAATAAGTGCTATCGTAATCAATCCGGCACCCGGAATTCCGGCACAAGTGCTTGATGCTATCATTGCAAGAATTGCGATTTGAACAACTAAAAACGGTGTTAACGGAACATTATATGCCTGTGTCAAGAAGATTACTGCAACAGTCTGCAAAAGTGCTGTACCGTCAAAGTTTAGGGTTGCACCGAGCGGAAGGACAAAGCTTGAAATTTTGTGCGAAATTCCTCGTTTTTCACAACATGCAATAGTTAAAGGCAAAGTTGCAGATGAACTTGCTGTTCCAAAGGCAACCATCAAAGCTTCTGCTACTGCTGAATACAAAATCCATATTGAAACTTTTGAAAAACATCTTAAGAATATTGGATAAACTATAAATAATTGAATTAAAAATCCTAAAGTCAGCACTCCCAAATATTTTGAAATACTAAAGAATATATCAATACCAAAGCTTGAAACAGCGCTTGCAGTCAGGGCAAACACACCCGGAGCCGCCAAGAACATTATCCAGTCTGTTATTTTCATTGTTGCCGCAAAAACTGATTCAAAGAACGATACAATCGGTCTGTTAACATCTCCGACTTTTGCCAGAGCTACTGCAAAAATTACGACAAATACAATTATGGCAACCATATTTCCGCTTGAAAAAGCTTCTAACGGATTGCTCGGAATAAATCCAAGGAATAAATTCAATATATTACCCTGCTGCTGCGCCATTGTAGTTTCGACAGTGGCTTTAACCGCTGATGCCGCGTTTTCTGTAATATAATGTGCCGCACCGAGTCCCGGTTTTATCATTAATGCAAGGAAACTTCCGATAGCAACAGCCGCCGTTGTGATTATTCCGTAATACAAAATCATTTTTGTTCCGAATTTGCTCAACTGTTTGTTATCGCCGATACTTGTTATACCAATGATTATTGCAGATACAACAAGCGGAATTACGACCATCTGAATAAGTCTTATAAACATCTGGCCGATAAATGTTAACACTGCGGAAACAACCGGCAAAGTGTGAGAATGCATAAATATTCCCACTATAATACCGGCGATTATACCAAAAAAGATATGCCAGTTCCGTTTAATCCCGAGCCCGAGGGCTATTAGTATCTGCATATGTAGTTTCATACTCTTTTCCTCTTATTCTTCTTTAACGTGATTTATTATACTATCTTTTTTATTAAATATCAATTGCATACCTAAAAAATCATAGTATTGAACTAGATATTTTTTTAACTTTTGTAAAATATTCATTATTTTTTTAGCAATTTTTTAGTATACAAATACTTATATATAATGTATATATTTTTAGATGAGAGATGGAGGTATAAAAAATGGTAACAGGCCCAAACGGAAATCAGTATTCATTACCGACAGATTTGAGAAGAGGTACAATGACATTCAGCAGCGGTGTTAAAGCTGCCAAAACAACAAATCCGCAAAAAACACATAAACAACAGCAAACACCTTCCGGCCCGCCTAGAATGGATCTTCGAGCCGCAATGAAAGAAATTGACTCAAGATATCAAACAAATCATCTTCAAAATGCGTATGATAATGCTCAAACAGAAGGTGAAAGAAACTTCTATGGAAAGCTTATTAAGACCAAAAATGAGGCTGAGCAAAGTGGAGAACTCTCAGCAAAACAGATGAAAGAGATAGAAAAGCTTATTGGACAAGGATATTCAGTAGCTCAAGCAGTCAAAATGGTTGAAGGAGAACCGACGACAAGAGCAAGTTTGGTTAACAGAATGGAGGCTCAAGGCTATACACCAGAAGAAGCTGAAAATATGATACCGGAAGATATGGATGAACAAATCGCGGATGCTCGCGCCAAAGGTGTTGATGAAGTAAATGAACAATATGCCGGTATTAAAGATCATGAAGGACATTTGTTTGCTATAAACGATAGCGAAAAAAGAGAAATTGTAGATATGAATTAGCAAAAATTCTGAATAGTTTTTTAAATCCCGCTGAAAATTGCGGGATTTTTTAATTATAAAATACTAAATCAAGAAGAGAATGTGCATTCCAGAATTTTATATCAAAATTTTATTCAATGAATAAACAGCTTATTTGTAAAATTTTGTTTAAAGTTTATTGATAAAATGGTTATTATAAGTTGTAATGTAAACGGATAGAACCAACGAGAATAAAATGATTATAAATTCTAACGTGCCTCAGACTTTTCAAAGCTCAAGGCACACTTCCCCGGAAAAGACCTCTGATAAAATAAAAGCCGGAATCGGTGCAATTGCAGGAACGGTGATTCCACTAGCCGCAATTATGAAAAGCCGTAAAATTAAAAATCCATTCAAAATGGAATACGGACTTCAAGATATGTTGATTTTATCTGCAACATCAGTTTCAGCCGGCGTATGCGCAGGAATGATTGGGGAGGATAAAGCCACCAGAAAAAATAAGTTAAAAGAAGGTGTTTTTCAATTTCTAAATGCATCAATCCCAACCTGGATAGTCGGCGGAGTGCTAAAGCTTCCAGAATCAAGCAGCAAATTTAATAACCCGACAACAAAGGTGCTGTCAGTATTCGGCGGACTAATTGTCGGAATGTTCGGAGCCGCAAAAATCTCAAACTTAATATTTGATCCCAAAGATATACATCCTGATAGAAAATTGACATTTAAAGATTGCCTTGCCAATGCAGATGATGTAATAGGCGCGCTTGTGCTTGCCAGAATCCCATTAATTGATAAGCTGCACGCCGAAAAAATTCTTCCTGCGATTTATGCCTACTGCGGTTATAGAGCCGGAAAAAGCAAATAACGCAAAAATATGGCATTTTACCTGTAGTATTACTATTATGTCACGCCTTTCTTGTATTAAGCTATCAATTTGACGTATTCTTATAGTCTTGACTAAATCAAACGTTTGTTTTAAAATTTAGTTATGGAAAAGATTAAAGATGAAAATTCAAAACAGAGAATTTTAAATGCTGCGACAAAACTTTTTGCCGCGCAAGGGTTTGAAGGTACAAGTGTCAGGCATATTTGCAAAGAAGCGGATGCTAATATTTGCATGATTTCGTATTTCTGGGGCGGTAAACAGGAGCTTTATAACGGTATTATTGAGGATTTAATCGAAAAACAAACCGAGTATGCAAAAACTTTTATTGATTTTGATGTTGAGCCTGCAGCTTTAGACAAAACAAGTCAGATAAATCTTTTGATGACAGTTATCAATAAAATTATTGAGTTTTTCTATTCTGAAAAAATTTCGAAAGATTTGCTTATCTTTTTGCTAAAAGCGCAGCAGGAGGAAAAGTTGGCAATTCATTCTCCCGCATTTACTTATTTGAGAAAACTTATCGGCGCGATATTTAATAAGCCTGAAAATGATAGAGAAATCATTCTTAAGACGGTTTTTATAATTGCTCAGGTAAATTCACCGAGAATTTTGCCGGCGTTCTCTCTTAGCCTGCTTGGGCAAGAGGATTTTATTCAAGAAGATATTAAAATTATAAAAGAAAACGTAAAATTTTATATTAATGCACTTCTTAAGGAGGCGGATATTGCTTAAAAAGGCTGTTTTAATATTATCAATAATGTTTGTTGGCCAATCGGTTTTTGCGATTGACAGAGCCGAACTTAATCCCGAGTTTTTTAACAGATTTAATGATGAATGCTTATATTTTTATATTAACGAGGCAATTGAGAACAATCATAGTGCCAAACAGGCAACTTACAGGGTTGAACAGTACAGGCAGCAGGTTAAATATTCGTTTTCCAAAGAATTGCCGTCATTTAATATTGCGGCAAATTATCTCGGAGTTCATGTTCCTCAATTAGATAATTTTGAATTGCAAAAAAATGCATTCATTTTGCCGTTTATTGCAAATTATGAGGCGGATTTTCTTTTGAAAAACAGAGACAAAACAAAAAGTGAAAAGAAATCTTACGAGGCATCAAAATTTGAAGAGAAAGCCGTGTATTTGTCGCTTTTATCAGATGTTGCAACGGTTTATACAAATATTTTAGCGTATGATGAACTGATTGGACTTGCGCAGGAAAAAGTTGCCATTTATTCAGAAATTCTAAAACGTGACAACAAAAAATTTAAGCGCGGTACGATTAGTACTTCACAACTTAATACATCTGAAAAAAATCTTGAAACCTCAAAAAATGAGTTAGAAAATTTACAAAAAGAACAAGAAATTTTATTAATGCAACTTGCTGTTTTGACGGGAAAATCTGCGGATTATACTCAGGATTTAAGGCGCGGAAAATTTGAAACGATTGAATATCAGAAAAAAATTCCTGATGAAATAGAGTCGGATGTAATTTTTTCAAGACCTGATGTTATGCAGGCTGAAAAAATGTTGGAAAAAGCAAAAATTGATATTCGTGTTGCAAGGAAAGAATTCTTGCCGAGGTTTAATATAACGGGATTGTGGATTTTTAACACAATTGCGCCAGGAACATTTTTCTCATGGGAATCTTCTTTGGCGGCAATTCTTGCCGGAGCAAGTCAGGATATTTTTACGGGCGGCAGAAAAATCGCAAACTTAAAAATCCAAAAAGCAAAATATGAAGAACTTTTTGAAAAATACAGACAAACAGATTTGGATGCCGTAAAAGAAGTAAATACTGCACTTTGCTTGATAAAACACGATACAAAAGTTGATAAAAATACACTTTCAAAGGTTCAATACGAATACAGGAATTTGGAAAATTCGCGCAAAAAATACGCTCGCGGAACGATTTCGACACCTGAATATTTGAATGATTTGTCTAAATTTATTGACGTCCAAAAAGAAGCAATTCAAACAAAAAATCAGAGATTGGTAAATTATTTCACTCTATACAAAGCTGTTGGAGGTAAATTATGAAGAAAATAATAGCATTAGTTTTAATACTTATAATCATCGGAACTGCTGTTTTCTTTTTGACACGAAAGAAAGAAAATCCGAATCAACTGACTCTTTACGGCAACATTGAAATACGTCAGGTTGATTTGAGTTTTCAAGTGTCGGGAATTATTGAAAAAATGCTTAAAGAAGAAGGCGACAGCGTTAAAAAGGGTGAACTTCTTGCTATTTTAGATGCCAGAGATTACAAATCTAATCTTGAAAAAGCGACGGCAGAAGTTGAGAAAACTCTTGCTTTAAAAAATGACAGCTTGGAAAAGTTCAATCGCAATGCTCCGCTTGTGGAAGACGATACTATTTCAAAACAGGAATACGACACTTTAAAAAATACACGTGATAAGAGTTTGGCGGATTATAACGCATCTGTTGCGGCAAAAAATTATGCACAAAATCAACTGGATTATACAAAAATATACGCACCTGATGACGGAATTGTAATGGTAAGAGTTCAAGAGCCCGGAGCGACCGTTAACAAAGGACAAATCGTATATTCAATCTCCAAAAACAAACCCGTCTGGGTCAGAGCTTATGTCAATGAAACGGATTTGGGAAACATCAAATACGGTCAGGAGGTAGAGGTAAATACAGATACTATTGACCCGCAAACAGGAAAAACGCGTACATACAAAGGTCAAATCGGATATATTTCACCTGTTGCCGAATTTACTCCAAAAACTGTTCAATCAACCGATTTGAGAACAGATTTGGTATACAGAATAAGAGTTTATATCAACGATATAGATGAATATTTAAGGCAGGGAATGCCCGTAACTATAAATGTGGATTTGAGTACGTCCGACAAAAAGTAATTATGCTGTCATGCTGAACTCGTTTCAGCATCTCATTATTGCAAGACCCTGAAACAAGTTCAGGGTGACATATAAAGGAATTTATGAACACTGTCACAATTACAAATCTTACAAAAACATTTAACAACTTAACTGCGATTAATAACCTTTCACTTGATATAGAAAAGGGCAAAATCACAGGTTTAATCGGAGCTGACGGTGCGGGAAAAACTACCTTAATCCGTCTGATTATCGGTCTGCTTCTGCCTGATAGCGGGAATGTAGAAGTTTTGGGATTGAATCCTTTTACGCAAAAGCCCGAACTTGTTTCAAAAATCGGTTATATGCCTCAAAAATTCGGTTTGTATGAGGATTTGACAGTTATTGAAAATTTAAAACTTTATGCAGATTTGAAAAATCAACCTTACGATTTTGATAAAATGCTGGAATTTACTTCACTTGAACCGTTTCAAGATAGGCTTGCCGGAGCTTTATCAGGCGGAATGAAACAGAAACTGGGGCTTGCCTGTACGCTTTTAGGAACTCCTGAATTTCTCCTGCTTGATGAGCCGTCAGTTGGGGTTGATCCGATTTCGCGCAGGGATTTGATGAAAATGGTCAGGGAGATGATTTCGCCTGAAACTACAGTTCTTTGGTCAACGGCATATCTTGATGAAGCACACAGCTTTGATACCGCAGTTGTTTTGGATAAGGGTAAAGTTATTTATAACGGAAAACCGCATGATTTAGCATCAACACCGCAGGAGTTTGAGGAAAAAGTTATTGAACTTATGGGCGGATACAAAAATGAACCATCAAAAATTGCTGAAAACTATACTTATAACAAGACCTTCAACTTTGACCCCTCACCCCAGCCCTCTCCCACAAGGGGCGAGGGAGAAAACAGCAGCATTTCACTCCCGAATTCTCCTCAGAAAGGCAAAGATGTAATTACTTGTACGGTTGAAGCCGACAAGTTAGAGAAAAAATATGGGAATTTTTACGCCGTGAAAAACAATTCTTTTTGTATAAACCGCGGTGAAATTTTCGGACTTTTAGGACCAAACGGCGCGGGAAAATCAACTTCTTTTAAGATGATGTGCGGACTTACTAAACCGACATCGGGTACAGCAAGAATTATGGGAATTGATATTTTGAAAAATCCTGCAAAGGCTCGCTCAAATTTGGGGTATATGGCGCAAAAATTTTCGCTTTACGGGCAATTAACAGTGAGACAAAATTTGCAATTTTTTGCCGCAGCTTACGGAATCGGACTGCTTGATAGAAAAAAACGCGTTGATGAAATTATTGAAGTTTTTGACTTTCAAGATGTACAAAATCAAAAGTCAGAAGATTTACCGCTCGGATTCAAACAGCGTCTGTCGCTTGCTTGTGCTCTTATTCACAATCCGCCGATTTTATTTTTGGATGAACCGACCTCGGGAGTTGATGTTATTGCAAGACGAGAGTTTTGGAATCATATAACTTCTCTTGCCAAAAAAGGTGTTACAATTCTTGTTACTACGCACTTTATGGATGAAGCTGAGTTTTGCGACCGTATAAGCCTTTTTTATAAAGGTGAAGCTATTGCGGTCGGTACACCTGATGAGTTAAAACGTCAGGCTGCATTATTGAACCCCTCACCCAAATCCTCTCCCGCAAGGGAAGAGGAAGGATTGCCAACAATGGAAGATACTTTTATAACTTTGATTAAGGAGTCCGAGGAGTAAATAATATGAAAATTCTTATGGCTTTGATTAAAAAGGAATTCCTGCAAATCATTCGTGATCCGTCAAGTATTATAATCGCATTTGTTCTACCGTTATTGTCAATTTTGATTTATATGTACGGAGTAAATCTTGATTCTGTGAAAGTTACACTCGGAATAAAAAATGATGATCCAAACTCTGAAATTTCAACGTTAGTTAAATCTTTCGGACACAGCAAATATGTAAATTCAATTGTTTTTAATAATGAAAAAGAGTTAACTGAAGCTATAACACGCTCAAAAATTAAGGGGGCCGTGATTATCCCGAACGATTTTTCAACAAAATTATCTCGCGGACAATCTGGTGATTTGTTGATAATCACGGATGGGTCGGAAGTTAATACCGCAAATTATGTTCAAAGTTACTCGACTTCTATTGCAAACGGCTGGCTGAATACAAGTAAATTCAGACGTTTGGCAAATCCCGTTGTTGTAAATCCCGAACTGCGTATCTGGTATAATCAGGATTTAAACAGTCACTATTTTATTCTGCCCGGGTCAATTTCGGTTACAATGACGCTTATCGGTATTTTACTCACCGCGCTGGTTGTTGCACGTGAATGGGAACGCGGGACTATGGAAGCGCTTTTAAGTACGCAGGTTAGAAAAATCGATATAGTTCTCGGGAAATACATTCCGTATTTTACGCTCGGAATGATTTCCATGATGTTTAATGTTTTTCTTTGTGTCGGAGTTTTTAAGGTCCCGTTTAGAGGGAATTTTTTAGTTCTTTTCTCAGTCAGTGCGCTGTTTTTGTTTACACTGCTCGGGGTTGGATTGACAATTTCTTCAAAACTTAAAAACCAATTTCTAGCGAGTCAAGTATCTTTAGGAATTGGATTTTTGCCTGCATTATTGCTTTCAGGGCTTATGTTTCCGATAAATTCGATGCCTAAGTTTTTCCAAATTTTAACCATGATTCTTCCGCCGAGATATTTTATAACTTTTATTGAAAGCGAATTTATGGCGGGAGGGGTAAATAGTATAAGGCTGATAAATGCATTTTTCTTGACAATTCTGGGCTTATTTCTTTTTGCTCTTGTTTACAAATCAACTGATATGAGGTTAAAAAACTGAATGTATTGCTAATTAAATGAATTCAAATATCTACAAAGAGGATTAAAATGATAGAATATTTCCGACGAATTTTAGCACTTATAAAAAAAGAATTTATTACAATCTGGAAAGACCCGAAGTCCCGCGGGATAATCATTGCAATGCCTCTATTACAGCTTTTTGTTTTTGCAAACGCGATTACTATGGAGGTTAAAAATATTGATGTTGCTCTAATTGACCGCTCAAATTCTGTTGAGTCTCGCGAGCTTATTTCAAGATTTGAACATTCGCCAAGATTTAGAAAATTTTCCTATGTAGCTGACGAAAAAGAATTTAAAGAAAAAATTGATAACCAAAAAGTTCAAATCGGAATTTACATAAATAACGATTTTGCCTCATCTGTGAAATCTAAAAAAACTGTCAATGTACTTGTTGTAGCGGACGGCAGACAAACCAATTCTGCCGCAATTGCAGGAGGTTATGCAATGCAAATTATAAACAGCTATAATTCAGAAATTACAGGAGTTCAAGGCACTTCAATAAATCCTGTTATAAGAAACTGGTTTAATCCCAATTTAGAATATCGGTGGTATATTTTAACGGTAATAATTGCGATGCTGGCACTTGTTATAACACTGCTTTTGACAGCTCTTTCAATCGCAAGAGAACGTGAAATGGGAACTTTTGATCAGCTTATAGTAAGTCCGTTATCGTCTTTTGAAATTTTGCTCGGGAAAACCATTCCGCCGCTTATAATTGCTCTTGTATTGACGCTTATAATGACTTTAATTGTCATAACCTGCTTTAAAGTTCCTTTTGCAGGGTCAATTTGGTTATTTTTACTTGCGGTTTTTGTCTCACTTTTATCTATTGTGGGTGTCGGACTTTTTATATCGTCAATTTCAAAAACTCAGCAGCAGGCAATTTTGGGTGTAATAACTTTTCAGATGCCTGCAGTTTTACTCTCAGGTTTCATATCACCAATAGAAGATATGCCACTGTTCTGGCAATATTTAACCTGGATAAATCCCGTTAGATTTTTTATGGTTTTAACACGCGGAATTTTCTTAAAAGGTATGGGATTTCAAGATGTTTTTGTTAATTTAATCCCATTAATCATCATAGCGATAATTACATTATCACTTGCCGGCTGGACATTTAAAAGAAAACTGGATTGATTTGTTTTGGAGATTGCCAAAAGGATTATTTTATTTACCGAAACACCTGAATTTTTGGTGCTGTAAATTACAGATTTACCACCTCCTACCAACTAAAATAAGAAATTCTTGATTTATGTTACATTATATAAGTTCGTCAAATCCAATTTTGGTTTATCTACTTTTGTATTAAAAGTATTTTCAATAAAAGATTTATCAAGTTCAAGTTCTCTAACCCGGGGGCTCAAATCAATTTCAGGTGGCATAGGACTAGTTTTAGCGTATGTATGAATAGCTGTCTTTGATAATAAAGCATTAGTTTCTTCATTCTTCTTCAATGAAAATTGGATTTGTCTTTTCAAATCTACAATACGTGGATTCATTCCTCCGGCACAACATTTCATTTCATTTTTATGATGTTTAAGGGGAATTCCTAATGATGCCAATAGAATTCTAGAGTCATAAGGAGTTTCAATAACATTATACAATGGACTTTCTAGTTTTATCCCTAAATTCTTTGCAGTTTTTTCAGTAAGAGAAACCTGTAAAGGACTTTGCTCAAGCCAACTTTGATTAGCTTGACTTTTATTATATCCCATTAAAATAATTGATTTATTTTTACTTTTATTTTTAGATTGCGATGATAAAACATAATTCCAGATATTTTTTTCCATAACAAACTTACAACCCGAACATAAAGCCGGCGAACCAAGTTCCTTTTTATCCTTATATGCACTATCGATTACATGTTTTTTAATATCCTTTGATGCATCTATAAATACAACTTTGACGTCAGGCTTATTACCTTTATTTGTAAAAATATTTTTCAAATACCCAACTTGTTTTTGAACATTTTCAGCATTTTTACTCATTCCATTTTGTATACAAACCAAAGTATAACTTTTCTTTGGGAAAAAGGCCAAAGATGCTGCTAATATTGCAGAAGAATCTCTACCACCTGAAAAAGGAATAATTATTTCATTTTTACCCTTATATAGTTCTGCAAGTACTAAATAAGTTTTATTTAATAGAAAGTTAGCTCTTTCTGCTACAAACTCTTTTCCGCCCCAATCAAGCATATCCATAGCAAAACTTGCATTTGCTTCGCCATAAGGCATTTGCCAATTCCGTTCCATTGTTTCTTTAAAGAATTTTTCGCTTAGTATTGAATCAGAAACACTATTAATTGCTTGTTCACGACTATTTTGTTGCATTTTGGGTAACTTATTACGTATAAATTTCCCAAATTTTTTATTAACAACATTATCTACAATACAAGAACCTACATTCATAACTCCTTAAACGCATGTAAATTTATAAATTTGCCTTACTTTACAATTATATTTACAATTATTTTACAATTGTAAAAAGAAACTCAGTTTTGTAGGTTTGCATTGCCAACAATTTAATTTTGTCAGATTTGTAAATCAGACCTACAAAACTAGATTTCTGGTAAAGAGAGAATTTTAATGGAAATAAGCATTAAAAAGCAGAGAATTTTAGTAAAATAAATTCTCTGTTTGATTTTTGCTTTAAAAAGTCCGCTAATTGCGGGCTTTCAATGCTTTCAAAATGGTTTTATTGCTCTTTTGCAGACTAAAAAATGGTGCGAACAGTCTATCAAGCAACAGGCTCGGCTGAAAATTCCCTGCTAAATCAAAAAACAGGGAACATCAGCAGATTTTTGATAATTTTTGCGATTAAAACTATTGTCACATGAGCTTTTCAGGACAAATTCCCTGTAAGGTATAGAACAGGGAATTCTCTGAAATTTTAAGCAAAAAATATTCTTTTTGATATAAAAAAATTTTATGTTATTATTACTATAATCTTATTATAAAAGGAGTTTTTTTGGATTATCTGTATTGGAATAAAAGAATATTTGATTATTTTTTTAACGAGAATAAAGCACATAAAGAAGTTTTATTCTGTGTAGATGAGGATGTTCTTTTAAAGATAGGCGAAGAATATAATATTGTTAAATCTGAAATTATAGATGATTTCTGTAAAGCTGTTTCTCAACAATTAATATATTTGAATTCTAAAAATAAAAATATTATAAGATTAAATAATATAAAATTAGAAATTAATGATAATGTCCCATCTCAAACTGCAATTATTGCATTTTTTATATTTGCAGCAAGTAAAATGGGAGAAGATAAAAATATTTCAAATCGAAATTATTACTTACATTTAAAAGCTATTTCTGAAAAATTCTATGACAACTCTATTGAAAAAGGATTCAGGGTTAATGATAAAGAAAAATATTTTGAGATATATAGTCATTTTGAAAATTATGTAAATAATGTGATAAATGGTAAATTAGGAAAGATAAGATTTGAAAAATTATTCCAAAATATTAGTAGAAAAAGAGAAGATTGGATAGGAATCCCTATTTTTCAATCTATGATTTCTCAAAAAGATAGGGCTTTATTAACAAGTGTTTTTGATAATGCAAAAAACGATAAAATATTAATTTCTAATTTGGAAATCAATAAGTTCAGTCATGCTTTTAAAACGTTAGCAAGTCATGAAAAATATAAATATGTATTAGAAGATAAAATTAATTTGTTATATCAAAATTGGGATGGACAAGTTTGTGAAATTGACGAAAAAACTAATAAAGAACTCTATATACTTACACCTAAACTTTTGTATACAAAAGAACGTTTTGAGTTCTCCTTTTATGAAATAATTAAGTATAATAAAAATTTAAATGAATTTATATTTGAAAATAAAACTTTTACAAAAACTTCGGATTTTGAAAATTATTATAAACCGATTTCAATAGATTTAAAAGATATAAAATTGCAAAAAAAAGAAATTATGGTTAATGATAAATTCAAAATAAGATATCCAAAAAGAGATTTTATACTGTTTAAAAAGAGCGAAGTATTTGAAGGATATTATGTTGAGTGCAATTTTGCAGAAATTGGTGATTGTATTTCAATTATAGCAACACCGACTTTTTTTAAGAAAAATAGTCGATTAATTAAGTCTATAACAAATAATATTGTTAAACCGATTTTTATTGATGAAAATTTGCCATATTTAATGATTATTGATTCAATAAAGATTTTGAAAGAAAGTAGTAGTCTAAATATTTTTGCAAAGGACAAAATTTTTCTTAAAAAAGGCTTAAAAAATGGGTATAAATCTGAATACTTGAAAAATGCCGAACCTTTATTGTTTTTATCCAACAATGGAAATGAAACAGTAAAATTTTGTATAGATAATAAAAATTTTGAAACATATTCTGGTTATCCTGTAGATTTGAGAATTCGCGATAATTTAATTGGTTTGCACTTTATAATTACACAAAACAATAGTTCATTGAGTTACAGAATTGTTGATAAAATAGAAGATGAACCTTTTAAACCTCTTTTTAAATATTTTGATGTTTCTTTTATATATCGAACAACAGAGTCTAATACAAATGAAATTAATTTAATCAATGGTTGTTATATTCAGAACTATAAGCCAGTTTCTGTTATAAGTAAAAATCTAAAGAAACATAAAGTCTTAATGATATTGAAATCTATTAATAAAAAACGAAAAAATAAAAAATTTTATAATCTTAATAAAGATATTTGTTACAATTTTAATAAAAATTTTGTAAATTGTAATTTAACTGATAATATAGAGTTACGATATATGCAAACATTGCAAAAATAAGGAAATTATGAAGTATCCTAATGAAAAAGTAAAAATAATTCAAAGTTTTGAAGATAAGTATATAATTAATTTTCTTGATGAGATAAAGAATGGTCCTGGCAGAAGTTGTTTAATTAAAATCTTATCTCCTTTTGTTCCAACTCATCTTAAACATGAAAGCGACAATTCAAAAAAGTTTGGATTAGAAACAAAAGAACGATTTTGCAAAGCATTAAAAGGGATTGGTCGTTTTACAAATTCAACTAACAGAAAAAAAACTTTGCCTGAAAATGGTGCATTTGAAATGCTATCTACGATATATTCATTGTTTATGGAAACAAATTCTGAATTTTCACTAACTTTTATTGAGGAATATATTTCTTTAAAAAAAATAGAAAAAAGTAATTTTGATATAGGTGATATAGATTTTTTAAAATTTCTTATAAAAAAGAATAAAGAGTTTCTTATATCAAAAGAAACTATAGATATTTTTTATAATTTTGGCCCAATTATTCCTAGTCCTGAATTAAATAAACTAATACATAATTGCAAAACTAGACTGGACATTATAGAACATCTTCATAAGTCACAAACTTCGCATCAAGAAATTGTTCAATACGAAGCAAAGTTAAATCATAAAGATGAATTAATCAGTTCATTAAATCAGGAAATTGAAGATAAAAATCTTGAATTAGATTTTTATCAGGAAGAAAATAATAAACTTCAAAAGCAAATAAAACAGTTTGAACATACTAATATCGATAAGATGAAGCAGAATTTTGAAAAACAATTATCTAAAAAAGAAATTGAAATTGATGAATTGAAAGCTCAACTTGAAGATTATGATGAAATTGTATCACAAAATGAAAAGCTACAAGTTACAAATAAAACTCTTGAACAATATAGGAAACTTGATATAAGAGATTTTCATGCACAAATGGAAAATAAAGAATTTAGAAAGTTTTTAAAACATTTAATTTTATCAGATGAAAAAACATCAAAACTAGTTATAAGAATGCTAAATCTAAAAGAAGAATTATTATTGGAAGCTGATAAGCTTTATGAGCAAAAGTTTATTGATGTAAATATAGAGTTAGAAGAGCTAAATAAACAAAAAGAACAATTGTTGATTGACATTTCTAGCATGGAAACACAAAAGAGTTCATACGTGGCGGAGAAAGGTTTAAATTTTAATCAGGGAATTTACCAAAAAGCTTCGATGATGCTGATTGATGATGAAGAGTTTAAAGAAGAATTTAGATTTGAACTGAACAAAGCCGAAAATGATTATGATTTTAAACTGCATGAAAAGTTAAAGCATAATAATGTTATTATAGTTGAAGATAAAAAAGATATTGCAGTGTGGTTAAAATGCCAAAAATTTGGATGCAATCCGCTAGAAGTTATAGTAGAATATGATTGGACTTCATATAGTGACTGGTTTGGATTTTTTGATACAAATAATAAGTTTATCCCTTCTAACACTTTGGTTGCTGATTATTATAAATCAATAAAATTAAATCCTAATTTGCCTTTTGGGATAGTTATATTTAATGATTTTAATAAAATTTTACCAGAAATATATTTAGAGCCGTTTTTTCAAAATCTTGAAGTTAAAGGATTTTTGGATTTAATTCATCCAGATACTGATGTAAAAAAAGAATATGAAGTTTTTAAAAGGATAGAATTTCTTAATAATTTAAAATTTGTTTTTGTAAAATCAAAATCTAAAGATGCATTCGATATTCCAATAACATTCAAGAAATATGAGGTTTTTTAAATGTTGAATAATATTGATTTTGACATTTTATTAGAATATTTAAGCTACTTAAAAACAGGTACATTGCAGCAATTTAATAAATATGTTGATAATTTAGACTATAATAATGAGATAGAAATATTTGAATATTCTACTATAAGAAGAATGTTTTCAAGATTATCTCATATTGAATTTGATTATACAAATAGAACTTTTTCTGTCTGTAAGCCAACTATTTTAATAAGCAAGAATATTGGAATTTTGTCGGGCTATAGGACAAAAGATTTTTTGATGGAAATTGCAAATAAATACAAAATTAATGATATAGCCAATCAGAATGCTCCTAAACTAATAAATGTTGAAATTGATGATATTGATAAATTTCAAAGTGAATTTCCGGATATAAGAATATCTAAAGATTTTTCGCAAAAAATTCTTAATATAATTCCTAATATTGAACAAATAGAAAATGAGATGTTACCCGTCGAATATCCTTTGATAATTTCTCAGCCAAATATAAATGTATATAATACAAAAAATTATAGATTTGAACAAATAGAATTTAGTACTCCCTTAAATGGTTTATATAGAGCATTATTTCCCGGAAATAATGAATATTATTTTTTCAAAGATAATAATTGGTATAAAATAAACAAAGATTATGGGATTTTTATTGCTCATAAGTATGCTCAAAACAAAAATTTAATTCAATATAAAGATAATTGTTTAAAAATATTATTATATATACATTTCCCTGAACAAATTGATAGAGCTTTAACTATGTTAAGTGGTATGAATCCACACGTTAAAAATAATTATTACATATATGAAAATATTGATTATAAAACAGCTGAAAAAGTTACAAGATTACTAGAAGTTGGAGGCAAGTAATGTCTAGTTCACCAAGTACAGTTTTTGAAGAATTAAAGAGTTCTTATATTGATTATATTACAACAAGAGATAAGTTTAACTTGGAAAGTATTAATCAAGAAAGACTTGATATAATAAAATCTACGCTTTTTCAAGACCCATATATTGAACATATAAGTAAATATAAATTTACAGATAATACTCTTAAAAAAGATATTATGGAGGATTTGAATGATAAAGATTTATATGATTTTATTGCATTCAAGGATAGCCTATTCCCACAAATCGGTAAAACTCCATATACTTTGTATACTCATCAAAAACAAGCTTTACAACATAAAAATAAACATATAATTGTAACATCAGGAACAGGTTCAGGCAAAACAGAAACTTTTTTACTTCCTGTAATTCAAAATATTTTAAATGAATCTAAAACTTGGAATAGCCGTAGCGAATTTAAACAAACACCTTGGAGAAATATCGTAAAAGATACTATGTGTTATCAAAGAGAAGGTGAAAACAGAAAAGCTGCTGTTAGGGCATTGATTTTATATCCATTAAATGCTTTAGTAGAGGATCAATTAATAAGATTAAGGAAAACACTTGACAGTGATGATGCTAGAAAATTTTTAAAAGAAAGACGTAATAATAATCTTATATATTTTGGAAGATATAATAGTTCAACACCTGTATCAGGTACAATAACAAATAAAAAGATTAAAGATTTACAGGAAGAATTAGAATCTATTTATTTGAAGCAAAATGTACAATATAAGGATAAAGATAATAATATTACTAGTAAAGGTAAATATTTTATTCCAAGACTTGATGGAGCTGAAATGTATTCCAGATGGGATATGCAGAAATTCCCGCCGGATATATTAATTACAAATTATTCAATGTTAAATATTATGTTGATGAGAAATATTGAAACCAATATTTTTGAAAAAACAAAACAATGGCTTGAACAAGATAGATTAAACCATAAATTTCAACTTGTTCTTGATGAACTTCATACTTATAGAGGAACTGCAGGTACAGAAATTGCATACTTATTAAGAACTTTTCTCGACAGAATAGGTCTTACGCCTGATAGTAATCAATTACAAATTCTTGCATCCTCAGCATCACTTGGTGATAATGAAGAGGATAGTAAACAATTTCTACAGGCATTTTTTGGCTGCAAAGATAAGAATAAATTTGAAATAATTTCTGGTGATTTGATAAAACCTGATGACTGCAATAGTATTGAAAAAGGACTTAAATCTCTTTTTTATGATAAAACTCAAAAAAGGTATTTGACAAAATCTTTAAAAGAGTTAGAAAAAATTAGTGGAAAAACCTCGAAACAACTGGAAAAACTATTTGAAGAAAATAACTTCCCCCTAAGAGTTCATTATTTCTTTAAGAATTTTCAGGGATTGTGGGCATGTACAAATCCGAACTGTACTGAACTGGATGAAAAATATAAAGAAAAAGGTCGAAAAATTGGTAAAATATATTCTGAACCGAAATCTATCTGTAAATGTGGTGCAAGAGTATTAGAACTGTTAATATGCCAGACTTGTGGAGAAACCTTATTAGGTGGTTATTTTAATAAGAAACAAGATAAAGATGATAATGAAATATATCTTTTCCCTGAAAATACCGATTTAGAAACAATGCCTGAAGTTTGTAATATAAATAAAACAGTTTCAAATTATCTAGTAATTAAACCGGATGGTAATCAACCCGATGATAAATGTTATCAAAGTAAAGGAAAAATAATTTGGGAATGGAAAAAATATAAGTATGATTTTAATAATGGTTCTTTAAACCTTGATGTACAAAATTATAATTGTTATGCTTACAACGTTTCTGAGGATTTTAAAAATGAAACAGCCATGCCATCAGAATGCCCATATTGTAATGATAACTGGGCTGTACCAACAGATCCGAAAAAGACAAGATATGTAATTAAACCAATTACATACGGATTTCAAAAACTTAATCAGCTTTTGGCAGATAAGTTACTTTGTCTACAGCATAAACGAAATTTAGTCATCTTTACTGATAGCAGGCAAGATGCGGCCAAGCTTTCTGCCGGCATAGAAATGGATCATTATAGAGATACTTTAAGACAAGTTACATATCAAACATTGCAAAATATTGTCAGTTCAGACAAAGAATTAATTGAATTGTTAAAAAAATCGGAACACACAAAAGAACAAAAACAAAGAATAATGGATTTACGTAAAAACGAAAATGGGAATATTCTGTTTGAATATTTTAAAAATAATGAATATTTGGATAAAACTGATATAGAAAAAGCCGAAACCATTATTCAAAATATTGATAAACCATTATACAAATTTGAACAGATTGAGAATAAAGTTTATTACTCATTACTAAAGTTAGGTATAAATCCTGGAGGATATAAAAGAAATTATTTTAATAATAAAAGTTGGACAGAGTTATTTTCGTGGGATGATGGAAAGTTCAATGGAGAAAAGAAAATCAATGACCCTCAAGCAAGTAACTTTAGAGCGCAGATTATAGGTGAACTAAGAACAGAGTTATTAAAAACGTTATTTAACAACAAAAGAGGATTTGAAGCTATAGGAATAGGTATTGTTACATATGATAGAAACACGTATAAACTTTCTCAAAATGAACAAGAAGCTGTTGACTCCGCTATAAGAATTATGGGTGAATATTCTTTGTATAAAGGAACAAATGCAAATACTCGTCCAAATTTAAACTTTTTAAAATTATATGCTAATTCAATAGGATTTTCAATTCAAAAACTAGAAAATTTATTAATCAGAACAAAAGTTGTAGATACAACAAATTATTTTTTAAATCCTGAAAACTTGTGTATTATACCAAGTAGTGATTTACATATTACATATTATAAATGTTCAAATTGTGGTAAGTTATACTTAAATCCATCAAACGGGAAATGTATTAATAAGGCATGTAATGGTGCAGATTTAGAAGAACAGGAAAATATTAATAATATTTTCGAAGGTAATTTTTATTATAAACTTGCCCAAGAAAAACCTCAAAGATTAATTAGTGAAGAATTGACAGCCCAAACGAACAAAAATGATCAAAAAGAGCGGCAGCGTAAATTCCAAGAGATTTACATTAATAGTGATAATAGTGATAAAACTGAGTGGCATATAAAAGATTCTATTGAAGTTTTAAGTGTTACAACAACAATGGAAGCTGGTGTTGATATTGGCTCATTAGAATCTGTTATGATGTCAAATATGCCTCCTGAAAGATTCAATTACCAACAAAGAGTCGGGCGTGCAGGTCGTAGGGGTAACCCTCTTGCAATCTCACTAACGGTTTGTCGTAATAGAAATCATGATTCTTTTTATTTTAATAATCCTCAAAAAATAACAAATGATTTAACTGTTCCGCCATATCTAGATATGAGAAGTGATGTTATTCTGAAAAGATTTTTAAATAAAGAAATTTTGAGAGTTGCATTATCTGGAATAAATTCTGAAGATAATAATTATGATAGTGTTCATGGAGAATTTGGAACAGTGTCAGAATGGGATAATAATAGGATAATAGTTGCAAATTGGCTACAAAATAATGAAAATGTGTTAGAAAAATTTGCGGATATTTTATTTAAAGAAACCAAATGTATTGATAAAAGAGAAAATTTAATTAACCAAATTAAAGAAAATTTAATTATTGATATTGACGAAATTGTTGCAAGAAATAATAATGAATTTAAATATCTGAGTGAACTTCTGGCAAATGCTGGTGTACTACCAATGTTTGGATTTCCAACAAGAAGCCGAAATTTAAAAATCAGCAATAAAAAAACTGATAAAGATTTAATTAACAGAGATTTAGATATTGCAATAAGTCAATTTGCCCCTAAAGCGGAAACGGTTAAAGATAAAAAAATTCATATTGCAGTAGGTATAAAAAGTGAAAAATTATCACAAGACAAAACAAAAACTTTTTTAGTTTGTAACTCATGCAAAAATATAAAAGAAAATCCTGATAGTAATATTTGTGACCAATGCAATGAAGAAGGGAAAATAGTATATACTATTCAGCCTGAAGAATTTTTTACTCTAGGTATTGATGGAAAAGCTGCTGTTGATTATGATGGTAATTTTGACTATACTCCATATTCACAAAAACCTCAAATAAACCAAACAGAAATTATCTTGACTCCAAGTAAGCAATATAATTATAATTATCTTGATACATCAAAATTGGTTCAAGTTATTTCAATTAATGATAATTTAGGAGAAAATTATAACTTTCATGCATTAAAAGACAAAGATGGTAAAGACACAAATTTATGGATATCCGATGATGCTGTCAATGCATATCAAGAAAAGTTAGGGTCAAATATAAATCTAAAAGATTATCAAAAAGATGTACAGCAAGAACCAAAAGCAGTTGCTCTTTTATCAAGTAAAATGACAAATGTTTTCTTAACAGAAATAAAAGAAATTCCAAGTTCTATAGACTTATCTTTTAATAAAGATAATATTTATTCAAAAAGTGCCTACTATTCACTAGCCTTTTTATTGCGTGATGCTTTGGCAGTTATATTAGATGTAGATAAAAAGGAAATTATGGCGGGGTTACGTCCTATTAAAAATGGTGGAGAATATTCACCTGTTACAGCTCAAATATTTCTGTCGGATGCTCTTGAAAATGGTGCTGGATATAGTAATTGGTTATGTAATGAAAATAATTTTCAAAAAGTTTTAAACTATATTCTTGAAGGTGATTTTAAAAAGACATTTATGGAAGATACACATTTAAAACAATGTGACAGTTCTTGTTATATCTGTATGCAAGATTATAGTAATTTACATTATCACGGTTTACTTGACTGGCGATTAGGTTTTGACATGGTAAATATGCTTTTTAATAAAAAATTTATTCCATCTCTTGATAATAAATATTGGATTGAGCTTAAGTCAAAAGCAACTTTAAACATGAAGGAATTAATTAAAAATACAAAATATGCAACAAATAATTATGAAATAGTTCACCCTCTAACAAAAAACAAATCAACACAAAATATTAAATATATAAATATATTTGATATTATTAAAAGACCTGGAAATATATGGAGAGAATTTAAAGATGTTGGTTAGTATTACCTTTTTCTCTTCTCTAATTGTTTTTGAATCTGTTTAACTGATTCCAGGAAGTGTTTTTCGACTTCGGATAGTTCGTCTTTTATTGTTTCTTTGTATTTTGCATATTCAGCAAGTGCCTTATTTTCAGCTTCCAGTTTTGTGATTTTGCCGGGATTATCAAGAAGTTCGCTTCCTGTCATTTTGATAAAATCATCAAGTTTTGCAATCCAATCTTTCATTGTCATCGGTATTTGTCTAATTGCTTGTAATTCTGCAAATTCAAGATATGCTGATGTAATTCGGTTCAAAATATTCAGTTCTTTCTCGTCTAGATAATTTTTCGCAACAGTTACTTCATCTTTTTTCGGATGATTGCCTTTAAAAACAGTCAAGCCCATATTATCTTTTGTGCTATCAGCTCTTAAATATACGATTTCAGCTGCGGTATGTCCGTGAGCTGCAAAATGCATCTTGTTTTGAACAACTTTGAAAAATAATTTGGTTTCATCAGCGTTAGGATTGTAATCCGTACTTGTTGCGTAAATATCCAAAATTTGACGGTAAAAAACTTTTTCGGATGAACGAATATCTCTGATACGTTCCAAAAGTTCTTTCCAATATCCGCCGCCACCTGATTGTTTTAATAAGTCATCATTTAAGGCGAAACCTTTTCGCATATATTCTTTCAGGATCTGTGTTGCCCAAATTCTGAATTGCGTACCACGCAATGACTTAACACGATAACCTACAGAAATAATTACGTCCAAGTTGTAATGTTTAACTTCATAATTTTTACCATCTTGTGCAGTTGTTCGGAATTTCCGAACAACTGAATTTTCATTCAGTTCCCCTTCTTCAAAGATATGGGAAATATGTTCGCTAATATTTGCTTTACTTGATTGAAATAAGTCAACCATTTGATTTTGAGTCAACCAAACCGTTTCGTTTTCTATTCTTACATCAATTTTGGTTTGACCATCTTGAGTTTGGTAAATAATGATTTCATTTTCCATGCCGTAATCCTTTGATTTTACGTTATTATAGCATATTTATGCAATATAGGCAAAAACCCGATTCATTTTAAGAATCGGGTTTTTATAAGTTAAAAGAGAACTTTAACTTTCACGTGCCCTTCCTCTGAATTATCAGCGAGAAATATTTTATCGTAATCGATTGTATCAAAAGCCAAATCTTCAAAAGTTATATCAAATTTCATCAACTTTTCGATTTCTTCTTTGAGGTTTTCGAAGTTCCATTCGCCATCTTCTGCAATTCTATTGTCAAGAATTCTGATTGTGTCAGCTTCTTCTTGAGTAAGGTTTTCGAGTATTATTGCAGGAATTTGAGTAAATCCGAGTTCCTTTGCCGCCAAAAGCCGTAATTCCCCTGCTAGTATGTTGTACTTTTTATCAAGCAGTATGGGATTTACGTAACCGACTTTGATGATTGCATTTATCAGCTTTTGAATCTGCTTTTTCGAATGTTTGCGTAAACTTTTCAATCTCAATACGATTAAGTTGATGTCAATCATTTGTAAGTTGTTTGTCGGATTTTTCCCTTCTAATACGATTTTTCTAAAGTGTCGCAGTGATTCTGAAATGTTTTCAGAGTTTAATTTTTTTATATTTTTTTGCATTTTTATCTCCTATTTACAGAGTGTAATCAAACCTTCACAGCACAAATTGTGCCGATAAAGGCAAAAAAGACCCGTGCAATAAAAATTGCATTATGCAAGTAAATCAGGGGTAGTGTCGTCATTATAAATCTGATGTAAAAGGACTAAATTTTGTATATTTATTTCTGATAAAATCTGGATTTGAAGTTTTATAAATTCCCAAATTCGTAATTCTGATTCTAAATTTGTTAAAGGCTGAATAAAAAGTTCAAAACTGGAAATTGAACGTATGAGGTCGAGTAAAAATGCCTGCATACGACTAAAAACTTTTTTACATCTATGCTTAATCGGTTCATTAATTGCAGAGGCAATATTTCCGATTATTGCATCAATTGATTGCAGACCGCTAGAATGTTTTATCGAGTTGTCGTTAATATTTTGACTGATTTTGATTGTCATATTATGTCCTCAACATGCTTATTATATCAGACGTCGCGCAAATACTCAAGCTGTAAAGTTAGGTGGGTAGCTTATTTGTAGGGGGATAATGCTTGAAAAGTTTTATGTAAAGCCTGTTTTGCTGTTTTTAAATTTTTGTAAAACTTTTTAGCTATTCATCTTCAAGTGGTGCGATTTCATCAAGTTCGATATAATAGCGTTTCCCTTTTGTATCAACGCAAGTGGCATACCAAACAAATACCACTGTCTGCGTATTCGTTAAGCCAAGTTTTGATAAGTAATCCGATTTGGTTTGTTTTTCTGTTGATGATTTTTGTTCAGAATGCGATGTCCATAAGTTGTTCCTCCCTGTACATACATTAATCACTCTTGTTGCACAGGAAATCAAGTCTTAGAACACAATTCGTATCATTACAGTTCAATATAGTATCCGTCATCTTGATCCGGTCTTGTAATGAATAGATATTTACCTGCGATATAAACATCAGCAGTTCTGTTTTCGGGATCCAAGTTTTGTACTTCGTTTAATACTCCGATAACTTCTTCTAAATTTGCCATAATAAAATCCTTTCAAGTTTTGTATTTACATACATCGCTCGAAAGGATTTTGTATCAAGTGTTTTAACATAAAACTTATCTTTTACAAGTCACCAGTCAAATAATCTTCATCAACTCTTTTTATAGTATAAGTTTTTTTAGTTTGAACACCAAGATTATATCTAATCATTAGTGTCACAAGTTCTTCTCCATTGATTAAACGTATAATTTTATTTTTAGCTGCTGCCGCTTTTTTCTGTGCTTTTTCGCAAAAATAACTTGTAGTTATAAAAACACCTTTATTTGTATCTGAACAATCAAGAGCACCTACAAAATTTTGAATTTCTTTTTCATTTACTTTATTTTCAGAATATCTTTTAGCTTGCAGGTAAATTTTTTGTAATCCAAGTTCATCTTCATTTATAATTCCATCGATACCACCATCATGACTACGTTTTGTCATTTCTCCGATACCATAATTCATTTTTTCCATTAAATCAAGTACTATTCTTTCAAAACGTACAGGGTCAACTTTTTTTAATGCATCTAATAAATCTTGTTTAAGAGAATTAAAATATTCTTTTTCTGCGACTTCAAAAATTTCATCAGGAGTATGAGCATCAGTTATAATTTGTTCTTCTTTGTCTTTTTCTTCAATTTTACTTTCAGAATTATACTTAAATTGATTAAAACCTTCAAATTGAGAAAGAAATTTATTATCGATTTTAAGTGGTTTATTCGCCATTACAGATTTACCTGTTTCTGTAATTTGCATAACACCGCGAGATGGATATTCCAACAACCCCGCTTTTTTAAGATGAGTTCTAGCCCAACCTGCACGATTATAATATGTTTGTTGAGTGCCACTAGGCAACATTTCTTGCATATCTTCTTCTGTAAGATTTAATATTTTTGCAACAGCTTGAACAACATCACTGTTTTTGTGTTCTTGCCCATCTGCAATAACTTCTAATGTAGGAAGCATAAATTCTTGATAATTTGGAATAGCCATTCTAAACTCCTTTTTCATAATTGTAGCGAATGATAACTATTGTGTCAATGGACTTGATTTAACCTGCAACAAGAGCGATTAATGTGAATACAGCTAAAGAGGTATCATATATGGCTAATATTTTTCAAAAACGAATTAAAAATTGGGAAGATCAATATGGTTCTTTATCATCTGAGATTCAACGCAAAATCGACAAATTAGTCGAACATTATGACAGAACTCAAAATGTTGAAAAAGAAAACAAGACACTTTCAATTACTGATGGAACAAAGTTGGTTCGGGAGTTTAGGGGTAAACGATACTCGGTAACAGTAATTCAAAACGGTTATGAATACAACGGTAAAAAGTACAAAAGTTTATCTGCAATAGCTAATGAAATTACAGGAACCAGATGGAACGGCAAAAAGTTTTTTGGAGTTGCGTTATGAAAAAACAGATTAGATGTGCGATTTATACAAGAAAATCAACGGAAGAAGGCTTGGAACAAGATTTTAACTCACTTGATGCACAACGTGAAGCTTGTGAGGCATACATAAAATCTCAAATGCATGAAGGTTGGATATTATCAGAAAAACAATACAATGATGGCGGATATTCCGGCGGGACAATGGAACGACCAGCATTTAAAGAACTTTTGAAAGATATAGAAAACGATGAAGTAGATATCGTTGTTGTTTATAAGGTTGACCGTTTAACTCGTTCACTAATGGATTTTTCAAAAATTATTGATGTCTTTGATAAGCACAATGCCTCATTCGTATCAATAACTCAGCACTTTAATACAACAACTTCAATGGGGCGATTAACTTTAAATATCCTGTTATCATTCGCTCAATTTGAACGGGAAGTTACAGGCGAAAGAATTCGGGATAAGTTTGAAGCCTCACGTAAGAAAGGACTTTGGCTATCCGGGACTTGTCCTTACGGATATATCAAAGACGATCACCACATGCTACATCCTGATCCTCCTTATTCTGATAATGTTCAAATTATTTTTGAATCTTATCTTAAAATAAAAAATGTGCTAAAACTAAAAAAATATCTTGCAGAACAAAAAATTCTCACAAGAACTGGAAAAGAATTGGCAAAAGGCAGTTTATACCATATACTTTCAAATAAATATGCAACCAATGCTAAAAACGGGTCACTGCTTACTGGGCTGTTATATGATGATATTGGAAATAAGATGTCGCTATCCGCTAGTAATGCCAACAATAAACATTATCGATATTATGTTAGCATGGCGATAAAGAATCCTGTTGATTACGAACGAGGAGAGATTACAAAAATTTCAGCCGGTGAAATTGAAAAATTTGTACAAGATGATTTGGTAAAATTACTACAAAATACGCATCGAATACAGAGTTATCTTGAGAATTATCCTGTCGAACAACAGAAAATTATATTAGAACAAATGCAAAAATTTGAACCTGACAAAGTGTTTCTAAGAACTGCGGTTAAGAGAGTTGATTTGAAGTTGGATTGTATTTCGATTAGTTACGATATAAATTATGTTATCAAATATTTTGCAACACTGGCTTTTAATGCTGAATTTAAGCATTCTGAAGAAAATGAACTAATAATTATAAATAATATCCAAGTAAGGATTTCATTAACTCCACAAAGGCAGAATAAGATTATAATTCCAGGTAAGGCAAATTATGATATGAAACTGATTCAAGCGATTGTAAAAAGTTTTTGGTATAACAAACTTGAAGCCGAAAAGAAACTCCCAATCGAAGCTAGAAACGGCAATAACAAACGCTTGCGTAAACTAAGATTTCTACCGCCTGAGATAATTGAAAGCATTATGAATGGTACTCAAGATCCTGAATTGAATGTGAAGAAGTTGATAGAGATGGCTGAAAAATGCATAAAATAAGAATATTATATGGTTTTGAAATTATTATTTTTGTAATAAAATAAGTCCAGTAGAAAATTCAATAAAGAGATTTTAAATTTTGTAACTCTATCAAGTTACAAAATTTGCTCAGTTAGTTAAGGAATAAAAATGTGGAATAATATTGTTCATTTTATAATAAGTATTAATTGGATAAAAATAATTGAAATAATTATTCCAGTTGTTGTATCAATAGTCTCAATTTTTTATGCTCGTATGATTGAAAAACAGAAAATTATTGATGAAGAGATAAGACAACAGAAAGTTAAAATTTATGGAGAATTTACTCAATTAGTTTTTGAAGAAGTTATTGGAAGAAATGGTAAAAATATGAACATGGATAAAATTAAAAAATTTTTTCCAAAATTCTTTGAAAAATTGATTTTCTGGGGTGCTGATTCTGTGGTTAAACAATTTAGTATATATATGTCTGCCATATATAATATTGATGATACTAATTATAACAATAATCCAGAAGAAACTATGCTAAAATTAGAAAATTTATTATATGCAATAAGACGTGATACTGGTCATAAAAATAAAAATTTAGAACAAAAAGATTTATTACGCTTATTTATAAAAGATATTGATAAAAGAGATAAAAATTAAAAAAGGACTCTTTTTATTTGCTGAAAGAGAATTTTGGCACAATTGGAGTGAAATTCTCTAAAAATCAGCTTAAGTAAATTCTCTTTATTTGGCGAAAGCCCGCGTGATGCGGGAAATTTGGCACTAAAAAAGAGACTGTAGTAAGCCTCTGTATTTTAATGGTGGAGACGGTGGGAGTCGAACCCACGTCCAAAATGGATCAAAGCAAGTTTCTACGAGTGTAGTTATTTTTCTCTCGATACAATCCGGAAAATAACATAACCGTTAACTATATCCTAGGTTTTATTTTAGGGAAACTCTAAACCCCTGGCAGTTGTCTTGATACCGTTACCACCATTACGGTACTGCGTCTTGCATAATTGACCTTACAAACCGGCAAGCTGGGCTCGCAAAGTGGCCGACTGCAACTAAGCAGCCAATGCGTTTCTTGCAGCTACTGCTGCAAATGCATCTGTGGCATCTACTGTGTATTTAGCACTTATTTTTTTGCTCGTTGATAACCGGGAACAGCGCCCGGACTCGCAACCTGATTCAACCGGAACATCCTGTCAAAACCATTACGTCCCCGCAAATTCTAGTTGTATTTCCATTATAATCAATTCCATTATCTTTTTCAACCCCCTCCTGCAAATCCAATCTAATTGTAAGTTGGAGATTCTACCATAACAAAATTTTTGACTGAATTTGATAAAAAAATACACCAAATTTTATATTTTGATGCGAGTTTTTTATAGCCTTATTATACAATATTTTCAGACACTTTTCAAGTGGTGTTTTTGATTTTTTAGGTGAATTTTTGAATTTTAAAAGGGTATGTTTTAGTGGATTTCAGGCCCACATGCATCAAAATATAAATTATGGTGCGAAAATTTAAACGTCAGTTTATGGCTGGAAAGGAGACAGGATGCTAGAATATAAAATTATGGAAGGCAAAAATTTGCAAGAGGATAATAT
>JAGAVG010000013.1 GCA_017942035.1 bacterium | reverse complement strand
TCAGGTCTGCCCTCTTCTTTAAAGTTTTCTTCAGTTGAAGATGCGAAAATACCTGCGATGTTTTTCATCAACGGTCGCAGGTTTTCGCCACGTTTTGCAAGCTCAAGCAGTTTTTCGTTAACTGCTTTATTATCGATTTTTATCTCAATCGGCTCATCTGCCATTTTTAAAAATTTCCTTAATAGGATAATTGGCAATCAATAACTCTTTAAAGGTTTTATTTAATCTGTCAGTCCCCTGTCTGTTATTGATTCCGTTTTGACGTTCGATTTCAACCATCTCATAGCCTTTGTACAGTTCTCGGATTTTCGGTGAATCATCATAAGAAAGCAAAAATCTGCCTTTGATATTGCCAAGAACTTCTCTCAAACGTTCATGGTCGAAGTCTTCGGTTGATGTAACTTCATAGCCACAGCCTTTAGAGTATGGTGGATCGCAGTAGAAAAACGCATTTTCAAAATCGTACTGTTTAATGAGTTTTTCAAAGTCACGATTTTCAATCATAACTTTATCAAGACGTTTGTGTATTCAGACAATGCTTTATCAAGTGAGGCACGAATATCTTTTAAAATATCCTCTCGCATAACTTTGGCAACTGTGAATGATTTTTTATGAGCATCTTGCCAAATCTCATACCAATCCCACGAGAGAGCATTCTTTTTGTTTCTAAAACACTTTATAGCCTTAGCAGGAGCAAGTTTGAATAAACCTTTAAGTTGCACCATCAATTACCTCTGCTAATTTTCGGGCGACAGATTCAATGACGTTTACCGTTACGGCATTTCCTGCCATTTTGTATAAATGAGTATCAGCAAGTCCCAATGATTTTGCAACAGAAACCATTTCATCAGGAAACTTGTGTTTGATGATTCAGAGGAACAAGTGCAGTAGATTTGGTTTCAAATTCACGAAGTTTCTGTTGAACCTCAGGTTCTAAACTTGAAAATAGGATTTCATAAGAAGTTCCACCATTAACTTGAACTGTACGAGAAATATATTTACTTTCAGGTTTGTTAATTTCTAATCGAAGTGAACGATTACTTTTTAACCCTTTGGCTTCTGCCACCTTATTAATATTTATGTAATCATCGTTAATCATGGTACACACACATTAACTCGGAGTGGCTTAAATTGGAACACTACTTCCGAGCTTTGTGTCAGTTTCGTATCAATAAAAAAACTCGAAGTTGTTGACTTCGAGTTTTAATAGATTATTGAAACTATTATTTTATGGTTGGAGTTGGAATATACTTTCTAATTTCAGTATCTGCAATCTCCAACATTTCAGCAAACAATAGATGTTCCTCACTAAATTCTTTGCCCAAATGTTCTTCTTCTTCGGGTATGTCTGTTAGTTTAAATCCCTCATCGATATAATCAATAATTTTTCCAAGTATATCTCCGGCTTGTTTTAATTCATCCGTTAATGTTTCAAAATTTGTTAAATTTTGAACAGCTGGTAACAATTCCGAAGTACAGGAATTGAAAATCTGTTTAAATAATTGGTTCAAATTTTCATCACCCGAAGTAAGTTGGATTCCCCTTTCTGAAAACGGAATCATTTTTATAACCATATCTAACGGTGTATCATCTTCTTTAATTCGATTAAATTCATATGTATCTTTTAAAACATCTGAATTTAGTTTTTCTGTAGCTGTTACATTTTGTTCTACACCATTGTTGGAATTTGTAACTTGTTTGTTTGTCATTTTTTACTTCCCTTTCTGCCTTCTTTTTAGGCATTTCAAGGTTAGCTTCAAATATATTAAATTTGAAGTCTATGTGTTGTTTTTGTATCAATTCGCTTTTTATTAATTTAAACTAAAAAAATCTCGGTGAATTCGGATAAAATTTCAAAACGGACTTGCCGAAATAATCAAACTGCCCGAAAAAATCAGACTGTCTGTGCCTTTCCCTAATAGCTTGATTTTTTCATGGAATTTTGCCTACTTTTTTGTCCTGATAAAGTCCGTTTTAGTCCAGTTTGATTATTAGATAATCAAACAACTTCCGACCCAAAAAATCCTATAAAATTAAGGGTATTGGGGGTAATAATCAAACTGTCCGAAATAATCAAACTGGACTTTAAAATACATTAGGTTAAAAGAGAGAATTTATTCTACTACTTTATACATTTTTATTTTTTAATTACGACATTTTTACGACAATTTTATATTTTAAAAATTTTGTTAAAGACAACATATCCTAAAAACCCTTATAAATAAAGATAAAAAATATGCCGCGTCTCGGAATCGAACCAAGGACACAGGGATTTTCAGTCCCTTGCTCTACCAACTGAGCTAACGCGGCATATTTTATTCTCTTTTTCGCCTCCGGCACCTGCTTGCGGCGCCCGTTCGGCACATTTACTATTGTATATGCTAAAGATTTTAAGTCAAGAACTTATTTTAATTTCCGCTGGCAACCAGGTACATTGTTACGTTACGGCCTTCTAACTGCGGTTTCTTTTCCACTGTTATCGGGGAATTCTCTAAGTCTGCTAAAAATCTGTTTGCCAATTCAAACGCAAGGTTAGCATGCTGCATTTCACGGCCTCTAAGCATGACAACAACTTTTACCTTGTTTCCTTGGGCTATAAACTTCTCGATATTTTTTATTCTTACTTGATAGTCATGCGTATCTATCTTATAACGGACTTTAACTTCTTTGACCTCAACGGTATGCTGTTTCTTTTTAGCTTCTTTTGCCCGTTTTGCCATTTCGTATTTATATTTCCCATAATCAAGTATTTTGGCTACAGGAGGGTTCTGTCCTGGACTAACAAGCACCAAATCCAAATCTGCATCATAAGCCATTTGCAATGCTTTCGATGTCGAAATTACTCCGTGGTTCTCTCCCTTTTCATCTATTAGACGAACTTCTTTTGATCTTATTCTTTCATTTATAATAATTTGTTCTTTATTATTGTCCCTGGTGTTTCTGGTGTCGTTAGCTATTGTCGTATCTCCTATATTTCTTTTGTACCTGACTTTTGCATAATAACACAAGCATAAAATTTTGGCTAGACAACTGTTTATAATTATGTAACAAAATGTAAAACTCAAAACTCCATATCAGTGAGGGTTTTTACTTTTTATTAAAAATTTATCTTAAATGTATTAAAGTTTAGAAAAACAAATGCCGATTATATATTTACAGACAAGATATTAACGGAGCAAAAAATAAGGAGTACTTTATGATTGAATCGCAAATGGTAAATGTGGAACCTACTGAAGTTATTATCGACATGGATAACGGGGAGTATATGCAGTTTGATATGACGCTTCCGCTTCAGGTACTTTTTGATGACATTATGACATTTGTGTCTAAAACTGATTTTTAAAGGATTTAACATTTTTATTTGAATGGCTGATATAATTTATCAGCCTTTTTTATTACAAAATCTTATAATATCCCCCTTGGTTATGGAAAAATTAGCTTTTTTATGCAAGAATAATACCGTAGATAATTTTGGTTAAAGATATGTGTAAAAGAGGTAATTTAGTGAAAAAATCATTGTTAATACTGGCGGTTGGAGTTTTAATGATTGCACAGCCATGTTTTGCGACATTTAAAGAACACTTTGATTTGGGACAGAAATATTTGACGGAACACCAGTATTCAGCGGCAATTACAGAGTTCAAAAGCGCCCTTAGAATAAATTATCTTGATAATTCGGCACGTATTGGAATTGTTAATTCTTATCTTGCGCGCGGAACGTATTACGCAAATAATGACAAAAACTGGGAAAAGGCCGCAGACGATTATAGAGCGGCACTGTTTTATCTTGTACAATATCCGAATGCAATGGCCGTATCAAATTCCAGTCAGGCAATCGTTCAGGTCACTTCAAACTTGAACAGATGCCTTGCTAATATGCAGTTTAATACGTCAGCAGCAAGTCGGTTTAATAAGGCAAAAGAACTCAGGGCAGAAGGGAATTTTGCGGCGGCCGGATATGAATTTAGTCAGGCTTTATCCGATCAATCTTATATAAAAGAGAGTTTTCAGCAGATAGGTGATATTATGAAACTTGTCGGCAACAATCCGAAAGCCGCCGAATATTACAAAAAGGCTGTCGCTGTTGCGCCGAATGATATTCCGTTGAGAATGTCTTATGCAAAAATTCTTGATAAAAACGGTGAAGCTGATGCCGCTGTGGAACAGTATAACTTTATATTGTCGAGAATTAATGATGATAAAGAAGTTTTGTATTCACTTGAAAGAATTTATAAAGCAAAACTGGAGGTAACACCGAATGATGCGGATGTTACGGCAAATCTCGGTGCGATTATGCAGAAACAGGGCAATTTTGATGAGGCTTTAAGGTATTATTCTAAAGCTGAATATATTGACCCGTCAAATGTTAATACGAGATTAAATGTCGGAACTTTATATCAGGAAAAAGGGGATTACAAAACTGCAATTACAGCCTATGATTCAGTCCTAGTGCTTTATCCGTATAATGTTCAGGCAAATTTGTATAAAGGAAAGGCTTACGCTTCAATGGATAACAACCAAAAAGCGCTTGAACAGTTCAAAAAGGTTCTTTCACTTGATGCAGATAATGATATAGCTCAGGCTGAAATGCTTAAAATAGTTCAAAAAACGATGACTCCGGCTCAGTTTGTGGAATACGTAAAGAAAAATTCCGGACAGAATGCGGGTAACATTCTTTATACTTACGCGCTTCAACTGCATAAAGAAAATAAATTGGATGAATCTGTCGCTATGTATAAAGAAGTTCTGAAACTTGATGGTAACAATCCGGAAGTATACGTAAACCTTGCAATTGCGCAGGGACAGCAAAAAAAATATACGGATGCAGAATTAACGTTGAATAATGCGAAAGCCAAATTCCCATCTAATAAACAGGTATCAGATACAATAGCGCAGATTAATGCTCAAGCTTCGGACATGCTGCTTGATACTGCTGCAGATTTGTATAATAACGGGGATTATCAGAATGCAATCAATGCATATTTAAAAGTAAGCCCGCAAACGGCGGATACAAATCTTGCAATTGCATCTGCGTATCAGAATTTGAAAGATATTCCGAATGCGATTGCTTATTATAAAAAAGCATTATCACTAAAACCGTCAGATAGTAATATTGCGTACTATATTGCCGCTCTTTATGCTGATCAAGAGGATTATGCACAGTCTGAAATCTATGCGGATAAAGCAATTTCGCTTGATAAAAATAATAAAGATGCGATAGCTTTGAAGCAGGATTTGAAAGACAATGCAACGGCCGTTGATCTTCAAAATGCGATTGCGGCGTTTGAAAGCGGAGATAATGGAAAAGCCCTGCCGTTGTTGAATAGAGTGCTTTCTTCCGATAGTAACAATTCCTACGCGCTTTATTATAGAGGAATGGTTTATGATGCTCAGCAGAAGTATAGCGATGCGATAAATGATTATAAAAAAGCGTTAAATGGCGGAAACGAAGATTTATCTATTGTAAATTATCTGATTGCAGTGGACTATGATTCTTTAGGACAGTATAAAGATGCAAAAATGTATTTTCAGAATTTTGTCGGAAAATACGCGCAGGATGACGATTATAAGAAATACGCACAAACAAGACTAACCGAATTAAAAGACGTAAAATAAAATGGAAAAATGTAATAATGAAAAAGTAATCCCTCTTATTTCAAGCAGGGTTTCGCTGGCACCAATGGCCGGAATAACAGATTATGTACTGAGAAGTTTGGTTCGCAGATATTCTAAATCAGCACTGTTAACAACAGAGATGATAAGTTCTGAATATCTGGCACAGACACTTAACGGCCGTTCGGGGACGGAAATTTTAAAAAGAGGGGATAATCATTCTCCGATTTCGTATCAAATTTCGGGCCATAAACCTGATTTAATGAAAAAAGCGGCAGAAGCCTTGAATTGTTTAGCCGATATGATAGATATTAATATGGGCTGTCCGGTAAAAAAAGTTGTCGGAGGACAGGATGGTGCCGCATTGATGCGTACTCCAAAGCTTGCCACGGAGCTTGTAAAGGCTGTAAAAGAAGGTACAGACAAACCTGTAAGTGTTAAATTCCGCCTCGGATACACTTTTGATGAAATGAATTTTGTTGAATTTGGTCAAAAAATGCAAGAAGCTGGCGCTCAATTTATAACAATCCATGGACGCACACGCTCTCAAATGTATTCGGGCAGTGCGGATTGGAAAAAAATAAAGGAATTGAAACAGAATGTTGATATTCCGGTATTTGCAAACGGTGATATAAAATCAGTTGAAGATGCGGCAAAGTGTCTTGAGCAATCTCAGGCGGATGGAGTTGCAATCGGACGGGGTGCTATGGGGGATCCGACTTTAATATCAAGGGTTGAGAGGTATATAAATTCAGGAGAGATAATTGAGCCGCCTTCACTGGAAGAGCGTATTGAGATTTTGAAATACCATCTTGATGAAGAAATTGCCCTGAGAGGAGAAAATACAGGTATTAAATTTATGAGAAAATTTTACCCTTATTACCTTGCCGGATTTTCAAATGCAAAAGTTTTGCGCTCAAAATTAGTTATTGAAAATGATTATTCTAATATTATAAAAATTTTGAATTCCGTCAATTTAAAATCTGAAAACTTGTAGGATTTAACAAGACTTTTTACAAAAATACGGATTTATATAGGATAAAATTGCGCCTCCGATTTCTTCATCCGGATCAAAATTGACAGTTTTCTGAGGGGAGAGACTGTTTCTGATAAGCATTTTTACAAGCGGGCCAAAAGCATCCGGAACTTGTATTTTTCGATAAATTCCAGCCAAAAAGGTTTGTATTTCCGGATTTTGTGTATTGTTAAAACGCGCTAATACCGGATACATTTTTTTTGTATTTTGTGTCCCGTTTTCAATACATCTGTCAAGAATGTATAAGTGTTCAACTATTTCGTTATCGTTTTGAGAATGCCCCAGAACCTGTGCAAGGTAAGGGAGACTTTTCTCCTTCTGTTTTACAAAATAATCAACTTTGTTCTGATTGAATACACGATAATTCTTAGGCTGTCTTTGCGGATAGCAGGGACATTGCGGAATATTTTGACTGTTTATGGTTATGGAATTTATCATGTTAAATTTTCTCCGTTATTATTTTTATGAATATACAAACGGCGGGCCGTTTTTGATTTCATTTAAGATATTTTCTGCCATTGTTTTAAGTTCTTCTTTATCTTTGCCGTTTTGCAGTTGTTTATAGAATTCATCTACAAGCGGTTTTATCGCCGCATCTTTTTTAGATTTAAAGTTTCTAAGTTCTGTCGACACTAGATTTTTTTGAAGTTCGAGTTCGGTTTCAGCGTTTATTTTTTTTACCTGAACTTCTTTAAGCGCATCTCCAGTAAGTTTGCCGCCATAGCCGACAGCCGTAATTCCTGTTACTCCGATAAAGAGCTGTTTGAATTGCGGGTTAGACGTATCTAAAAGCCAGTTATAGAAAAATGCTCTGTAATCTTCTACAAATGAGTTAAACGCAGGTTTCGGAGTTCCGTCTCCTCCTATGTTCGGGTTAACCTTTGTTGTGGAGGTTTTTATTTTTGTCACAATGTAATCTATAAATTCTTCTTTTTCTTTTTGCGGCCAATTTAGATTATTAATCTGCGTTCTTACAAATGTTTCGTCAGCATCAACTGCAAGGAAAAGATGTTCAAGATTGCTTTTGTCAACATTTTTTGTTTCATTCCCGGATTTTTTAACAAGTCTGGATATTATTTCTTTTGTATCATCAATGTAATTTTCGAGATGTTTTTTGCTTTTTGAAAGATTTTTCAAAGAAATATACCCCAAACCTGCAACTGAGAGTATTGTAGCAAGTCCGAGCAGAATATTTGCTCCGGAAGAATTAGAATTGTTTTGGATGAAATTTTTATCTTTGTGCCCGAACCACAACGAAGAATTTTTCTGGCTTGCAAAATTTGTTATATTTTTTTTGTTTTCAATTGTTAAATATTTTTCAAAATCCTGCGTATATTTTGAAAGCATGCTCCTTATAATTTGCATTTTTCCCGAGAAAGATTGAGTTTCAACGTTAACCAAATTTTCTTGAAGGTCTTTCTGAATTTCGGCTTCCCTTCTTTTAACCCAGATTTCTTTGTATCCGTCGAAAAATGTTTTTCCCATAAATGCCATAGCCGTGAGGGCAAAAACTCCGGCACCGGCTATGAACGTTTTTCTGTTCGGGTTTTGAACCATTTGATAAATGACCTGAGTTGTTTCACGGCTCAACTGTACGTTACGGGTTACAGCAGGAAGCCATTTTTCTTTGGCAAGTTCTGTTGATATTTTTGCACTGCGGCTTACAAATGCTGTTAAACCTGCGACAGCGCCCATTACTCCAATTGCGGCTATGCTCAGAGGAAAAAGTTTTCTATCCGGCAAACGGGTGTTTTCATATAATTTTTCCGGCATTTTTGTGTCTTCTGAGATTACAAACGCATCTTTCGTTTCCGATAATGATGTATGAATATTGTTATCTTTATCTTTTACAAAGCTGTTAACAAGAACACCTTCCTTTGTGGAGCGGTTATTCTTTTTTTGTGAATTTGTAAGATTGCGCTGCTGGCGTACGGTTTCCGCATCGTTGAACGGGTGTACATTAACCATTTTCTATATCCTTTTTGTTTTCTTCTGTAAGTTTTTTGTATAAATCATGAATGAATGTTTTTAATTCAAATGTTCGTTTTGTTTCTTCTATTTGTTTGTCATCATCGTCTAAGTTTTGAGCTGTAAATATTGAAAATAAAGATTTTGCTTTCTTTTTTAAAATTTTAAATGCGTCAGACAAAGTCTTTGCGGCGGCGGCTTTGAACTCACCTGCCATTGCTGTTAATTTATCTGAAATATCAATGAGTTTTTGGTTGAAATTCTGAATAATATTTGAAATGTTAACCGGAAGATTTTTTATGAAATTCAAGGCTCCGTTTAAGACTGTATTTAAGATAAAATTAACCGGTTTAGAGATGATTGCCGGCATGGAATTTTGTATAATGGCGGCAAGCTGAATATTTTTTTGAATAGCTTTATCCATAGATTTTTGAAAATTTGCAAGATTTTGAAGGTGTTGTAAGTTAGCCTCTTCCCTTGCTTGTTTTGCCAGTTTATTAGCTTTCATCATTGCACCTATTTCTGCACATTGAGCGTAGGTCATCTCACCCGGATTGCGCGGAACATCACGTCTCGAAACTCCGCCGCCTCCGCCGCTGCCGTTACATATTGGGCAGGCTCCTATAGGCAGTCCGTGCGGACAGGTTCCGATTTTTGAATTTTGAGCCGGTAATGCGGCACCTAAGTGCATAAAAATATCCTCTTTTTTTCTACGTAAAGAGGACACTATGACCAGCTAAAGCCTTAATCAGACTGCACGTGACTAAAACTTTTATAATCAATTGAGTGTTCCGACTTTTACGGCTGCGGCAGCAGTTGAAGATATTCACTTCCATTTCCTCTTTTCTTTATCCTAAAATAATCAAAATCTATCCGCAATGATTTGTTAACCTTTATTTGTAAATAAATGTAACAAATTTTACCTTCTTTGAAATCGGGATAAATCAAAAAACTTTATATATGTAAGAGAGCACAATATAAGGAGAGAAGAGATGACATTTTTAGCAGTAGATTCACAAAAATCATTATTTACAATGCAAAAAAGCCAGTTGCAAATTGAACAGACACTTATTATGAATAGAGCGCAAAGAGTTACCAAAGAAATGGGCTATATTACAGAGGCAAATGACGGAAATCCAGATTGGGATTGCGATGAAGATCCGACATACGTAGCTCTTCAACAGCAAGAAGAATATCTTCAGTCAAGACAAGATTCTCTGGATTCCCAGATAAGCATTCTGGACAACTCGATTTCTGCAATGAAGACAATGGTAAACAACAATATCAAATCGTCTTGTACATTGAACTTGCTCGGAGGCTAGTTTTAAGCTCAAAAAGATTAAAAATTTTAAAAAAGCGGTCACTTTTTATAAAAAGCGGCCGTTTTTATTTGAAAATATTTATATTGTGTTGAATTTCGTATAAATCAACCGTATTGAGCATTAATGATGCGATTGTCATTGGGCCTACACCACCCGGAACAGGTGATATAAATCCGGCTTTTTTTGAAACATTTTCGAAATCAACATCACCGGTTGTTTTGCCGTTTTCATCTTTAAAAATTCCGACATCAACGACTACGCAATTTTCTTTTACCATATTTTCAGTAATAATTTTCTTTCCGACAGCCGAAATTAAAATATCTGCATTTTTGGTTATTTCCGCAAGATTTTTACTGTGGCTGTGACACATTGTAACCGTTGCGTTTTTATTCATCATCATTTGCGCAACAGGTTTGCCGACAAGGTTTGAGCGGCCTATAACTACGACATTTTTACCTTCAATTTCAATATGATATTTTTCAAGCAGATGTAATATTCCGCGCGGGGTGCAAGGGTAAACAAAAGGTTTTTCGCCGGAAAAAAGTTTTCCGCTGTTATATGGAGTTAACCCATCCACGTCTTTCTCCGGTGCAATTGCATCTATAACTTTAAATTTGTCAATATGTTCCGGCAGCGGTAATTGAACAAGTATAGCTGTTGTGGACTTTTTTTCGTTTAAAATTTTTATTGTTTTTATAAGATTGCTTTCTGAAACATTTTGCGGAAATTTTATAACGTGTGAAACTATTCCGAGTTTTTCAGCAGTTTTCTTTTTATTGTTTACATAAATCAAGCTCGCCGGATTTTCACCGACCAGAATAACCGCAAGTTCAGGGGGCGCCATAAACTTTTCGACCCGTATTTTCAAATCCGCAAGGATTATATCTCTTAAATTTTTTCCGTTTAAAATTGTTGTCATTTACTGGTAATCCTTTTCTTGCGGAAGATTTAATCTAAAATAAAACTGTTTTATGGCCTCTTGAATTTTTACCGATTCTCTTGAGATTTTCTCAATGTTATCATCAAAAGGTATAACCCCTAATATATCGAGGTTGTATTTGTTAAGCAGTTCATAAACCGTTGATATTTCATTGTTTTCAACTTTATTTATAACTACGCCGAGCTGGGTGCCAGCTGCGTATTTTGCGCTGAATTCTTCAATTCTTTTGGCCAAATGTGCCGATTCTTCGCTCGGATTTGCTACTATTAATGCGGTATCAATATCAATATCGACAAGCTGATTTAAATATTTTAAATCAAATTCGCAGTCAAAAATAACAATATCATAGCGTTCAATAAGTTTTATCACGGCATCATTTATCTGTTTAGTAATCGGACAGCGGCAATCTTTTGAACCCACAAACCAGGACACAATTATATCAACATTATCGTCTAAAGATACGACAATATCTTCCATTGCCCATTCTACAAACTCTTGTTTTGACATGTTTTCAGGAATTCCGGTTTTATATTCGTGTTTTCCGCTTCTGATACCATAGATTGTGTTTCTTATATCAAGTCCGAAACTATGTCCCAATTCTCCGGTTAAATCATTGTCAAAAAGTAAAATTGATTTTTCGGGAAATTGTTCCTTAAATATTTGCATAAATGCTTTAGTTACTGATGTTTTTCCGCTCCCGCTTTTACCTGTTATTGCAAGTTTTACTGTCAAGAATTTACCTCACTGAATACTTCTTTTTTAACTTTTCAGACAATTCAAATGTCATTTCCATTGCTTTTAGAGCCAGCCTTTCATCAAGATTTCCGGCACCGCAGGCCGGTGTTATGATTAAATTGTCTATAATAATTTTCTCATCAATTCCTTTATTAGTCAAATTTTTTACAGCTTCTTCAAATTTTTCTTCCAAATCTTGTATTGTTAAACTCTCAATTACATTCTTTTCACGTGTCGGGACTATTCCCAGTGCTAATTTTCCGCCATGATTTATAAAGTTAATTATTTCATTTGAATATATGTTCAAAGTTTCCGGATAGAAAAAAGCATCCGGATTGATTATGTCAACACCTGCGAATATCGGAATTCTCCAGTCGCACTTTGAACAGCAGTGAACTCCGCTCAGCCCGCCGTTTGCCCGAATTATTGCTGATATTTCTCTAATCATTGAGGCTGCATAGTTTTGCATTGTTTTATCAAAAACTTGAATTTTGGATAAAGACGGTTCATCAATGAAGATTATCGGAATTGTCTCCGGTGAGGCTTTTTTAATCTCTTTTATCTGCCATAAAGTCTTTAAAATAAGAGTTTTAAGCATAATTTCACGATACAAAGGGTTATGAATTGCAGTTGTGCCGTTTTTATCATGGAAAGTTGTTAAAAGAGTGAAAGGCCCTGCAATTTGCCCTTTTGCATATCTCGGACGTTTGTTTTTTACAAGATGAATAAAGCGTTCAAATGCGGATGCGTAATCTCGAGAAAGGCCGTATTTATCAAACTCCGTTGCATTTTGGTCAAGGATTATTTTATTATAATCGTTTAAAAAAGCCTTCAAATCGCTTGTAAAATCTTTGTAATCGGAATCTAAGCAGTTTTTTTCAATAAAAAAAGAAGGCATGTTCTCCAAAAACTGGACAAGCATGTCTTCTTTTTTACTGATTTTTGTTAACTGAGGCCAAAACGGAACGTTATGGAAATATTTTTCCACAATATACATAGCTTCATCGGCATCTGTACACGGCAGGGACCCTATCGCAACACCTTCAAGTGTTAAGTTTGATGTTTTTGTCAGCCCCATTATACCTCTTTTTTTGTTCTAAACTTATGCTTCTTCTGAAGTTTCTTCAGTTTCTTCAACAGATTCTTTCAAAATTTCAGAGGCTGTAACAACAACCTGAAGTTCGCATTTAACTTTTGAAGTCAACTTAATCAACATAGTGTATTCACCGATTTTGTTGATTGGAGCGTTAAGAGAAACAACTTTTCTGTCAACTTCAATACCGGCTTGAGCCTGTAATTCTTCGGCAAGTTTTTTAGTTGTGATAGTACCGAACAATTTTCCTGATTCGCCGGCTTTAGCAGAAAGTTCAAGCTTGCCGAATTTTTCAATCTGTTCAGCTTTAGCAAGAGCTTCTTGATGTAATTTTTCTTGTTTAGCTTGAATTCTAGCAAGATTGTTTTCTCTGTTTTTCAAAGCGCCTTCAGTTGCGATTTCAGCAGCACCTTGAGGAAGCAAAAAGTTTCTTGCATAACCGTCTTTAACGTTAACGATGTCACCCGGATCACCCAGATTTTGAACTTCTTTTCTTAATATAACCTGCATAATATTTCTCCTTTTCATATAATTTATTTACGCATAGCTCTAATTTACAACAAACATAACAGCTTGTCGAGAGTTTATTTAATATTGTTAAGACAAGCGCTAAAAACGGGCAATTTAGCTGACAATTTTTACACCGGAGCTTGTTCCGAGGCGGCTTGCACCGGCATTAATCATCGCAATTGCGGTTTCTTTATCGCGAATTCCGCCGGAGGCTTTGACTTTCAGGCCGTGAGGGGAGACAGTTTTATACATTAATTCAACATCTTCAACTTTTGCGCCGACACCGTTTTTTACAAATCCTGTCGAAGTTTTTACAAAGTCAGCGCCGGATTTTACGCATAATTCGCAGGCTGTTTTAATTTCTTCTTTTGTCAGCAAATCAGTTTCAAGAATTACTTTCAGGTTATGGCCGCTGCAGGCTGATTTTATTTCTCTTATTTCGTTTTCGATAAAATCGTAATCTTTATCTTTCAGAGCAGTAACATTTATTACCATATCTATTTCGTCTGCACCATCTTCGATTGCTTTTTTAGTTTCGTAAACTTTTACATCGGTTGTATTTGCACCAAGCGGAAAACCTATTACCGTTACAATTTTTACATCAGAACCTTCAAGGTTTTCTTTGGCGAATTTTACGTAGCAAGGGTTTATACAAACTCCTAAAAAGTCATGTTTTTTTGCTTCCTCAAAAAGGTTTATCAAATCACTCTTTGAAGCATCCTGTTTAAGGCAGGTATGTTCTATATATTTGTTAAGTTTTTCCATCATTTTCCCTCCTTACGAATAATTTTACCACATAAATCGCCTCCGTTACTTATTGTAAAGTTATTGTATGTAATACAAAATTAGGTTATAATTATAAACGAAATTATAATGAAGGGAGAGTATTATGATTAAAAAAATTCTTTCTCCAAAAGCATTGCTAGTGATGTTTTGCGCATTGTTATTTGGAGCTGCTCCGTCATTTGCAAGTGAGGCAGATTTAGTTGTTCCTCACATCCAATCTATTGACCCTTTGAATTTTAAATGGCTTGTCATCGGCATGATTATTTCATTTGCAGGGTTAATATTTGGTTACATTGAGTTTTTGAGAATTAAAAAGCTTGATGTTCACAAACAAATGGCCGAGGTTGGAAACACAATTTTTGAAACCTGTAAAACTTACTTAATCCAGCAGGGAAAATTCCTTCTGGTGTTGGAGGTTCTAATCGGGTTATGTATTGCGTTTTATTTTGGATATTTGCAAAAAATGCCGATATCAAACGTTTTGATTATTCTTGCATGGTCTGTAATCGGTATTTTAGGCTCATACGGCGTTGCATGGTTTGGTATCAGAATGAACACTCTTGCCAATTCCAGAACTGCATTTGAGGCGCTTAAGGGCAACCCTTTAAACATTATGAACATTCCGCTTAAAGCAGGAATGAGCATCGGAGTTTTGCTCGTATCAGTTGAATTGATTTTGATGCTTACAATTCTTTTATTCATACCGGGAGAACTTGCCGGCGCTTGCTTTATCGGGTTTGCTATCGGTGAAAGTTTGGGCGCTTCAGCACTTCGTGTTGCAGGCGGAATTTTCACCAAAATTGCAGACATCGGTTCTGACTTGATGAAAATTCAATTTGGTATCAAAGAAGATGACCCAAGAAACCCTGGGGTTATCGCTGACTGTACAGGTGATAATGCCGGAGATTCAATCGGGCCGACTGCTGACGGTTTTGAAACATACGGTGTAACAGGGGTTGCGCTTGTTTCATTTATTCTTCTTGCAGTTAAAGATCCGTCAATGCAGGTTAATCTGCTTGCTTGGATTTTCATTATGAGATACTTGATGATTGTAACTTCTGTTGTTTCATACTGGATTAACGGAATATTCAGCAAAATTTACGCAAAATCTGCTAAAAAATTCGATTTTGAACAGCCTTTAACAAACCTTGTATGGCTGACTTCAATTCTTTCAATCGGAATGACATTCGGCGTAAGCCACTGGCTGCTTGCAGGTTTGGGCGGAAACTTGTGGTTAATATTATCACTAATTATTTCTTGCGGAACTTTAGGCGCTGCCTTGATTCCGGAATTCACAAAAATATTCACATCACCTAAGGCTAAACATACTTCAGAAGTTGTGACAGCATCAAGAGAAGGCGGAGCGTCTTTGACAATCCTATCAGGTATTGTTGCCGGAAACTTCTCTGGTTTCTGGATTGGCATGGTAATCGTTGCACTTATGGGACTTGCTTATATGGCAAGTGTCCAAATCCCTGTGGATATAATGATTTATCCGTCAGTATTTGCGTTCGGACTTGTAGCATTCGGATTCTTGGGAATGGGCCCTGTAACCATTGCAGTTGATTCTTACGGTCCGGTTACAGATAATGCGCAATCCGTTTACGAACTTTCTTTGATTGAAGAAATTCCGGATGTCAAAGGTGAAATCAAAAAAGACTTCGGATTTGATGCAAATTTTGAAGATGCAAAACGTTACTTAGAAGAAAACGACGGCGCCGGAAACACCTTCAAGGCAACATCTAAACCGGTACTTATCGGAACGGCTGTTGTTGGTGCAACGACAATGATTTTCTCTTTGATTTTGGTAATCCAAAACACTCTTGGTATCCAGCCGGAAGCTGTGTTGAACCTTTTAAATCCTTATACTTTATTAGGACTTTTAACCGGCGGTGCTGTAATCTACTGGTTCTCAGGTGCGTCAATGCAGGCTGTTACAACCGGTGCTTATTCAGCAACTGAATACATCAAAGAGAATATCAAGCTTGATGATGCAAATTCAAAAAGTGCAAACCTTGCAAATTCAAAAGAAGTTGTAAAAATTTGTACTCAATATGCGCAAAAAGGTATGGTAAATATCTTTATCGCATTGTTTACATTTGCGCTTGCACTGGCATTTTTGTCATCTCCTGCTAATGGAAACGAACCTGTATCGTTCTTTGTAAGCTATTTGATTGCAATTGCGACATTCGGACTTTTCCAAGCTGTATTTATGGCAAATGCCGGTGGATGCTGGGACAACGCGAAGAAAATCGTTGAAGTGGATTTGGCTGAAAAAGGAACTCCGCTTCATGAAGCCACGGTTGTCGGTGATACAGTCGGTGATCCATTCAAAGACACATCTTCTGTTGCGATGAACCCGATTATTAAATTCACAACACTTTTCGGACTTCTTGCAATGGAAATTGCGATAAATGAATCATTCAGAGAGATTGCACCGATTGTAGGCTGGGCATTCCTTGTGATTGCATTGATTTTCGTAATCCGTTCGTTCTATGCAATGAGAATTCCGTCAGGAAAATAATTGTTTGTTAAGCAAACATACATTTAAGTCGCCTTGAACAATTGTTCAAGGCGACTTTTTTTTCTTCGTCATTGTGAGCGAACATAGTGAGCTTGGCAATCCAGTTATAAATGGTAGGCTAAAGTCTACCCTACTCAATTATTTGTTATTATAAAACGCTGACCCCTCTCCCGTATTTGTAAGTTCGCATACTGCTCACTAACAAATTCACCCTCTCCCACAAGGGGCGAGGGTATATTTACGTAATTAGCCTGACTTCTAAACTTCTATTTCTCGTTTACTATAACAGAGCTTATTGCAATCATAAGCCAGAACACAAACTGGATTTGCGGTCTGAAAAATACTGTATCAACCATTCCGTGAATACAAACTCCGACAACTGAAACTATTGCCGTAGAGACAAAAATAATATTTTTAACATCCGTTGATTTTAGAATACACTTAACCCCTTGTACAAAAAGACAGATTAAAAATCCCACAAATGCAATTAATGCGAAAATTCCGCTTTCCACGGCCGTTTCAAGAAAAATGTTATAAGCACTTAAAGCATCAAATCCGGTTCGCATATAAAGCCCGTAAATTTCACGGAAATTCTGGTTTCCTATACCTATTCCCAAGAGCCAGTTATCTTTGAACATATCCAATGAAGAATGATAAACATTGAATCTAAACGAGTTTGAAGAATCATTTCTCATTGCAAATATTGAAAACACTCTCGCTCTCAATGAGCTTATAAAGGTTAAGGTAAACAGCACCAGCGCTGAGCATCCGGCAATAATTGAAAGGTATATTTTTTTATAAGTTTTCCACAAGAATTTTGCAGAAATCAAAAATGTTACCAAAAGCATTCCGACAAGTGCAAGATATGATCCGCGGCACCCCGTTGCAAACAAAGTTCCGCAGGCTGCGGCACTTAATACCAGCCAGACAAGTGCGCATTTAAGTCGTTTTTCGTAAAGGTTTAAAGCACACATTCCAAAAAGTGCAGGAATTCCGACTACAAAATAACCGCCGAGCAAATTCGGATTATACGGCTTTAAAGTTCCGTAAACTCTCGTCATAACTTCTTCTGGGTTTAATGACGAAACATCCTGCCATGTTGAAATCTCATCAACATGCGCAAAGTTTTGCAAGAAACCCACAAAACTTTCAAAGCTTAAGCACACTCCGACTAGTCCCAACATAAGCGGAATTTGTTTTTTATGGTCTTTTAAATAAATAACGAGCGAGGCGTAAAAACCAACATAAGTAAGCGTTTTAAAGAAACCTTTCAGGCTTAAATAAAACAAAGTTGATCCGAACAAACTTACGATAACAAGCATAAAATATGCCAGTATAAACAATTCAAATCCCTTGCAAGTCACTTTCTCGCCGGATTTTGTCAAAAGTTTTATTCCGGTTAAAAATATTGTTATCAATGCGATAAACCCGATAAAATCAGAGCCCGCAAAGGTTGATGACAGATATACCGCGATTATTGTTAAGAAAATCAGTTTGTCTATATGGGATAGAAACAAACTGTTTTCGTATAAATATTTAGTTTTATCTTGTGTGAATTTTAAAATATTATTGAACATCGTTATTATCGTTTAAAGCTTCATCTTCGACATTATGTATAACTTTTAAATCGGAAACAGTTCCGTTGAATTTGTAATTTTTACCTTCTAAAGTAATCGGCAAACCGATTTTAATCTTGTTTCCACCGAGAACCGCACCATCTTTTGTAATTTTAGCTTCATCAGATAAGGAAACCGTTACGTCGTACATATTAGCCTGAGAAACGTCATCCACAACCATTACTTTTTTAGTATTAATCGTAGGCAAAACAACTTTTTTACGGCTGGCATTGACACCCTGCACCGTAAGGTCGGTATACGGAACATTTCTAATACTAATAAATGTTGTATCGCCCTGTTTGATAGGATTTTCAGCTGAAGTAAGAGTTATCCCTCTAATAAATACGTCAAACGAGATTTTTGAAGTTGCCTCAATTTGTTTTGACGCAGTCTGTCTAAAATGCTTAAAGGTTGCATACCCAACTCCCAGAGCAAGAATCACTCCGGCAAGAACGATTACCTCAACCGGTTTCACTTTACTTAAGGTTTCTTTAATGTTTTCAAAATTAATATTCATTTTTCTCTCCTATAAAGATGCTATAGAGTTTCAACAGCATCTAATAATTGATTAATAGTTGTAGTTGCGCATCCGTACTGTCTGACGACAATACTTGCTGCTATATTCCCGATAATAGCTGCATAAGCAGGATCGGCGCCGGCCGCAAGCGCAAGAGTATAAACCGCCGTAACTGTATCGCCGGCGCCTGTTACATCAAACACTTCCGATTTATTGAATACCGGTATTTTTGTGTAATTGCCGTGCGGTCTTACGACAAACATTCCATCAGCCCCGCAGGTTATAAGTACAGATTTTGCATCTGTTTCAGCCAATAATTTATCGCCGGCACGCTGTAAGTCCTTTTCGGTTTCCAGTTCAAACCCGACTGATTTTTGGGTATCCGGAAGGTTCGGAGTCATTGATGTGACGTTTTTGTATTTTTGAAGATGTTTTTGAGCATCGACGACAACAACTTTTCCTTCTTTATTACATAATTCAACGGTTTTAGTTATAACATTATCAGTTAATGTTCCGATATGGTAATCTGAAAGGATTACCGCGTCGTGTTCTTTTATAGCTTGCTCTATTGCCGCAAGAAGTTTGGTTTCTGTTTCTTCTGAAATCTTTTCGTTTGTCTGGCGGTCAACTCTGACAATCTGCTGTGTTATAGATGTTGTTATAGAACCGGAAATCCTTGTCTTAGTAATAGTTTTTCGGGTTTTATCTTTAATCAAGTATTTTGTATTAATTCCGGCCGCTTTAAATGCATCAAACATTTGTCCGGACTGGTAATCATCTCCGCAAACTCCGCAAACACTCACCTGACAATTGTTCAATGTCGCCGCGTTATGAGCCGCGTTTGACGCTCCGCCCAAGATGATTTTAGTGTTCGTGTGCTGTAAAATCAATACAGGAGCTTCTCTGGATATTCTTTCAGCATCACCGTATATCATTTCATCTATTGCTAAATCACCGATAACCAAAATTTTAGGCTCTGCAAGTTTCTTTATATAAGAAACGATTTGTTCTTTATTAATATACATAATCAAAAATCCTTACTGGAGTCAGCTTATCACAAATATAAAAAATAAGCAAAACTGTCAGTAAGGCTCATGATTAAACATCTTCAGGAAGATAAAAATCCGCTTTCTCTAAAAGCTCGCGCGTATGTTCATAGTTAATCGAATTTTTAACTACAAACTGATACTGTCTGATAACTGCCATAACATCATTTGCGTTCATTTTGATTAATCTTCTTTTTCCTTCGATAATTCTTGCCATAAAATAATCCTTTCTTTTCTCAAAAATATCTACGGCAAAATTTCCGAAAACTTTTGACAAATCCCTCTTTCGGTATAGGTTTTTGTGTTGAAATTTTAATTCAAATTTCTATCCTTATGTATTGATAATTATCAATGAAATATTTTTTAATCTTTTGCATAATTAAGCAATGGACTATTCACTGCTCGGCAAATATATACATGAACGAAGAAAAGAATTAGGTTTAACTTTGAATAAATTTGCAATGTTAAACGATGTTGAACCGGCAGTTTTAAGTAGAATAGAAAATAACCATCAAGGGGTAAAAATAAAAACATTGGAAAATATAGTAAAAGGCTTTAACCAAACAATAGCAGAATTTTTGTCGGATTTTGAAGCTCAAGATAATTTCCAGTAAACTTCAAAGGATTTTATATCTTTTATTGTCTTTTCAAAATTTCCATTATGGCAAATTGCTCTATCATCAATTATCAGGTGTGCTGGTACTTTTATATTTGTGACATCTGATATGATTTGATTTAGCTTATTATCTATTAACCATTCTGTAGTTATTTTTAGCGACCGTGATGTAAAGATTTTTATTTCATAGGTTTTACTTAATTCTTCCAAAAAATTTTTTGCTCCTTTTCTTATTGGAGGAATATATTTTTTATCGTAATTCCCCTTGTAATCACTTAAAACACCATCTAAATCGACTAAAATAGTTTTCTTATATATTTCTTGCATAAGTATCTCCTGATTAAATATTGATAATTATCAATGATTTTTATTCTATCGTATTACATAATTGATAAAATGCAATACTCAGATATTGGGAAATATGTAAGAAAAAAACGAAAAGAATTGCCAAAATCTTTAAGTGACTTTGCGGTTGAATGCGAAATTGAACCGGCGGCATTAAGCCGATTTGAAAGAGGTTTTGGAGATGTTTGTTTTCAAAATTTTATAAAAATAACAAAAGGATTCAATGAAAGTCCTGCAGAATTTTTAAAGGAATTTGAGATTGCAAAATCCGAAGGTTAACTCAAGTAGATACAAAGTATACCCTCTCCCGAATTTGTAAGTTCGCATACTGCTCACTAACAAATACAACCCCCGTCTTGAAATTGCTTCAAGCTCCACAGGCTCGGGCTTTTAGTCCTTTGGGACTATCCGCCCTCGCTGTTCCGCTATCCGGACTCGCTTCGCTCCGTCCGTTCGCAATTTCGCTCTCACAAAGAGAGAGGGTAAAAGATGCTGAAATAAATTCAGCATGACATGTCTTTTACGATACCGGCCTGCCCTCTTCTGTTATATAAATTGCCGCGCTGCGCTCGTAATGACGCTACTTACTCACTTATTAACTTCCAAACCTTAATATATTGCGCGGGGGAAAAACTATGATATAATACTCTTGTTATAATTTTTCGGGAGAGCAAAAATGCTGCATTATTTTTTAGGTTCATATCTGGTTACGATATTTGGGGTTATTGGGGCTTATCTTTGGGGCGAACACGTTCATCCGGGTTCCGGTATAACTTGTGTTATTATCGCGCTTATTCTCGGGGTGTTAGAAGTCAGTTTGTCTTTTGACAATGCCGTTGTGAATGCCGCAAAATTAGAGAAAATGCCCCCAATTTGGCAGCATAGATTTTTGACCTGGGGGATTATTATTGCAGTATTCGGGATGAGATTTTTATTTCCTGTGCTTGTAGTTTCTGTTTTTGCAAAATTAGGAATGCTTGAGGTCACAAAAATTGCGCTGACAAATGCTGACAAATACGCGTATTACCTTCACCAAACGCACGCTCCGATTGTGACTTTCGGCGGAATGTTTTTGATTATGCTTTTCCTTAACTATTTCTTTAACCATGAAAAAGACGTGCACTGGATTAGCTCTATTGAAAGACCGCTTTCTCATCTTGATCATATCAAAGGAATTGAAATTGTTATTGCACTTTTAATGCTCCTTGTAACACAGAATTTTATTGCGCCGGAATACAAGGTTCATGTTCTTATATCCGGTATTTGCGGAATTTTAACCTATTTGTTAATCGACGGATTTACCCACTACCTTGAAAAACATGAACACATGAGACTTGCAAAATGCGGTGAGGCAGCCAAGTGCACGGGTTTGGTAAGTTTTATTTATCTGGAACTTATTGATGCTTCTTTCTCTCTGGATGGGGTTTTAGGGGCTTTTGCCTTGAGTAAAGATATCATTATAATTACAATCGGGCTTGCAATCGGCGCAATGTTTGTTCGCTCTCTAACGATTATGCTTGTTGAAAAGAAAACGCTAAAGCAGTTTTTATATCTTGAACACGGTGCGCACTGGGCAATCGGCGCATTAGCTTGTTTAATGCTTGTATCTACAGTAAAAGAAGTTCCGGAGATTGTGACAGGCGGTATCGGATTTGGATTTATTCTTGCGGCGTTTTTATCCTCGATTATACACAACAAAAAAATGGAAAGGCTTTTAGCAGAAAAAAGCAATTCAGGAGAAATTCAGGATGCTTAATTTGCCCCTTATAACTTTTGTTGTAACTTCATATAACTATGAAAAATATATTCTTAAAACACTCGAAAGTATTAAAAATCAAACTTATCGGAACTTCGAAATTATAGTTGTGGATGACTTTTCAAAGGATAATTCCGTTCAATTGATTGAAGAATATATCGCTAAAAATCCCGATTTAAATATAAAATTGATTAAACAAGATCGCAATTATGGGCAGTTGAGAGCTTGTCAAACAGGATTAAAAGAGGCGCAAGGGCAATTTGTTTCTTTTATTGATTCGGATGACGTTATCACGAAGGATTACGCCGCAGCTCATATAAAAATTCACATGGCAACGAATGTTGCTTTCACATCATCTCAAATTATTGAAATTGATGAAAATGACAATATTCACACTCTTCACTCGCCATCATCTCCGCAAAAAAGCAGTGTGTTGGAGATTAAGGAGCTTGATGAACTTTTAAATTGCGATGTTGAAAATTTAAGTTTTAAAATTCTTGATAAACATTCTGCGCCTTTCGGAGGGTGGTTCTGGTCGCCTTCAAGCTCTGGGATGTTTAGAAAATCTGCAATAGAAATTCTGCTTGAGTATGAAAATTTTGAAAATTGGAAAATCTGTCCCGATAAATTCCTGTTCAATCTTGCTAATTTAATCGGCGGGTCTGCAATAATTTATGCGCCGCTTGCCGGTTACAGAAGGCATAAGTTTAACGCTGGACATTCTGATTATGTTTGCGGAAACAAAAGGTTTAACAATGATTATACAACAGCTTTAAATCTTAAAAATAATCTAAAAATAAGGCCTTTAACACTTGAATTTATTTTTAAAAAGCGCAAAAAGTTTTATGAAAAATTCGGTAAAAAAAATACTGTCATTCTTTTTGTGACAGTAATTTTATCATATTTGTATTTATTCAGACAGATTATTAATAAACCCGTTAAGAGCCAAACATAGTGAATGTTTTTTCGACACCTTTTGATATCAAACTCTTAACTGTGTCGTATTCAGTTGATAGTGCTGAAATTTCAAGGTCAAGATTTTTCATCTGCAAATCAATTCTTTCTTCCTTGTAATCCAGTTGTGTTTTTAATTTTGTGTATTCAGCTTCAGCAACTGCAATTGCGTCATTATCTGTAACTTCTTCTATATAACCGTTATCTGTATAAGCACCTTGATAGTAGTAGCCATCAGAGTTCAGAGAAGAAATAAATAACTGGCCGTTTTTCAGGGCGTGTCTCAGGTAATCCTGATCATTGATGTCTGCGCCTTCTATAGTTGTCCATCCGTTTGAACATATATTATTGTACATAATATTATAGAAATCCGCTATCAGCATATCAGTTTCAGAGGCTATTGAGCCAGTATTGTTAACTATATAATAATAGCTTGGATCTTCGGTAACGGAGACGCTGTCTTTAACTTCTTTTTTCGACGAATATCCGCATTCATAACCTTCCAGAGCCTGTGCGTAGTTAGTTAAGAAGGTGCTTAATATGTTCGTTAAGCTTACTGCGCATTTTGTATTATCTTTTCCTTTTGAATAAGTAATGGCATTGTAATCATTTGCTTTTTCAAGGGTATTTGAATACTGTCCTGCTGTATTTTTGGTTCCGCCGGCATCAACTGCTGAAGAGTTACTGAATTTGAGCATTGTTGCATCATAAGCTGCTCTCAGTGCATCTTGTGATTTGGTATCTGTATAAAGAGCTTTTGCTTCGTTTGAATTGTAGCCCAAACTTTCAGCCATTAAGGTTATAATATTAGCAACCTGAGCGCCAAAATCTTCACGGCTCATATTGTTGGCTGTCAAAACTACATCTTTCTTCAAGAGTGTTGCGATATTAAAATCTTTAGCGTTTTTAAAGCCTGATTGAATAGTTCCGTTCTCTGTTAATGTCCAGCCTTCGCTTGCTTTTCTTTCAGAAGAGTATTTTGGAGCTGTACTTTTATTATCTTTATCTGTTGTTGTTAAAATCTGATTTAAATCTATTCCATATTCTCTGTTATTAAAATATTGGATTAAATTTGGTAATGTCATTGCATTTGATGCCGTTTTATCCAGCGGTTCTGCGCCAAGACCGGCATCTTTGACATAATCCATACCCTTTACCAAATCTCCCATAGAAGATGCCAAAAGTCCATTTTTTACAAGAGAATCAATAAATGCATCGCGGCCAGCTTTTGAGTATTGATATGGAGTACCATCTGATTGAAGTCCTGGTTGAGAACCATCTGACAAAATTTTAGGCTCAACATCTTCCATAACTTTTTTATATACATCATTTAAAACAACTTTGCCGGTTGCTGGATCTACTATAAGATACGGATCATATCCGTTTAATGCAGAAGGAGACATCATGACATTATAAGATAAATCTGTTACTGCAGTTTCTGAACCGCTTGCGTTCCAGACTAATTTTGTTGAATTTAGCGCATCCTGATAGTCAGCGGTTGCATTGGTCAACTGACGGCTTATCTCCAGTTTGTCCTGAGCATAAGCCATAGATTTATATTCACAATTCGCTTTTCTCGCGGTTATGGCTAAAAATCTTGCTTGTGATGCTGCCAATCCCATTGCTTTAGCTTTCCTTTCAGTTTATTTTTAGTAACAATTTTTCCTTTTGTTTATATTTACGGCTTTTTTATCCTTAAACTTTAAAAATTTTAAGACAATTCTTAATAAAAATTTACAATAAGAAAATCCGGATTTATTTAAAAACGATAGCGTCGTAAATTTTATCAATTTTATCTTTTATTTCGGAAAACTGTTCTTTTAAATCTCTATAACTGTTAATGGTTACAAATTTTTCTTCAATATCTTCCATTATTTCGCGGTGTTTTTTCTCTAATTGTTCCGGAGTTACGACGATTCTTTGCTGTATCAGAAAAACCATTACGGCAATCAAAATCGGAGAATAAATTATCATTTTTTCCATGTTTACCTTTCTGCTTTTTATTAAGATAATAAAAAACTTTTTAAAGTTTTATCGGCCAGTAGTAATCCACAAGATATGATGCAGCATCCATCGGGTGTGATAAGAATTTGAGTTCCTTTGTTTGTTTTATTTGCTGATAGCTCGGAATATCAATTCGGGAGGTGCCTTCTTTGTATTTGAGATTATATATGTTGTATAAAAGTTTTTCACATTTTTTATCAACAAATATACCTATATCACCATTAGCGTTTCGAACTTTAGCATTAAATGCCGCAATTCTGTTCTTTATAGGCGGATTAAACGGTTTGATTCTAATTTCGGCATCGTATCCGTATTCAAGAAGTTTTTTCTTTATAATGACGTAATTCGTATATTCGCTTGTACAGCTTCTGTTATCTCCCGAGGCGTCACCGTTTACTATGACATTACCCTTATGAGCGGGATATCGTCTGAGAAATTCTTCGCAGGCTTTTGCGGTTGTTGTGTTTTCCATTGCGATTTCATCAAAGTAAAAGACTTTCTCATCTGTTTTGTGGGCAAATATCCAGCACATCGGATCAACGTTAAAGTCACAGGTAATGTGTAAATCAAGTTCCGGCTGGTATTTTATTTCTCTTACATTTTTGTCTGTAAAATCTTTGACCACCAGGTTTGATGAGCTTTCTCCATTTTGAGCGAGAACAAATATGTTATAATATTTTTCATCATATAATTTTTTTAATTCATCACAATATCCTTGCGGAAGAAATCGGTTTTCGGTGGTCGGGGCAGTTATTAATCTGTAATTTTCCGGATGGTTTTCCACAAAAGTCTCATAAATCCAGCCTCTGTTAAATTCCGGATTTGTGTGGCCGAAAATTCTGTAGGTGAAATTTTTCCATTTAGGTTTTACTCTCTGTCTCATGCGGCTGAGCAGGACTTTAAACGTCTCATACGGAACTTCAGACATTTCCTCAATTTCAACAAATCCTAAATTTAGCGATTTTAATTTATTGGGTTCGTCGAAGTGTCTGAATAATATTTCTGAACCGTTTTTGAAGGTTATTTTTTGAAGAGAACTTGACCAGTTGTAATCTTCTCCTTCTTGAAATCCGATGTTTTCAAAATGTTCAAAGTAAGATTGAAGTGTTGTATCTCTTACAAGCGTGTATGTTTGAGCTCCGACAAGTCCTCTTATCCCCGGAAATTTTATGCACAATAATATTCCGAGAAGAGATCCGGAAAAGGTTTTACCGCTTCCGTATCCGCCTTGATATACAGCAACATCCAGGCTGAAATCATGCGGAATTTCAAGGAACTCTCGCTGAGCCCTTAATAAATCATATTTCATTATGACTGTTCCTTAAATTATGTTTTTATTACAATAAACTCCCAAAAGTTAAAAGCCGTTAGCAAAGGAAAATGAAAGCACTATGTAATAGCCTCTACAACCTCTTTCATGACCCCTTGTAACGGGCTTTACAGCGCAACCAGTGTATCAAAAGCGAAGGTTGATGTCAAGTATTTTTTTAAACTAAAGGTTAATTTGCTTTTGAGTTTAAAGTATTCATTTGCCTTTTCAAATTTGTCCATTTGAATTAATCCTTTCTTTTTTACATTGCTAAAACGGATTACAATTTTTTGTAATCCGTTTTATGCTATATATTAGTATTTTTATTTTTGAGCTCTTTTTTGCGTTTTCTGCTATTTTGGAATTTTAACGGGTGAGTCTTTGTGAATACCTAGATCAAATTCTTTTCGATGTGGATTGTAATAAATATTATAAAAACTTCCTTCGTCACGGTCATTGACACCAAAATAAGTATCAAGTTTTATACTATCAATTTCCATACCTTCATAAAATTTAGGCGGTGGGGTTTTTAATATTATTTTTTTTATTTTTTGCTCAAATAAATAATGACTTCTTAAACCTAATTTGATGTCTGAAATTGTACCATCTTTGTTAATGGTATAAAGCCAAGAGGCACAAATTATACCCCTAACATGTTTACCGTCAAATTTGTCGTAAAGCATTTTGGCATAATCGTTAAGATAGCTATAATATATAGGGTATTTTTCTTTTGTAAATCCCCAATCTTCACCCGGAAAAGTTTCAGCTTTTGCCATAGTAAAAAGGTTTGCTAAAAATAAAAAAATTATAAGCACTTTTTTCATTGCATAACATTAACATTGTTTCCGGCATTTGTCAAATCAGGCAACTCGTTTTTTAAGAAATTTGATGAATTTTCAATGCCGTACTGTTCAAGAACATATTTAAAACATTCAAGCCAATCGACTCTTTCGGCGACTTCCGGAACTTGTGCGAAAGATTGTATAATTTCAAACAATTCTCTCATCATAAGTTTTCGGGTTAAGGTTGCCTTTCTGTCGCCGTATCTGTAGACATAATCCGCGCATCTTACATTATCGTCAATCTCTACAAAAGATATTCCGTCATTACTGCGCATTGCGACTGTTTCTTTTCCAAATTTGAAGTTTGCAAGTATTTCTGCTGTTTTTTCAACCATCGGTATAATAATTTTTCTATTGATACTGTCAAGCAGCATATTCAATCTTGCTTCCTGACCGGTTGCGGAGTAATTCAGTTCTGTTGCAGTTCTCTGAACAGATTGTAAGTTTCCTGCCATATTTTTGAATATTCCGGTCGCACTTTCAATGTTATTTTTGAAATAAGTTAAGAAATCCCAGCCAACCATTGCTTTATCAAAATTCAAAGGAATCGGCGCGTTTGGCATAAGGGCTGAATCATATTCGATAATCTTTCCGGGTTTAACTTCCTGCTCGCCCCTAAAACATCCTTTAGGTGCAAGATATGGCGGGTTTATCATCAAAGCAAGGGCATCAAGCTGCTTGTTTAATATTGTTGATGATATATCGTTAAGTGAGAGGGCAACTTTTAACGGAGAAATTCCTCTTTTTGTATGCGGATTTTCTATAATATTTGCATGGATAAACGGATTGATAACAAACGGGTTTGCTTCAAATCTTATTATTTCTCTTCTTCCTGCAAGTACAATTAGTCTGTTTTTTAAAAGCGTTCCGTCTTTTAATTCTATATCTCCCCAGTATTCAAGTATTTCCAGCTTGCTGCCTTTTGTGCTTTTGTCGTCTTCGGATTTATGTTTTTTTGAGGCCACCACTCCTTTCAGGGTTTCTAACTTGTCTGGTGTAAGCATATTATTTGCTTTATCGGAAACAATACTATCTATTGTTTGATAGCTTCTGTAGAATTTTGCGCAGCTATCCCATTCGTCAATTGAAGATTTGTCAAAAACGAAATCTTGGGATTTAATAAATTTTACTCTTGGATTGTCATAGACAACTTTTTCTTCCAGTATAAATTTGCTGGCGGTCGGGTTAAGCAATTCTTCCTGAAAAGTTTTTGCACGGCGAATTTGTTTCAACCTTGTTTCCCAGCCGACAAAAAGGGTTGTTTCTCCAGTCATAACAATTGAATCAATAACTTTTTCGATTTCATTTTCAATATTCATCTTTTCAAATACATCAATAAGCATTGATTTCTGTTTGTTAGCGCAAGATTGTGTATCAGGGGAAGTTCCTGATATATCAAACATTGCCTCCGGATGCGAAAATAAATTTTCACTCAGATGTGATTTCAGAGTTTGCGCAAGTTCATATATATCCGGAAGCTCAATTTTTGTATTCCAGTTGTTTTTTAGAGGCTGCTGCGAATACACTGCATTTTTAACCGCTTCAATTTCAGTAAGCTGTATGCTTCTATCGTCGTTATATCTATCAAAACTACTAATTAAATCACCTATAAGGTATTTTTCATTTTCTTCACTCAATTGTATTGATAAATCTTCTTGTTCAATTTTCATAGATTTTTCCTTTCACGTTATGTTTATCATTCCAAATTGTTCTTGTTAATCCGTAAACTTCTATATCTTGCAATTTCCCTTTTCGGATTGTTTCAGCTTTTAAAAGTCCTTCTTTTGAGAATCCGTTTTTTATCAAAATCCCGCGGACATATAAGTTTTGCGGGTAAATTTGGGCCTTTATTTTATTTAAATTGAGAATACTAAAGCAGTAGTTAAAAAATTCATCGGCGCATTTTGCGCTGAATTGTCCCCAGTATTTTCGTTCAATACATCCTGTTACTTCGGCACTATGCAGAATTTCTCTGCTACCGGTGAAATTGTCAAGAAAAACAAATCCCGCAAAATCCCCTGAATATTTATCAACAATTACCCAGAAAAAAGGGGCACGGGATTTGATGAAATTATAGAGAAAAGAATATGTATTTTTTGTGTCTTGAAAGTCATCTATGAGATATTGGATATATCTTAAAAATAAAAAGGCGACATTAGAAAAATATTTATTAAAGTTATTCGGGGAAACACTTACAAATTCACACATTTTAATCAAGCTCTGTTCTGTCAAATTTTACAAATCCGTTTTCGCAGGAAAAGACGTCGCATTTTCCCTGCAAAAATTTTTCTCGCACAAGGTTTTGAAGTCCCAGAAGTCCATCTGCTTGAATTCCGTTTATGTAACTTTCTGTTTTATTAGCTTTATTAAAAACTTTAAAGTATGACTTTTTAGAAAAAATAAGATTTTGCGGAACGTTTGCAATATTTCTGATTATTGTTTTTTCCTGTGTATTTTTTTGATTTTTTTCAATCGAGTCTATCTCCTGCTGAATTTTTATCCTGATTAAATCATCAAGAGATTTGTTGCTGAGAAGTAATTCTTCAGCGCTTTTATTGTTAAATTTTTGATCTTTCATTAATATTACCTTTCTTAAATTTTGCTGTCATCAAGATTAGAAATAGTGATAATTTTAGCATCTTTAGTGCCATCTTCATTTTTATTTGAAGTAAAACCAATATATTTGCATAAAGCATCAAGAGCTTTTAGACCGGCCGCGGTATCACGAAGTTTTCGTTTTCCTGTTATGTTGCCGTCTTTGTCTAAAATATCTTCTTCTTGAAGTGAAAACTCTGCGATTTGAAGCAGTTTTTGAACAACATATCCGCGTTCAACTTTTAAAGCTCGGATTTGCTTATCAAGTTGTCTTCGGATTTCGTTAACTATTTCCGGACGGGAAAGAAGATTTTGTGAAAATTCCTGGAAATCTTTCCGCTTATAACCGGCGTATTGCAAAGCTTTTTCACAATCCAGATGTTTTATATATTCTTTTACAAATTTTTTTTGCTGATTAGTTAAATTTTTCATAAATAACCTATTGTTAAGAAATCTATATTAAAATAGATTAAGATTTGAATTTTTATTGTGTAAATAGTATAATAGTCATGCTATTTATATTTCGGCTAGTGTAAATCTTAACAGGGGGGAATGAAAACTTCCTGTTTTTTTTGTCCGCCGAGCAGAGGTATGAGCGTTAGCAAGCCTAAACCTCCCTTGTTAAAGGGAGGGGGACCGCGTTAGCGGTGGTGGGATTCTTTCTGGCAATTTTGTATTACAATCCCCCCTTCTCTTCCCCCCTTTAACAAGGGGGGATATGTCAACTTAACGCCTTATTATCTTCCCCTATCCATCTTTATTTCAGGAATATAATCAACTGATGGAATGCAGTGCGCTCTTAAATTTGCCAGAGCAGAATTGTACATGCTCAGCCAGAAATTAAATCTGATATGCTGCGGGTTCCCTTTTAACCTCATACAAGAGCCATATACAAGCAGAGGTTCAGCATACGGCATCGGAATTACTGTTTCGTCATCGGTATATTCTAAATAGGTTTTGAAATTACCATCTGCAGATTTTACACAATCCTTTGAATAGTAGTGTATTTCGACAATTTTATCTTTTTCAAATTGCGGAAGTAAAATTGTATTATTGATTGTGCTATAAGTTTCAGGGGACTGTGAATTTGTAAAAAAACATTCAAAATCGGGTATATATTTATAAGTTTTGCCGTCAATTTTTAGTGCAAAAATTCTTCCGTCTGCCGGATTTTCCAGTGTCCCCTGACATCTGGGAAGCAGTGTCTCAACCTTTTTTATCAAAAACGGCCAATTCTCGCTTAAACAAATTTCTGCATTTAATGTATTTAATATGTTTTTTATTTTAGTATGTTCATTTTTGATAAGTTCAGAGAAAACATTAACATTTTTGTAATTTAATTCTGTCAAACACTTGTTTATTAGTTCAAAATAATTCATTATTAACCTTTCAATCTTTGTATAAAAATCAGGCTGCATGAAGCAGCCCGATTTTTTTGATTTTTCAAATTAGCGAATTAGACCTTTTTTTAATTGATCCATTATAGCTTTTTCATTTTTGATAAAATCCGCACTACTCATTTTGCCGATCATTTCTCTTGTAAAAATCGGAGCTGAAAAATCTGTTCCTTCTTTTTTAGCATTATAGCTAAGTTTTTGTTTTGCTAACGTATTTTCAGCAGTGAGCTGTTTCTGATAATCTTCACTTCGCAAATATTTGGCAATTGCTTGCTGCTCAATATTTTTGATAATATCAGTTATTTGAGAAATTTCACCTTCGTTAAAATCAGCATTAGTATTGGACAAGTAGTCTAAAACATATTTATATTCAGGTTTTTTGAGAAACTCATTCTGCGCGGGATCATATTTTTGTTCTACACTTCCCTGCAAGTATTTTTGTTGTACTTCATTAACCCTTTTACAAAGCACATTTAGCCCTTGCTGAGAATCAATAAGACCCTTTTGCAAAAGAGAATCAATTGCCTGAATATCCCGTCCAAGTTCTTCACTCATTTGTTTTTTTATTGCATCTGAAGCGAAGTCGGGTGCCGGATTTTTATATGTTTGAGAATTCTGAGCCTGCGGATTTTGACTTACGGCATCAGGTGAAAAGCATTGTTGTATATCATTCTGTATAAAATCCATTTATTTTTCCTCACGTAACAAATTCATACAGTAAACAGCAAATTCAACGGTATCATCAATAATTTTTGAAAGTAAAACTCCTGCAATCGGTTTTAAAAAATCCGAAACCGGAAGTTTTGAAATAATAAAATTAACGGCTTGAGATTTTTTTAATTTACCATTATTAGAGCCGAGTTCTTTTTCAGCTTTTTCTACCGCAAGAATCGCGTTTTCTTTAATTTGTTCTTTTATTTTGTCTAGTATCATTTATTAAATCACCTTAGAATTATTTTTTATTATGATGTAGGTTCAGTTGGTTGAGTTTGAGTTGTAGCTCCGGTAGGAGTTGTCGGTTGAGTCGGAGCAGGAGTGCTCTGAGTGTCAGCTTTGACAATCATTTTAGCAAGTGCTGCCGGCTGAACAGTTTTAGCACCATATAAGTACAAACCTCTTACCAAATCAGAGAAGCTGTCTTTGTCTCTAAGGCTTTCAATTTTTGCAAGCTGTGATGCGAAAGTAATTGCTTCATTAGTACCGGCCATTACATAATATTTGCCGTCAACTGCTGAAAGATTAGTACTTACAAGAACATCCATGCCTGCAATTCTTCCGATGGCACCGTTTCTAAGTGTTTCATCGGCAACGTTATGAGCGTTAATAAATTCAGTACTTTGCAATAAGTAAGATTCAACCGTCGGGTTAATAACAACCCATGGACGAGTTGAAGAATTTACTGCATTTGAATTTTTTAAACAAAGTGCCAATTTTACGAAATATTCATAAATTGTAGTTTTGTTTAATGTAACAGGAGAGCTTTCAGAGCCTACAATGTTTGCGGATGCAACATTTGAGTGTTGAGCAAGCAAGTATGCATCTTGAACTTCTTCGATTGCTTTTTTAGCATTGGCAAGATGAGCTTCCATAATCGATGCATTAGATTGAACTTGTGCAACATCATTAATCTTGAAAGCAAAGAATTTTTTCTGGTCAATAACCAAATCCATAGAGGTTGGTTCAAGTTCAGAATAAGAGATAGATGATGTTCCCAGTGTTGAAACAGTAACTTCAGCAGGTGTGATAATTTTTACTTTATCACCTTGATTTTTAATTTCACCTTCATAATTTCTGTTTACACATTGAAGCATAACGCATTCTTTTTCGAGCATTGAGTTTAATTTCCCGCTCCATACTTCAGGAATAAACGCTGAGTAAGAATTTTTAACGTTTGATTCTGTCATTTTTCGGTTTCCTTTCTTTTTTTTAGTTGTTGTTATTGTACATTTGAGTAGTGCGTTGCGTGTTTGTTAATCGTCGTTATAAATTTCTCTGAATTCAAGTCCTATAATTGCGCAGTTAGCTGTTATATCATTGCCTTCTATACATAATTGAATTGAGTAATTTGAGCCGGAAATTTCAGCCTTTTCGAGAGCTTCTCTATTTATAGCCCATAACGGTCCTGCTTCGTTATCTTTTCCCCAGCAGCATTGAGAATTTTCTCCAAAACTGTTTTCATACCACATTAAATAATCTGGCTGAATAGAATATATCTCCTCTTCGTCATCGGCGAGTTCTCCGGCATAATCTTTATATACAGAGAATTTGAATTTGTTGTCTTGTTCATCATCGATAATAAAATAAAATTCGTCTATAAGTTTTTTATGATGGGGATTGGTAACAGCGAGAAAAGGTGATTTCCACATAAAATCAATGACTTCTCCTGCAAAAGTATTTCCGCTGTTTTCTTTATATATAATTCCGTCGTTATCTCCAAAATAGATTTCATTGTCATAAATGCAGGCACATTTTAGATTTTGCGGAATTATTCTTTTATACCAGGATTTATTTACGTAATCATTAATCCATATTGTGCTGTAATATTCATTTGCAAGGTAAGGAAAATAGTACCAAACCTGACTTTTCTTTTCAAAATGCAGTGCAAAAGAATATTTTAAACGAGTTGTATCGAATTTATCAAATTCATATTTGATGTTAGTTGAAATATCAGAGCCCAGTTGAATTTGATTAAGTTCACCGATTTCTTCAAGTGGAAAAATCCCCGAGCTCAAGAAATATTGTCTGTTTTGAACGTTAACAATAGAATTTGGTGAACTTGCGCCAATATTGCAAAAAGGCTTAATTGAAAAATCTTCCTGATTTGTTCCTGATAATAAATATATTGCTTGTTTTTTGTAAATAGCAAGAAAGTTTTTGTAAGTTTTCAGAGCGGTTATATTATCGGTGTTTGTGTGAAAATCTTTTATATAACCGGCATCATTTTCAGTTTCAAAATCATTATAAGTTCCTAATGCGGAGTAATAAATTTTGGATTCAGAAGCAACCCATACTCTTCCTCCAAAAACCGCAATTGTTCCATTAATGACAGGATTGCCATCATCATCTTTCAGATTGCATTCAATTACATCAAAAGTCGAATTGTTTTTGATAAAAATTAATCCATCACTCTCAGTCATAATAAGTATTCCATTGAGGAATTTTTCAAACTGTGGATGTTTACCTGTCAAAACTTTAGTCAGTTTATTAAGTTTTAGAGTTGATTTATCATAGATATAGATGTTACCGGTTTCTGTTGTTATAACAAGTTTTGATGTTGCATCAGAAGACATTTGAGCAAGCCCTGTAATTGCACCGTCATCACTCAAATCTAGAAATTCTACATTACCTGCCTGTTTTATAATTCCTCTGTTTTTATAAATTTCAATATTTTTAGCATCAGTCCAGAATAATTTTTTTGTATCATACCCTAATTCTGTTTTAGTAAGAGATTGATTAATTCCTCCTGCTAAATTGTAATAAGATACACTAACCATAAAGCTCTCCTTTACTTTTTTGTAATGTTATTTTTATACCATTTTATTTTTGAGCGGATAAAATTACCTGCATCTTCTTCGCCTACCCAGGGATAAGGCGGAATAAAGATAATATCAATTTTCCCTTTACTGGTTGAAGAAGGGTTTCTCCGTCCGAATTCATAATGTGTAAATACAGTATTTGGTGTGATATCTATTTTGTATTTGATTGAAAGCTCAGCGCAAAGTTTCATACAGGCTTCAAATTGAATTTTTTTTATAGGATAATTCCCAACATTGTTTTTATTTTTAAATCCTGCCATAGCGCACATGCAAACTCCTATTGCTCCGGTATTTCCGCCGCCTGTGTGTGCGGCATATTTACCCATTTTGCAAACTTCATTGTTTTCCGGAGCAAATTTCCCATTGTAGATTTTACCATCTTTATCAATCAGAAAATGGTAAAATTCTTTTTCGTATGCAGACGGATAATATCCGCCTGCTGACCAGTGAATAACAATTTTTTTCATGATTCTCCTTTTCATTTACAAAAATTCTAATATTATCTCTGAATTTTTTAGGGAATATATAACAGCTGCGTTTGTACGATTCCTGGCATTAAGCTTATAAATACTTCTGTCGACATAAGTTCTGACAGTTCCATAGGTTAAATTAAGGCTGACACCAATTTCTTTATCAGAGTAGCCCCGGGCAACCAAAGTCAAAACTTCTTTCTCCTTTGGTGATAAATTCATCTTAATTCCTTTATTATGAAACGGCTATTACATACTTTTACCATACTAAAAACTTTTGAAAATTCTTTCATAATATTTCCACCCGAAATTTCTTAAAAGAAAAGAGGGAATAAAATCCCCCGCTTACATAAAGAGATGAAACAATATTTCATTGTTTAGGAAGGGAATAATTTCAAGAACTTATATATACAAGCTTACACTAAGTTTACCTCTATATGTCACCCTGGACTCGTTTCAGGGTCTCATAAACAAGAGATGCTGAAACTAGTTCAGCATGACAGCTTGGGACTATTTCTGTGTAAACTTGTATATAAATTCCATATTTCAAGGGGTTGAAAAGTCGAATTTCCCGAGTTTCATTCCAGATAGATTGGAGTAGCACCTTTTTTTAACACCAAACTCGTTATAGTTAAGGAAAAATTTTGAACCCTGAACTATTTTTGAATAATCGTAGTTTTTAACCTCATATAAAATATTTGATTTTAAATTTTCAAAGAATTTTTTAGCTTTAGCGTTTGTTTTTCTTATAACTGAAAGCTTATCTTCATTTTCAATTCTTGTAAGCTGAACTATTCTTGACCCGCATATCGGACATTTAACTAGAACATCCACTTCACAGGTCAAATAACCTTCTTGCGGTACAAGCATAAACGTCCTTGTTTTATGCAAGGCCCCGCAGCAATGTATATACCCCATACTTCTCCCCGTAATTGTTAGGTGTAAAGCCTCTTGTGGCAAACGATTTTGTACCATCGAGGGCTTTAACCTTAACCACATTCTCAGTATAAACGATATTTTAAAAAATAAAAGTCCCCATTTTTATGGACCCAGAATTGTGGACATGAAATCATGGACAACGAAAAGATACTAATGTTGATTTATGAACTTTTTCGCATTTTAGCAGATATTATATTATTATGTTGGATGCGTAAATTTCCCTCTCACAAACTTACGCAGAAAGTATATTGATTATAAAATTTCGTTGATGTTTAATTGTATTATGAACCGTTTAAAGATAATTATATTTAGTTGTTTTGTAGCACTGCTGCTTGTTTTGAACAATTTAATGTTCACACATGAGCATGCTGAAATTACTGATGTAGAAGACATGGTGAATCATGACATTGTTTCACCTCAAAAACTTGTGGACGAAACCTTTGAGATAATCCATGATAATTATTATGACCGTTCAATGAACCATCAGAATTGGAACCGCTGGAAATATCGTTACCACAATAAAATAAAAACTGCTGAAGATGCCAGAGTTGCAATAGATACAATGCTGGCAAGCCTTAATGATCCATATTCAAGATTTATGTCAAAAGAGGAATACTTAGACCAAAACACCTCTATAAAATCAAAAATTACAGGTATCGGCGTAAATATAACAAGCGAATCCGGAAAGGTTAAAATAGTTAACGTTGTAGAAAATACCCCCGCTCAATTTTCTAATGTCCTGCCGGATGATATTATTATAAATATTGACGGTAAAGATGTTAACGGTCTGTCGATAGCTGAAGTTGCGGATCTTGTTAAAGGGCCGGAGAACACGTTTGTACAAATTACCTTGCTGCGTAATAATGATAAAATCGTTAAAAATATTATGCGCAAAGAAATTAAGGTTAAAACCGTAAAAAGTTCTGTCGATAAAAATATCGGATATATTCAAATAAAAACCTTTATAGGTTCAACAACCCCTAACGAATTTCTGGAAGCTCTGGAAAAAACAAAAGAAACAAAAGCTTTGATAATAGATTTGCGCGGAAATACCGGCGGCCTTCTTCCTAACGCTGTTTTTATAGCAAACCTCTTTATTCCTAAAGGAAATATTGTAAGCATAGTCGGCCGTAATGGATATAAATACTCTATAGACGCTCAAAATACTGAGTTTAGCGTAAATAAACCCCTCGTCGTTCTAGTCGATGGAACAAGTGCCAGCGCAAGCGAAATTTTATCCGGAGCGCTGAAGGATTATCACAAAGCCATTCTTGTCGGCTCAAGAACATTCGGTAAAGGTATGGTGCAAAAAATTATTCCAATGCCAAACGAAACCGGTATCAATCTAACCATTGCAAAATATCTTACCCCGAACGGGCATGATATCAATAATAAAGGTATCGAACCGGATGTAAATGTCGAATTTTCTATAAAGGACATAAATAATAAAACCGATTCTCAAATGAATACGGCAAAACAAATTTTAAATAAAATGATTGCAAGTAATTAATACGTCATTGTGAGATGGTACCCTACAGCCCTCTCTCTTTGTGAGAGCGAAATTGCGTACGGACGGAGCAAGGCGAGTCCGGATAGCGGAACAGCGAGGGCGGATAGTCCCAAAGGACTAAAAGCCCGAGCCTGTGGAGCTTGGAGCAATTTCAAGACAGGGTTGAATTTGTTAGTGAGCAGTAAGTAGGGTAGACTTTAGTCTATCAGATTATACATTCCTTTTTGTTAAGTTTTCTAATAGGCCGGGAATATTGTAATTAGCAGATTTGGGAGTAACCGGCCGAAGTTAAATGTTACGATTTGTAACAAAAAATACCATATCCTGCAATTTTAGAAAGAGTATATACTTTATATATATAAGAGTATAGAAAAAACAGGAGCTTAGAAAGTTATGCGTAACTCAGGCATAAACTATCAAGGTATACAACCGTTAAATAGATTTTCTCAGGGTAATCGAGTAATTGCCGGTCAGTATAAACGCCTTGGCGGCACTAACTTTTTCAAGAGTAATACTAATATCCAAATGAACTTTAATGGTGTAAATCCTTTTGGTTCTTATGATTATGGCTGCTGTTGTAATTCTAAGCCGTCATTTTTAGAAAATTTAATTACTGCATTGGGATTTGCCGGAGCTTTAGCAGGCCCGTTGATTGCTCTGTTCGGCAAAAAAGGTGATGACGATACGGTAAAAGATAAAGACTCAAAAGGCGCAAATGAAAATAATGTTCAAAATAATGAGCCTGCAAACAATGAGCAGAACGTAGAGCAAAATCAGGAACAAAAAGTCAAACCAAACGGCAATAATGATGGAAAAGTAAATAATAATGGTGCCGGCGATTTACCGGATCTTAATGGACTTAAAGAAGATATGCCGTTGGAATTACATGATGAATTAGGACGCAAAGCTACATTACCGATAAAGGGTAAAATTACTAAAGTTGAAGGCGATAAGATTACATTAGAAGATTCCAGCTCTGGTAAAACTAATACTTATGTGATAAAGGCTACTAAAAATGCCGCAGGAGCAATTGTATCTTTAGAAGTTTTGTCTAAAAATGGCAAAACATGCACTTCTGATAATAAATATGAAAAGGTAGATGGTAAATGGCAGGATAAATCAGAAAACCAAGCGCACGGCTTAAGATTCGAAGGCGACGCGTCGCCGGCTTCGAAAAAATCAGCACCTACGCGCACGGCCAGTGGCTCTCATGGTGATAATAAGCCTGTGAAGGAAGAACACAAAACATTAAAAGATTCGTATGTAAATGCAAAATCGTATACTTTTAGTATGCCAAGTGGAAATAAGGCTACAATAAAAGTAAGTCCTAACGGTAAAGAAAAATGGTATTTTGATAATAACGGCAAACAAATTTCTGAAAGTGAATTTCAAAAACAAACCGGTTTCACAGGTAATCAAGCACTAAAAAAACAAAATATGACAACTGAAGCACAAAAATGGAATGCAAGTCATCCAAATCAAAAAGTTTCTGTTACAGGAAGTCATGGCAAATATGTATATTCTACTACAATAAAATATCATGATGGTTGGAAACAAAATGTAAAACATATAAATTGTGAAAGTTTAACAGATTTAGAGAGACAGGTTAATGAAGTAAGAAATAATCCTAAAAATAAAGTATATTAATATAAAAAAATAAAAAGCAGATTTTACATTTATAATATTATAAATGTAAAATCTGCTTTTTATGTATAATATTTAAGTGAGGTGTTTGTATGAGTAAAAAAATAGTTATTGGTTCTGACCATGCCGGATTTGATTATAAACAGGAGATTGTCAGTCAATTAAAAAGTGCCGGATATGAGGTTATTGATGTAGGATGTTACGATAAAAATTCCTGCGATTATCCGATTATTGCGCAAACTGTTGCCAAAAGGGTTGCATCGGGTGAGTTTGAAAAAGGAATTTTGATATGCGGTACAGGCATTGGAATGTCGATTGCGGCGAATAAGGTTAGGGGAATACGTGCGGCGTTGTGCCCGGATGAATTCAGCGCGCGCGCCACTCGGGAACATAACGATTCGAATATACTTTGTTTGGGCGCGCGCGTTATTGATGTTAACCTTGCCCGCAAAATAGTTGAAATCTGGCTTGAAACCCCGTTTTCAAACCTCGAAAAACACAAAAAAAGAATCTCCATGATTGAGGGGGATAAATAGAGAGCCAGAAGTTAAGATTGTAGGGTAGACTTTAGTCTACCAGAAAAACTGGATTGCCACGCTCACTCCGTTCGGTCTTGAATTTGCTCCACGCTCCACAGGCTCGGGCTTTTAGTCCTTGTGGACTTATCCGCCCTCGCTGTTTCGCTATCCGGACTCGCTTATGCTCCGTCCGTCCGCAAATTCGCCTCGCAATGACACAATATTCCCTCGCCCCTTGTGGGAGAGGGTTAGGGTGAGGGGTCACTACGTTCAGCATGACATATCCATTAAATGATATCAGCCTTCCTTCTTGACTTCTATTTATCCTAACTTTTTCTTAACCCAGTCTGTCAAAACTTTTAATGGTGAACGGGTTACAGCAAGTGACCATGCCGGAATATTTTTGGTTATAATCCCTCCGGCGCCGACATTTGCACCTTCTTCAACCTCGACAGGAGCAACCAGCACCGAATTTGAACCAATTTTAACATCATCTTTCAATACTGTTTTTGATTTCTTTTTGCTTATAGGGTCGTAATTCGCGGTAATCGTTCCGGCGCCGATGTTAACGCGGCTTCCCAGCTCACTGTCGCCAATGTAAGATAGGTGGCCGACGTTTGTATGTGAAGAAATTTTTGATTTTTTAACCTCGACAAAGTTTCCGATTTTGATGTAATCTTCAACTTCAACTCCGCCTCTCAAATGTGCACAAGGCCCTATATTGCAGTGTTTTCCGATTTTATTTTTACCTTCGATATAAGTGAACGGAAAAATTGTTGTGTCCGTACCGATTTCAGTGTCCTCTGAAATCCAGGTGGAATCAGGGTCAACTATTGTAACTCCGTTTATCATAAGTTCGTTTAGTTTTCTTTCGTTCATAATCTTCGCGGCCTGAGCCAGATTTAATCTTGAATTAATCCCGAAAATTTCGCGGTTATCTTCCATAATATACGCATTAACCTTAAGCGATTTTTTCTTTCCCCACTCGATAATATCAGTGAGATAATATTCGCCCTGCGCGTTGTTGCTGGTTAATTGCGAAAATGCCGGTTTTATCTTGCTCCAGTTGAGGCAGTAAATTCCCGCATTAACTTCTTTTACGGCTTTTTGTTCCGGTGTTGCATCTTTTTCTTCCACAATACATTTTAAAGCGCCGTTATCTTCTCTGATAATTCTGCCGTAGTTTGCCGGGTTTTCAAAGATTGCACTCATAACTGTCAAATCAGAATTTTTAGAGTTGTGATAATCAATAAACTTTTTCAAAGTTTCTTCCTTAATAAGCGGAGTATCGCCGCAGAGAATTATTACCTGCCCGTCAAAATCCTCTAAATCAGGGCAAGCCATTGAAACTGCATGGCCTGTTCCTAACTGCGGGGTTTGCAAAATAGTTTTGGAATTCGGATAATTTTTGTTTACAAATCCGGTTACTTCCTGCGCGCAATGTCCGACAATTACAAAGTTTTCATCAGTAATATTTTTAACATTATCCAAAACGTAGCCCAAAAGCGGTTTGCCCAAAATCTCATGCAAAACTTTTGAGGTTTCTGACTTCATTCTTGTGCCTTTTCCGGCGGCTAAAATTACTGATTTTATCGACATCTCTTAATCTCCTTACAAATCTTAATTCATAAGGTAATTTTACTATTTAAAAAGGGGATGTCAAATCTCACGTCATTGCGAGGTGAACAATGTAAATATTCCCTCGCCCCTTGTGGGAGAGGGTTAGGGTGAGGGGTCAAAGTCGTCATTACACAAAACCCTCTCCCGAATTTGTAAGTTCGCATTCTGCTTACTAACAAATTCAACCCTCTCACAAAGAGAGAGGGTAAATAGTAGGGTAGACTTTAGTCTACCCTAGAAATTGGATTGCCGCGTCGCTAACGCTCCTCGCAATGACAAAAAACTAAAGTTTTCACTTTTCCAGTGATTTTATAAACTCTTCATTAGCCTTGAGTGAATTTTCAGTGGCAAGGATTGAATATGCCGGATTGGTTGAAAATACATAATTTGCCGCATTATAAATATCATCAGCCGTAACTTTATCAATTTCTTCCATTATTTTATTCAAGCTTTGCAAGCCTGCCGGACGAAGAAATGAATTTGCGAGCTCAAAATTTTTGTCTTCTGTAGTTTGAATCCCGTTTAAAATTGTGTTTTTCAGGTTCAACTTGGCATTTTCAAGCTCTTCTTCGGAAACTTTTTCCGTTTTTATTTTTTCAATATTTTTGTTAAATCCTTCAATAGATTTTTTTATGTTGTCATAGCTGACTTCGCCGGTTTCTTTATTTTCGGTTGTGGTGCCGATTGAAAGGGTAATTTCGCCCTGATTTTCGTCATCATTCAGGTTAAATTCAGATTTTACCCGATATGCAAGCTGTTGTTTTTCTCTTAAGTCAAGAAAAAGCCGTGATGACGGAGTTCCGCCCAGTATTTTGTTCAAAAGAACGAGAGTAACCGAATCGTGCTCATTCTGGTTTACTTTAAACCTAAAATGTTCAAGTATTTCAGCCTGATTTTTAGAATCCGTATCGGTCAAAACCTTTGTTTTTTCGATAGGCTTGTATATATCTTTAAGCTGATATTCATTCTTTTCAACATTCGGAAGGCTGCTTAATTGTGTGAAAACATTCTGTTTAAATTGTGTATCAGAGTCAATCGGGCCGGATACGGCAGTTGTGATTTTGGCATTCGAAAGAATGTTTTTATACAAATTTTTCACATCCTCAAGCGTTAATTCATCAAGTTTTTCGATGATTTTTTCTTTAGAAAGACAAGTTTCAGGGTCTAAGGTTTCAAACAGCTTGTCGTAAGCTGATTTTTCTCTCAGCAGTAAATCTTTTTTTATAAATTCTTTTTCTTTTTTGAATTCTTCTTCGGTAAATCTCGGGGAGTAAATATTTTCTTTAAGTTTTTCAAAAGCGCTGTTAAAATCTTTGTTGTAATAATCTGCTGTAGCGCTTATATATTCGGCGCCGGCAGATATGTTCAATCTTATGCCTTTATCTTTTAATTCTTTTGAAAACTCAACATCATTTTGTTTTAAAGTCCCGTCTTGAAGCAATCGGTTCAAGAGCATGCTTTCAACCGGATGGGTTTTGTCAATTTCTTTACGGTCAATCATTAATTTGATATAGCCGATTTGCTCTTTAGTGTCATTAGTTACAAGATTTATATTATTTGGAAGGGTGTAATTTTTAACATTACTCAAATCCAGTGGTTTTACGTTTCTGGCAGAAACCGATTTCGTTTGATTCGGCTTTTGTTTTTGTTTTACATTTTCATTTCCGGTAAAATTCACCTCTATATTATTAGCTTTATTGTAATGCTGTTTTATCGAGGCCGGTGTGCTCTCAGCCGGATGGATTACGCTGATTGAAAAGTTTTCTTTTGAAAGATATTTGCCGATTGCATTTTTTACATCATCTAACGAAATCGAATTCATGATTTTTTCGTAATTTTCGGCAGAATCCATGTTTCCGTTTAAAAATGCATCTCCAATTTTTTCGTTAATTTGAAAATTATCCTCAAATGCCATAAGGTTATATTTTATTGCTGTTTTTTTGATTGTTTCAAGTTCTTTTTCAGTAATCGGATTTTTTTCAAGATTTTTGATTTCGGTCAAAATTGTTGTCAAAGCTTTTTCAATACTCTCATCATCAGATTCTGCCTCAAGAATTCTCACAGTATTGCTTTCAGGTTTGTTGCCAAATCTCTCTTCAAAATAGCTTACAAAAACATCATCATCTCTAAGTTTTGAATTTATTCTTGAAGATAAACCGCCGGTTAAAAATTCGAAAGCACAATCAAGGGCGAGTTTTTCTTTTAAGTTAGAGTTTTGAGGCCCGTTAATTGCGATTGCAAGCTGGGTTGAGGAGGCTTTATCCGATAAAATATCTTCACGCTTAATTTTTGTAATCGGGGATAATTTTTCTTCTTTTTGCGGATTTTTAGGGGTGTTCATTGATGAAAAATATTTTGAGATTAATTTAATTCCTTCATCAGGGCTGACATCTCCGGTTAAAACTGTTGTCATATTCGCCGGAAAATAATTGTCATTGTAATATTTAATGACATCATCTCTCGTTAATTTTGAGATATTATCAGTTGTTCCGCCTATCATATCAGCAGAATTCGTTTTTATATTGTATAAATTTTTAATTGCTTTGTTTACGACAAGATTTTCGGGATTTTGTGTAATCATGTTGATTTCAGAGCAAACAATACCTTTTTCTTTTTCAAGAGTATCCGGAGTGAATTTCGGAGTTTCAAGCATTGATGCATGAAGTTTTACCATTTGTTCTAAATCACTGCCGTTCAAGAGATTTGAACTTATATAATAATTTGTCTGGTCAAAGCCGGTGCTTGCGTTTGTATTTCCGCCCATTTCGTGAACTTTTTGAAAGAATTCTCCGGCATTCAAACCTTCTGAGCCGTTAAATAAATTGTGTTCTATATAATGACTTATTCCGCGCATATTATCCGGTTCATTCATTGAGCCGGTATTTACATAAGTTCTTATTGTCGTAGTGCCTTTCTTTGGTAGAATAACTACTTTTTGCCCGTTTGCGAGTTTATAACACTTTGCGGTCAAATCATTTGGCAATTTTAAATCCGGCATCGGAGTGTAACCCATCGGGGTTTTAACTTGATAATCCGGGCTTGTTTGCTGGAGTTCATTTATTTCTGTTTTGAGCTGAACTTCCTGCGTTTTATCTTCCGGAATATCTTTTACACCTTTGAAATGTATTGAATTAATGATTTTTGAACCAATTTTAAACATCTACACACTCGTCCTTATAATCCTATTATATTTATAATAACGGCTTAACGCGTAAAAACTTTAGAGTTCTTTACGAAATGTAAATATTATGTTAAAATAACTTTCAGGAAGAGGTATTTTTATGAGAAAAAGAGCGATTGTAATAGTTATTGATTCAATGGGAATCGGCGCAATGCCTGATTGCCGTAAATTTGGCGACAGCGAAAAGTGTAATACACTGAAAAATGTCTGCGAATTTAATAATGGACTGAATGTTCCAAACCTTGCAAATTTAGGACTTGGAAATATTCAGGATTTTAAAGGGATTGATTCTGTGGAAAATCCGACAGGGCAATACGGAACAATGGTTGAAAAATCAAAAGGGAAAGATACCACAACCGGCCACTGGGAGATGATGGGACTTGTTTCAGAAAAACCGTTTGCGACATTTCCTGAAGGCTTTCCGGCTGAACTTACAGAAAAATTTGTTAAAGCAACCAATTGCGGCGGAATTTTGGCTAACCGTCCGGCAAGCGGAACTGCAATTATTACAGAATTGAATGAAGAACATCATAAAACTAAATTCCCGATAGTTTACACATCGGCCGACAGCGTTTTTCAAATTGCTGTTGATACAGATTTAATCCCGCTTGAGACTTTGTACAAATGGTGTGAAACTGCCAGAAAAATTTTAACCGATGACGGATGGAATGTTTCAAGAGTAATTGCCCGTCCATATAAAATTATTGACGGCAAACCGGTCAGAATTTCAAAGGATAGAAGGGATTATTCAATGGTGCCTTCTCATACAGTTTTAAATGACCTTAAAGATAAAGGGTCAAGGGTTATTGGTATCGGCAAAATTGAAGATATATTTTCAAAATCCGGCATTACCCATGCCATCCATACCGGTTCAAATAAAGAAGGTTTGGAATTAACACTGAAAGCTGTTAAAGGAGAACTCGATTTAGATTCAATAGCTTATGATAAAAATGCCGAATATTCTCAGGCTAACGGCGATTTTATTTTTACAAATCTTGTCGATACGGATATGCTGTTCGGTCACAGAAATGATGCCGAGGGTTACGGAAAGGCTATTGAAGAGATTGACACCTACATCCCGAAAATTATTGACTCAATGAATGAAGATGATATTCTCGTAATAACGGCAGATCACGGCTGCGATCCGACAGTTGAGGGCACGGATCACACAAGAGAATACGTTCCTATCTTGATTTATGGGGATAAAATTCAGCCAAAAAATCTCGGAATGATTACAGGCTTTGATTTTATTTCAAATTTAATAAAAGACTGGATATTTTAAAATTTTGTATTATAATGAAATTGTGGACGATTGTTCACGCAGTATTAAATAAATAGGAGAAAATATTATGACAGTAAAAGTTAACGATTCTTGTATCGGATGCGGCGCTTGCGAATCTGTATGCGGCGAAGTATTTAAAGTTGAAGATGTAGCTACAGTTAATGAATCTGCTGTTGCTGATAACATTGATTGCGTTAAAGAAGCAGCTGATGCTTGTCCGGTTGGAGCTATCGAAGTTGAATAATTTTTAAATTCAATAAATGTATAAAAGACCCGAGTTCTTGAAATTCGGGTCTTTTTTGTGTATAATGCACTTGTAGATTGTAGAGGAATTATTATGACAGAAGAAATTTCATCTTTAAAGCTTGCCTGCGTTGTCGCTCGTACACTTGATGACAAACTTGGTAAAGATATTACTATATTAAATATCAGTAATGTTTCGTCACTTGCCGACTATTTTGTAATAGTTACCGGAGATTCAACTCCGCAGGTCAAGGCGTTGATGGCAAATACAAAAGAAAAAATTAAAGAATATTTTAAAAGATTGCCTGTAAGAATGGAAAACGATGCAAAAAATCGCTGGAATTTGCTGGATTACGGCGATGTTGTTGTTCATATTCTTCACAGAGATGAGCGTGAAACTTATGCGATAGAAAAATTTTGGAATAACGCTTTCTCCGTTTCCGAAAATGAATGGAAAGAAAATAGCAAGGAATTTTCAGAATTTAATAAAGATTAACTAAGTTAGATTTTACATTTCTACATATTTTGCACTAATTTTTAAATTAGGCTAATATTAGTTTATGTAACATACGGTAAGGAATTTTTCATGGATAGAGAAGATTTAAATAATAAGATAAACGCATTAATTACAGAGATGGCAAAAGATCCTCAAAATGCTGAAAATTACCATCAGCTTGCAGAATTGTATCTTGCACAGGCCGATTATGATAAGGTTATGTCAGTTTTGGAAAGCCTTTTGACAATTCATCCGAATGATGTTCAGGCTCTCGTCGGAATGGGAACAATGTGGTTCTACGAAAAAGACTTTAGAAAATCATTGTCTTATTACAATAAAGCTCTTGAAATTAATCCTAAAAACTTCCTTATTTACTATAATATGGGTAATGTTTTTGCCGAATGGAAAAATTTTGACAAGGCGCTTTTCTATTATAACCGCGCTATTGATTTAAATTCTACAAATCCTGAGATTTATAACGCAATCGCACTTTTGTATAACGATATAGAAGATTACGTTGAATCAAAAGCGTACTATGAAAAAGCACTTTCACTTGACCCTGAAAACATTACAGCGCTTGTGGATATGGGTAATGTTTGTTTCAAACTCTATGATTACGAAACTGCTCTTGAATTATACAAAAAGGTTTTTGTTCTTAATCCTGATAACAAAATCGTTGCGATTTGTATCGGTAACACATTGACCTTGATGAAAGAGCGTGAAAAAGCTTATAGTTACTTTGAAAAAGCACTGAAAATGGAAGGCGATAATTATAAAGCTTATATCTGCTATGCGATTTCGCTTTCTGAATTTGAAGAATATGAAATGGCAGTTGAGATGTATAAAAGGGCAATAGATTGCGCACCGAAAGAAATTGATGCCCAAACATTGCTTGCAAACCTTTATACGAACTTTAACCATACCGATATGGCAGTTGATTTATACAGACAGGTGCTCCAGATAAAACCGGCAAGTGCTGAAACATATATGCTGTTAGGTAATGCACATTATTTAAAGGGTGAAATCGAACAGGCAATTGCATCTTATAGAGCGTCAATGAGCTTGTCACCGGAGAATGATGAATTTAAGCTTGTTTATATGCAGATATTAGAAGAATATATAGATAAAAAACGTAACGGAGAATTAGAAGAAGCATAATGATTAATGAAACAAAGCCATATATGATAGAGAGAATTGTTGCTGCTCTAAGTTATTATACAATGGGTATGATAGGCTTTATTTGGTTACTTCTGGGACTTTTTACAAAAGCTCGCTTGAGACCGTTTATGCAATATCATATTTTTCAGTCAATATTTATATCAATTGCTTTTATTTTGTTTTCAATGCTCATAAGTTTTGTAAGTAATATCTTGAGTGTTATTCCGTTTATAAATAAACTTGTAGCCCAGTTGATTTTTTATTTTAATGTCCCGTTTATTGCAGGATTTTCAATAACTCAGCTATTTGTATACGGACTTTTGACATACCTTGCAGTAACTTCGTATATGGGGAAATACAGCTATATTCCTTACGTATCGGAAATTATAGACATGAATACCGGCCGCCGTCGTTAATATTACCAAGGATAATCGTCTTTAACCTGCCAGCCGTCCTGCATTATTTTTTCAGCACAAGCAAAACCAGAAGCCTGCCAATAGTTGCTACAATGTGCCCAAGTAGCTCTGCTTGATTCGTATGGAATAACTTGTCCATTGCGCTTTAGTGAAAAAACAAATAAATCACGTCCCAATTTGTTAGGTCTTTTGGCTCCGTTTATATCAATAAAAAAAGTATCCAGTGCATATTCACTTGTATTTGGGTATCTTATACCGTTAACAGCCCAACAAGCACTGTCAGGCAGCATTCCCCAAGCAATGGTCGATCCCCCTGCACCAGTACCATAATCTTCTCCATTTGTTTTTTTATATTTTTCAACTCCGCAAAATGAGACTACTGTATATTGAGGCTGATGCTTATCTGTAATATCTATAATATTTACTCCACTGTTTTTTAATATGTTTAAAAGCTCTTTGTGATTGATAGACTTCTGGTTATTGTAATAATCCGGAAAAGCAGGCCAGCTGAATAAATCATCCCCATATATACTTTTGGCCTGAGAAACCGCATTTGATAAAATACTGTAATTTTTCTTTAAAGCCGAAACCGTAACTTGCTGTTGATGTTTTGTGATTAACGCAGGCAATGTCATTGCTGCAACAACCCCGATTATCCCGAGTGTGATAAGAACTTCCGCCAAAGTAAATGCAGTTTTATTTTTTATGATATTATCCTTTTTCAAATTTTTGCCTTCAATAATTCTATATTTTAGCATCCTGTCTCCTTTCCAGCCATAAACTGACGTTTAAATTTTTGCACCATTTTTTATATTTTGGTGCATGTAGGTCTAAAACTCACTAAAACATACCTTTTTAAAATTCAAAAAATCATCAAAAAATGATAAAACACCACTTGAAAAGTGTCCGAAAATATTGTATAATAAGGCTATAAAAAACTCGCACCAAAATATAAAATTTGGTGCGTTTTTTATTAGTTTATTGCAGTAAGATTATTCAATTTTTTAGCGTAACAAATTGGCAATTTTTTGATATTAAAATACCATTGTTTGATTGGCACGATACAAATTTTGGCACAAGATTTTGCACTCTGTAAGTTTATCTTAACCTCAAATTTTTAAAAGTATTTTTTAACATATTTAAAAACTTCACGCATATATTTGTTTGTTCTTTTGATTTTATAAACATTGCACCGATAGTTTCTCCTGTTTTTTTATCTTTAATTCGGTGTACCATATCCATATCACGAAATGTATCAGAACCAGAAAATGCTGAAATTGCTTCACTAATCAATTTATTCCTTGATGTCAAACCTCTAACCATTTTTTTGTCATTACTATTATAGACTGCTTCTTCACTTAAAACAAAGTGTGTTCTGCATAATAGATGAAATTTTGGTAATTCTACAATATTATTTGCATTTTTAGGTGCAAAATTTAGTTTATTTTGTGCAACATTTCTGCTCGATTGAGTTCGGTCAAATTTAAATTGTGATTTTAATATGTAACCTCCTGCTATTATATTTTTACACGTTATATTTAAATGTATTAAAAACGTTTATTCTATAAATTTGTTATTTTGTAACGTTTTATTAATTTTCTATTTTCTTTAACGAAAAATGTTTAACTGTTATAAAAAGACAGTCGGTTTGATGATTTTGAACAGAGAGTTTGAGTATTTAGATAGCAAAATTTTTTATTTTTAAGTATTATATCTGTATGATAAATTCTATTGATTTAATAAATGAGATTCCAAATTTAAACAGCAATTATACAAAAGCTAAAAGCAAACAAAAAACAGTTGCGATATTAGGCAGTTCAGGAAGTTCTGGATCACTTGAAAAATATCTAAAAGCAAGTTCTGATATAACACGTCATTTTGTAGAAAACGGATTTAATATTGTTCATGGATGTGGCAGTAAAGGGATTATGGGAGAAGTTTATAATTCTGCAAAGGATGCTTCAATAAAGAATGCTGCAGGTAAACCGTTGCAAAATCTTGCAATTATTATGCAGCCTTTGTGGGGTGATGAAAATCTTCGCGATTGTGTTCCTATTGGAAAAGCAAATAGTGAGTCTGAAAGAATATTAAAATTTACTCAGGTTGCTGATAATTTTGTAATATTCCCTGGTAGTGCAACTACACTACAAGAAGCAACAACACTAATACAAAATAATAGATACCCTAAAAACAACGAAGTTAAAAAGATTATACTCTTTGGTTTAGATTTTTGGGAAGGACTTGTAACTCAATATAAAAAGGTTTTTGAAATGAACCTTTTGAAAGAAAATCCTATTGGAAAATTATTTCATGTTGTAAATTCTAAAGAAGAAGTTTTAAGACTAATTTTAAGAAAAAATTAATCAACTTCCGACCGACTAAAAGCTGGATTGCTACGGACTATCCGCCCTCCAATGACATAAAAACTTCCGACCAAATTACTCAAAAAAGTACACGGACATTGTCCGGTGAGTTCTCGTCTCTCCAACATTAACTCAAATGTAAAAAGGCAGTTGGTTTGATGATTTTGAACAAGTAGTTTAATTATTAAAAAATGTAGGTTGGCATTACTATGCCAACAATTAAATTTTGTCGGATTAGTGTCTTGTATTTCCTTCACGCTCGGGAAGTTTCGCTAATGAGCCTAATGGCTCAGTCCGCTCAATTCCCTCGCTATCCGGACTAACAACT
>JAGAVG010000012.1 GCA_017942035.1 bacterium | reverse complement strand
ATATACTTGCTCTCTGCTATGCTATGCTATGCTATGCGGTGAATTGTCGATTTTCTGAAATTATGCTGCGGCGATTGTTTTTATATAAATAAGAGAGTAAAAACAAGAGGAGCGCAAAATGGTACAGCTAAACATCAGCACTGGACAGGGTATAACTCAGGTATTGGCCAAAAATATCGGTTTGAGCCGTGAAGATTGTAAAAAAATCGGTGCCCAAAACTGGCAGCAGGCTGTAAATGATATAAATTCCATGAACTCTTCAATTTTTAAATCAAAAAATAATGATTTATCAAAAATCGGAGATGCCTCACAAAATCATAGTAATTTTGTTGTTGATGCCGGATATGTAGAAATAGATGATGGAATTTTTGCAAAGGTTAAAAATTTTCTGTTGAGTCTTGTTGGTCGCGGAGATAACAAAACTGAGACTGTTGCACAGCCTGATGTGAAAGCACCGGAGGTTAAGTCTGAAAATTCCGGTGCTAAGCCTGCGGAAGTAAAAACGGACAGCAGCGGACAATCTGTAAATCAAGAAGTTAAGCCGCCTGTTCCAGATAACAAAGGAGGTATTTTATTTAATCCTGAAACGTTATCAAATGCGAAATTTGATGCTGCTTTGTTACCGAAAACAGATTTGAAAATTATTGCCCCGTCTGGATTGAATGTTAACACTGCAACTGGTCTTGTTACAGAAAAATATCTGGATGAGAATACAGGAATTGAAACCAGTCTAACCAAAGATTCAAAAACGGGTAATTCAACAGAAATAATATATGACAAGAAAAATGGAATAAAAGTTACTAATCATAATTTGAAAAACGATGAGTGGTATGATACTTTTATTGAAAAGTTTGATAAGAAAATCGGGCAAAAAGTGATTATACATTACGAGTATGCAGACGACATGCAAAATTCTTTTAAAAGAACTGTTTATGACAGTAATGGTAATCGAGTTGCCGCTTCACTATGTGAGCCTGGCGCGCTAGAAGATATGTATGCGGCTGATATGGAAAATAACGATGAACTCTATAATACTTTATCAAAACGTTTTAATTCGTGACAATAAATGCTGTATATGTCACTTATAATAGGATTTTGTAAAATTTTTACAAATTCTTTACTTGATATTTCGTTTTTATTAGGTTAAAATTCAAGTGTAGATTTTACACTAATGAGATATGTGATACAAGAATAGAAAAGACGGAATTTATGACAGTAAAGAATGAAAATATCAGAAATATTGCAATTATTGCTCACGTTGACCACGGCAAAACGACGCTTGTGGACTGCCTTTTGAAACAAGCAGGAGCTTTCAGAGCAAACCAGCAGGTTCAGGAAAGAGTTCTGGACAGTAACGATTTGGAAAGAGAACGCGGAATTACAATTCTTTCCAAAAACATTTCTATAAATTATAAAGATACAAAGATTAATGTTGTTGATACTCCCGGCCACGCGGATTTTGGCGGTGAGGTTGAACGAGTGCTCGGAATGGTTGACGGCGCTTTATTAATCGTTGACGCTGCAGAAGGTCCGATGCCGCAGACAAGATTTGTACTTTCTAAAGCGCTTGAATTGGGCTTGAAAATTATCGTTGTAATTAACAAAATTGATAAGCCGGCCGCAGAACCTTTGACAGCGCTTGATAAAGTTTTTGATTTGTTTACCGAACTTACTGATAGGGAAGATTTGATTGATTTTCCTTTCATTTTCTCCAGCAGTTTAAACGGGTTTGCAATCAAAGACCTTGATGATGAAAGAAAAGATATGATACCGCTTTTGGATTGTATTTTGGATAACATTCAGCCGCCGGAAGGTGACAGTGAAAAACCTTTGCAGTTTCAGGCAACAACTCTGGACTACAACGATTACGTCGGAAGAATTGTTATCGGAAGAATTGTTAACGGCAAAATCTCTTCTCAGCAGCAAGTTTGCGTAATCCATGCAGACGGAAGCCAAGAACGAGGAAAAATTACTAAATTATACGGTTTCCACGATTTAGGAAGGGTGGAAATTGAAGAAGCTTCTGCCGGTGATATCGTTGGTATCGCAGGTTTTTCCGATATTCAAATCGGTGAAACAATTTGTGATACGGCAAATCCGATGCCTTTGCCATTGATTAAGATTGATGAGCCGACTTTGCAGATGAATTTTTCCGTTAATGACAGTCCATTTGCCGGAACTGAAGGTAAATTTGTTACATCCCGTCAATTGAGAAAACGTTTGTATGATGAATTGGAAAAAAATGTAAGTTTAAGGGTTGAAGATACGGAATCAACGGATGTTTTCAGAGTATCAGGACGCGGCGAACTTCATTTAGGAATTTTGATTGAAACAATGAGACGTGAAGGTTACGAATTCCAGGTTTCAAAACCGGAAGTTATTTATAAATCTATTAACGGCGAGCATTGCGAACCTTATGAAAATCTGATTGTTGATGTTCCGGAAGAGTATGCCGGCGGATGTATCGAAAGACTTTCAAACCGAAAAGGCGAGATGAAAGATATGCAAAATGCCAAAGGCCGTACTAATATGACTTTTCATATTCCGGCAAGAGGTCTAATCGGTTTCAGAAGTGAATTTATCAGAATGACCCGCGGCGAGGGAATTATGTATCATACGTTCCTTGAATACAGACCTTATGCAGGTGATATTCCGCGCCAGAGAAACGGTTCTATCATTGCATTTGAACAGGGTGAAGCTATTCCTTACGCATTAGCTCAGTTTGAGGATAGAGGAACTTTCTTTGTAACCCCGAAAACAAAGGTTTACAGAGGAATGATTATCGGCGAATGCAACAAGCCGCAGGATATTGTGGTAAATATTTGTAAAACTAAAAAACTTACAAATATGAGAAGTGCGACGGCTGATGTTATGGTGACTTTGCAGGCTCATAAGGAAATGTCCCTTGAAGATTCAATGGAATACATTGCGGATGATGAGCTTGTCGAAATTACGCCAGAAAACATCCGTATTAGAAAAGCCGATTTGAATAGAAAAATTTATAACTAATTAAAATGTAAAATTGAGTAAGGGCCGGATTTTGAAAAAATCCGGCCCTTTTTTGCTTATTAAATTTGAGTTAATTAAAGCTTATACGGATAATCTTCTTTAAATTCCCACCGGACACAGTCCGGCCTTACGTGTTGCCAACTATCGTTTGAACTTCACGAATTTCGTTTGATGGGACGGCTGGGAATTGTTTTTATTTACAATTTGTATGGATAATCGTCCTTAAATTCCCATCCGTCATGCATTAATAACCCGCTGCAGTATGTCGAATTAGATTTGCAAGCATTTAAAATATTTGTTCTGGTTGTAGTTTCTCCATGATAACTACAGAATACGCGATTGCTGCTTCCACAGTGATAGCTGGCAAATCCCGGGGTTGGACATATCAAAAATCTAAATAAATCCCTTCCGCTTTGATTAGGCTTACTTTTTCCATTAACGTCAAATCCCATATCAATACAATCGCCATTCCAGAGCCAAGCAGTTGATCCGTCTGCAAAATATACTGTAGTACTTGATACCTTTTGATTCCCATCTTCATCAATCTCAATTTTACCCTGTTCTATCTTTGTGTATTTAATGTATGGAGCCAAATATTTCATAAATAAATTATAAGTGTGTTCTCCATTAGCATTGTAATCAAAATTTCCATCATCATCGTATATTGAATATACCTTATTCCAGTCTGAAGGCGAACCGTTATTAACCTCAGATAATAAAATTGCCTGATTCATGGAGGAGTAGAATTTTTTAAGCCTTGCTGAATACTCAACTTTTCTGTAATGCTGAACCAAAGCCGGCAGCGTCATCGCGGCCACAATGCCGATTATCCCGAGAGTGATAAGAACTTCCGCCAAGGTAAATGCAGTGGCCTTTACCCCCCTTGTCAAAGGGGGGAAGGGAAGGGGGGATTGTTTATCAGAAGAGAATCCTTCCACCGCTGACGCGGTCCCCCTCCCTTTAACAAGGGAGGTTTCAACTCGCTTGCCTTCTTGACCT
>JAGAVG010000011.1 GCA_017942035.1 bacterium | reverse complement strand
GTCGTAAAACCGCCTTTACTTTAGCAGAGGTCTTTTCATCACACTTTGCCGGTCGTCGTAAAACCGCGTTTACCTTGGCGGAAGTTCTTATTACCCTCGGGATAATCGGGATTGTTGCGGCGATGACGCTGCCAACTTTAATTCAAAAGCATCAGGAGCGGGTTACGGTTAACAAGGTTAAGAAGTTCTATTCTGTTATGTCTCAGGCGCAATTACTTGCTATAAAAGATCATGGTTATTTAGATGAATGGGATGTGCCGGATGGCATGACAAAAGAAAGCGCTGAAAAATTCATGAGTTATCTCAAGCCTTATTTAAAAATTGCTAAAGATTGCGGTACTTCAGCTGGATGCTTACAATATACAGAAAATGTAAAATTTCTCAATGGAAGTTATCACTCAACTAGTTATGAGCACGATTCAAGATATTATAAAATAATTCTCAATGATGGAAGTTATATTTAGATGAGAAGTTCTCAGGGTACATATTGCGCAACTTTAGATGGAGGCGTTCAATCATGCGGTGCTGTTTGGATAGATATAAATGGCAAAAATTCCCCTAATACAATAGCAAGAGACATATTTCAATTCCAAATAACTAAAAATACAATACTTCCTAGCCGTAGTACTGTCGATTGTAATATGAACGGTGAAGGTTGGACTTGTATCCGTTGGATTATAGAGAAAGGCAATATGGATTATCTTCGCGGTAAATAGAATGTAGAATGGATTAAACATTTAAAAATTTATGTTATAACTATTTGAGTTTTGAAAACCAATGGAAACTATTCTCTCCCAACGGTTTAACAGAATGTTAAAAAAGTTTAACATAAATTTTTGTTTTGTTTGTTATTTTCTTGACTATATTTATTTATGTTATATTATTTTAAAATAAGTCAATAAAAACTGGGTGAACTATGCCCATAGCAATAGTTTCCCCGATTATATATAAAGTTTATCCGGCTGGAATTCAGTCAGATGAAAGGTTTACAGCCTTAAGTTAGATTAATTGTAGAAGATACAATTTAAAATTTGAAAATTAGTAGTACACCATTATAGATAGAGGTGAATTGATGTCTAACACAAAATACGCAAAAAGAGTAACGCCAATGGGTATTCCTCATACTCGTTTGGACGATTTACCCGATTTAATTGAAGTGCAGAAAAAATCCTTTGAATGGTTTTTGAAAGAAGGTTTGAAAGAAGAATTGCTTTCATTCTCTCCTATCAAAGATTACACAGGAAGATTAGAATTGCACTTTTTGCCTAATTACACTTTCGATAATGCAAAATACACTATCGAAGAGGCAAGAATTCATGATGCAACTTATGCGAAACAATTGCGCGTTATGGTTCGTTTAGTTAACCGTGACAGCGGTGAAATTAAAGAACAAGAAGTTTATATCGGCGATATTCCGACAATGACTGACAAAGGTACGTTCATTGTTAACGGTGCCGAACGTGTAATCGTTTCGCAGATTGTTCGTTCTCCGGGTGTTTATTTCAAGAGAGAAATCTCTCCTGCCGGAAAACGTTTATACAACGCAACTATGATCCCGAACCGCGGAGCATGGTTGAAAATCGAAACCGATTCTAACGATTTGATTTACGTTAAAATCGACAAAAACAGAAAAATCTTGGCTACAACATTGTTGAAAGCTATGGGTATCACAGTTTCTGAAATGGAATCTTTGTTCACTCACTTTGAATTTTTGAAGAAAACATTAGATAAAGATACTGCAGAAACTACAGATGATGCGTTAATTGAAGTTTATAAAAAACTAAGACCGGGCGATCCTGCATCTGCAGCCGGCGGACGTTCAATATTAGAAGCTCGTTTCTTTGATGAAAAGAAATACGATATCGGACGTGTTGGTCGTTATAAATTAAACAAAAAATTGAATTTGAATATTCCTAAAAACCAGAGAACATTAACCGTTCAGGATATCGTAGCATCAATCGAGTATTTGATTAACCTTACTTACGATGAAGGATCAGTTGATGATATCGACCACTTAGGAAACAGAAGAATCCGTTCAGTAGGTGAATTGCTGCAGAACCAGTTCAGAGTTGGTCTTGCACGTATCGAAAGAATTGTTAAAGAAAGAATGACTCTTCAAGATTCAGAAACTTTAACTCCGCTGAACTTGTTAAATACAAAACCGTTGATTGCGGCATTGAAAGAATTCTTCGGAAGTTCTCAGTTGTCACAGTTCATGGACCAGATTAACCCGCTTGCTGAATTGACTCACAAACGTCGTATTTCAGCTTTAGGGCCTGGCGGTTTGATGAGAGAAAGAGCGGGATTTGCTGTTCGTGACATCCACCCTTCACACTATGGACGTATTTGTCCGATTGAAACTCCGGAAGGTCCGAACGCAGGTCTTATTGGATCTCTTGCAACCCACGCAAAAGTTAACGACTACGGATTTGTTGAAGCTCCGTTCTTTGTTGTTAAAGACGGAAAAGTTACAGATGAAGTTGTTTATATGACAGCAGACGAGGATGAAAACTTCCGTTGCGCTCCTGCTGATATTAAATTGAATAAAGACGGTTCAATTAGAGATGCTTACGTTCCGGTTAGATACCGTTCAGAATTCACAATGGGCGAAGCAAGCAAAGTCGACTATGTCGGTGTTTCTCCTATTCAGATTATCTCTGTTGCGACATCATTAATTCCGTTCATTGAACACGATGACGCTAACCGAGCTTTGATGGGATCAAACATGCAACGTCAGTCTGTACCTTTGTTGATTACAAACAGACCGGTTGTTGGTACCGGTATGGAAGCCCGTGCCGCAAAAGATTCCGGTATGGTTATCGTATCAGATGTTGACGGTACAGTTGAAAGAGTTGTCGGCGAAGAAATCATAATTCGTGATCTTCAAGGTAAACCGCATCTTTATCAATTGATGAAATATGTTCGTTCAAACCAGGATACTTGTATTAACCAGAAACCAATCGTAAGAGAAGGCGACAAGGTTAAAGCCGGTGATGTTATCGCTGACGGTGCATCAACTTGTGGCGGTGAACTTTCACTCGGTAAAAACGTTCTTCTTGCGTATATGCCTTGGGAAGGTTATAACTACGAGGATGCTATCTTGCTTTCAGAACGTTGTGTTCACGATGATATTTTCACATCTGTTCACATTGAAAAATTGGAAATTGATGCTCGTCAGACAAAACTCGGACCGGAAGAAATTACAAGAGAAATTCCGAATGTTTCTGAAGATGCCCTTAGACACCTTGATGAAAGAGGTATCGTAAGAATCGGTGCGAGAGTTTATGCTGATGATATCCTTGTTGGTAAAGTTACTCCAAAAGGTGAATCTGAACATCCGCCGGAAGAAAAATTGTTAAGAGCAATCTTCGCTGAAAAAGCAAGAGATGTTAAAGATAATTCATTAAGAGTACCGCACGGAGAAGGCGGAAGAGTTCTCGACGTTAAGGTATTCGATAGAGAAAAAGGTGATGAATTGCCGCCGGGAGCTAATACGGTTATTAGAGTTTACATTGCTCAAAAACGTAAAGTATCTGTCGGTGACAAACTTTCAGGCCGTCACGGAAACAAAGGTATTGTTTCAAGAATATTGCCTAAAGAAGATATGCCGTTCTTGCCTGACGGAACTCCGTTAGATGTTGTGTTGAACCCGCTTGGTGTTCCTTCCCGTATGAACGTTGGACAGACTTATGAATTATTATTAGGTTTGGCCGCATACTTGACAGGTGATCATTATGAAGCTCCTTCATTTGATGAAAGATATGGTGAAAACCAGTCTGAAATCGCAACTAAAGCTGAACTTATCAGAGGTATTAAAGAATCAGGATGTGACTGGGTTACAGAAGATGGTAAAGTCAGATTGATAGACGGTAGAACCGGCGAACAGTTTGATGAACCGGTAGCTGTAGGTCTTACTTATATCCTGAAACTTGTTCACCTTGTAGATGATAAAATCCATGCTCGTTCAACAGGCCCTTACTCACTTGTTACTCAGCAGCCATTGGGTGGTAAAGCTCAGTTCGGCGGCCAGAGATTCGGTGAGATGGAAGTTTGGGCACTGGAAGCTTACGGTGCAGCTTACACTCTTCAAGAAATGTTAACAATCAAATCAGATGATGTTAACGGACGTAACAGAGCATACGAAGCTATCGTTAAAGGTGATAATATTCCTAGACCGGGAATTCCTGAATCATTCAAAGTATTGGTTCGTGAATTGCAGTCAATCGGTTTGGATATTACCGTTGCGAAAAAAGGCGGTGAAGAAGTAGATTTGATGACCGATATGGACGATTTGAGAAAATCAGCTCCTAGAAGAACGTTATCAGATATAGATTCAGAGTTGTTGAATATCAATTTCTTTGAAACACCAACAACTTTTGGCGATATATAAACAGAAGAACAGAAGGCAGGAAGGCTTGATGTCAAGCTGATTTCTGAGAACAGTTTGTTTGTAAGACTTCCTGACCTTTCAACTTCTTAAAACAAAATTAATCCAAAAAAAATACAAAAGGAGATATAAATGTCAACAAGTATAGATTATTTTGACTATATACGAATTAGTATCGCGTCACCTGAAAGGATTTTGAAATGGTCCTATGGTGAAGTTACTAAGCCGGAAACAATTAACTACCGTACTTTGAAACCTGAACGCGACGGCCTTTTCTGCGAAAGAATTTTTGGCCCAACGAAGGACTGGGAATGTTATTGCGGTAAATATAAAAGAGTAAGACATAAAGGTATTATCTGTGAACGCTGCGGTGTTGAAGTTACCGATTCAAAAGTTAGACGTCAGAGAATGGGTCACATCAAATTGGCAGCTCCGGTTTCACATATCTGGTTTTTGAAAGGTATTCCTTCTTATTTGGGATTACTCCTTGATATGACCTTGAAAGATTTGGAACAGGTAATCTATTTTAACAACTACGTTGTTCTAGATGGTGCAGATAGTCCGTTCAAAAAATTCCAGCTTCTTTCAGAAGAAGAATATGAAGATTTTATGGCAGAAAACGAAGACTCAGAACTAAAAGTCGGTATCGGAGCTGAGGCTATAAAAGAACTTTTGGCAGAAGTTGATGTTAAAGGTTTGGCAGAAGAAATCAGAGAAGAACTTGCAGGAACAGTAAATTCAGTTCAGAGAAAATCTAAATTGATAAAAAGATTAAGATTGTTAGACAGCTTAATTTCTTCAGAAACAGATCCGACCTGGATGATTATGGATGTACTCCCTGTAACTCCGCCGGATTTAAGACCGATGGTACAATTGGATGGCGGACGTTTCGCAACATCTGATTTGAACGACTTATACAGACGTGTAATCAACAGAAACAACCGTTTGCAAAGACTTTTGGAAATGGGCGCTCCTGAAATTATCGTTAGAAACGAAAAGAGAATGCTTCAAGAAGCAGTTGACGCTTTGATTGATAACGGCCGCCGCGGAAGAACTGTTGTAGGCCCGAATAACAGAGCATTGAAATCACTTTCTAACATTATCGAAGGTAAACAGGGACGTTTCCGTCAGAACTTGCTTGGTAAACGTGTTGACTACTCAGGCCGTTCAGTTATCGTAGTAGGTCCGCAGTTGAAATTAAATCAGTGCGGCTTGCCGAAAGAAATGGCAATCGAATTGTTTAAGCCGTTCGTTGTAAATAAGTTGATTGAAAGAGGATACGTTCAAAATATTAAATCAGCTAAAAAGAAAATTGAACGTTCAGAACCTGTTGTTTGGGATATCTTAGAAGAGGTAATCGAAGGACATCCGGTTATGTTAAACCGTGCCCCAACTCTTCACAGATTAGGTATTCAGGCATTTGAACCTAAATTGGTTGAAGGCCGTGCAATTCAGCTTCACCCTCGTGTATGTACCGCATTCAACGCGGACTTCGACGGTGACCAAATGGCTGTTCACGTACCGTTATCAATCGAAGCTCAAACAGAAGCCAGAATGTTGATGCTTGCAACAAATAATATTTTGGCACCTGCTACAGGTAAACCGATTATCACACCTACTCAGGACATGGTATTGGGTATGTATTACCTGACAATTATCAAAGATCAGGAAGCGCCTATCAAAGGTTATTTCTATAACTTCCAGGATGCAATTTCTGCTCTTGAAGTTGGTGTAATTTCTCTCCACGATAAGATTATTGTAAGAGATGAAAAAGGTGAAAGACTTGAAACTACAGCCGGAAGAATTATTTTCAACGAAGCTGTAAGAAAAGCTCTTGCTTAGTATTGATAAATATTAATGGTAACAAATTAATTACTAAATAAGGAAAAAATAGAATGGAAACAACTTATACAAATGCAAAGAAAACTGTAGATTTCATCAACAAACAGATGGATAAAAAGGCTTTGAACCAGTTGCTTGCCCAGATGTATTTGGAATACGGCGGAGCAAAAACTGCTGAATTGGCTAACAGTTTGAAAAACCTTGGTTACAAATTTGCAACCAAATCAGGTACAACAATTTCGATTGCTGACTTGCAGGTTCCTGCTGTAAAAAAAGAATTACTTCAAGAAGCTGAAAAAGAAATCGAAAAATCAACAAATAGATATCTCAAAGGTGAAATTACCGAGGTAGAAAGATATACAAAAGTTATCGACACCTGGTCTGAAACAACTTCAAAATTGACAGAACAGGTAGTAAAAAACTTTGACAGATTAAATCCGGTATATATGATGGCATTCTCCGGAGCGAGAGGTAACTTATCTCAGGTATCACAGCTGGTTGGTATGAGAGGTTTGATGGCTGACGCACAGGGACAGATTATCGACTTGCCGATTAAATCAAACTTTAAAGAAGGTCTATCCGTTACAGAATACATCATTTCATCATACGGTGCACGTAAGGGTCTTGTAGATACAGCGTTAAAAACTGCTGACTCAGGATATTTGACAAGACGTCTTGTTGACGTTGCTCAGGATGTAATTATCAGAGCAGATGACTGTCATACAGACAAAGCTATTGACATGAAACCGATTATGGACGGTGATGTAGTTATCGTTCCGTTGATTGACAGATTGCTTGGAAGAACTGTTGCTGAAGATATTAAAGATACAGACGGAACCGTTCTTGTAGCAAAAGGAACAACATTAAACAGACGTGACATCAAAAAGATTTCACATCTTGATCTTCATACCCTGAAAGTTCGTTCAGGCTTGACTTGCGGACTTGAATACGGTATTTGCCAAAAATGTTACGGCTGGGCAATGACAACCCAAAAAATGGTTGATATCGGTGAAGCAATCGGTATTATCGCAGCTCAGTCAATCGGTGAACCTGGAACACAGCTTACAATGAGAACATTCCACACCGGTGGTGTATTCAAAGGTTCAGGTGCAATGAAGTCGGTTGAAACTAAAATCGCCGGTGAAGTTGTATCAAACGTTAAAACCCGCGAACTTAGAACCCGTCACGGTGATGTTGTTCAAGTTGCAAACTATGAAGCCGATATCGAAGTTAAAGGCGAAAAGAAATCTGAAAAATACCACATTCCGGCTGGATCTAAAGTATTCTTTACAAACGGAATGAAGGTAGAAAAAGGATTTAAACTTGCCGAATACGAACCGGTATCTTCTGGAGACGGTTCTCGTTTGACAGAAAAAGCGACAAAAGATATTACTTCTGACCTTTCAGGTGAAGTATTCTACGAAGATTTTGTTGCTGATGAAAAGAAAGACAGACAAGGAAACATCTCAAGAACTACAAACAAACAAGGTATTATCTGGGTTCTTGGCGGTGATGTTTATAACCTTCCTGGCGGATCAAAAGTTCTCGTTAAAGATGAACAGAAAATCAAAGCCGGTGAAAAACTTGCTGAAACTCTTACTATTTCTGAACACGGCGGTGAAGTTCGTTTCGGTGAAGATTTAGAAATTGAAGAAGTTAAATTTGAAGGTAAAAATATTAAAAAGATTGTTCACGGTAAAGAATTAACAATCGTTATCGCGTCTTTGAAACCTGAAAATGCAACTTTTGAACAGACAAAGAAAGAACAAATCTGGACAGTTAACGCTACGGGTGAAAGATACATTGTAAAAGCTCCTGTTGATACAACTGTTGAAAACGGAATGATTATCGCAGAACTTATTGATGATGAGTGCGCGGTAACATCATCCGGTGAAATCAGATACGTTGATGTTGAAGTTGATGAAAACCAGATTATTACAAAACCGGGTTCTGTAGTATTTATTCCTGAAGAAATCTATCAGGTAAATAAAGATTCATCATTGAAAATGGTTGAAAACGGAACTCAAGTTAGTGCTGGTACTGAAATCGTTAAAGATTTGTACTGCCACCTTGACGGTATCGTTGAATTCAAAGAATACAATGACGTAATCCATGAAATTACCGTAAGACCTGGTGAAGTTCATACTTTGTCAAGTGTTTCAGAATTGAAAGTTGATGAAGGTGAAGTTATCAAGAAAGGTACCGTAATCGCTGACGGTATCAAGGCTAAAGAAACTTCAATTGTTACAATTATGGAATCTTCAATGGATGATCTTGATATTGATGATCTTGATGAAGAGTTAGACAGCGGTTTGACATTGGATGAAGATTCAATTTCTAACCAGCCTATCCAAATTCTTGTAAGACCTGTTCAGGTATTGAAAGTTGAGCAGAAAGACGTTTCAATTAAATTCAACACAACAGATGAATTGATTGATATCGTTCCTGTTACACAGCTTCAATACAAAGACGGTGCAAGAGTTAGAAACCTTGACGGTTCAACAATTACAAGAACAAGTCTTGTTCTTCAAATGCAAGGATACCTGTCTCACTTGAAAGGTATGGTTGAATTGGATGACAAAGAGTCTTTGAGAATTGTTGTTCTTGAAAACTTGATTGTCCGCCGTGAATTTGAAGGTAATGCTAAGTTAATGTCATCTCTTCAAACAGAATTGCTTGTAAAAGATGGCGAAACTATTTCACCGAAAACTCCGGTAGCCAAAACTCAAGTTCTTTCATTGTATGATGGTGTTGCATCAATTAAACATGAAAGAGAAGATGCAAGAAGATTGTTGTTAACAAATTCTGAAAACGAAGAAGTTTGCAAGATTTCATCAAAAGCTTGTGTTAAGAAAGGTGATTTTGTAAAACTTGATTCCGTAATTTCAGAAAGCGGCGACAAATCTCCTGTATCAGGTCAGGTTATAGCCGTAAATAAAGGTGAAGTTACAATCAGAACCGGCCGTCCTTACTTGATTAGCCCAGGTACAATGCTACAGGTAGAAGCCGGTGCGCTTGTATTACGTGGTGATATTATCGCAACACTTGTATTCGAAAGACAGAAAACTGGTGACATCGTACAAGGTTTGCCGAGGGTTGAAGAACTTCTTGAAGCAAGAAAACCGAAAGATTGTGCAATATTAGCAGAAGAAGACGGCGTTGCTGAAATCGTGACAGATGAAGACTTGCCGAGATTGTATATTGTAAATGACAACGGAAGAGTTGAAATTAAATATGCAATTGATGCAAATATTATCGTTCACGACAAACAAAAAATCACAAAAGGTCAGCCTTTAACAAGCGGCCCTCTGAACCCGCACGACGTAATCAGATTATGCGGACCGGAAGCTGCTCAACAATACCTTGTAGACGAAGTTCAGCGTGTATACCGTTCTCAGGGTGTTGAAATTGCTGATAAACACGTAGAAATTATCGTTCGTCAGATGACTAAGAAAGTTAAGATTGTTGATGCCGGCGATACTAAATTGTTACCGGGTGAACTGGTTGAAATGCAGGTATTTGAAAAAGAAAACAAAGAAGCTGAAGATGCTGGCTTAACTCCGGCAACTTGTGAATACATGCTTTTAGGTATCACAAAAGCATCTTTGAATACAGAATCTTTCATTTCAGCTGCATCATTCCAAGAAACAACAAGAATCTTGACAGAAGCCGCTGTAGATGGTAAGAAAGATATGTTGAGAGGTTTGAAAGAAAACGTAATTATCGGTAGATTAATTCCTGCCGGTACCGGTTTCCACCACTTGACAAATGCTAACGAAGAAAAAGAACGTGAAGAAAGAAAACGTGCCGTAGCTCAAAGAAATCAGGCAAGAAAACCTTCCGCAATTTTGGAAGAAATTGAAGGAATGTTTGGAACTCCGGATTTCATAAGTGATGACACCGATTCAATCCAATAGTTCTTTGGGTAATATATAGATTAAGGCGGCTTGAACGTAAGTTCAAGCCGCCTTGTTATTACTGATTAGTCATTGCGAGCGAATGAAATGAGCTTGGCAATCCAGTTAAATCCGGTATGGATAAAATGAAAGTTTGTCAATAGCCGTTATGTTTATTGACATAGAGTTTTCTTCTTAATAGTATGATTATATCAGACTATTTAATTTACAGGAGAGCTAATGAAAAAAAATATAATAATAGTTTTGCTGCTAATATTTGCGGCAATAATGTTCAGGCTTGGGACATCAAAATATGGCCAGATTATGAAATCAAAAGCAATGATGAGTAAACCGGCTCCGGATGTTGTAGTTGAAGAAATCGGAACAACAGACGTTATAAAAGAATATGAGGCGCCGGGGCGTATTGCTTCAAAATATCAAGTATCCGTAATGGCCAGAATTTCAGGCTATCTGCAAAAAAGTTATTTTAAAGAGGGTGATTATGTAAAAAAAGGACAGGCACTTTTTTTAATAGAACCCGGAGAGTATAAAAATGCTGCAGATGTAGTTTCTGCTGATATTAAAAACATTAAAGCACAGTTGGATTATGCTGAAAAGCAATTGGCGAGAGCTAAAGAACTTGTTGCAAAAGATTATATTGCAAAAGCCCGCTATGATGAAATTCTTTCGAGTCGCGATGCCCTGAGGGCTCAGCTTGCGTCAGCTAATGCAAGGGCTGCGGATGCAAACAGAAATTTAGGCTACACAACCGTTAAATCTCCGGTTGATGGCCGTGTAGGTATAATAACGGTTACGGTTGGGAACTACGTAACTCCGTCAAGCGGTGCAATTACAACTATTAACAGTGACAATCCGATATATGTGACTTTCCCTTTAGAGGCGGGTGACTTTGCGGAAATAAGCAATATTGACGGCGCTACTAATGCAAATCGAAAAGTTGAATTACTTCTTCAAAATGGAGCCAAATATCGTTATGACGGTGTACAAGATTTTCATGATAACAAAGTTGACCAGACGACCGGTACGGTTGTAATGCGTGCAACTTTTAAAAATCCAAACAGCGAACTTATTCATGGTGAATTTGTGACGGTAAAACTTTATGCAAATAATTCAACAGAAGTTCCTGTGGTTCCTCAGATTGCAGTTCAGGAAAATCAGGAGGGAAAATATGTTTATAAAATTGATGAAAAAGGACTTCCTCAGTTAACATATATAAAAACTTCAGGCCAAAAAGATGATTTGTGGATTGTATCTTCAGGAATAAAATCAGGTGACAAAATTGTAACTGATGGTTTGCAAAAAGTAGTTCCGGGAAAACCTATTCATGCCGTAAGTGTGGAAGAAATGGCAAAAATTAGACAAAATCAGCAAAATAATGCATTGGAAAAATCAAAAAATAAATTTTTCAGAAGGACAAAGAAATAATGGACGAAAATAATAAAGGTGGAAATGTATTTATTAAAAGGCCAAAGCTGGCGATTGTAATATCGTTGGCGATAATTCTTGCCGGTATTTTGATGATAAAAACACTTCCGCTTGAAGAATACCCATCGATTACCCCGCCTCAGGTTGTGGTAACGGCGACTTATGCCGGTGCGAGTTCAGATGTTATATCAGATACAATAGCCGCGCCGGTTGAAGCTCAGGTAAACGGTGTTGATAACATGATTTATATGTCTTCAACATCAAGAAACGGACAGTATGAATTAACAATATATTTTAATATTGGAACAGATCCGGATATGGCGGTAGTAAACGTTCAAAACCAGCTTCAATTGGTAACTCCGCGTCTGCCGGAAGAAGTCCGTCGTTATGGTTTGTCTGTAAAAAAATCCACCGGCGGCCCCGGTTTGATGATGATTTCCGTAAATTCACCGACGCATACTTATGATTCTTTATATATTGCAAACTATGCATCTATTTATATTAAAGATGAACTTGACAGAATTAAAGGTGTTGGTAAAGTTGCAGTATTCGGCTCCTCGGATTATTCTATGAGAATTTGGCTTGATGCAAATAAAATGGCAAATTTGGGGGTATCTGTAGCGGAAGTGAATGCTGCAATTCAGGCTCAAAACACTCAGGTTCCGGCCGGCGATTTGGGTGTTGAACCAATGAAAAACAAGCAGATGATTAAGCTTACGATGAGAACAAAAGGCCGTTTAAAAGATGTTTCAGAGTTTGAAAATATTATCATTCGTTCAAAACCTGACGGTTCTCAGGTTAAGCTGAAAGATATAGCAAGGGTTGAACTCGGTGCTGAAAGTTACTCTTACTTTTCTCGTATCGGCGGAAAAGATTCGGCTATTATTTCTATAAGCCAGATGCCGGAGGCAAATGCTATTGAACTTTCGAATAAAGTTCGAAAGAAAATGAAAGAATTGAGCAAAGGTTTTCCTCAGGGGATTGAATATAAAATAGAACGTGACGAAACGGACTTTGTTAGAGAGTCAATCCATGAGGTTATAAGTGCTATTGCGCTTGCAATATTACTGGTAGGTGCCGTAACTTATTTGTTTTTAGGAAGCGGACGCGCTGCTTTAATCCCTTTTGCAGCTATTCCGGTGTCGTTAATCGGTGTATTTATTTTTATGAATATACTGGGATTTTCAATAAACCTGCTGATTTTATTCGGACTGGTGCTTGCTGTCGGACTTGTTGTAGATGATGCTATAGTTGTTCTGGAAAATACGCAAAGACATATTCAGGAAGGTAAAAATCCGAAAGAAGCCACCCAAGTTACGATGAATGAAGTTTTTGGGGCCGTACTTGCAACCTCGCTTGTATTGATGGCGGTATTTGTTCCTGTATCATTTATGTCCGGTATCACGGGACAAATGTTCAGACAATTTGCTCTGTGTATAGCTTCTTCAATCGGGCTTTCAACTCTCGTTGCCCTTACTCTTGCTCCGGCGTTATGCGCAAGTATTTTGAAATCTGGGGCTGAAAAAGCTGATTTTGATTTTATACAAAAATTTGATGATTGGTTTTATTCTATCAGAGATAAATATCTTGAAGGGGTAAAAGTTTTTATTAATTCTCCTAAAATGACTTTGACTATATTTGGAGGAATTATATTATTTATCGGGTTAATGTTTTATATTATACCAAAAGGATTTCTACCTACAGAAGATAGAGGTGCTGTGTTTACACAAATCCAGCTTCCTGATGGATCTTCTGCCTCGAGAACTGATATGGTGGCAACCGAGATTGAAAATAGAATTTTGCAAATCCCGGGAGTTGAAACAACTATTACTTTCGTTGGTTTTTCAGGTGAAAATACGGCCTTGATTGTTGCACGTCTTTCTGAATGGTCAAAACGTAAAAGCAATGATCTTTCAATGCAAAGTATTTTAAAGAAAATTCAATCTGAATTTGAAAATTATCCTTCTGCAACAATTGCGGTATTTTCTCCGCCTTCAATATCCGGACTTGGTATGTTTGGCGGGTTTGAGTATCAATTGCTGGATAAAGGCGACAGAACCCCTCAACAATTGTATGATGAGGCGCAAAAACTAATTGCCGAGGCTAACAAAAATTCCGCGTTCCAGCTTGTATATACATCTTTTACGGCAAATCTTCCTCAGATGATGATAAAAGTTGATGAGGCAAAGGCGCTTGCTCAAGGGGTAAATATTTCGGAAATTTATTCGGCTTTATCAGGATATTTCGGAAAATCTTATGTAAATGACTTCAATAAATTCGGACGAGTTTACCGCGTATATCTTCAGGCCGATTCTGAATTCAGAGAAAAACCGTCTAATTTGGATAATATTTATATCAAAAACAATTCAGGCAGAATGGTTCCGTTATCATCTGTTGTGAAAATTTCAAACATTGTTGGGCCGTACAGTTTGACAAGGTTTAATATGTATCCGGCAATTACAATAAACGGAGTTGCAAGAAACGGAGTAAGTTCCGGTGATGCAATTAATATAATGGAGAATATTTCAGAAAAAGTTTTGCCAAAAGATATGAGTTACGGCTGGTCAGGCAGCTCATTGCAGGAAAAACAATCAAGCGGGCAAATTGGTCCTATACTTGTTATGTCACTTGTTTTCATATATCTGTTTCTTGTAGGTTTGTATGAAAGCTGGATGCTTCCGATTGCTGTATTATTGATTTCTCCGGTCGCACTTGTCGGCGCTTTATTGTTCCAGTATGTATCGGGGTATTCTCTGGATTTGTATTCTCAAATCGGACTTGTTATGTTGATTGGTTTGTCTACTAAACAGGCAATTTTGATTATTGAGTTTGCAAAAGACGCTCATGAAAGCGGTTTATCAATAAAAGATGCGGCAATCCAAGCTGCAACGCTGAGATTTAGAGCGGTAATGATGACTAACATTGCATTTATTCTCGGACTTTTGCCTTTGGTATTTGCATCAGGTGCCGGTGCCGCAAGCCGTAATTCAGTTGGAATGACTGTTTTTGGCGGAATGATTGCGGTTGCTTTTGTCGGAACTTTCTTTGTGCCGGCTTTTTACACTATTGTTGAAGAAATGAAAATACATTTTAGAGAATTTGTCAGAAAAAGACTTGACAAGAGGAAATAAATAGTATGTATAAGAAAATAATTTTGACCGGTTTAATCATCGGCTTGACAACAATTCAAACATTTGCTCTTAATATAGGAAACAAAATTAATGATAAAGAGTTTCCGGAGGCGAATAATGTTTTGCCTGAAAATCAGGGTAAAGCCGATTTAATAATTCAAGGCGGAGTTGAAAAAAATGTCGATATGACATTAGAAAAATGTATAGAGTTGGCTTTAGGAAATAATCCTGATATAAATGTGGCATTTCATGATGTTTTGGCGTCTGATGCCAGAATTAAGCAAATATGGGCGAATTATTTCCCTTCTATAAGCTGGCAGACCGGTTATACAAGAATAAGACAATTGCAATTGTCCGATGCGTTAGGTGAAAATCTTGTATTTAATTATTATATTTTAGGTCAAATAACTCTTCAGCAAATGCTTTACGATTTTGGGGTTACTCAAAATCAGGCGACAATCAGACGTATAGATTATCAAGGATATCGTGAAACTTTAGCCGGAACGATTAATGATGTTATTTATCAAACAAAAGATGCTTATTTTAATCTTTTATATGCTTTTGAACAAAGACGTGTTGCGAAGGATAATGTCGAAAAGTTTGAGATGTTTTATAATCAGGCAAAAGCTTTTTATGAAATTGGTGTTAATCCAAAAGTTGACGTGACAATTGCTGAGGTTAATCTTTCTAATGCAAAATTACAGTATATTCAAGCTGATAATGCTGTAAATCTTGCGGTTGCAAAGTTAAATAATGTTATGGGTGTTCCGTTTATTGATAAATACAATGTAACGGAAAGATTAAGATTCAAACCTGTTGAGGTGTCTTTTGACGAGGCTATAAGGATTGCAAGAGATGCCCGTCCGGAATTGAAAGTTGCGGCATTAAAAGTTGCCGGTGCTAATCAGACTGTAAAACTCGTTAAGAAAGCTTGGCTTCCTAATATATCTATGGAAGGTCAATATCAGCGAGGCGGAAAATCCTGGAATTCAAATTACGGTTATAATTATGGTGCATATTTGAATTTCCCTATGATTAACGGAATGCTTATCAATAATGAAATTAAAGAGGCAAAATACCTCTATGATAAGGAGCTCGCAAGTGCAAAAAGCAAACAGAACAGTATATACCTTGAAATTCAGCAGGCATATTTAAACTTGGAAGAGAAACGTCAGCAAATGCCGGTTGCGCAATTGCAGGTTAAGCAGTCAAAAGAAAATTATGAGTTGTCTTTTGGAAGATATAAAGTTGGAGAAGCCAGTCCGACTGAATTGAAAGATGCTCAAATTTCTTATCAATCAGCACAGCTTTCTTATTATAAGGCTTTGTATGAATATAATTCCGCAAAAGCAGCTCTAGAAAGAGCTGTCGGTAAAAATATTGTTCAAGACATAAAACCTGTCGAGCTTGAGGGGTAAAAAACTTTTTTTACTTTACATCGGAAAGTTTTTGTAATTTTTCCGCTTTGTAAGTTTCAAGACATCTGGCAAGCTGATCAGGACAGCTTGTCGGTTTTGCTCCGCATTGAATGCCTTTTAGACGAGATATTACATCTTCTATATTCATTCCTATTATAAGATTTTTTATCCCTTGAAGGTTGCCTTGACAGCCGCCTAAAAAGTTTACATCTTTGATTTTATCATCTTCGATTGCTACCTGCATCAATGCACAACAGGTTCCGCTGGTTTGATAGTTTATTGTTTCAATTGTCATTATAGCCGCCTTTCTTTTTAGTTTAACCACAAAACTGCACTGTGTCTGTTATGTGTGCCGTTTTCTTTTCTGTAAGAGAAAAATTTATCGTTATCACAGACAGTGCAATATGGACATATATCAATATTTTTAATTCCAACTTGTTCTAATTGAATTCTATTTATTTCTTTTAAATCAGCAAATACCTTTTCGCTTTTTGGGTATGCAGGAGGGGTGTTTACGCTTTCGCATAGTTTTTCATAAACTTCAAAACCGACTTCAAAACAGCATTTTGAGATACAAGGGCCAATTAATGCCGAAATATCTTCAATTTTACAGCCGTAATCTTCACGCATTTTTAATGCTGTTTTAGGCCCTATTTTTGCAACAGTTCCTCTCCAGCCGGCATGCGCGATTGCTCCGATATTTTGGGTTTTGTCGAATAAAACTATAGGTGTACAATCTGCAAAATTCAAGAATATTCCGAGTCTTTTATCTGTCAAAATCAAAGCGTCTGTTTCTTTGTAAAAATCTTTGTAAAAATCTGCCGTTTCGATATTTGCGCTGTGTGTCTGATTTGGATAAATTAATTTTTGGATTTTAAGATAATTTTTTAATTCTTCTCTATTTTGCAGGGTAAAAGGTATTAAATTTTCATCTTTTGATTTTATGCAGGTTTCTCTTGTTGTAAAAAGTGCATTTTCGATTAAATCTGATTTTAAAATTTTTTTATTGTTAATTTCGTCAAAATAAAACATACCATCATTATAATATAACCACAAAGCGGTTGACACTAATTTTAAAAAATGTAATATTGAGAACGTTAATTTAAAAAGGAGGTTATATATGATGGACTGTTTTAGAAAGTACCTTGTTGAATTTATCGGAACATTTTTCCTTGTATTCACTGTCGGAGCAACACTTTTGCTGGGTGGAAGCGGTGTGATTCCTGCAATTGCAATAGGTTTAATCCTTATGGTTATGGTTTATGCGGGCGGACATATCTCAGGCGGACATTATAATCCGGCCGTTTCAATGGCTGCGGCGATGAGAGGGGCCTTGAGCTGGAAGCATCTTGCTCCATATTGGCTTGCACAAATTTTAGGAGCTCTGGCCGCGGCGTTTTTAATTAGACATGTGGCAGTAATTCCTGCGGCTCCTGATGCTGTGGTATTTAATTTAAAATCGTTAATTGCTGCGGAATTCTTGTTTACTTTTGCGCTTTGCTATGTTGTTCTTTTGACTGCAACATCAAGATATACCGAGGGAAATTCCTATTACGGACTTGCGATAGGGGCAACAGTTACTGCAGGAATTTTTGCTGTCGGCGGAACTCTTTGTATGGCCGCATTTAACCCTGCTGTAGCATTATCAGCTATGGCGATGGGAATGTTCGGGGCAAAAGTTGTCTGGATTACTATTCTAACAAATCTAGCTGCCGGTATTATTGCAGCATTGGTATTTAAAATGGTTGAATACAATGAGTAAATTTTTTAAAATTATATAAATATTTAAGCGGAACAGCGAATTTATTTTTCCTGTTCCGTCTTATTCAGCGGGAAAATGTCTCTCATATCTATTAAGCCGTTTGTCATTTCGTATTGGTATAATGCGCTTTTAGCCGGATAATTCTCATAACCCGGGAGTTTGCCTTCCTCTATTAATTCGTTCATTTTTCTTAGATTTTGTATTGTAAAATATTTTGATTTTGGATTTAATTTTGCCCATCCAATCGGTGGGTGGTTGCTTTTTTGAGTATTACATAATTTGCACATTCCTGTTAGATTTTCAATATCGTCGCTTCCTCCGCGGTCTTTTGCCAGATAGTGATCCATTGTAAATCCGGACATTCTGAATACCTTTTCGGCGTAAGCTTTTAGTTCGTCGCCATTGAATCTTTCTATGTTTGCCGGACTTAGGAATGTTAGGTTGTTTAGTGCGGTAACGCGTCTGAATTTTGATTTAACCATTTGTTTTAAATGGAAAGGGCTATTAGCCAAGTATAGACTGGTATTATTCAGGTATTCCGAATATTTATAGAAATCAAAATATTCATAACGCGGATTTTTGAGCCGCCAATTTTCAAGGTTATCTGCAAACTCTAAGACTTGTCGTCTTTCTTGAGGTATTCCGATATTCTTTGCCGCTTTTTTACGGCAGGTATTTACAATTTTCCTTAAATACCTGTTAGTATCGTTTGTGGCTTTAATTCGCAGTTCGGTCATTATATCTTGAGATGTAATATCCGGATTATCTTTTATTAAATCTTTAATAAGTTCAATATTTTCGAAAAATGCAGGGTTTATGTATTTCTTATTTTCTTCTAAAATATCAACAATATCAGATGGTGTTTTAGCTTCCAGCAGTTCAATATTCAAATCTCGTTTTTTAGTAGCATTTACCATTGTAGTTCCGCAGGAAGAGCAGGGAATATCGTCTTCAAGAGTTGCCGGTAAAAATTCTGGGCGTAGTTGAAGAAATTTTATATGGTTAATTTTTTCCATAAGACTTTCTGCCGGTAAGTTTAATTTTTTGTTCGAAAAATAATTTGCCATGTTTGCTGCATCAGATATATAATCGGCTGATATATTGTCTGTTTTTCTGCATCCTATAGCTTGAATAATATCTTCTAAATATGTGTCGAATCTGTAGCGGACTTTTTGCGGATCGCTTTTGTTGCTGTAAAAAGCTTTTCTTTCTTCTCTATTATGTGCACAAGTTCCGCACAGCAAAATTACATTGTTCGGATTTTCGCTGAAACTTTTATTGTTTGTTATGTTACAGAAATCTGAAACTGAATTACAAAATATACTATAAAATGCATTATAGCTGTTTTGGGAATCGGAATTTCTATCAAAATTTTTAATTTGTAACATTTGCCTGTAACAGTGTGCGTTTTTTAAAGAATTTGATATATGCCAGTATAATTTATCTTTTTCGGTTGTTTCCATGTTACTTATGGTCGAATTCATTATGTTTATTATATCTGTAATTTTGTAATATGGATAATTTTCATTTTTATAAGCTGAAATTTTGTTTATATATTTGTTAATGTATATCTCATCTTTTTTTGTCAGCGGTGAGGTATCCAGCTTTTTATCCATATAATCTATATTTTCTTCCAAACATTTTTTGAATTTTAAATTTCCATATTCAAGCATGTTCTTTAAAAATGTTTTGTATTCTATGTGCGGGTTTTCTTCAATTATTTTTTCAGCGGTATGAATTATTTCTCGGTCATTTTTAGAAAGATATTTTGCATTTTCTTTTAAAAGTCCGCAGTATTCTTGCGGTGTTGTGACATTTTTAGCCTCATTAAGAATATTTTTGAACTGTTCTCGAGTTAGCATTTTTTTACCGCAAACCGGACAGTGAACATTTTCAAGTTTTAAAAGCTCATTTTGCAAACTGATTTTTTCTTGCATAAAATCACTGTTTACATCAAAAGTATCCTGCCCAATTTCATCATCCGGAATAACAGAATTTGATATTGAACATTTAAACGGGATTTTTATATTGCTAATTGAATTTATTATTGGAGTAATCATTTCATTTACTATAAAATTTGTAAAAAAAAAATTTGCTAATATTTTAAGTTGTATTAAAAAAATAGAAAAAATACGTGTTGTATGCTAAAGTTATTATTATGAAAAAGATATTAGTATTTTTAGCGGCATTTTTATTTTTTCAAAATTTATCGTATGCCAATGATAATATAACTTTTCTTTATATAAACGGTTCAAATAATAACGACAAGAAAATGACGACCTGGTTTATGAAAGGGGTTAAAGGACTGCACCCTGCAATGAAGAAGAGGTTTGAAAAAAGCGATTATATCAATAACAAACTTTTAAATGGTCGGAATTATACAATTCAAACTGAACCGAAGATATTTTTCTGGGGTGACAAAAGCCACAATGACTTGCAGTTTGTCAAAAGTCAGCTTGATTTTTCAAAAGCCCTATCGGCAGGCGCAGCATACACCGTTCGCTCAATGCTGACTGCGTATATGCATGATGCAATATGGGTTTCAAAGCCTCAGCACATGCTTCCGATATTAGATGAACTTAATACTTCCGTTATAGATGAATATGAAAACGGAAATGATGTTGTTTTATATGGTTATTCCGCCGGAACATTTATAACTTATGAATACATGTTTAATAAACTTCCATACCTTAACACGGGCAAACTTTTCAATAAGATTAATGTTTCAGAGGATATGAAGGAATTTGTTAATGCAAATCCGCGCAAAGATACATGTATTTCAGCTCTGGAAGGTGGAAAAATCGGTACAGTATCGGCAGAAGGTCACTTGCTTTTTGACCATGATGAAAATAATATGAAAAAGCATTATTTAAAACTGGATGAGGCAACGGATAAATATTGTTCACCAAAAGGAGCGCTGAAAGGGGTTGTGAATTTTGCAAGTCCGCTTGTTCTTTTTTATTCGGACCTGACGGATACAGATTATGAGATGACGTATTACAACAAATATATGCTTAAATATATTTACGAAAACGGGATATTTTTCCTGACGGTTAATTTCAGAGAAGACCCCCTCGGATTCCCTACAACTCAAAACCTTACAATTGAAAAGCTGGAAGAGCTTGCGAATATGAAATTAGAAAATCCGACAGGATTTATGTTTGATAATTCAAAAGTTGCAAGCTTGCGCCTGTGTGTTTTTGCGCATACTTCATACTGGAAAGCAAAGAAAATATTTCCGTCAGCTGTCGTAAAAACCTTTGAAAAAGCTTACAAATTCAATTATGACAAAGAATTATAATTAATCAGAAAGGAAAATAAAATGAGACTAACCGATGAGCAGATAAAGTTTGACCCGGGATTTATTCAGCACATGACGGCACTAATCCCGACACTGGAGAATATTTACGCAACCTTAAACAAATTCAAAAATTTCGCGATGAAACGTAATCAATTCAAACTTTACTATCCTCGCTTGAGAAAGCTTGTCGATATGTACACAGGATTTTATCTTGGCTGTATGCTCTGGGCAGTTGCACTGAAAAGAGAAGAAAACAAACAGATAATCGGTAATCTTTGCTACGGCGGAACTTTTGACGACGACACATTGTTTGAAGTCAATTGCCTTATCCAATACGTTGAACAGTTGGAAAAAGATGCGAAATATTATCTCAATGAAAATTACAAAGTTCAAGATTTTGAACTTGATATAATGAATAAATATAAAACTTTTCTGACTGAAAACGAAGGTTTTGTAAAATGCCAGAATACGGATGATATAAAAATCCCTGACGTTTTGAAAACTCCGTCAGATGAAGAAATTGATATAATCATCGAAAAAGTTAAAAATGTGGTTGAAACCGGCGATTTCACACAATTCTATGAGATTAAGGATTTGATTTTGTAATGATGGACTTAAAACAAAAATTATACAAAATGTTCATCCTCGGACTTGAAGGCGGCGGATACGTTGAGGCATTGAAAAACGGGCTCGGCGGACTTATATTTTTTACAAAAGATATTCAATCTCAAGAGCAGTTTAAGGCGCTGATAGAGGAATGTAAAGCCATTGCGACTTCAAAAATCTTTCTATCTATTGATCAGGAAGGCGGAAGGGTTGAGCGGACGGAAAACATTCATCATGGTAAGAAATATCTTTCCGCAAAATTTGCTTATGAAAAAGGAGAAGATTTTTTACGTCGTCAAACAGAAGAAATCGCGCAAGAATTAAAAAGTTACGGTATAAACCTGAATTTTGCCCCCTGTATTGATGTGAATACAAACCCTCAAAACCCGATTATCGGAGAGCGTTCGTTTTCAAATAACCCTGATGAAGTCGCTTTAGCCGGAAAAATTACCGCGCAAATATTCCGAAAAAACGGGATTATACCTTGCGCAAAACATTTCCCCGGTCACGGCGATGCAAACGCAGACAGCCACTTAACCCTCCCCAAAATTGATTTGGATTTTGAAAACTTGAAACAAAACCACATAAAACCTTTCAAATCTCTCGTTGATGACGAAATCGAAATGATTATGGCGGCGCATCTTTATATTCCGTACCTTTCAGACGGCGAAAATATTCCGACCTCGCTGAGTAAAAAAGCACTGAATTATTTGCGCCAAGATCTAGGTTTTAAAGGCGTGATAATTTCGGATGATATGGTTATGAAAGGTGTCTCAGGATTTGGCCCTGTTAAAGCTTGCGAAATGGGAATTAAAGCCGGAATAGATATGTTTATCTATAGAAATTCGACTCCGGAAACCGTTGAAATTATAGAAAAGCTCTATGAAATCGCACTTCAAGATAGTGAAATGGCTGAAAAAATAGAGCAGTCCTACAAAAGAATATCAATTTTGTGTTTTAATCATTAACTTGATTGATTAAATCTCTGATAGAATCATCAAGATCTTCCTTGTTCCTGTCTAGTCTGTGTTGTGCCAATATGTCAGCATTTAATTTGGCCTTTTTTTCAAGAAGCTTTTCATTTTTTTTAATTAATTTTTCTTGAATTTTCTCATTTGCAGATTGTAAATACCGAGATAACATACCGTTTCTTGTACTGCCGAATCCTTCAGGTAATATCATTTCTTTTAGCTCATAAGTAGTTTCGGCTACACTTTCCTCTAAATCATATCTCTGACTTGACCAAGAGGTAAGATGTACATCTTCTCTTTTTCCGTTTATCGCATCAATAAACTTTTTAAATTTGCCTCTTGAAATATCATCAAAAAGTACATGTATTGAGCTTTCAGCGCCGCCATTCATGTATTTTTGAGAATGAAAAACAAGATCAACATCATATTTTTCACAAAAATGTATAGCATCAGGATTTTTTTTAAAAGCATCCACCAGTTCTTTAGCCTGCTCAGGAAATTTTTCGTAGAATCCCTTTGCCTTCACACTTTTTAGCGCGGTAAAATGCGGATTTGTGTTGTATGTATTCATCGGATATGAATTTCTGTTAGATACTTGCATTACTTGCATTATAATAATCTCCTATTTTGTTTTCCTTAGTCAATTTAAACCTGCTGAAAAAATTTTTTGCTATTTTAATGCGTATTCTTGAAGATTTGTAACATGAGTTTATAAAATGCAAATTATAGCCCCTCCGCCCTCTCTCCTTGTGGAGTATAGGGTGAGGGGTCAAAATAGAAGACCTGATCTCCAAATTGCTAAAAAGTAGGGTAGACTTTAGTCTACCAAAAATTTTATTAAATTTTATTATACAAATCTATAAAAATATGTTGAAAAAGTTCAAAAAATTGGTATAATAAGAATATAGTTTTAAAAAAAGAGGAAAATAGATATGGCTGAAAGTATTGATATTATTGAATTTGCCCGTGCGGGGGGGGGGCAATCTAAGCCTAATAAGGGTTTAGCCCTATTAAAGAATTCTTCGTTTTCCGGTTTTACTTTAGCTGAAATGATGGTCGTAATGCTGATCCTTTCGATTGTTATGGCCGCGTTTGCGCCTGTAATGACAAGGAAAAGCAAAGTTGATATGTCAAGCCCTTGGAAATGGGTTGAGGGTACGAGCGATATAAGATACGGTATCGGCAACGCAAACCAAATGGCAATGATTGGACGTCCTCAGCGTCCGGAAGGTTCCTCTGGTCGTTTGCTGATAAACACTGGCGATAGAGCAGTGAACCATATTATGTTCCAGAATAATAGCGCAACAACCGGCGCCTTGAGAGTAACACCAAATGCACTTTTGCTAGGAAGCCTTCCGGATGATGCAGAAAACACCGGCGCACTGGGTAGTAATTCAATAGGTATAGGTACAGATGTAAAACCCGGTGCTGACAGTATAGCTATAGGATACCAATCGCTAAAATCAAATGCCGGAGCTGGTTATAACACCGCTTTAGGCACAATGACATTATACTCAAATACCACAGGACATAACAATACAGCTTTAGGAAATCATGTATTGTATTCAAATACTACCGGTAGCGCAAATAATGCTGTTGGTAATTGGGTATTATACAGTAACACTACCGGAAGCAAAAATGTTGCAATGGGTGAAAGTGCGTTATCTGTAAATACTGAAGGAAACAGCAATGTTGGCATTGGATATGTTGCATTGCAATACAACACTACCGGTAGTAGTAATATAGCCATAGGAGAAAAGGCATTAAACAAAAATACTACGGGAGGCATGAATATAGCTATAGGACACGGAGTGTTGAACAATAATACAACTGCTGATTCTAATACAGGCGTAGGAACTTATGCATTGCAGGCTAATACTACTGGATCTTATAATACAGCTATGGGAGTTTCGGCATTATATTCAAATACTACAGGTTGGGATAATACAGCAATAGGGCATCGTGCATTAACTTCAAATACTACTGGTTATCATAATACAGTCACAGGAGCTAATGTATTAGCCTCTAATACAACAGGTCATGATAATACTGCTACCGGTTATCTTGCATTAAATTCAAATACTACAGGCAGTAGTAACACAGCAGTTGGAGGTGAAGCATTATATGCAAACACTACTGGTAATTATAATACGGCCTTGGGATATAATGCATTGTGGAAAAATACAAGCGGAGATTATAACAATGCATTTGGAGTTTATGCATTGAATGCAAATACCTACGGAATCTATAATAACGCCTTTGGCTATGGGGCTTTACATAATAATACGAGTGGTAACTATAATACTGCGATGGGGCATGGTGCACTATTCTCAAATACTACGGCTAATTATAATACGGCCTTCGGTTATCATGCATTAAGTTTAAATATTACAGGGAATACTAATACCGCGGTCGGGAATAGTGCATTAAATGCAAATACTACAGGCAGTGGTAATACTGCGGTTGGAAATGGAGCATTATTTGTAAACACTACCGGTCAAGTTAATACCGCAATTGGGATGAGTGCATTGTATTCAAATACTACCGGACAGCATAACACGGCACTGGGGATTAATTCATTATATTCAAATGCTACTGGCTCTGCAAACACAGCTCTTGGTTCACAAGCATTGGAAAAATCTGCTGGCTTTAACAATACCGCGCTTGGACATCAGGCTTGCTATCATGTAACGGGCAGTAACAAAACTTGTATTGGTGCATTTTCTGGGCCTGCATCTGGGACTTCAGAGGCTAGTAATGGGGCTACAATTGTATATATCGGAACATCCTCCAGTGTGGTGAAAATACCGGGTCAGTTGCAGGCTGCAAGCACTGCCGCGTATACTTCTGACAAACGTTTGAAAAATATAACAAGCGAAAATACAGAAGGTTTGGCAAAAATTCGTCAATTGAAAGTTTATAATTTCACCTTCAAAAAAGATCCGGATAAAAAAGCTCATGTTGGAGTAATCGCGCAGGATTTGCAAAAAGTTTTCCCGAAAGCGGTCATAAAAGGCACCGACGGCTACTTGAAAATCCGCTGGGATGAAATGTTTTACGCAATGCTGAATTCAATAAAAGAACTTGCCGCAAGAATAGATAGAATAGAACAGATTTTGCAAAGTGAAGGTCAGATTATTGTTGAAGAAGACACATTGTCCCCTCGCCCCTTGTGGGAGAGGGCTAGGGTGAGGGGTCAGAACCGTTGCGATAAAGAGATTCTGAAACAAGTTCAGAATGACATGAACACCTTGAGGGCCGAGAACAAACAATTGAAAGCCCAAAACAAAGCCCTTGAAGCGCGTTTAAATGCCCTTGAAAAGCGGATTAAATAAAAGAAATCTATAGTGATAGTTCGTGAAAAGCGAACTATCCTCGCATTTAATTTCCCGTCAAATCCTTGACGGGCTTTTTTTATGTACACCCTCTCCCGAATTTGTAAGTTCGCATTATGCTCACTAACAAATTCTGCCCTGTCTTGAAATTGCTCCACGCTCCACAGTCTCGGGCTTTTAGTCCTTGCGGACTTATCCGCCCTCGCTGTTCCGCTATCCGGACTTGCTTTGCTCCGTCCGTACGCAATTTCGCTCTCACCAAGAGAGAGGGTAAATTGCGCTCCTCGCAATGACGGAACTTTATAGCCAATCACATTTTTCGCCGGCACACAATTTATCGGAAAGATATTGCATAATATCTTCTTTTGTCATTTCATAAGTTACCGGTGTGATTGAGATTTTGTTGTTGCGAACGGCCGCTATATCAGTGTTTGCGTCTTCCGGTTCTGTTGCAAGCTCGCCGGCCATCCAGTAGTATACTTTTCCTCGCGGGTCTGTTCTCTTTTCGTATTCGTTTGTAAACATTTTTCCGCCGAGTTCTGTTATTGCAATTCCCGCAATATCTTCTGAATCCAGTGCCGGTATATTAACATTCAACAAGCTGTTTTTAGGAAAATTTATTTTTTCAACTTTCTTCAGCAACTCATTTATAAAATTCGCGCTGTATTTAAAACTTTCATATTCACACTGCATGCTTGCAAGAGAAACTGCGATTGCCGGATATCCAAGCATAGCGCCTTCCATTGCACAGCTTACTGTTCCTGAATACAAAATATCAGAGCCGAGATTTGGGCCATGGTTAATCCCCGAAATTACAATGTCCGGTAATTCTTCCGGTGAAAGTATCGCATTAATCGCTATTTTTACGCAATCCCCCGGGGTTCCTGTTGTTACCCAGGTTCTTCGTGCTCCGTTTATCGGCTCCAGTTCTTCCACTCTCAGTGGGGTATGCAATGTTAGGGAATGTCCAGCTGCGCTTCTTTCCCTGTCCGGTGCAACCACATAAACATCGTGGCATTTCGATAAAGCTTCTGTCAATACTCTGATACCATTTGCAGCTATTCCATCATCATTAGAAATTAATATCTTCATATCTCTCCTTTATAATAAATTATTCTCTTTTCTATAATACATTTATTCCCTTTTTTAGTGAATTTTTCAATTGTTCTTTATGAAGTTTTGTAACAAATATCTAAAATAAATCAAAAATATAGCAATTATATATAAAAAATATTTTTTATATACATGTAAACACGAGGAAAGCATAAATCGAGGAATCAAAACTGAATTTATGCACACACTACACTTCACACTATTACGAGGAATGATTAAGATTTAAAAGTTTTACATTCCAAAGCTAGCCGAAAGGTTAGCTTTTTTTTAGTTATTGAGTAATTTTTTTTCAAGCTGGATTGCCGTTTTAGTTTTAGCGAGTCCGGCCTGAGAACTTTCTTTAAGCATCGGAGACATTAATTTTCCGGTTTGTTCGAGGGTATCAATAACTTCATCAAGCGGAATTTTAGTTTTTATATCGGATATCGCAAGTTCAGCCGCTGTGACGGCGTGGATTGCAAGAAAAGGGTTTCTTTTAACGCAAGGGATTTCAACAAGTCCGCAAACCGGATCGCAGGTAAGCCCTAACAGATTTTTCATAGCGAGAGCGACGGCATTTAATATTTGTTCAGGGGTTCCGCCTAAAATTTGACATAAAGCCCCTGCGGCCATTGCTGAGGCAACCCCGCATTCAGCCTGACAGCCTGCTACAGCACCTGCCAGTGCAACTTTATTTGATATAATTCTGCCGATTTCTCCGGCTGTTATGAGTGCATTAATCTGGTCATTTTCGCTGACGTTTAATTGTTCGCTTGTCGCAACGATAACGGATGGAACAATTGCGCATGAGCCGGCAGTCGGGCAGGCCGCAATTTTACCCATTCTTAAGTTTTCTTCAATTGTTGCAAGTGCGTAAGTTGTGATTTTTTCGTATAAATTCCCAAAAAGCGCAGGTTTTTTCTCAAATCGTTTTTGCAACCTAAAGCAGTCATCCCCGCAGAGTCCGCTCATTGACATTTCTTTGGATTTTAAGCCGGTATTGATGGCATCTTTCATTGCATCAAGCGTATGTTTCACCATCCTTTTTAATTCTTCTTCTGAAATTTCGTGCAATGCAGTTTCGTTTGCCTGCACAATTTCATATATTTTTTTGTTTTCTGATGTGCAAACATCTAAGAGTTCTGAAAATGTACTTATTGTTGTTGATTTCATTGTTTTAACTTTCCAGTTTTTTTATGTATCTGACTATATAAACATCGTTGAATGTTTCACATTTTTTTATTATATCTTCATTTAATTCGCCGTCCAAACATATACACATTGAGGCTTCTCTGCCTTTTGCGTATCTGTCGCAGTGAAGGGATGCGATATTAATGTTTTCGTTTTGTATTAATGTTGAAACCCTTGAAATCATTCCGGGGGCGTCTTTGTAAACAAGCAGGAGCGTGTTGAGTTTTCCTGTGAATTTTACGCTGAACTCGTTTATTTTTCGGATTACAACTTCTCCAGCGCCTATGGATTCTCCGGAAATCTCCATATTCAAATCACCTTCAAAAATGAAATCGACAGCGTTCGGATGCCGGTTGAAATCTTCCAAAAACTCAAATTTGTAGTCGATATTTTTCGCGATTTCAGAGTTAAATATGTTTTTTATTCTGGTATCATCGACGCTAAGCCCTAAAACTCCGGCCAAAAGCCCTTTGTCTGTTCCGTGTCCTTTGCCTGTTAAAGCGTAGGAGTTGTATAATTTGAAAGTTATTTTTTTTATCGGTGAATTGTATACATGGCTTGCTAAAAGTCCTAAACGGACAGCTCCGGCTGTGTGCGAACTCGAAGGTCCTATCATTACCGGTGAAATTATATCTATTATTGATGATTGACGCATATTCTCTCCAATTCTTCCGATATTATAACTTAAACAATTTGCTTTTTGATTAATAAATGTAAAATATTTGTTAAAATTTATCAATATTTTTAAAATTTATGTTTTTATATATATGTAGTGTGTTAGGTTAATTTTATATGTGTAAAAGGAGTAAATATGTTTAGTCCTGAGTTTATGCGATATTTGATAAATTATCAAAAAGAAGATTTCGCCCCTGAGAATACTAAAAAAGAAATTAAGTTTAAAAATAAAAGTAACGGTAAATTGGCTGAGATTTACGCATTGTGTAATATTTCTCAGAAGTAAATATGTCTCGTAATGATTAACTTTATAAAAGACGCTAGGATACTAAGACGTTAAGGATTTACATAATGTAGTCATGTCATGCTGAACGTCGGATTGACCTCCGTATTTCATGTCATGCTGAACTTGTTTCAGCATCTCATAACTTTAACCCCTCTCCCGAATTTGTAAGTTCGCATACTGCTCACTAACAAATTCACCCTCTCCCACAAGGGGCGAGGGTAGAAAAGCTGGATTGCCACGCTCACTACGTTCGCTCGTAATGACGTAACTGGCCTGCCCTCCTTCCCTCCGAACCTCTGATTATTAAGAAATGTAAAAATGGATTTTAAAATGGCTCAAATCCAGATATAATGCCTCATAGGATAGGATAGGATAGGATGGGGCGGGGCGGTAGCAATCTTTTCGGCTGATTATTTTTTATAAAGATGTAAGGGAAATTCGAATTACTCAAAAATGTAAAAAATATTTAATTGGAAAGGGAAAAGTTATTATGTTAGACGGAAATACAATTTCAAAAGTTACAAAAGTTGTTGGACAATATGCAATTAAAGGACCATCAAAAATATTAGTAGAAGAGCCTAGTTTCCATAAAGTTTTGGGCAAAACAGTGCAAAAGATGGCGGCAAAGGCAGAACCTGAAACAGGAAAATTTTTAAGAATGCAGAATGCAAAGGGCGGCCGTGTGCTAAAAGCCGAGAGTGTTCCGACCCAGCAGGCTATAGATAATTCTTTTGGTATCAATTTCGCAAGAATGGATGAAGTGAACAAACATGGTGGATTTTACGATAGAAGCCGGGTTATGGATGCACTATTTGGATTTAAACACGGAACGCCGATTGAGCATATACAAATCAAAAGTGTTCCGACAATGGAAGCTATTGAAAAATTAAATAGAGTTCACCTGATAGAACAGCTAAAAGAGGCAGAAGTATTGGGTCAGTTAACTCCCGGTATGCTTGCAAAACGAAAAGATGTGCTTGCCGCACTGAATTCACCTCAAGAAACAAGAGCTGGCTTGGTTTTAGATAATTTTTCGGGAAAAATATCGCAACCACCATTATGGATTGGACGAAGCAAATAATAAGATCTGGGGCGGGATGATTTTCATCCCGCCCCTATCCTTATATTATCGGTAGACTAAAGTCTACCCTACTCCTTATCCTCTCTCTTTGTGAGAGGGTTGAATTTGTTAGTGAGCAGAATGCGAACTTACAAATTCGGGAGAGGGTTAAGAGATCCTGAAACGAGTTCAGGATGACATGATAACTTTATCCTCTTTTTCACAAGGGGCGAGGGTGATAAGTCATCTAAACCTGTTATAACCCCTTTGTTTTCGGGCATAATATATCTGTTACCCCATGGATGTTTGATTAGGGATTTTTAGGTAGTAATTTTTTGCGTCCAAAAGTGATATGTAAACTTTTGTAACTAAATTTCCATTTTTAAGCAATTATGTGGAATTTAAATACTTTATATATATAAGAGATATTATAGATGTAAATTTAAAACAGAGGAGTATAAACTATGGCTGGCATTGATGCAATTAATGCAATTAAGAAAAAATTGATACCGGAAAATGCACCATCCATTAAAAATCAGCAGAATAATGCGGCATTTTTGGCTTGTATAACAACAGATGATTTTTCCAAAACAGGAAGTATTCAACCTCCTGTGCTGTCAAATGGACAACCAAATAGCATCTTGTCATAGCGATTTGATTGTATAAGATTTTTTATGATAGAATAATTCTCGGAAAGAGGATTATTCTATTATGCTGTTAGCGGCTGATATCGGAAATACAAATATTACGCTCGGGTTATTTGATGAAGATGCCCTGATTGAGGAATTTAGATTGGCTTCGGATAAAGATTTGTCCGGCGAAGAGTATGAAGTGCTTTTGAAATCGTTGTTTAAAGATTTCAAAATTGACGGATGTATTATCGCATCTGTTGTGGATGAGTTGAATAAAAAGTTTAAATCGGCGGTTGATAATGTTTTTAAGATTAATTCTATTTTGTTGAATTCGGCAAGCAATACCGGTGTTGAAATCAAACTTAAAAACCCGAAAGAATTGGGGGCTGATAGACTTGCGAACGCTGTCGGCGCTTACGTTTTGTATAAACATCCGGCAATCGTTGTTGATATGGGTACGGCAACTTCATTTGATATTATAAATTCCAAAGGTGAATTCATTGGCGGAGTAATTGCTCCGGGATTGAGCTTGCAGATAAAAGTTTTGAATAAATTTACCTCAAAACTTCCGCGTATAGACGTCGACAAAAGCCCTAACGCAATCGGAAACAATACGACCGACGCGATTTTGTCCGGAGTTATCAGAGGAACGGCCTGCATGATTGATGGACTTGTTAAGCAATGCGAAAAAGAACTCGGCGAAAAAGCTGTCCTTGTTGCAACAGGCGGATATTGTAAACTGGTTTCCGAATACATGGAGCGCCCTTTTGATTTTATTAACCCGACTTTGACGCTTGAAGGCCTCCGCCATCTTTATAGAATAAATCTATGAACCGGTTATTGTGAATGCAGAATTTAAAAGCTTATAAATTAGCTGTTTATTATTTTTGTCCTGATTTTTGATGATTTTTAAAATTTCATTATCTAAATCTTTTGGGATATCAACCGTTGAAAATTTGAAAAATTCCACAAGTTCAACTTTAAGAACTCCCGATATCTTATCTAAAACGTGCAGTGACGGGAAAAATCTACCCGATTCAATGCCGGATAATGAAGATGTCTCAATTCCTACCATTTCCGACAACTGCTCTTGAGTATATTTTTTTGATTTTCTTATTTCCTTAATCCGTTTTCCTAGTAATTTTTTATTGTCCATATTACTATCATACTCTGTTTTTTAACTAAAAATAAGTGATAATATCACGCTTTTTAATTCAAAAAACGTAATAATCACTTAAAAGTACTTGACAATCACTTACAAATAGTTTAAAATAAGTGTAGGTCAATTACTTTTTGCAAAATTGATTATAGACCACATTGTAAGTGTTTATAATCGTTCAATTGGCTAGAAAATAAAAAAGAAAGGCGGATAGTTTTTATGAAATTGACAAGTTTTTCGACACACTCTGACGGTGGACGCAGAAACGCGTTTACTTTAGCAGAAGTTTTAATTACTTTAGGTATCATTGGTGTTGTAGCCGCAATGACAATGCCAACATTGATGAACCAAACAAACGGTGCACAGTATAGAACTGCGTACAAAAAAGCATTATCAGCAATCTCTCAGGCTGTAACATTGAACGTAGCGTTGGATGAATTGGATTTTTCGGATGCAACTGATGGTACTGGCGAGCAATCAATCTATGCAATGCTAAATAAGAGAATGAATGTAGTAAGAAAAGAAACAGGTACAATTACTGGATATACTGTATTGAATGGTTCTGAAACTATAACTGGTGGAGCAGGAAATTATTCATTATTCTTTAATGATGGAATAATGTTCTCATTTGATGATGGTTCCGCAAATTGTACAAATGACTCGACAAAAACAGGAGATCTTTGTAAAGGTTTCATTGATGTAAACGGAATTAAACCACCGAACAAAGTCGTAAAATGTGATGAAGGTGATGATGACACTAATTGTGTTGTAAAGAGCCCAACAGATGTATATCCTGTAGTATTTTATGACCAAACAATTGCGCCAAACTCACCGGCTGCAAGAGCTGTGTTATACAGCAAATAATTTCCTGAAAAGGAAATAAAAAAGTTCGAATCTTTTTGTGGGGTGTTCACCGCCCCTCTTTTTTTTTGTTTATTTCATGTCACCCTGAACTTGTTTCAGGGTCTCATAATAAAAGACGCTAGGATGCTAAGACGTTAAGACGCTAAGGAGTTACGTAATTTACCCTCACCCTAACCCTGTCTTGAATTTGAAGTGTTCTTGATGTAACATTGTCGTATAAGAGGATAAAAATATGAACGAAACAAAAAATATTGATGTAGTTAATATGGTAAATAGCTATATTAATGAAGGAAAGAGTGAGATTATGAAGAAAGAATTAATCTTTTTGGGACCTCCGGCTTGCGGAAAAGGAACTCAGACGGCTAAATTAGCTGAGTATTTAGGGTTCCCGCATGTTGATACAGGTTCTCTATTGAGGGCGGAAATTAAAAGCGGTTCGCCGGATGGGCTTGTTGCAAAATCTTTTATTGATAAAGGGAATTTAGTTCCGGTGGAATTGGTTTCTAATATTATCAAAAACCGTCTTGCGCAAACGGATTGTAATGACGGATACATCCTTGATGGTTTTCCGAGAAGTCTTGAGCAGGCAGAACAGCTTACCAGAATTAATGATGAAATTAACGGCGATACGGCGGTTAATTTTATGGCAATTTATTTTGATATTGATACGGATGTTCTTGTTGAAAGAATTGTGAACCGTCGTTCCTGCTCAAAATGCGGAGAAATTTATAACCTCGCGTTTAAAGCGCCTCACAAAGAAGGTGTTTGCGACAAATGCGGCGGTGAATTGGTTCAAAGAAAAGACGACACGAGAGAAATTGCCCAGTCAAGATTTGATACTTATTTTCATGAAACCGCTCCGTTGATTGATTATTACAAAAATAAAGGTGTTTTAAAATCAATAGATGCAAATGGAAGTATTGATGAAGTTTGGGAAAGATTGCTGAGGGTTATAAATGATTAATAAAAAATCAAGAGATGACGTAAAACGACTGCGTCATGCGGGTCATATTGTTGCGTTGACCCATAAAAAAATGAAAGAAGTCGTTGAACCAGGAATTTCGACGAAAGAACTTGATGCCATTGCAATGCAGGTTATCAAAGAAAATCGAGCAATACCGACATTCTTGGGATATAACGGTTTTCCGGGATGTATTTGCACCTCAATAAACGAGCAGGTAGTTCACGGAATCCCTTCTGAAAATGTAATATTGAAAGAAGGTGACATTATAAGTATAGATATCGGTGCAACTTACGGAGGCTTCGTGGGCGACAGCGCTTGGACTTATCCGGTCGGAAAAATTTCTGATGATGTTCAAAAACTTTTGAAAACCACGGAAGAATCACTTTTTGCCGGAATTTCTAAAATGCGCGAAGGTAACGTTCTGGATGATATTTCAGGCGCGATAGAAGAAGTCGCCAAACGTGAAAATTACGGTATAGTAAGACAATATGGCGGTCACGGTGTCGGTCGTTCAATGCATGAAGAGCCGTTTTTGTTTAATTATAAAGTCGGCGATAGAACATTGTTAAAACACGGTTACGTAATAGCAATCGAACCGATGCTTAATATGGGCGTCGATGAGGTTGAAGTTGCCGATGATGACTGGACTGTCAGCACTGTGGACAAAAAGCCATCAGCTCACTTTGAACACACTGTTCTTTGTACCGAAGATGAACCGTTGATTATGACAAAATTGATGGAATAATTGATAACTGAATAAAGGGTATGCCCAAATCCTTCCTTTTCGAGTAGCAAGCGGCGTAAGCACAACTACAATGAAAGGAGGTGATAAGTAGTGATAATTACAGAAAAAGCGCTAATTCTGATTCTGTTAATCATATTAGCGCTAAAACTACTTAGTTAAGGGGCATTCAATGAGTGGACTGCAATCCACTCGCCCTTATATTTATATTATTACATGTAAAGTTGTATTTTTCAAGTGGAGAGAAAGAAAATATGAAGTATTATATAGGATTATCGTTGGCGTCAAATTCAAGCACAGATTCAGGGGTTGCCGTTCTGGACAGTGACGGGAATTTGATAATGCTTGATAAGTTGTACAAAATGAACGATGTGGCGTTTTTCTTTGAAAATTTTACATCAATAAGAGATTGCAAAATATGCGTTTCGATGCCGGCGGATAGAACTATGCTTGAAGGGCGCTGGAGAATTTTATCAAAACCTTATCAAATGGTTTCTACAAACAAAAATATGCCAAATCGCGACAACTGGACTCAAAGATATTCGACACGCGGATGTGATTTCTTTAATAGCCTTACTGAAAAAGGTGTTCCGGTTGATAGGTTTGAATTGTATATAACAAGACAAATGCTTCATTTGAATTCTTGCTACAAAGAACGCTCGCCGGCTGATTGCAAATTTTTACAACAAATGTTGAGAACTGAATGGAATATTGACCTGCCGGTTAATATGATGCCGATGTCCCACATGGAGGCGATTGTGGGCGCACTTCTGGCTAAAGAAAGTGTTGAAAATTCTGATAATATAAGAAACATTTCTCATTTCAGAAATTTTAATGTTATTGATTTTAAAGAATGCCCGACGCGTTTTGAATTTGTCAGAAAATGCAATGAGGAAACTAGTCTCTGCTGTTAAACATACCGGTGCCGATTCCAATACAGGCTCCGATAATCATTCCCCAGGTAAAATGATTCCATTTGAGGTTGTTCATGGCCTGAGCTGTGTTTTTATCCATTGAACTTGCGTTCTTTTTGAATTCTTTAAATCCGTCGGCGAAATCCTTTTTCAGAGCCTTAACCTTGTCGGAATCATTTACGGAATTAAACAGATTTTTACACTTGTTAATTATTGCATCATACGATTCAGAAACGGAAAGCCTTTGCAAAATTAATTTGCTGTCTTCGGAAATATTAGCGTCTTTAACCTCTTTTGCGGCTTGTTTTAAATCGAGAATATCTTTTTCTGCTGATTTTTTAGTAACATCAAAAGCTTCCTCTACAAATGCATTTTTGCTTATTGGCAGATGATACGCGGCCATGCCTATCGTGCTTCCGATTATAGCGTTCCCGATAATCTTTTTAGAACTGAAACCTCCGCATTTGTTATCGTAATATTCCATAAAAAACCTTTCCGTATTTAGTAATATTATAAATGTATAAAACCGGTAAAAATATTTTTTGCTAGTTGTAAAAAAATATTGCATACGTACTGTGTTTAGTCATTGCGAGGCGAGGTATGCCCTTCCCCACCTTGTTAAAGGGGGGAATAGAAGGGGGGATTATAATAACTGGATTGCCACGTCGCTTGCGCTCCTCGCAATGACTAAGTAATCGTAGGGTAGACTTTAGTCTACCAAAAATTTTATTAAATTTTATTATACAAAACCATAAAAAAGTGTTGAAAAAGTTCAAAAAATTGGTATAATAAGAATATAGTTAAAAAAAAGAGGGAAATAGATATGGCTGAAAGTATTGATATTATTGAATTTGCCCGTACGGGGGGGGGGGCAATCTAAGCCTAATAAGGGTTTAGCCCTATTAAAGAATTCTTCGTTTTCCGGTTTTACTTTAGCTGAAATGATGGTCGTAATGCTAATCCTTTCGATTGTTATGGCCGCGTTTGCGCCTGTAATGACAAGGAAAAGCAAAGTTGATATGTCATCAAGCAGTCCATGGAAATGGGTTGAGGGAACTGGTGACATTAAGTATGCTGCACAAGGTACGAATCAGATGGCAATGATTGGACGTCCCGAACGTCCGGAAGGTTCCTCTGGTCGTTTACTGTTGAATGCTGATGCAAACAATCGTGATCATTTGATATTTCAAAATACAGGTACTACATCTGCTGTAATGCGAATGGATGAAGGTTTGTACCTTATAGGTACTGAGAATGATCATGAAGATGAAGGTTCACATGTAATTCCTTCAATATCTATAGCAATAGGACCAGACGTTGATGTTAGGCATGATGGCAGTATTGCGATAGGTTCTTATACAAAAGCTCATAATAATAGCATTTCAATAGGTCGAGCAGCAATAGGTGGAAGACCTTTAAATGAAGGGAAATATGGTAGTAATAATATAGCAATAGGTGATTTTGCGTTGTTTGCAACCTCCAACACAATGTCTGATGATACTAAAAATTATAATATAGCAATAGGCAATGGCGCATTAAAGGATGATTTTGCGGGTAATGGCAATGTTGCTATTGGACATGAGGCTCTAACTAATGATATTGGCACGGGTAATACTGCTATAGGTTATCAGGTAATGCATGATAGCGGTAAAAATCTACCTAACTCAAGTAATAATGTAACGATTGGTTACCAAGCTGGGTATGCTGCAAATGCAATTAAAGATGCTGTTATCATTGGTTATCAAGCTGGATATTCTTATGTTCCTGATTTAGCAAATTCGCCGGATACAATGACTGAAGGTGGAGAAGTAATTATAGGTTATAAAGCTGGATATAAATCTTCAGGTATTTTGAAGCATATATCAATTGGTTATAAGGCTGGATACTCTGGAGGAGTAGATGTTGCAATTGGTAATAACGCAGCGGCTGATACTAATGAAGGAAGCTCTTCAAGTATTGCAATAGGAACTGGAGCTTTATATCGTTGTTCTGGGGGCCATAATACAGCTATAGGATCTTATTCTTTAAGCAGTCATGACAATTCAGGAAGCAATAATGTGGCTATTGGTTCTTTTACGTTGGTTGCAAATACTACGGGTAGTGGTAATGTTGCCGCAGGATATAATGTGTTAAATTCAAATACAACCGGTGGTTATAATACGGCCTTGGGATATCAATCATTATTCAAGAATACTACAGGCTCTAGTAATACAGCGGTCGGTAGTAGAGCATTACAGTCTAACACAATAGGTGTTGGTAATATAGGGATAGGAAGTGATGCACTATCATCAAATACTTCTGGGGAGTTTAATACCGCAATAGGTATAAGTGCATTAGCAAGTAATAAATCAAATTACAATACAGCTGTTGGAAGTACTACCTTAATAAATAACACTTCCGGAGCTGGAAATAGTGCACTTGGTGAAAGAGCCTTGCAGGCTAGTTCCACCGGATCTTATAATACAGCGATTGGGCTTCATGCCTGTTCTAATGTAACCGGCAGTAATAAAACATGTCTTGGCGCATATTCCGGTCCCGCAGAAGGTACAGCAGAGGCCAGCAGTGCAGATAATATCGTATTTTTAGGAACATCTTCCAGTGTGGTGAAAATACCGGGTCAATTGCAGGCCGCAAGCACCGCCGCATATACTTCTGACAAACGTTTGAAAAATATAACAGGTGAAAATACAGAAGGTTTGGCAAAAATCAAACAATTGAAAGTTTATAATTTCACCTTCAAAAAAGATCCGGATAAAAAAGCTCATGTTGGAGTAATCGCGCAGGATTTGCAAAAAGTTTTCCCGAAAGCGGTCATAAAAGGCACTGATGGCTACTTAAAAATCCGCTGGGATGAAATGTTTTACGCAATGTTGAATTCAATAAAAGAACTTGCCGCAAGAATTGATAAAACGGATGAAACTTTGAAACAAGTTCAGAATGACATGAACACCTTGAGGGCCGAGAACAAACAATTGAAAGCCCAAAATAAGGTCCTTGAAGCGCGTTTAAATGCCCTTGAAAAGCGGATTAAATAAAAGAATTCTATAGTGATAGTTCGTGAAAAGCGAGCTATCCTCGCATTTAATTTCCCGTCAAATCCTTGGCGGGCTTTTTTTTATTTTAGTATATGCGGTAGACTAAAGTCTACCCTACAAATAGCCCTCTGTCTTTGTGAGAGCGGAATTGCCGTGTCGCTTGCGTTTTTCCCAATAATAAATAGGGTGCAATGATTTGCACCCTACGTCCATATTAAATATAAAAACAATTATTTCTTTTTATTACTCAAATTTAGAAACGGGATAGTGTTGCCCATCATGTATTCAGGAAGTTTACCGTCCCATTTTTGCACTGCTTCATATTCAACGAGAGCTTTGTTTTTAGTAAGGGCATTTGCTCTGATTGACATTGATTTTGCCTCTGCTTCCGCTGAAATCAACTTCTGCTTAGCTTCTTCTTGAATTTGAACGGTTTTATTTCTTGCTCTAAGTGCTTCCTGCTCTGCCGTTACTTTGCTTTCAATCGCTTTTTCAAACACGCCGGAATATGCGATTGCAGTCATTTGGAAATCAGTTACATTGATGTATTTCGGAGCAAGGTGATTTTGAAGTTTTATCAAAATTTCGTTTGCGGCTTTTTCTCTGTTTGCAACCAAATCCTGAGCGTTCCATTTACCGATAACGTCTTTTATAGTACCTTCAACAACAGGAAGGAGAATAGTTTCGGTGTAATTTGTTCCGACTTCTCTGTACATTTTGTGAGCGTTTTCGGGTTGAAGATTGAAGTTCAGCACGTAAGAAATTTTAGCCTGCTGAATATCTTTTGTGTAAACCGGAGTTTCATAGAAACTTTTCTGGGTTTTAACGTTCATATTTTTGATATGAGAAATAAATGGGGTTACGAAATGAATACCTTCCATGTAGCTGTGCGGGGATACTTTCCCGAGTGTAACCTTTACTCCGCGTTCTCCAACCCCTACGATTGTAATCGGGTTAAAAAAGCAGATAAAAATGATTAACAAAACCGCGGCAAGCAAAATGCCTGTGAGTTTTTGCTGATCACCTTCAAAATTAAATCTGTCATCAATTTTTTTACCGGCCATAAATTTCTCCTATATTCTCTAACTAATCGCCTATCAAAGGCAATAAAAAGTAAACTACTGCAATTACAAGTGCAAAAATTCCATAGCAATTTAAAATTAATTTGCCATGAGTTTTGTACAAATTCTGATTTATCAATAAACTAACAATCATAATTATGATGTTTGTAAAAATCAAAAATGCTAACAAAATAAATAAAATTCTTAAAGGCATTTCCCCTCCGATTATCACATTCATTCCTGTATGTTTATTCTAGCATGTGAAATCCGTAGTCAAATCATATAGATAGTTGAAAATTTATCCTTGAAAAGATACTTTTTTTATTCAATAATCTATCTGAAAAGTGTTTATATAAGAAAGGAGAAAACCTATGTGGGAAAAGAACATTAATATCAACGATATTAAAGAAATCAGAACACGTACAACCGTTTACTTCGGTGTCGGCGCAATTCAAAAGATTAACGACATTTCGAAAGACTTAAAATCAAAAGGAATTGATAAAGTTATCGTTATGTCGGGAAGAAATGCTTACAAAGCAACCGGCGCATGGGATGTTGTAGAAAAAGCCTTGAAAGATAATGCTATCGGGTATGTAAATTATGATCAGGTTACTCCAAACCCGACAACACATCACGTTAATGATGCCGCAAAACTTGCAAAAGATTTCGGCGCAAAAGCAGTTATTGCAATAGGCGGAGGCTCTCCGACAGATGCCGGTAAATCAGTTGCTATTCTTCTTGAATATCCTGAAAAAACAGCAGAAGATATTTACGAATTTAAGTTTGCCCCTGAAAAAGCCGCACCTATCGTATCTATCAACTTAACTCACGGAACAGGAACTGAAACAAATAGATTTGCCGTTGTTACAATCCCTGAAAAGAACTTCAAACCGGCAATTGCTTACGATTGCATCTATCCGGCTTACGCAATTGATGACCCGCAATTAATGACAAAATTGTCTCCGAAACAGACGAAATATGTTTCAATTGATGCGGTTAACCACGTTGTAGAAGCGGCAACTTCCGCAGTTGCATCACCTTATGCGATTACCCTTGCAAAAGAAGTCGTAGCTCTTGTTGCAAAATATTTACCGAAAGCAAACGAAAATCCTGAAGATTTGGAAGCCCGCTACTACCTTGCTTATGCGGCAATGATGGGCGGAGTTTGTTTTGATAATGGACTTTTGCACTACACCCACGCGCTTGAACACCCTCTGAGCGGTGTAAAACCTGAACTTGCGCACGGTTTAGGTCTTGCAATGCTCTTGCCGGCTGTTATTAAGTGTATTTATCCAAAACAATCTTATGTTTTAGCCGATGTGCTTTCGCCAATCGTAAAAGGTTTAACAGGTAACCCTGATGAAGCAGAAAAGGCTGCAAAAGGTGTTGAAGAGTGGCTGGCATCGGTTGGTGTTCCGCAAAAACTTACAGATGAAGGTTTTACGGATGCTGATGTTGAAAAGCTTGTTAAACTTACTTACGAAACACCTTCACTTGCCGGACTTCTTGCAATCGGCCCTTGCGGCGACGGAAAAGAAGTTGTGGAAAGTATTTACAAAAATTCTATGCACAAGATGTTATAATCTGACCGATATTGGCAAAGGGTGTTAAAAAAACTCTATGCACAAGATGGCATAATCTGACCAGTATTGGTAAAATGTGTTAAAAATAAAGGTGCCGGAAATTTTTAATTTCCGGCACCTTCTTGATATAAAAAGCTCAACCTAATCTTTTTTAGCAAAAGATTTATTAGCCCTTGTTTCGATTTCATTTTTAATTGTCGAAATAAATTCATCAATTCCCATTGTTCCGACCTGACCGATTGCGCGGGCACGTACGGCAACTGAATTTGACTCGATTTCCTTGTCGCCTATTACACAAACGTAAGGGATTTTCTTATCTTGAAGCGATTCTCTGATTTTGTAGTTCATACTTTCACTTCTGTCGTCAAGTTTTACTCTTATGCCGGCATCACGCATTTGTTTGTATACTTTTTCGGCAAAGTCTGCGTGTTTTTCGTTTGAAATCGGAACGATTGCAACCTGAACAGGAGCAAGCCATGTCGGGAATGCGCCGGCATAGTGTTCAATCAAGATACCATGGAATCTTTCCATTGAACCAAAAACTACGCGGTGAAGCATTACAGGAGTTTTCAACTGGCCGTCTTTGTCCTGATATTTGATTTCAAATCTTTCAGGAAGGTTGAAGTCAAGCTGAATTGTAGCGCACTGCCATGTTCTTCCGATTGCATCTTTAACCTTAAAGTCAATTTTCGGGCCGTAAAATGCGCCGTCACCTTCGTTGATTTCGTATTCCATGCCGCGTTTGTCCATAGCTTCTTTTAATCCTGCTTCTGCAAGCTCCCAGTTTTTAAGGTCACCGACGTAACTTTCCGGTCTGGTTGAAAGTTCAACTTCAAATTTCATATCGAAAATTTTCATTGTATCAGCTACAAAATCAATAATTGCGTTGATTTCATCAACTAATTGTTCCGGAGTACAGAATATATGCGCATCATCCTGAGTGAATCCTTGAACCCTTGTCAATCCTGAAAGTGCTCCGGATTTTTCTTTTCTGTAAACCGTACCAAGTTCAGCCATTCTCAACGGCAGTGAGCGGTAAGAATGTCTATTTGCCTGATAAATCAGGATGTGGAACGGGCAATTCATCGGTTTAACAATGTATTGTTCATCATCTTCGTTTTCTTTCTGGATAAAGAACATATTTTCTCTGTAATGGTCAATATGTCCGGAAAGCTCCCAGAGCTTTGATTTTGCTATTTGCGGAGTGTGAACGATTACGTAACCTCTTTTTCTGTGTTCGCTTCTCCAATAGTTTTCAATTTCTTCTCTTACAACGGCAAGATTTGGATGCCATAAAACAAGTCCGCCGCCGATTTCGTCTCTTACTGAGAATAAATCAAGTTTTGCGCCTAATTTTCTATGGTCGCGTTTTTCAGCTTCGGCAAGGAAGTTTAAATATTCTGCTAAATCTTCTTTGTTCCAGAAAGCTGTTGCATAAATTCTCTGGAGCATTTTGTTTTTGGAGTTTCCTCTCCAGTAAGCGCCTGCAACTTTTAAAAGTTTAAATGCATTTGCCTTGATATATGAAGTATTTGGAAGGTGAGGGCCTGCGCATAAGTCGTTAAACAGTGCGTTTCCGTCCTTGTCTTTAGTTATGTACAATGTCGGATTATCGTTTCTGTGTTCTTCCAACAATTCGGCTTTGTAAATCTCGCCTTCGGCCTTAAATTCAGCGATTTGTTTGTCAACATCTTCCACATAAACTTTTTCAAATGTAAGATTTTGTTTGACAATGTTTTTCATTTCCTCTTCAATTTTAACTAAATCATCTTCTGTAAAAGCATGACCGTCTGTCAAATCAAAATCGTAGTAAAAACCGTTTTCCACAGCCGGCCCGATTGCTAACTTTGCAGACGGGAAAAGCTTTTGAACGGCCTGTGCCATAATGTGTGAAGTTGAGTGTCTTAAAACACCAAGAGTTTCTTTCGTTTTTTCCATTTTTTATCCTTTCTTAATGGTCGAAGTAAGTAACGTTTTTTATATGACAACTCTCATATAACTACTTACTTCCGGGGCGGATCCCCCTAACTAGTACAATTAGGTTATACTACTAATAAGGATAATTTACAACAAAAATGGTTTAATTTTTTATATTAAATTAATATTTTATCTCCCAGTTGTCGTTTAATATTTTTCCGAAACAGCCGTGGTAAAACCTTCCGTAAGAACCTTTAGCGCAGCCACTTTGAAAACTTTCTTCTCTTTGTTCTGCCGATAGAGGAGCATTAGTGCTTACCCAATAAACTGTATTTTCCTGATCATTTTCGTCTCTGTATCCTACTACTAAATCATCAATTATTCCGTTTGTATATAAGAATAAATTGAATGCGTCTTTGCCAAAAACATTCGGATTTTTTATTCCGTTTACATCTACATGAATTTCTGCTATAGGATTGATTGAAGTGTTAAACCTTGCACAAATAGTTGCACCGCTTGCAAGAATGTAGGATTTTGAATTGCCGCATCCACGGTTGTATAGTGATGAAATCCCTGAAATTTTTTTATAAGAGTTTGAGAAACATGGAGAAGTTATTGAATCACATTCTTTTATAACTTTAAAATATTTTTTAATAAAACCATCAAATGCCCCAGCAGAATTTAAACTTGATTCTGAGAAATCGGTAATATTTTCATCCGCTTTTAACATCATTATAGCCTGTGATAATTCTGTATAAACCTTTTTAAGTTGAGTAACCATGGCTTTTTGTTGGTACTTGGCAATTAATGCTGGCATCGTCATCGCCGCAACAATCCCGATTATCCCGAGAGTAATAAGCACCTCCGCCAAAGTAAAGCCATATTTGCTTGCCTTTTGTTCCCCAGTTATCATAAATCCTCCATTAATTTCTTTAATAATTTCATATTCTAGCATCCTGTCTCCTTTCCAGCCATAAACTGACGTTTAAATTTTCGCACCATAATTTATATTTTGATGCATGTAGGCCTGAAACTCACTAAAACATACCTTCTTAAAATTCAAAAAATCATCAAAAAACGACAAAAGACCACTTGAAAAGTGCTCGAAAATATTGTATAATAAGGCTATAAAAAACTCGCACCAAAATATAAAATTTGGTGCATAATTTTTCTTTAATGACATCGAAAAAATTATAAAATCAACATAAAAAACGGCCTTTTTAAAAAGGCCGTTTAATCTTTTTCATTCTTCCCTGCTCTTTGGTTTTAACCAAAGTTTCGCTTAAAGTCTATTTCTTCAAGAAATCAGGGATTTCTATATTAGTAAAGTTTGTTGGCATATCCGGAAAAGATGGTTTTGCTGTTTGGATGTTTTGAGCCGGTCTAACTTCTGTTGAAGGGCCAAATGTTCCGGCAAAGAAATCAGAAGCGCTTAACTGTTTTGAATCAGTTATTGCAGGCGGTTCATTCTGATTTTTCATTTCAAATCCGGTTGCAATTACTGTAACCTGAATTTCACCTTGAATATTTTCATTAACTGCAGTACCGATGATAACTGTAGCATCTTCTAATACAGCATCGTGGATAATGTTTGCAGCATCAGTAATTTCGTGAAGAGTCATATCTGGTCCGCCTGTAATATTAACAATTACGCCGGAAGCTCCGTTAATTGAAGTTTCAAGCAATTGAGAGTTGATTGCGAATTTAGCAGCTTTAACTGCTCTTCCTTCACCCTGACCGCGGCCAATACCCATCAAGGCAGAGCCTGATGCGGCCATTACATTTTTAACATCGGCAAAGTCAACGTTAATAAGTCCAGGAACTGTGATTATATCAGAGATACCTTGAACACCTCTCAACAGAACTTCATCAACAATGATAAATGATTCAGTCAACGATACGTCACGTTCTACAACTTGAAGCAATTTGTCGTTTGGAACAACGATAACAGCATCAACTGCCTCTTTAAGTTTTTCCAAACCTTGAACTGCCTGATTTTGTCTTTTACGTCCTTCCCAAGAGAAAGGTTTTGTTACAACTGCGATTGTAAGAATTCCTAATTCTTTTGCAATCTTTGCTACAACAGGAGCTGCTCCAGTACCTGTACCGCCGCCCATTCCGGCTGTAATAAATACCATATCGGCGCCATCAAGAGCTTCTGTAATTTCCTGTTGAGCTTCTTCTGCTGCTTTTTCTCCGATTGAAGGATCTCCGCCGGCACCCAAACCTGCTGTAGATTTAGATCCCAACTGAATTTTATTTTTAGTTTGTCCGTATTCTAAAACTTGTAAATCAGTATTCATCAGCCAGAATTCAACACCGGACAATCCTGCTTTTATCATTCGGTTTACGGCATTTCCGCCGCCGCCGCCAACTCCGACTACCTTAATATTTGTAGGGTTGATTGGAGCTCTATAACTTGTGTCCATACTTGAACCGGTTGATGTTTCATCTTTTTTAGCAAAGATATCAGATACGAAATTTTCCACTATTTTTACCTCTTATGTTGTTATATTACTTATTTTCAGGATATCGCCCACCTGGATAATGGACACCTTTATAATATACTAACATACTATTTTAAATAGAAAAAAAGTACAAGAAATTATCCTTAATTATGAACAAAAATTAATATAATTTATAAAAACTGTTCATATCAATGCTTTTGAAGGTCAATTGAAAAAATATTTTCTAATTTAGCGGAGAAATTCCCCAGTGCAGCTTATCTTTTAATACTGAATAAAAGCCGCAATCCTTTAGCAGTGCAAGTTTTGCACTTGAATTTGATTTTTTTATTTCAATTTCATTTTCAAATTCATAAAAAGCCTGACCGTCAGTTGATACAACGTATTTTTCGGAATTTTTCGGCGTGCATATTGTAATAGTTTCGGTATCCGGAATTACAATCGGACGGGCTGTTAGAGTGTGGGGGCAAATCGGGACAATAACAAAGGCATCTAATGATGGATATAAAACAGGCCCTCCGGCAGAAAGTCCGTAGGCAGTGGAACCTGTCGGGGTGCTTATTATTATTCCATCGGCCAGATAGTTACAAACAAATTTACCGTTAATTTTCAGCTCAAAACTGGATGTTCTTCCTCTTGTGCCGCCTTTTACTACAAAATCGTTTAGGGCTGTGAAATTCTCGCTTTGAAGCATTATTCTATCTTCTACGGTGTAATTTCCTTTTAGAATTTCTCCCGCGGCGTATTCCAAATTTTCTTTTGAAGATTGTGATAAAAAACCCAATCGGCCGAGATTTATCCCAAAAACGGGGGTAGATGTTTTTGAATAAAATCGTGCGGCCTTTAAAATTGTTCCATCTCCGCCGATGACAAAAACAAAGTCAACGCCAGATTTCAAGTTGTCTATGTCTGTAATTTCCGGGAAAACCGAATTCTTTTGCAGAAAGGAAACAAGGGCATCTTTTGCCTTGCTTGAATTTTCAATATTTTTATTGTAGCAAACCGCAAACTTCTTTTCTTTCATCGCAGAAAAAATATAGCATAATTAAAAAAATTTAGCAAATATTAAGGCGGCGATTTTATATTTAAAATCGCCGCCTTAAATTGTTTAATTCCGTAATTAGAAGCAAAGTCCTGCTTCGCGGGCTGCATCAGCCAAAGCTTGAACACGTCCGTGATAAAGGAATCCTCCTCTATCGAATACAACACATTCAATACCGGCTTTTTTTGCTTTTTGAGCAATAGTTTCGCCGACAACTTTAGCAGCTTCAATATTTCCGCCGTGAGTTAATTTTTCTTTAAGCTCTTTGTCGTTTGAAGATGCAGATGCAATTGTTACATTGTTTACATCGTCAATCAACTGGGCGTAAATATGTTTTGTACTTCTATAAACAGCCAATCTAGGGAATTCAGCTGTTCCAGATAGTTTCAATCTTAAAGTTCTATGTCTTTTTTGAACTTTTGGTTTTCTGATTTCTTGTTTAATCATTTTGGTTTTCCTTTCTTTACCCAAACCTGCTTGAGACCAATCAAGGGTTTATATGGGCTTTTAGTTTAATTTAATAATTATTTTTTACCAGCTTTACCGGCTTTACGTCTGATGTATTCGCCTTCATATCTTACACCTTTACCTTTGTAAACTTCAGGTTCACGTTTAGATCTGATTAAAGCGGCAACATCGCCAACAGTTTGTTTGTTTGTACCTTTTACGGTAATTTTTGTGTTTGCTTCAACTGAAATCGTGATTCCGGCTGGCGGGGTAATCAAAATAGGGTGAGAATAGCCCAAAACTAAGTTAAGGTTTGAACCTTCCATATTTGCACGATAACCAACACCTTGGATTTCTAATTTCTTTTCAAATCCTTTAGAAACACCAATAACAGCGTTGTGGATCAATGTTCTTGTCAAACCGTGTAATGAACGAGCTTGACGGGAATCATCAACTCTTGATACAACGATATGTCCGTTTTCTTCTGAAAGAGTAATTTCAGGACGAACGTGTACAGATTCAGTTCCCAAAGGGCCTTTTACTGTAATATCGTGTTCAGAAACTTTGTATTCCACACCTTGCGGAACTTCAATAGGTAATTTACCAATTCTTGACATTGTTTTTCTCCTTTTCGGTATTAACTAATATCGGGGTCTTGGCCCCCGGACTTTTCTACCAATTATGTCCGAGATTAACTTTATAATAAAAGTTTTTATTTGTCAAAAGTTTGGTGAAGTCATGTTAAGTAAAAAAATAATCCCGAGAAGGGATTAGCAATTTATAAAAAAGATTAAGAATATGTAAAATACAAAATTACATAACAAAAAACATATATAAAAACAAAAAGCACAGCGACACGGAACTCAGTACAAACCAGGTATGAATAATAGGATGCTGATAGCTCCAAACTTCTTTGATTGTTGTCGCGGCATTTGTAATAATCTGCATTTGTCATTTTCTCCAGAACATATATTACTCTAATAATTATATTCTCCACATTTATTAAATATAAACATCACCTATATGGTTGATTATTTATATCCTTTGGAGTAATATCAAAGGTATGAAAAAACCAGAACTTTTGATGCCGGCAGGCAATTTGGAAAAACTTGAATATGCCGTAAGATACGGCGCTGACGCTGTTTACCTCGGAGTCGTAGACTTTAGTTTGAGAGCGATGAGAAAGGGCAGCTTAATCACAATGGAAAACCTTAAAGAGGCAGTTGATTTAGCACATTCTCTCGGAGCAAAAGCGTATGTAACGCTGAATATTTTCGCTTTTAACAATGATATAAAGTTGTTGGAAGAAAATATTGACGTTTTTAAAGATGCTAACCCTGATGCTTTTATTGTCAGCGATTTTGGAATTTTTAATGTTTTAAAAGAGAGAATTCCTCAAATCCCTATTCACGTAAGCACTCAAACAAATACGCTGAATTATGAGGCAGTGAAATTCTGGAAAAATTTGGGCGCATCAAGGGTAATTTTGGCGCGCGAACTTTCAATAGAGGATATCGCAGAAATCAGGCGTGAAGTTCCGGATATTGAGCTTGAAAATTTTGTTCACGGTGCACAATGTATGTCTTTTTCAGGTAGATGTATGCTTAGCGATTATTTCACGGACGGCGAACGCGGAGCAAACCATGGAAACTGTTCGCAGCCTTGCAGATGGAGTTATGAGTTGGTTGCGAAAGATAGGGAAAATACATCTTGTGAGATTGTCGAAACTGCACGCGGGTCACATATTATGAGCACAAAAGACTTGTGTCTGGTTGAATATTTGCCTGAATTGATTAAGGCAGGAACGGATTCTTTAAAAATTGAGGGCAGAACGAAAAGTTTATATTATGTTTCTGCGGTTGCCAAAACATACAGGCAGGCGATTGATGAGGCATTTGAAAATCCGGAAGCGGATTTAACAAAATATTATACTGAACTTTTAAAAGTTGGTAACAGAGGTTATACGACAGGGTTTGCACTTGGCAAACATCCGTCTGACGGGTATAGTCATGATATTTCAAGCGGACTTGCGGGTGCGGATTTCCTTTTTGAATTTTTAAAAGAGGAAAAGATGAATTTTGCAGGTGTTGATGGCGATTTTTACAAAATTAGAATAAAAAATAAAACTTTATTAAATGATGAGATTGAAATTATCACTCCTGATGAAGAGTTGACCGTGAAAGTTCTGGAAATACGGGATGAAAACGGAGACGAACTTGCTTTGGGTAACACGAATGATGAGATTTACATGAAATTTTCTCAATCGCCAAAGAATTACAAATACGCCCTTGCACGAACTATCGGGATAAAAGAAAGAGCTTGAAAATCAAATCTCTGTTTGATTTAAGAGGTTTGATGAGAAAGAAATAGGAGAGAAAATGTTTTTAAAACCTGATTATAATTTGAAAAAAGTCTTTGATATACCCCTTGAAGAGCTTAAAAATCAAGGGATAAAAGCAATGCTCTTTGATTTGGACAGTACTCTTATGGCGTCACGCTCCGGAAAATACACGGAAGAGGTTTCACAATGGCTTGAAATTGTGAAAAAAGATTTTTTTGTGGCTGTAGTGTCTAATAATACTAACGAAAAATATATAGAAAAAGTTACGGCCGCAAGCGATTTCCCGGTATTATTCAAAGCTAAAAAGCCGCATATAAAATGTACGAAAAGTTTTCTTGAAAAATACGGTATTGACCCTAAGTGCGCAGCGATAGCGGGAGATAGACCGCTTACAGATATTCTGTGCGGAAAGAGGCTCGGCTGTAAGACAATTCTTGTGGATGCAATCAACGCTGAAGTCGAAAACCTTCCGACAAGGGCTGTGAGAAAATTGGAAAGAATTTGCATAAGAAAATAGCTGAAAGGGTGTTGTTTTGACAAAAAAAGCTTTACTGATAAGGTTATCATCGCTCGGAGACTGCATATTTAATATCCCGCTTGCAAATGTGCTTAAAAATAACGGATATGAAGTCACTTGGTTAGTTTCGGAAAAAGGTTATGACGTAATCAAAGACAACCCTTGTGTGGATAAGGTAATTCTTGCGCCGATGGTTAGATGGAAAAAACGCGGCCCGTCTTTTGAGAGTTTTAAGGAATATGTTGATATAATTAAGCAGCTCAGACGCGAAAAATTTGATATTGCACTTGATACTCAAATGCTTATAAAAAGTATGTATTTTATGATTTTGTCCGGTGCAAAAAGAAGGATTGTCGCGCGTAATGCCAGAGAATTCTCAATTTTTGGCGGAAATGAATTTATAGAAGATATAAATAAAAATAAAAATTCTCACGCTATTGTGAATTATTTGAAATTTGCCGATTATTTAGGGTTGGATACAAAAGAAATTCAAGCAGATCTTCCGCCTTCAAGCGAGGAGGTTTCCTCAAAAATTGACGAGCTGTTGAAAGATTTAGACAAAACGAGACCACTCGTTGTTATTGCGCCTGCAACAACCTGGGCGCCAAAGCACTGGGATAAAGATAATTGGAAAGAACTTATCCAAAAAATTGAAGGACGATTCAATCTTGTTTTCACCGGAACTCAAAATGATTGCGATTTAATTTCTTATATCGGCGGAGATAAGCATTTAAATCTCGCCGGGAAAACAAATTTAAAAGAATTGATTGAGCTTTTTAGAAGGACAGATTTGCTGATTTCGCTGGATTCAGGAAGCACTCATCTGGCCTGGGCAACTCAAAAACCTAAAATAATAACGATTTTTTGCTGCACTCCGACTGTTTATTATGCTCCACTGGGAGATGGTAACAAGTACAAAGCTTTGAGCGGTAATCTTGAATGTCAGCCTTGCCACAGACGTAAATGTCCGCTTGCTGAAAACAAAAATGCCTGCACAAAATTTCCGACGGTTGATGAAGTTTTGAAAACTATTGACGAATTAATATAAAAAAGGATTAGCCGAAACCAACCCTTTTTTGTTTGTTATGTATTATAAAATTTATTGTACAGAAGATGCTCCATTTTGACGGATGATAATACTTCCATCTTTATTTTGCATAAATTCCATATTGCTTTGCGGGTTAACCATGTTATTTTTGTTTGTTTCATATTGCTGAAATTTAGCTTTTAATTCTTCTTCTTGTTTTTTAGCTTTTTGTTCTGCCTGATATTCTCTAGATTTTTCAAATTCAAAACGGCGCTGATTAATCATCTGCATATCGTGATTACGCATTAAACCTGCTTCGGATGTGATTCCGCCTGCACCATTCATTACATTGATATCAATAGCAGATACACTATGCATTGATAATACGAGCGCTCCGGCTAACAATAATAAACCTGTCTTTTTCATAATAATCTCCTTTTATTTTATTTGGAATACTACATTTGCAACTGATGTTATTTTCTTTTCTATAGTTGAAGTATCGTTTATACCCATATCTGAAACATTTGTGGAATCAACCGGTGTAATCTGGAATACACCCATATTTACAGATTGGATTTTGCCGGCTCTGTTGTGAGTTGCCTTTAACATCGCAGAAGCTCTCTGTTTTGCATCTTGTGTTGCTTTTTCAAGAAGTGAAACTTTCAGTTCAGGAAGTTTTGAATAATAATACTGGACTTCATTTATTTCGACATCAATTCCGTCAGATACAAGATTTTGAACATCTACTGCCGCATTTTTAATTTTATCTACATCGTTTGATTTGACCTCTATTCTCTGTGTGAAATTGTAGTGCAAAATTTCGCCAGTTGGTGTTCCGTTTGAGTTGTAACGGTATGATACATAACCATTTGCAGCTTTTACTTCTATATTATCTTTCGAAAAACCAGCATTTTCAAAATAATTTAAAACTTTTGGCAATTGAACTTTTGCAATTTTGTATGCTTCTGCTTTACTTGATGCTCTGACCTGCAAATTAATACTCATAGAACCTGAATCAGACTGAACTATTTCATAGGCAGATCCGGTAACCGAAATTGAATTTTTAGATACTCCGGAAACCCCTGTTTTTACTGCAATAACAAGTCCCAATGCAAGTACTATGCTCAATGCTAAAATTTGGAATTTTTCAAGTTTTTCTAGCATATATCCTCCTTACACTCATCTTGTAATAATTATACCCGTAATTTGTTAAAAATCAAACATGTTAAAATATTTGCTTGAATAATCTTAATATTTGCACCATTTTACAATATGTGTTACACTCATAAAGTTATGGAGAATGAAATATGAATAAATATTTAACAAAAGTTTTAAAAAATACTAAAAGCAATAACATTGAAGAAAAAGAATATCTGCAAGCTGTAGAGGAAGTTCTTACTTCTCTGACTCCAGTAATTGATAAGCATCCGGAAATGGAAAAGCTTGCAATACTTGAAAGAATGGTTGAACCTGAAAGAACAATAATATTTAGGGTTCCATGGGTAAATGATAGAGGCGAAATAATTGTAAATAGAGGATATAGAGTTCAATTCAGCAGTCTTATCGGGCCATATAAAGGCGGATTAAGATTCGCAGAAAATGTAAACCTCAGTATAATGAAGTTTTTAGGGTTTGAACAAATTTTTAAAAATGCGCTTACAGGACTTCCTATAGGAGGCGCCAAAGGCGGAGCGGATTTTAATCCTAAAGGTAAGTCCGATATGGAAATAATGCGTTTTTGCCAGAGTTTTATGACCGAATTATACAGACATATCGGAGCAGATGTTGATGTTCCGGCAGGTGATATCGGGGTCGGAGCAAGAGAAATCGGATTTTTGTTTGGTCAATATAAAAGAATTCGAAACACTTATGAAGGCGGAGTTTTGACCGGAAAAGGCCTTGAATACGGCGGTTCTCAAGCAAGAAAAGAGGCTACAGGCTATGGACTTATTTATTTTATGCGTGAAATGCTCAAAGAAAACGGTAAAAATTCACTTAAAAATAAAACTGTAACAATATCCGGATCAGGAAATGTTGCGATTTACGCGGCTGAAAAAGCTTTAATGTCTGGTGCAAAAGTTGTTGCAATGAGTGATTCAAATGGCTGTATCTATGATAAAAACGGAATAGATTTAGATGCAATAAAAGAAATTAAAGAGGTTAAGCGCGGAAGAATTAAAGATTACCTCAAATACCATAAAGATGCAATTTACACGGAACATAAGGGGCAAAATTCTCCGATTTGGGAAATCAAAACGGATATTGCACTTCCTTGCGCTACTCAAAATGAATTAACTCTTGATAGTGCGAAAATACTGGTTAAAAATGGAGTTTTAGCAATAGGAGAGGGTGCAAATATGCCTTGTACAAAGGAGGCAACAGAATATTTGCTGAAACACAATGTTCTTGTTGCTCCGGCAAAGGCTGCAAACGCAGGCGGTGTTGCAACTTCAGCGATTGAAATGAGCCAGAATAGTATGAGATATTATTTGACATTTGAAGAAGTTGATAAGAAGCTTGAGAATATAATGGTAAATATTTTCCGTTCTTGCAAGGATGCGGCTGAAAAGTACGGATTAGATAACAATTATGTAGCCGGTGCTAATATTGCGGCATTTATAAAGCTTTCCTCCGCTATGATAGCTCAGGGAATTCATTAAATTACTCTTTTTATTATAAGGCCGTTATGAAAAATGTTCGTGACGGCTTTTTTTTGCATATTTTTTATTATATAAGAAAAGCCGCAAATCTAAGATCTGCGGCAAAAATGCATCAAAATATATATTATGTTATTTAATTGTTTGGCTTTTTATTAGCTTTTTCTGCGTCTTGAATTTTTTTAGGAGCTTCATTGATTTCTTTTTCGATTCCTTTTTGAATTGCTTTAGGATCAAATTCAGAATTTACATATTCAATTTTAGCCTGTCTTTTTAGTGATTCTGTAAGATTATCAAGCGCTTTGATTTGTTTTTGGTTTTCCAGATAATTTTTAATACCTGATTTTACTTTTTCAAATGGCTGCTGGCTTGATTCCATTCTGTCAGTAACCATGATTATGTGGTAGCCGAATTTTGATTTAACAACTCTATTAGTAAGGCTGCCCGGTTTTGTATCAAATGCAGCTGCTGAAAATTCCGGAACCATTTCATTTGCTGCAAAGAAACCTAAGTCTCCGCCGTTTATTGCAGTTGTTTTGTCCTGTGAATTTTCTTTTGCAAATTTTGCAAATTCTGAAGGATTAGCCTTAACTTTTTGGAAAAGTTCATTTGCTTTAGCTTCTCTTTCTTTAATTTTTTCATTAATTTTAGCATTCAATTCTTCTTCGCTAAGATTTTTATATCTGAAATCTTCTTTCATTTTTAATCTGAGAGCGTCTTCATTAGCGTCAATAAGAATGTGAGATGCGCGAACTTTATCAGGAAGTTTGAATTTTTGAGTATTTTGCTGATAATATTTTTTAACCTCAGCATCGGAAACTGAAACATTTCCTACTGATTTTGCAAGTTCTTTCATTGTTAATTCTTTTTTTACATCTTCTCTAAATTGTTTTTCAGTGAGTCCATGCTGTTTTAAGATTCGTCCGAGTTCTTTATTTCCTCCAACCTGATTCATTAAATCTTCGACGGTTTTATTAACTTGTTCCTCAGTTACGTTAATGCCGCGTTTTTCAGCTTCTTGTTGAAGTAAAGTATTCACAATAAGTTCATTTACTACTCTGTCCTGAATTAAGTAGTACATAAATCCGTTTTTTTCTTTTGTAATTTTTATGCCCATTTGAGAAAACATGGTATTTTGAGATTGTTCTTTAAATAATTTATTGAACTGACCATAAGTGATAGGAGTATCGTTTACAAGAACGATTGTCTCTTTTGATTTTAAGCCGCATCCTGCAAATAGGACTGCTGAAAGTGCAATTGCGGTTAATAATTTTTTACTGTTCATAAAAACTCTCTTTCTTTTTAGTTATTGTATTCATCAATGACTCTTTTTATATGATAAAACAAATCTGTCAAAATGTTAAATACTTCATTAAAATTCATATAAGAATTGTTAAGCAAAATTACAGATTTACCATCCTGACATGAGGCTGGAGCCTGCGTAAAGCGTATAAATTTGATAATATTTGACGGTAGTTTGTTTTGTATAAGTTTCCATTCGATATTTGAAAATGGTGTGTAAATTCTTATATTATCAGATGTTTCACGGATTAAAGATATTTTTAAATCCGTGGCAATAAGTCTTAATTTGATAAGATTTATTAAGTTTTCAACGCTTTGAGGAGGTTTTGCAAACCTGTCTTTCCACTCTGAAACTATATAATCAAGCTCTTGTTCGGAATTTACATCCGCCAGTCTCTTATATTCAATCATTTTCATGTCGCTTGAACCTGCCCAGTCATCCGGAATAAAGGCTGTAACATTAATGTCAACAATTGCCGGAATTTTATTTTCAACCTTTTCCCCTTGAAGTTCCCGAACTGTTTCTTCCAATAGCTGGCAGTAAGTATCGAACCCTACGTTAATCATGTGCCCGTGCTGTTTTGTGCCTAAAATATTCCCGACTCCACGGATTTCAACATCTCTTAGGGCGATTTGGTAGCCGCTACCAAGGGTTGTGAATTCTTTTATGGCCTTTAGCCTTTGAATAGCATCTTTTGTCATGGTTTTTGTTTTATTGTAGAAACAGTAACAATATGCCTGTCTTTGCGAGCGTCCGACGCGTCCTCTCAATTGATAAAGCTGTGCAAGACCGAACTTATCGGCGTTATGAATAATCATAGTGTTAGCGTTCGGGATGTCGATGCCGTTTTCAATAATTGTTGTGGCAAGAAGAATATCATATTCATGGTTTGAAAAATCAATTATGACTTCTTCCAGCTGTTTTTCATCCATCTGACCATGTCCTATTGCTATACGGGCGTTAGGAACTAGATTTTGAAGAGTTCGTTTAAATTCCTCAATTGTTTCAACTCTGTTATAAAGATAAAATACCTGACCTTCCCTATCGAGTTCATGGATAATAGCGTTTTTGACCATATTATCGTTCCATTCACCCACATAAGTTTTAATCGGAAGTCTGTTTTTAGGCGGGGTGTTAATGATCGACATGTCCTTTATTCCGGATAAAGACATGTAAAGCGTTCTGGGAATTGGGGTAGCTGACATCGTTATAATATCAACATTTTCTCTCATCTGTTTTAATTTTTCTTTATGTTTAACTCCGAAACGGTGCTCCTCATCAATTACAAGCAAACCTAAGTCTTTAATTTTTACACTGTCCTGCAAAAGCCTGTGAGTCCCGACGACAACATCGCATGAGCCAAGTGCGAGATTTTTTAAAGTTTCTTTTTGTTCTTTCTGGCTTCTAAATCTTGACATTAATTCCACCTGAACTCCGAACGGCTTAAAACGTTCGGATATTGTCTGATAGTGCTGGAATGCAAGAATAGTTGTCGGAACAACTACGGCAACTTGTTTGCCGGAAGTTACAGCCTTGAAAATGGCCCTCATTGCGACTTCTGTTTTTCCAAAACCTACGTCTCCGCAAATCAGTCTGTCCATCGGCTTATCACTTTCCATATCTGCCTTAACATCAAGTATAGCTTTCATCTGGTCAGGAGTTTCGGTGTATTCAAAAGCATCTTCCATTTCGTTCTGCCATGGGGTATCCGGTAAAAACTGTATGCCGGTCTGCATTTTTCGTCTTGCGTAAAGTCTCAAAAGGTCATACGCAACCTCTTCGACTTCTTTTTTAACTTTAGCTTTTGTGTTTTCCCAATCGCGGCCGCCCATTCTGGAAAGTTTCGGGCGGACTGTTCCGGAGCCTCTATAGCGGCAGAGAAGGTTTATTTGTTCGGCTGGAATGTGAAGTCTGTCTTTTCCCGCATATTCAATCGTTAAATAATCTTTTAACTGGCCGTCTATTTCCTGCTGGGTTAAGCCCTGATAAATCCCGACCCCGTGAATACTATGGACAACGTATTCGCCCTCTTTTATATCGTTTATACTTTCGATATATTCAGGTTTTTCCTTGAAATATGAACGTTTTGAGGAAGTAATTTCTTTTGAGCGTTTATTAAAAAGCTCTCTATCTGTAAGAATTAGGGTTTTGAAATCCTCTAATATTGCGCCGTTTGAAGATATGCTTTCCTGATAATCCACATCAAGAAAAACTTCGCGCTCTTTCAAAAATTCTTTTATACGTTCCGGATAATCAGTGCAAACTATTATTTTGTAATCTTTTTTATCAAGCAAATATACGGAAATTCCGTCTAAATCCGCATTGAAATGTTTCATCGGCTGAGACTCAAATTCTATAACATCCTCAATATTTCCATCAATGAAGTTGTTAAAGCCTATCCTTAAAAAGCTTGAAATTTTTCTGATGAATTCTTCGTAAGTGTAGTGATTGCGGCCTTTTATCGGCTTAATTTGTTCAAGTTTAACATTTTCGGCTAATTGATCTTCACAAGTTTTATCCAGAAACTCATATTTTGTGTAAATTTCTGAAGTTTCATCAAACACAACGATATAATTATCAAAATAATCCAAAATACTCACCATATCAGGATTGTATTCGTTCTGGTAAACTTGAAGTTCCGAATAATCATTAAGATTTTCATTACAGGCATGAGGCAAAATGAATTTGTACACTGGTAAAATTTCGACATCAGATGTTTTTTCTATTGATTTTTGGGTTTCGTTGTTAAAATATCTTATCTCAACAACTTCATCCCCCCATAGCTCAATTCTTATCGGGTTTTGCGCAAGTGAAAACACATCAATAATATCTCCTCTGACACTGAATTCAGAAATATCATTCACCATTGTCGAGCGTTTATAACCTAAATCAACAAGTTTTTGGCTGAAATCTTTTACGTTAATTTCATCCCCGACTTTTATTTTTATGGCGTTTTTTCTGAAAAAATGTTCGGAGGGAAATTTCTCCAGCAGGGATTTAACAGGTGTAATGACGATTTGCGGCTTTTCTCGTAAAATTCTTATCTGTTCTGCGTAATCGTAAAAATTCAAATCAATATTTTCGTACATCGAAATATTTTGAAACGGGAAAATTTCAGATTTTGTTCCAAACCCTTTATTTAAATCATTCTGATATTTTAAGGCGTTTTGTTCAGTTGATGTAATAAAAAGAATTTTTCTTCCGGTGTGTCTTGAAATTTCTTTAAGCAAAAAAATTCTCAAAAGAGCCGTCAAACCGGTAACAGCAAATGACCAGTTTAAATCAAGGCTCTGTCTGAACTTTTTAAAACTCTCATTGTTCAAATTCTCTAATGTAATCATACAAAGAGTTTAGCATAGAAAATAATTCTCGTAAAATTTAATACAAAAAGACCTCTCGCTTAATAATTTTTAATATGAAATATAAGTTTTACTAGCAAAATTTTTTTTTACATATTTTAATATAAAAAAGGGGACAACATAAAATGCGTATCAATTTTATTGATAATTCAATTAATTCAAATTCAAATTCAAATAATAGATTTCAAAATATCCGTTCAGTGTCAACTCCGAGTTTTGGAGCTAGAGTAAATAATGATATTTTTCAAAAAACTGTAAATAGTATGGGTACACATTTTGAAAAAGGACTTGAAAAATATTTAACTAAAGACTTTCATGGAGACCTGTTAATGCATGGTTTATGCGGGGACTCAGTTTATCATGAGACACATTTAGCAAAAATAAAAGAAATACATAAAGCCTTAAGCTCTGAGCATATTGCACAAATACATTTGACCCAAGATAACTGGGGAAATTTGCCAATGCATAAGGCAACTGCTGATCAAACAATAGAAATTCATAGAGCCTTAAAATACCAACCCAAAGTTATTGCTAGAATTCATTTAACTAAAGGTCTCTATGGAGATCTGCCAATCCACTATGCAGATTTAGAAAAAACAAAAGAAATTCATAGAGTGTTAGAAAATCAACCGAAAGTTCTTGCACAGATTCATTTAACCAAAGATAAATATAACAAATTACCAATGCATTCTGCAGGTGCGTTAACAATGGCAGAAATACATAGAGTATTGGAAAATCAACCGGAAATTATTGCTCGAATACACCTAACACGAGGTGAGTATAATCAATTGCCTATGCATTATTCAGATATTTGTTGTATGGAAAAAATTCATAGAGCCTTAAAAAATCAACCCGAAGTTCTTGCTCAAATACATTTAACTCAAGATGCACAAGGTAATTTGCCAATACATCTGGCAGATATAGAACAAACAGAAGAGATCCATAAAGTATTAGAAAACCAACCGGAAGTTATCGCCCAAATGCATTTAACTAAAAATAAACGCGGGGAATTGCCAATAGATTGTCATTTAGATTATCATTATTATGACGATACTGAAATGAGTAATGAAATTTATAGAGCAATAACAAATGCGGCATTAAATTCTAACTTGGATACTGATACTTCAATAAAATTGTTAGAAACATATAATAAAGCCGGCAGATACGATGAAGCTATCCAAGAATTAAAACTTGCGGCCGCCAAGAATGTTCATCAAAACACGAGAGAGGGTATATGGGGTGGATTTTTAAAATCGTTACGACGTTGGTTTGATGATTTAGCGCATTCTACACACTAGCAAAAATATTTTTTACGAGTTTGTAGGTTGGACATACCTGCCCAACAAATCTAAAATACTCAAATTACTCTTTAATCAATTTGCCAAGCTTCTCAAAAATTAACAATAAAATCTGTTTTGAGAAAACATGCTTACGCTAAAGTTCATAGGCATTGAAAATGGCATAAAGTTGTTGCAGCAGCAGCCTCCTCCGCCCCAGATGCTCATTCCGGGATGATATCCGTATCCGTATCCCCAGCCCCCGAACAATGGCGGTAAATCACTCATCGTAAGACCAAAAAGTGCATTCTTTGCGCCTTCAGCTGTTGTGTAATCATTTGCCGCATTTATCGCTCCGGCCCAATAATTACCTCGCTCAACCTGATCCGCTGCCCAGGCGTTTCTGAACAAATTTGCCGAGCCTAATGTCATTGCCCCAAACAAAGCATCGCTTTTTGATGCTCCGTTATCAACCGAGTTCTTATAGTTCATACCCGCGCCGGCTATAGCATTAAAGTTTGCCAATATATTTATTGTGTTTTCTAATGACATAATATTCTCTCGTTTTATATACTATATATATAAAGTTTATCCCTACACAAAAATTGCTTAGTATTTGATAATTTGTAAAGTTTTGTTACAAACAATAGGTAAATTACTAAAGATTTAGTAGAAAATTCCGATAAAAATATTACGGAAAGGGATATAACTAATGGCACTAAATGTTAGTTTAAATACAGGAATAGACAGAAGCGTATTAAAAGAAGTTTCGCAAGAAATTATAAAACGTGCTGCTGAAAAAAACAGTCAGTATAACGTTCATAATACGAATTCAAATACCGCATTCAGAAGTGCTGATTTGGGTATAAACCTTTATAACGGTTCAGTTGATACAAATACGGCAAGACAAATTGCGCTCAACAATTCCGGATTGCAAATTCAATTGAATCAAGAAGTTTTGAATTCTATTAAATATTTGAATACACAGGCCGCACAGAATATTCAAAAGAATATTGAAGGCAAGATGACAATCAGTGTAAATGAAACTATTGACGGACAGAAGATTACGGATACAATTCCGAAGTTTAACAGTATTGTAAGCCTGGCTGCCGGTAAAGATAAAAACGGTTCAAACCAACCATATCAAGGCGAGCTTTTAAATATTAAAAAAGCTGATGAAAATAAAGTTGATGAAATTGATAATATTTTTTCATAATTAAAACATCTTTTATACAAGATATTTTTGCATTATTGAATTGTCAAAAACTTCTATACTGTCTTGTGAATGGATATAAATCATACACGAAATTAAGGATTTGAGGGTTTCAAAGTCTGAAAACGCAAGCTTATTTCTCAAATCTTCCATGTTGTTGGCTAAAAATTCCATTATTATTGTTTTGTTGTCAAAAACAAGGTTTGAAAAATAATCGAAAGTTTCTTTAGTTTTAATGCTTTCGAGATAAATTATGTCCGGGGATTGAAATTCAATAAAGCGGGCGGCTTTATCCATGTTAAACCCGATATTTTCATTAAGTTCACACATATTAACCCCTTCAAGCTCGTATTTGGAGAGACTTTCAATTGTCATAACATTTTTTGCTCTGTCTTTTTTTGCGGCTTCAAGCAGGATTGAATATATAACATGTGTTTTTCCGCTCAATGGTGAGCCGCAGACGAGTATAATTCCAGGTTTGTCGAGTGCGTTTTTTATAATGTTTAGATTAATATCGTTTTTGATGATGCGTGCCAGTTCGGTAGGCGGTTTGTAAATTTTTAGGAAAATTCTTTCGCCCATAATTGTAGGAAATGTTGAAATGCTTGAAATTATAGGAATATCATCAACTTTGAAAGGGAGTTTTCCTAATTGAGGAACTTCCGATACTGACGGGTCAAGTTCTGCGAGAAGTTTTAATTTCGCGATGAATGATGCGGTTAAAACTTGAGGAATATTACCTCTGTTTAAAATCGCTCCGTTTTTTTTGAATTTAACTTCAAGTCCTTCTTCTCCGTATTGAAAAATAACTTCGTGAACTAATTCAAGAATGGCTTGTTTTAATATTGCGCGGACAATTTTTTGCATGTGATTGTCGCTTAAGTCGTCGCTGTGGAGCTCTTCTGTCCAATCAAAATCTACGTTTTCCAGATTTGTAAAAATTTCCCCGACGGTAATATCAGTTTTGTAATATTCGTCAATTTTTTTTAATATAGCGCTTTCCGAGGAGATGACAGGCTCAATTGAACATTCCGCAGTTTCAAGTACTTTATCTATGGCAAACAAATCAAGAGGATCTGCCATTGCAACGGTAAGAGTATTTTCAATCTTGAAAAGCGGTATAATTTTGTAACGTTTGGCATCCGAAAAGTTTATATATTTAAGGCAGTTTTTATCCAGTGTGTAATCGTTCAAATCAACGTAAGGAATATGGAGTTTTGCCTCCAAAAATTTTAGAAGGGTTTCTTCTGTTAAAATTCCTGAATTTATTAGAGCCTGACCTATATTTATGTTCTGAGCATTGGCAAGTTCCTGAGCCTGCTCTATTATCTCGTATGGAACAAGATTTGCTCTTACAAGGTCATATTTCAATTTTTCTAACGTTTTATTTGTAACTACTGTATCCATTTTTATGCTTTCCGGAACTATTTCAAATATTTATCAACTATTTTTACAACTTCTTCCAAATCAAACGGTTTTGTAATGTATTCATCCGCGCCGGTTTCTTCGCCGATTAATTTGTCTTCAGCTTGAGAACGGGCGGTAATCATAAGTATCGGAATATTTTTATATTTGTTATCATATTTCAAAAGTCTGCTGATTTTGTAGCCGTTTATTTTCGGCATCATAACGTCCAGAATAATTAAATCAGGAACAAGTTCTTTTGCCGCTTTTAATCCGTCTTCGCCGTTATATGCGCAATAACAACAATAATCAGCGGATTCTAATACAAATTTCAAACTTTCAACAATATCCTGTTCATCATCAACAATTAAAATCTTTTTCATTTTAATCCCCTAAGCTTTTATATAATCTTATTATACCACAATTTGCGATAAGGTAAAATTATTAAGCTAAATATTACGATTTCTAAAGCGCGGCAAATTCCGGAGTTTTTATGATCGGAACTGCGAAATAAAAAGTAGAACCCTTATCCAGCTCGCTTTCACACCAGATAGTCCCCTTATGCGCTTCAAGAAGCTGTTTTGCAATAGGAAGTCCCAGCCCTGTTCCTCCGACTTTTCTTGAAAGCGAATTTTCGATTTGCGCAAATTTGTCAAATGCCCTTAATAAATCTTTGCTGTCAATTCCGATACCTTCGTCTTTTACGGAAACAAGAATGTAATCGCCGCTAAGTTTGCTTATATCTTCGGCAAAAACTTCGTTTTGTTTAATGTTTTCGGAATTTGTGAGAGCTGCGTTTATATAAATATTCTTGCCTGATGGTGTAAATTTTATTGCGTTTGATACAAGATTGGTCAAAACTTGTTCAAGTCTCTGGGAATCTGCTGTTATATCCGGTAAATTTTCATCAATGTTTACAACAAGATTTAGATTTGCGGATTTTGCAACGCCAGAAAGAGAAGATTTAACGTACTCAATGACCGGTTTAATATTTGTAGTTTTAAAATTGAAGGTCATTTTTCCGGCCTCAATCTTAGATAAATCCAGCAAGTCGTTAATAATTCTCGAAAGTCCCTGCACGTTACGTTTTGCCATATCAAAGAATTTTGCGGCGTTTTCTGTTATTTCTCCGCATCTTCCGCCGGAGAGAATGTCAAGTGAATTTTTTATTGATGTTAAAGGCGTTCTGAGTTCGTGAGAAACAATTGAAATAAACTCTGACTTCATCCTTTCCAGTTTTTCAAGCTTTTTGTTTGTTTCAATTAATTCCTGATATAAAATGGCGCTTTTCAAAGGCAGTGTAACCTGTCTTGCAATAGTTTGGAAGCAAGTTGCATCTTCCGTTGAAAACGAAACATCTTTGAAAATTTCAACACAGCCGAAGAAATCATCTCCCAGATTAATCGGCGTAAACATGTTGTCAAATTGAAATAAATTGAAAGTAAATCTGTTTGCCGGATGTTTTACAAGTTTCACGATTTTTAGATTTTTTTCATCAAGTTCATAAGGAAGCTCTTTTCCGTCAAATAAAGATTTATAGTTTAAAATTGTTCTTAATTTAATCGCGCTCATCAGCTCATCAGAGATTTCATAAAGAGAATTCAATATCAAAACGGGCTCGTTTTCGCTGCAAAAGGATAACAGGATTGTTAGCGAAAAACTTAATGCTTTATCCATACCCTCAATCATATAGTTAAGAAGTTTTTCCTTATCAAGAGTTCCGGCAAACTGAGAACTTGTGTTGTAAAGCGTATTCAAACGGTAAAGGCTTTCCGCAAGGTCGCGGTTTGTGTTTGAGAGTTTTTCAAGTGAATTTTTTGTTTTTAAATTCATTTGAATAATCGAATTTATAAGAGAATCCGACATTGAAGGCGTAATAATAGCATTTGCGTATTTTGCAAGCTCTCTTTGAATCTCATCTTTTGAGTATAAAATTATTATAATATTGTCGTTGATAATTTTAATTTTTCTGAGTATTTCCTTATAATCAACGTCTTTTGATATCGCATCAGTGATTATAATATCCGGCGGAAAAACGTTCACCATGTCCAAAATCATTGTTTTATCGGATGAAGTCGTATAATCAAATAAGCTTTTAGACGAAAAAATTTCGGAAAACTTTTTCGAGATTTCACTATTTGATGTTATAAACAAAATCCTATTCATACTTTAATAGTACCAATTATTTAACTCTTTGCAAATCTATTAACAAATGTTATCATTGCTTTTCGTTTATGGTAAAATCAATTTTATGGATGTAAATATAGATAAAATTGTTGAAAACTTAATCAAGGCAGATCAGCCGAGGAGCGATTTTGTCCAGTTGATGGAGGGATTTCAAAATCCTTACCTTGTTTTGATAGCTTGTATTTTGAGCTTAAGAACGAACGATAAAACGACTTATCCTGCCACATTGAGAATGCTTGAAATCGGCAGAAAACCTGAGGATTTCGCTTGTTGTGATGTAGAAAGGCTTTCAAAAGCAATTTATCCGGTGGGTTTTTATGCAAATAAAGCAAAACAGATTGTAGAATTATCAAAAGAAATAGTTGAAAAATACAATGGCAAGGTTCCGGAAACTATTGAAGAGCTGGTGAAATTCAACGGTGTCGGACGAAAAACCGCAAATCTTGTTCTTGCAAAAGGATTTAATACTCCTGCGATTTGCGTAGATGTACATGTTCATAGAATTTTTAACCGTTTAGGGTATGTAAAAACTAAAACTCCCGAAGAAACAGAATTTGCCCTCAGAGAAAAATTACCGGTTAAATACTGGCTTGATATAAACACACTAATGGTAACTCACGGACAGAATGTTTGTAAACCGCAAAAACCGCTTTGTGATAAATGTCCGATTAATAAATTTTGTAACAAAATTTTGTAAATTATGCAATTTTTAAAATTTATAATCATTATTTAGTGCGAAAGGAAATATAAAATGATACAAAATACCCCAAATGTTGCTTTTTGCGGAGGAAAACTCCCGAATTTTACAAGAAAAGCAAGAAAAATATACGTAACCGAACGATATCGCGGAGTTGGTAATTTCAATAACCCGCAGTATGCAACTCCTAAAAAATCAGTACTAAAAGATATAAAAATGTTTTTTTATGCAGTTCGTAATACAATTTTAAAGAAATAAAATAAAAGTGTAGTGCGCTAATTTTAGCCGGAAATCAGCTTGTCTTTGTCGAACATTTTGTATTGTAAAGCCTGCATAAGATGGTTCTGCTTGATTTGAGGCGAACCGTCCAAATCCGCAATGGTTCTTGCAAGTTTTAAGACTCTGTCGTATCTTCTTCCGGACAAGCCGTATTTAACAATTGCGGCCTTGAAAATTTCTTCGCAAGATTTATCTATCTGACAATATTTTTTGATTAATTTTGGTGTTAATTCAGAATTTGTCAAAATTCCGTCATTTTTATACCTTTCAAGTTGAATTTTTCGGGCTGATATAACTCTTGCCCTGATGTCAGCGGAAGTCTCAACAGAAGGGGCCGTATGAATTAATTCATCACCGGTTAGACGCGGAACGTTGATTTGCAAATCAATTCTGTCAAGAAGAGGGCCGGAAAGCTTTGAAAGATATCGGTTAATCTGAAATTCAGAACAGGTGCAAGATTTTTCTTTATCTCCCAAATATCCGCATGGACAAGGGTTCATCGCGCCTAATAGCAAAAATTTTGCCGGATATTTAATTGAATGCTTAGCTCTTGAAATAACGATTTCGGAATCTTCAAGCGGCTGCCTTAGAACTTCCAGAACGCTTCTCGGAAATTCAACCATTTCATCTAAAAATAAAACCCCTCTGTGTGCGAGAGTAATCTCTCCGGGTTTTGGGGTTGACCCGCCTCCGATAATCCCGTTTGCTGATGCGGTATGATGTACAGCTCTAAACGGACGTTTCGCCATAAGAGGCTTATCAGAGGATAAAAGTCCTGAAACACTGTAAATTTTTGTGAGTTCCAATGCCTCGGATAATTCAAGCGGCGGAAGAATTGAGGCAAAACATTTTGCCATAAGTGTTTTGCCCGACCCAGGAGAACCGGTCATTAAAATGTTATGATTGCCGGCGGCCGCAATTTCAAGCGCCCTTTTTGCTTTTTGCTGGCCTTTAACATCCTTAAAATCGTAAACATATTCTTCTCTGCTTTCATCTTCAAGATATTTTTTTATGTCAATTACTGTTTTCGAAAGCGGATTTTCCGTAAAATGGCTGACTACATCACATAATGTCTTTGCGTCGTAAATGTTCATCCCTTCAACAAGTGCGGCCTCTTTGGCGTTTTCCTCCGGCAGAATAACATCGTTTATCCCGAAATCTTTGAGCCCCATAACAAGAGGAAGCACCCCCGAAACCCCGCGCAAACTGCCGTCAAGTGAAAGTTCACCGATAAATGCATATTTCGAAACTTTTTCTGTCGTTAAAACTTCTTCTTCCACAAGAACTCCGACAGCCATCGGCAAATCGAAATTTGCACCTTCCTTCTTTAAATCTGCCGGCGCAAGATTAATCACAACTTTTTTATGCGGAAAAGTGTATCCGGAATTTTTAACCGCAGAACGAACCCGCGCGCGAGCTTCATTAACCGCAGCATCAGGAAGTCCGACAATCGAAATGGAAGGAAGCGAATTCACAACATCTATTTCAACATCAACTTTATACGGGTTTAAACCTATTACCGTTGCGGTATTTATTTTATTAACCATAAGGCAATTATATATTAGCCGGAAAATTTATGCAAATGTTAATTTATGAATGCCATAAAGTTATTATGCACAAAACATCATTTTTTCTTCATTTCTGCGTCTTGTAAGACCGGCAAGTTCTTTTCCGCCGTAAGCGGTGTTCCATTTTGAAAACTCGGCTGCGGCTCCGTTATAATCTCCGCTGTTCAATTTTTTGAGTAATGTTGAACTTTTTAATTTGCCCGGTCCGAAATTATATGTGAATGAAACTAATGCGTCAAACTGGCTTTGTGTCAACGGAACTTTTACCATTGATTTTACATATCCTTCAAATTCTTTAATGTCTGATTTCAAAAGAGCATCAGCTTCGCTTTGTGTTATTTTCTGTCCTATTTTTACACCTGCTGTGTGTCCGTATCCGATTGTCGGAACATCACCTTTATTTTGGTACGCGCTCAAACGGCATCCTTCATATTTTTTGATAAGATTTAAACCGTTCTCGCTTGTTGTTAATCCGCTTACCTCACAAGCTGATTCAGAACCATTATTAACTGTTGATGTTGAAGAACCGGCACTGCCTGTATCATTAAATGATAATGATGCAAGGCTTGGATCTCCAAAGAAGTTAGGCATCTGAATTCCGCCCGGGAAACCAGCACCATTTGCAGGAAACGGACTGTTTGGTCCGAATACATTTTGAATAAATTGAGTACAGCTTTGAATAAAACTAAGGTTTTGTGTCTGAGCGTTCATGTAATCGTTAAAATTAAATTCCATAGCGCCTACACTGCCCGGTAAAATCATTGGACTTGCAGGCATCATTGCTGTTTGAGCAGGGAAACCGTTACCGAATGCGCTGTTTAAAAAATTATTAGATGTTGAACTGTTCTGTTCAGCATCATTTTTAGGAAACATTCCTTTTAGAAAAATATTGTTATTAGCATCTATTGCATTTAATGTCATAAGTTCCCCTAATAATTCCCGTATATATATAAAGTAAATAAAGAATATAAAATTGCTAAATTTATATTGGAATGTTACAATATATTAACGTTTTTAATCTCAAAGTTCTATGTTTATAATATGATAATCTTAGGGAACGAGAATATGATATTTAACGAAACAAAAACACATGAAATTACAGTCGACGTAGTTATAGTGACTTTGAAAAACAATGCCCTTCAAGTTTTACTTGTAAAAAGAGCGAATGAACCTTTTAAAGATAAATGGGCAATACCGGGAGGATACGTAAGATTATCCGAAAACCTTGATCAAGCTGCATTGAGAGTTTTGAAAGAACGTACGAATGTTGATAACATTTATCTTGAACAGCTTTATACATTTGGCGACCCGCTCCGTCACCCGAACGCAAGGGTTATTACCTGCGCTTACTTTGCGTTAGTAAGAGCTGAGGATATTCAAATTGTTTCGACCCCTGAACTCGGATGGCACAAGCTTTCAGAGCTTCCGCCTTTAGCATTTGACCATAAAGATATTATTGAATATTCACTGAAAAGAACTCGCGAAAGATTAGAAATCTGTCCGGTTGCGTATCAATTGTTGAACGAAAAATTCACATTAACTGAGATGCAAAAGGCTTACGAACTTATTATGGGCAAAAAACTGGACAAACGTAATTTTAGAAAAAAAGCTATCTCAACTGACGGACTTATCGAGTTGAATGAATTTACAAAATCATCTTCAAAACGTCCGGCAAGGCTATATACTTTTGAAAATATTAAGCTAAACTCAAAGAGAGCGCATTTCATTTCGAAGAAAAAGGAGAAAAAATAAAATGGTTACATTTATTTGGACAATACAAACTATCTCAGCAATATTATTGATTGTATTAATCTTGATGCACTCTCCAAAAGGTGATGGTATTGCAAGTATCGGAGGAACTTCCCACCTTTTTGCATCCCAAAAAAGTGCTGAAAAAGGTTTGAACAAATTAACAGGTATTATAGCCGCAATATTTGTGGTTTGTACATTCCTCATCGGATACATAATAAAATAGAAAGATGTTTTGAAATTGGATAAAAGGGAACTTTTTTCAAGAAACTCACTTTATTGGGGAGAGAATGCCCAAAATTTATTAGCCGCAAAACATGCCGTTGTCTTTGGACTCGGCGGAGTTGGCGGCTTTTGTGCAGAAGCACTTGCAAGAGCAGGGATTGGAAAATTAACTATTGTAGATTTTGACAAAGTTTCAGAATCGAATATTAACCGCCAGATTGTCGCACTTCATTCAACTATCGGAAAAAGTAAGGCCGAACTTTTTAAGGAGAGATTGAAAGATATAAATCCGCAAATCGAATTGAATGTTGTGGATAATTTTTGCACTGAGGAAAATATTTCAAATATTTTATTGGCCGGTGAAAAGGTGGATTTTGTGTCTGATGCGATAGATACAATGCGCTCAAAAATTGCTCTGTTGGAGTTTTGCGTAAAAAATAATATCCCTGTAATATCTTCAATGGGCGCAGGAAACAGAATTGACCCGACAAAATTATACATCTGCGACATAAAAGATATCGAAAATAAAAATGCTCCGTTTATATCTAATGTGATTTATCAGTTGAAAAAACGCGGAATAACTACCGGAATCGATGTTGTAGCAAGCAGGGAAAAACCTTTTGTACAAGAAAAAATCTCGTCAACTGAAAAAATTACAACAGCAGAGGGGGGAGAAATTGAATTCACGAAAATTACTCCGGCTTCAACGCCTTTTGTCGCAAGCTGTGCGGGAATTTTTATGGCCTATGAAATTGTGAAAAAATTTGTTTATGGAGAAGAAAAAAGATGAATATTCTTGTAACCGGCGCAAGCAGAGGGATTGGAAGAGCAATATTTGAAGAATTAAAATCGCTGGGAAATGTGTATATTTCCGGCCGTGACCCGAAAACCCTTGAACAATGCAAGGCAGAAGATTTTTGCACATGTGACCTTTCTAAAAATACGGAATGCTTGGAAAATTTTATTAAGACGAGTAAAATTGACGTTTTGATAAATAATGCGGGCGAATATATTTACGGCGGGATTGAGAAAATGACGTCTGAACAGATAGAAGAAATTTTTGAAACTAACTTGATTGCGCCTGTTAAATTAATAAAAAGCGCCGTTCCTTATATGAAAGAGAATAAATTTGGCCGAATTATTAATATCGGTTCAATTTCCGGGGTTATGGGAGAGGCCTACGCAAGCCTTTATTCCTCCTCGAAATCAGGCCTTATCGGACTTTCAAAAGCTCTGGCGCTGGAACTTGCCGAATATAATATAACCGTAAACACAATAAATCCGGGTTGGGTGGAAACCGGCTTGGGGCTTGAATCAATTGAAGAAAGCGAGTTTTCGACAGAAGAAATTTTGGATACAATCCCGCAAAAACGTTTTGTAAAACCTCAGGAGGTCGCAAAACTTTGCCGGTATTTAATTTCAGAAGATGCAAAAGGAATTACCGGCCAGTCGATAAACCTTTGTGCCGGCCTAAGCGTCGGGATTTAACCGTCACTTTGTTCGCTCGCAATGATTAAGTCACTGTAGGGTAGACTTTAGTCTACCAAAAAACTTTATTAAATTTTATTATACAAAACCATAAAAAAGTGTTGAAAAAGTTCAAAAAATTGGTATAATAAGAATATAGTTAAAAAAAAGAGGGAAATAGATATGGCTGAAAGTATTGATATTATTGAATTTGCCCGTGCGGGGGGGGGGGCAATCTAAGCCTAATAAGGGTTTAGCCCTATTAAAGAATTCTTCGTTTTCCGGTTTTACTTTAGCAGAAATGATGGTCGTAATGCTAATCCTTTCGATTGTCATGGCTGCATTTGCGCCTGTAATGACAAGGAAAAGCAAAGTTGACCTTTCAAGTCCTTGGAAATGGGTTGAGGGTACGAGCGATATAAGATACGGTATCGGAAATGCTAACCAAATGGCAATGATTGGTCGTCCTCAGCGCCCTGAAAATTCATCGGGCCGATTGTTGATAAACACTGGCGATAGAGCAGTGAACCATATTATGTTCCAGAATAATAGCGCAACAACCGGCGCCTTGAGAGTAACACCGAATGCACTTTTGCTCGGAAGCCTTCCGGATGATGCCGAAAATACCGGCGCACTGGGTAGTAATTCAATAGGAATCGGTACAGATGTAAAACCCGGAGCTGATAGTATCGCTATAGGATATAAGTCACTTAAATCTAATGCTAATGGCAGGGCAAATACGGCATTGGGCGTTAATGCATTGACTTCAAATACTGACGGTATTTGGGGTATAGCTGTAGGGAGTAATTCGTTATACTCAAACACTACAGGTAATGAAAATATTGCGATTGGGTATAATGCATTATATTCAAATACTGCAGGTGATACTAACATAGCAGTGGGTACTCATTCTTTATATTCAAATACGACAGGTTATAGTAACACTGCTATAGGTGGTCATTCAATGCGTGCAAACACAACAGGTCATACAAATACCGCTGTGGGTTTCTATTCATTGGGAACAAATACAACCGGGGCTGGTAATACTGCTTTGGGACATAGTTCTTTAATGAACAATACAACAGGCGGATGTAATGTGGCTATAGGACACGGTGTGTTGAACAATAATACAACCGCAAATTACAATACAGGTGTAGGAACTTATGCATTGGGGGCAAACACAACCGGATCCTATAATACAGCCACGGGAAGTCGAGCCTTGAATCTGAACACGACCGGTACTCAAAATAACGCATTTGGTTATCAAGCATTATATTCAAATACAACCGGAAGCTATAATAACGCATTTGGAACTTCTGCTTTAAAAGCAAACACAACCGGAAGTTATAACACAGCATTCGGAGAGGCCGCTTTAGGCCAAAATACTTCCGGCGCTTATAATGTAGGAGTTGGCTTCCATGCTTTATCTAGTACTACTACTGGAGCTAATAATACTGCATTAGGAACCAGCACGTTATTATCAAATACAACAGGTAGTCAAAATACTGCAGTTGGTACAAATGCTTTATATTATAATACAACCGGTGGCTATAATACGGCTTTAGGATATCTATCATTATGGCATAATACTACAGGCAGTAGTAATACAGCGGCTGGAAATGGAGCATTACGCTTAAATATTTCGGGTTACAGTAACACTGCGATTGGGCATGCTGCGTTAGAGTATAATACCAACGGATCTCATAATACGTCCATAGGAACTAGTGCATTAGCACGGAATAATACCGGATATAACAATACTGCAGTAGGTTATCAGGCGTTATTGTACAATCAGAATGGAATAATGAATACTGCCGTTGGAGATGGTGCATTATTTACAAACATTTCTGGTAGTGCTAATACCGCAATTGGCAGGCTTGCTTGTCAGGCTGTAACCGGCAGTAATAAAACATGTCTTGGAGCATATTCAGGTCCTGCTGGAGGTACATCCGATGCAAATAGTAGCCAAGAAATTGTGTTTATCGGAACATCCTCAGCTCTTGTAAAAATCCCTGGTACGTTAGAAGTTAGTGGCACGACCGTTCCTTCTGACCGTCGGTTGAAAAATATTTCAGGGGAGAATACAGAAGGTTTGGCAAAAATCAAACAATTGAAAGTTTATAACTTTACCTTCAAAAAAGATCCGGATAAAAAAGCTCATGTTGGAGTAATCGCGCAGGATTTGCAAAAAGTTTTCCCGAAAGCGGTCATAAAAGGTACCGACGGCTACTTAAAAATCCGCTGGGATGAAATGTTTTACGCAATGTTGAATTCAATAAAAGAACTTGCTGCAAGAGTAGATAGAATAGAACAGATTTTGCAAAGTGAAGGTCAGATTACAGTTGAAGAAGACACATTGTCCCCTCGCCCCTTGTGGGAGAGGGCTAGGGTGAGGGGTCAGAACCGTTGCGATAAAGAGATTCTGAAACAAGTTCAGAATGACATGAACACCTTGAGGGCCGAGAATAAACAATTGAAAGCCCAAAATAAGGTCCTTGAAGCGCGTTTAAATGCCCTTGAAAAGCGGATTAAATAAAAGAATTCTATAGTGATAGTTCGTGAAAAGCGAGCTATCCTCGCATTTAATTTCCCGTCAAATCCTTGACGGGCTTTTTTTTATTTTAGTATATGCGGTAGACTAAAGTCTACCCTACAAATAGCCCTCGTCATTGCGAGGAGTAAGGTAGGTCGGATTTACTAATCCGACAAATTGCAATGTTGGCATAGTAATGCCAACCTACTTTATTTCTTATCCTCCGGTCTTCTGTTATGGGGTGAAATCTTTTGGTTTCTTATCAATCAGCCATTTTGAAAGGATATAATGTTCATAGCTTTGGGCATAATTATACAGTGCGTTCAACAATACTCTTCCGCTTTCGGATTTCCCAACGATTAGGAAATCGCCGGGTTTGTTTTGGGCAAGCATGATTTCTTTATGGACGATTTTGTCTACGTGTCCTTTGGGGTTTTTGTTTATAACTATTTTTATCCAGTCGCACAAAATTTTTGCCGCGGTGCTGTTTTTGTGGATTATGTCTTCATTTTTAGTTTGTATGTATTTCGAAAATTCTTTTAGTATCATTTTTTAATCCCCAAACGGAGTAGTGGTAGCAAAACAAGTTATATCTTCAATGCCGGAAGCTTTGAGGGTTTTTATCATCTCAAAAAAGGTTGAGCCTGTTGTACAAATGTCGTCAATAATCAAGATTTTGCCCCCTTGGTATTTCGATTTATCAACATAAAACGCATCTTTTAAATTTATTAATCTTTCAGGTTTTTTGAGATTATATTGAGCTTTTGTGTTTTTTACACGTTTTATTAATTCAAAATTGACCTCCATGCCGGAAAGGGCGGCCAATTCGTTGGCGACAAGTTCCATGTGGTTGTATTTGCGCTGTTTTAATCTATCTTTAAAAATAGGAACCGGAACTATCTGGAAATCGTTGTCAGTTGTGATTTTTGAAAAGTATTCATACATAAATTTTGCGCAGTAGTAGGCAAGATCTCTTTGTCCGTGATATTTTAAACCTCTAATCAGCTTTTGAAGATTTTTTGAATAAACGCCGGCGCAAAAAACTTTTTTACCTTCAATAATTCGGTTTGTCACAGGCGGCAAAAAATCTATCTCTTCATAGCATTTTGTGCACATTTTTGTGCATTCTTTGGATGATTTGCAAAAATAACAGCGTTTTTTATAAATCCAGTCAAGCAGACTGTCAAATGTTCTTTTCATATCTAAATTTTAACATAGAAAATAATTCACGTTCAACCTTTCAAATGATTGATTTTTAGCAAAAAAACATTAATATGAATATATGAGAAACTTGTTAATTTTGCTGGCTTTCATTTTGAGTATAAATCTTTGCTGTCGGGCGGAAGATGTTGATATAGAGCAAGCTTATCGTGACATGCCGGTTCCGACATTAAAATATATCCACGATATTGACCCCGGTGAAAATTTTGATATTCATAATTCCACTTGGTCCCCGTATCCGCTTTTTAGATTAACTACAACACTTTACTTTAAGACTATTGAAATCCCGCCCGGTTATTATCTTCTTACCCCCAGAGAACAGGATGGCAAGTGGTATGTGCTGTTTAAAGAAGCCGGAAAAGTCCGCTATGTTGTTCCGATATACGATAAAAAGATTGTGCCTTTGAATTTTTATGATGAAAATTTGCCTAAACCGGATCTTAAGCCGGCCGCAAAAATGCAGCTGGCATGGCTTAATTTTGTCGGGAATCATGTGAAAAGTTCAAAAAGAAAGCCTGAGGCACAAAATTATCTTGAAGTTACGGATCTGGAAAATAATTTCATATCCATTGTGCTCTATTGGGGTAATTACAAATATTATATGGTTCTTAGAACAATTAGAATGTAGAAATTTCTCTTACCCCGTGAGGAATTGCTTTCAAATTGTTTTTAATAAAACATCCGTCAACCTCTGCAAATTCTGAATTAACAAGGTAATACGTCGAACCGGAGCCGGACATAACCGATTTTGGGTAAAGATTTTTGATTATCCTTAAATCCAGATAATCATCAATCAAGCCCCATTCCAAGTCGTTAACATAACTGTCGTTTGAAAGGCCTGCGGCTTTTTTTGCGGCAAATTTTGTGTAGGCTTCTTTTGCGCTAATTCCCAAATTTTCAGGTTTTATCAATGAAACATTAAATTCTTCAAATTCAAGAGGTTCAAGTATTTCTCCGCGGCCTGTCGTTTTTTGGCGTCCTCCCTCCAGACAGAAGTTTAAATCAGAGCCTAATTTTGCGCAAAGATTGTGTAATTCTTGTCTATTGAAAGGGGTTGCAAACAATTTATTCAGTCCATACAATGTTCCGGCCGCATCAGTGCTTCCGCCTGCCAGTCCGGCTGCAACGGGAATATTTTTTTCTATAAAAATATTAACGAGGAAATTCTCATTGCCGAATTCTTCAAAAAATAATTTTGCCGCCTTATAAACAAGATTTTTTTCGTTATAAGGAATTTCAGTACTGTTTCCGGATAGATTAATTTCTAATTGTTCAGCCGGAGTAATTGAAATTGTCAAATAATCAAACAAATTTATCGTCTGCATTATGCTTTCAATATTATGAAACCCGTCTTGTCGTTTGTTCAAAACTTTTAAAGTCAGATTTATTTTTGCCGGACATTGAATTTTTACCGATTTATTTTCCATTTTTCAATAGCTCCTCGGAAAGTTTGCCTAACATTTCTATCGAAAGTTTTTCGGCACGGACATTTTCATCCAAACCTAAATTCTGCATAGATTTTTGAATGTTTTCTTTCAAAAATCCGCCTGATAGAAGGCAGTTTTTAATATTTTTACGGCGCTGAGAAAACGCGGCTTTTATAGTTTTTCTGAAATGTGCGTAATCACTTAATTCTAACAGCGGCTTTTCTCTCACCACAAGTTTTACCAGAGCGGAATTCACTTTTGGCGCCGGATAGAAAGATTTTCTTCCTACCAGTCTGAAAATTTCAGTATCGGCCCAGAATTGAGACAAAATAGTCAATAGCCCGTATTGTTTTGAAGGTGAATTCTCGTCTGCGGTCATTCTGAGGGCAACTTCTTCCTGCACCATAAGAATTATATCTTTTATTTTGTTCCTGTTTTTGTTCGCTAAATCGTCTATTTCACCCAGCAAATGCGCAATAATCGGAGTTGTTATGTAATATGGAATGTTTGCGACAACTTTAATTTTCTCATCGCACAAAGACGAAATATCGGTTTTTAAAATATCTTTGTGAATAATTTCCAAATTTGGCGCGTTAAGTTTTTCCAACTCTTTAATTGCCTCTTCATCAAGTTCGACGGCGATAACTTTTTTCGCATATTTAATCAATTGTTCGGTCACAAATCCGACCCCCGGGCCGATTTCTAAAATTACGTCATCCGGCTGTATATCAGCTTTTTCAATAATATCCGAAATAACTTCGCCATTTATCAGAAAATTTTGGCCAAGACGTTTTTTAGTTCTAAAAAATTTTGCTCTTTCAAAGTAATTCATCTCGTCCTTAATAATAGCACAGATAGGTAAATGTTTGTAAAAATTTATCTGATATCTTAAAAGATGTTATAATAAGTTACAGAAAGCAGGAATTCATGAAGTATACCAACACAAAAGAACGTATTGAAATTTCACAACTGGAGAACCTTTTCAGGTTTGGAGAAAAGAAAAAACAAGATTTTAAAACCGGAATTGAATATGAAAGAATTCCTATAAATATTAAGAACGGGCATAATACTCAATATTATGACTGCTGCGGGATTTTAAATTTATTAAATAAAATTGCGCATAATGAAAACTGGCAGTATATAACAGACACGACAAATGGAAATGTTCTGGGGCTTAGAAAGCTTGAAGATACAATCACGCTGGAGCCGGGTTGTCAGATTGAATTGAGTATTAAGCCGGAAAATAAAATTTCAAAACTTGAAGAGAAAATTAATAATCTGGATTCCATGTTTGAAAAATATATGAGAGAAAATGGGGTTCAACTCCTAAACTGTGGAATTTCGCCCCTCTCAACTCAAAATAATATTCATCTTTTGCCAAAAAGCAGATACCATCTGATGGCAAGATATATGTGGGGAATTTTATCTGATGTAATGATGAGGGAGACCGCCGGAATTCAATGTTGTATTGATTTTGAAAGCGAAGAGGATATGAGCGAAAAATTCAAAACTGCAAACCGCTTGACTCCTTTTATGACCGCAATGTTTGCCAATTCTCCAATAAGAGGGGGTGTTGAAACCGGCTATAAATCATTCAGAGCCTTGAGCTGGCTTTACACAGATAATGAAAGATGCGGGTTTGCGTATGATTTTAACAGGGATTTTACTTACAAAAAATATATAGAAAAAGTTTTAAATGTTCCTATGATTTTCATAACCCGCGGATGCGAAAACATAAAAATTAACGGAAGAATAAATTTTAAAGAATTTATACAAAACGGTTTTTCAACATTTGATGCGACAATTGAGGATTTTAAACTGCATGCAAATCTTTATTTTCCGGAAGTCAGACTTCGTGAATTTATTGAAATTCGAAACCATGACTGTGTTTCCAAAAATCTTATGTTCGCAATTCCGGCTATTTATAAGGGAATATTATACAAAAAATCGGCTAGAGATGATATTAATAATCTTTTGAAAAAATTTAAAGCGGAGGATTTTGAAGATTTGAGATACAGTGTTCCAAAAATGGCGCTGGAAGCTCCTATAGGAAGGTATAAAGCCTGCGACATCTCAAAAGAAATTATTAAAATCGCTGAAAAATCACTTATTGAAAATAAAGAGGGGGAAGAAAAATACCTCGCAAACCTCAAAAAGCTTACGTTTAACAATCTTTGTCCGGCAGATGTTGTTTTGAAAAATTTCAAAGGTGACGTTAGAAAAATCTTATTTGAAAATCTGGTTTAATTCTATCTAAGATATTGTTTTTTCTTGAGCTTTTCCAACTTCATTTCCTGCAACTAGAAGTGCAAACGGTACTAATTTTGAAATAGCATTACCAGCAGAGGATTCAGATGCAATGAGTGATATTGCAAGGCATAAATCGTCAACATGCGGTGCAAAATCGGTAGCTTTTATGTCTCTATCAACTTTCTGTTTGTAAACTTTCTCATTGATAAAGTTCGAAACCTTGTTTCCTGCAATAATTCCGGCACCTAAAGCTGTAAGAGTCATTGCCGTTGCCGGTATTGCACTTAATGTTCTGTTTGTATATTTAATCAATTTCGAATTGTTGTTATTTTTTATCTGAGGTACAAATTTTAAAATTTCTTTTGAATATTTTTTATAAAGTCTTGAAGGAACCGCAACAAATGCCAGTGGAACACAAATACATCCCAGCATTTGGTTTAATGATTCTTTAAGTTTTGCTTTTCTGTTTTCCTTTTTATCAAAGGCTATACCGCCGGCCAGACCGCCAAGGACAGATGCTCCGCCGATTGAAATAATTTCACCTTCTTCAAGTTTTAAAATCTTTCCGTTTGTTTTGTTGGAGTTTGGAATTTTAAAAATGGCCCAATCTTTCGGATTTTGTGTGAATATTGTTTTGGGATTAAGTTTAAATCCCTGTTTTTTAGCAATAGCCGCAACCATTGCAGCAACTGATAATCCCGTAGTTACTGCAACTTTTGTTTTTAAACCGCTGTCTATGTCGGTTTTGTCACTGCTGGCATGTCCGAAATTTAAATTTTTGCTGTTATTTGTATTCCTGTTATAGTAAGGATTTTCAGTTCTAATACTAGGATTTATATTTATCTTATTTAACATTTTTCACCTGCTGTATATATAAAATCTCTAAAAATTAAATTTGTCAATTGTACTTAAATATTTTACAAAACTTAATTAGTAATTGCAATTAAACTAATAGTGTAACAAAATATTAAAATACTCAGAAAAAATGGCAAAAAAAATTTTTATGAGCATTTAATACTTTGTTGAGTAAGTAAAGTAAAGTAGATTATGGAAATAAATATCCCCCAAAACCAAACCCTGAAAAGTTTTAATTATGGCCGCAAATTTGTAAGAGGGCTTGCAAGTCGTTCTATTGCGCCTGTAATGTTATTAGAGGCCTTTGTAGAAGGCGGAAGAACTTATCAGGCATACCAGAGAGGCGGTTATACAGAGGCACGCGAAAGATTAACCGAAGAGATGATTGGTGCGGCGTTCTGGTTTAGCGGAGTTCCATTATTTAATCACTTAATTGATAAACATATCGGCAAAAAAATATTCAAACTGCCTGAAACTGATTTCGATACAGAAAAAGACGCTCTGCGTAATCCTGTTCGAAATTACATTAATAAATTCAAAACTTCATTACGTGAAAATCCTGAGAAGATGATTGCTAAATATAAATTTGGCAAAGTTATAACAAGTATATTGCTCGCAAACTGTCTTGTCGGCCTTGTTTTACCAAAAGTCAACCAGGGAATTACAAAACACATTATGAAGAAAAAAGGCGCAGAAGCCGGAACTCAAAAACAGGAAAATACACCTCAGCAAACTCAAACGCAGTATAAGATGGATGACTTCTTAAACAAAACATCCCGCAAAGATACTTCGTTTGGAAGTATTAACCCGCAGACCTTGATGTCGCTTGCGTACAGTTTTGAAAACAACCCTAAATACGGATTATTGTCTACAGATTTAGGTGTATGGGTTGGCCGCGGCGTTTGCGCAAGAAATGAACATGAAAGAACGGAAGTTCTTTTCCGTGATATATCATCAAGTTACTTCTATATGTTCAATATGCCTGTTATGGCTATGTTATTGAATAAACTTCAGGATGGTAAATCTTCAAGACTTGATCCGATTGCTGCCCAGCAGGTTACTGACCACATGAACGAAGTTCTGCGCGTAAACGGCGGAAAAATGCAATCTGATGCATTTAGAGAATTTGTTCTCGGCAACCCAGATAATAAAGCGTTTATAACTCCTTCAATATCAAAAGCTTTACGCGAAAATAACGGCGCTATGGAAGTTGAAAAATTCATCAATTTACTTCCGGAAGTTAAAGAAAAATATCCTGAAATAAACGTTGAAAAGATTAAGAAAATGGCAAAAGGAATGTCAGAATTACAGCCGGAACTTGCCGGAAAACGCATGATTTCAGAAAAACAAGTTGTTGATGTCTTTACTGATGGTGCGATAAATATGCCTGAATTCCTGAAAAATGTATTTAGATGTTCAACTTCTGATCAAAATCTGTTTACCGGAAAAATTAGCGAATCCGGATTTGATAAAGATTTTGTATTCATTTCAAAAGAAACATTTATCAAGAAACAGAAAGAAATGGAAGATTATATCGAAACTATTATAAAGAAAGCCAAAGGCGGAGAAATAACTTCAGATATCCTCAAGAAAGTTAATAGAGAAAATTACATTAAAAACGCATTCAACTGGGGTGTCGGATTTGCAATCTCTGCGGCGTTCTTGTCTACATTTATTCCGAAAATTCAGTACTGGATTACCAGAAAAGCAACCGGCTCAAACGCATTCCCTGGTACTGCTGATTATTCTAACGAAAAGAAATAAGGCTGCAATCCCGCAAAGTAGGTAGGCATGGTAATCAACCTGTTTTAACTGGATTGCTGCGTCGCTTGCGCTCCTCGCAATCCCGCATACTTACCCTCTCTCATTGTGAGAGGGTAGAATTTCAACATGAGGCAAGGCCGAATGTTAGAAATTCGGGAGAGGGTTTTACCATGGGTAATCTTTTTTAAATTCCCAACCATCTTCCATTAATACGCGGGTGCAGTTTTGTCTATTATTTTTACAATCTTTTATGTTATTAGCACGTGATTTTGTTATGATTTCATCTGTACTATTGTATAGACCATAGGGAATAAGCGGAATTTTTGAATGTTGTCCATAAATGAAAAACTCATTCATAATAACTCTATTATTATAATATATTATAATATAAATTATAACATATTATAATTTGATTATCAATATAAGATTGATAATATTACAATATGAATGATAATGAATTTCTAAAAGAATTCGGTTTGCAGCTAAAGATGATGAGGTTAAAACAGCGTATTACTCAAGCTCAACTTGGAGAAATGGTTGAAATTTCTGAACATCGAATTAGCCAGATTGAAAACGGCAAATGTAACATTACGTTAAAAACTGTAAATCGTTTGGCTTCTGCATTAAATATTCCATCTGTAAAATTCTTTAATTTTGACGAAATGTCGCAAATTAAATATTAAATCAGAGCGGTAAACTTTTTGTTATAATTTAAACAGTGCGAAATGTTTTCTTGCGGGAGAAACATTATGCCGGATAAAAATGGGGAGGAATCTTTTGAACCGCCAGCTTTTAGCCAGTCTTCACATTGTTTATTTAAGTTTCTATCTTTAAATCTGAATCCGAGTTTATAATAAAATCCAGCCGGGGAAGTCTTGCCATCAATACAGCAAGCATCAAGTGTTACACGTCCTTGCGTTTCAATATCAGCTAAGCTTTTTTCTACAATACTTTGAACTGAATTTGTACCGGAACCTTTTCCGGTAGTATAAATTTTGTCAATATGGTAATGCGGGAGCATTTTGTAGCTTTCCTCCCAGTGTGCCGGTACTGCCGGTAAAATCCGACCTTTGCCTAATCCGCGGGTTACTTTTCTTTCAGGAAGTGCCTCTACAAATTCTCTATAAACAACTTTTTTATAATTATCAGGCATATAGCCGATTACGAGAGTGCCACCATTGTCTTTGTGGCTTGTGATGTGGGCAAATTTTGTAACTAAGTCAGAATTTACCGTCGAAATACCAGACGTGTTAACTTTGCCGATTTGTTCCGGTACATATCTTAATTTTCCGGTATTAACTTTTACCGGCTTTGCCGCAATCAAGCCTTTAGCACCTGTTTTGGGCCAGGCGATAATTTCTTTACCTATAGTTGGAGTTATTATTTTCCCTAAAGTCATAAATGTTTTTTATTTTCCGCTACATTTATATAAAGTCTTTTTTGCATTAAAAATTGCCTTATTGTTACAATATGGCAGAACTTTTTTGTGAAATTTCATGGTAAAATTTATACAAACAGGGTGTATTTATGAATATGGATTATAAACTGGATAAAGTTCTACAGGAATATAAAAAATTCAAACAGGTGAAAGCCATTGCGATTGGCGGGTCTGTTTCTGCAAAAACATTTGATGAATCTTCGGACATTGATGTTTATGTTTTTACTTCTGAAAATTTGCCCGTTAATTTTCGGGAGGAACTGGTTAAAAAATTTTCAAGCAAATATGAAGTCGGCGGCGAATATTTTGGAGCAGGAGATGAATTTTTTGTTGATGAATTGAATATTCAGCTTGATGTTATGTTTTGGGATGTAAACTGGTTTGAAAATACAGTTAATAATATATGGGAAAAATTTTACCCCTCAAACGGTTATACAACTTGTTTTTTGCACACATTGAATATCTTTGATGTTGTTTATGACCCGGATAACTGGCTTACAACTCTTAAAAACAAACTTCACACTGAATATCCGGAAAAATTACAAAAAAACATTATAAAAAGAAATTTAATGTTACTGAAAGATAAACCATTTGCGTCATATTATCAGCAGATAGAAAAGGCAATACAAAGAAATGATAATGTAAGCGTTAACCATCGGATTTCTGCATTTCTGGCCAGTTATTTTGATATTATTTTTGCTATGAATAAATTGCTGCATCCCGGAGAAAAAAGGTTAATAAAGTATTGCGAAGCGAATTGTTCTATATTACCCGAAAATTTTGAGGAAAATATAAATAATTTGCTCTGTGGACAAAATCAAAATATATTAAGTATTTTGGATGATATGATTAAAAAATTAAAGGATGTATTATATTTATAGTTAAACTAATTTTGAAAGGATTTTATGAAAAAGATTTTATCAGTGTTTTGTTTTTGTATGGTAGTTTTGGCTATTGGAATTTCGCAAGCTCAAGCGGCGCCGGAGTTAAATCCTGCGGTTAGCGAAAATGACTGTCTTGAGAATTTTAAAAATTACAGAGCTCAAATTTACAAATCTATCAAGCTAAATGACGAGCAGTTGATTTACATAAAAACTCTTGATGAAAAATTTTATGAAGAAGCAGCGCCGGAATTTATGAAGATTTCCCGCTATGTTATACAGATTAACGATATCGCAAACAGTGAAAATTGTTCTATTCAAGAAATAAAAGCGATTAGAAAAGAGTTTGATCGTTCTTCTGATGAAATTTCAAAATACAAAAAAAATTACGAAAAGAATTTTAAAAAAGTTTTGAACTCCGAACAGAAAATTTCGTATACTAAATCCAAAAAGCAGATTAGGGCTCAACTAAAAAAAGAAATAAAGGATTTTAAAAAATTTCAAAAGGAAAAAATAAAAAATTCTAAGGTTTAATTATTATCTCAAAAGTTTAAATTTAATATAAAAAGAAACACCGTTATACACGGTGTTTCTTTGTGTTACGCACGTTTTCTTTCTTCACGTTCCAATTTGGCTTCTTTACGTTCGTCGGCTTTTTCCTTTAATTTAATCTTAGCCTCATCGACTTTTTCAGCCATTTTTTCTTTGACATCGTGCGCTTTTTCTTTAATTTTTTCAGCGCCTTCTTTCATATCTTTCTTTAATTCTTCGGCCTTTTCTGCAGTTTTTCCTGCCGCAAAATGAGCTTTATCCCTTAATTTTCCGGCGCCTTCTTTTATGTCTTCTTTCAGTTCGTGAGCTTTTTCCGCTGTTTTTTCCGACATATCATGAAGTTTTTCTTTAATTGTTTCTTTTTCATTGTGATCTTTCATAATTACCATCCTTTCCGTGTTCTTACACCACTACATTATTTAGTACAACCGGAGAAATTTCATGCCCCTTTCGGCTAATAATTTTGCAAATGTTTTATTATTCAAAAAAATGTTAAATGGACTTGCAATTTTTTATTGTTCATTTATAATATAAGTTGTGAATATTCCCGGATCGTCTAGTGGCAGGACTGAAGATTCTGGCTCTTCCAACGGTGGTTCGAATCCATCTCCGGGATTTTAATTGTTTTTTTTGTTCGCAGTAGATTTACATAATCCCGGAGAGTCTTCTCACCACGAGAAATTTTTCGCGTTGGCTCAAAATTTCAGGGGTTCTACCCTGCGGGTACCCTCATCTGCAAAGCTCGCGTCATCTCGCTTGCATCTGAGCTGGCTCCATCTCCGGGATTTTAATTGTTTTTTTGTTCGCAGTAGATTTACATAATCCCGGAGAGTCTTCTCACCACGAGAAATTTTTCGCGTTGGCTCAAAATTTCAGGGGTTCTACCCTGCGGGTACCCTCATCTGCAAAGCTC
>JAGAVG010000010.1 GCA_017942035.1 bacterium | reverse complement strand
CAGAACAGGCAACTCTGTGCGTAACGGGAACTGAGCTCATCGGTCTGAACCAAACCCTGACACACGCAATATTCCACAACCGGATACAATCTCTCAAACACATAATGCCGCAAACGACAGCATTCAAAATATCAGACAATCAATACAAAATAATGGACAAAGTTCCAGCATAATTAAGCTTAATCAGCTTTCGGACAAACAGCAAAAACAAATACAAGCATACCAAAGTCTCTATAAAACTACTCCTCAATTTGTCAAAAACAACTCGACAAATGAGGTTTATGCCGTGTTTGATATGTCCGGCTCTTCAATCGGGAAGAAAATAGGACTTCAATGCATAAATGTGAAATTCGGAAACGGAACAAATACCATTAACCGATATTACAAAAACGGCAAAATTGTTCAGGATATAGAAAACCTGAATGACGCTAAAAAAAATCAAAGTATACTTATTCAAGCACCTCCTAAAAAGTCAACTTCAAAAAAGGTTATTACACAACCATTAACAATAAATATAGGTGTTGACCCAAAACTTTATGCCGGAGCTTCCGCAGGTCAAAAAGGAGAGCTTATAAAATTCACAGGTGCACTGGAGGACAAAAAAGCCGAGTTAATGAAGGATTTGAATATTGATAATGACACCTACAACAGGTTTGCAAAACTTGCAATAGGGATTGCGGCCCAAGAATCCGGACTTGAAAACGGTCTTTCTGCAGGACGCAAAGTCAAGAACTCTATAGCAGGACAAATTGCATCCGACACACTTAGAACTCTTAACATCGGTATAAACAAAGCGGCCGGAACAAATTTTTCAACTGCGACCTCAAAAGGATTAACAAAAATAAAAATCGGCGATTGGGATGACAACCCGAGAATTGCCGCATTATTTAAAAAACATGGAATTACAAGAGGATACTACAATACGATAACTCCGGAACAATCCGCAGCCGCAACAATAATTGTATTGAGTGAAATCCAAAATAAAGTAAAAAACGATAAAGCGATTCAAGACGGAATGGAAGCTGCAAACAATAAGTTCTACTACACTAAAGAAATTCTTGTAAACGGCAAGAAAAAGGTTCAGCCGGGCGGTCACTGGCGATACAACAATGTAACAGAAGATGACGCGATATTATATTTGTATAACGGACGCAGAAATTCACTCGTAAAAGGCAACGCAACTCCGGCCGATAACATTTATACACACAATGTAAAAAGATACACACAACTTGTACAAGTAAAAGAAGGCCGCACAGAAAGAGCTCAGGCAGTACAAAAAGCTAAAACCGTAACATACGGCACAAAGCAACAAAAATCAATGAAGGATGACTTAAGCTGGGGTATTGGTCAAGTAACATTCAGACCTGATTTGTACACCGAAGGTGCACGCAAAAATACGCCGGAAGAAATTAAAATGCTGAAAAATTCACTTACAACAAGAGGATTTAACACTCATAATATTAACCTCCTTGCCGCTAAGCTCCAAAAGGGTGAACTTTCATTTGCTAACGGCTTGACAAAAAAAGAGCTTGACACAATGACGGAAAAAGATTTACTGCTGCTCCTCCGCCATTCAAACGGCATAAACATAAAACTCAAAAACGCAAAAACTCCGGCACAAAAAAGAGCAATGGCAACTTCCGCAGATAAAAATTTCAAAAAAGCATATTTGGGTATGCACGCGAAAAGAGTTCCGCTTGCTAAAGTTAAAAAATCCACAGTAAAATTAGTAAACACTTCAAGCAAAAATTCCCAACCGTACCCGAAAAACGGATACTTTACCGGTGCCCAAAACCGATGCAAAAGATATTTAGCACAATTAAGGGGCAGCCATAAACCTAATGCAGGCTTATACAGCTATGACAACAGAATAAAAGAAGGCAAATATACCGGATTCAGCGTAGAACATAATAAAGGTATTAATTATGATAATGCTTCAGATATCGACATTTTATTGGCCAAAAACGGTGCAGATACGGCAAGCACATTAAAAACAAGCGGAGCCTGCTTAACCGGAGCAAAACAAGCTCTAATAGGTTCCGGTGCGGTATCCGAAAATGAAATGAAATCTTTCAACAATGCATTCCAACTTGCAAAATTCCTCCAAAAACACCCCGAAAGATTTATAGAAATAACACACGTTCAGATGGGAAATAATCAAGCCCGTGAAATTACCTCTGCAGATGTAGGAAATCTGCCGGCCGGATATATAGTTGTTTATGGAAACAGCGCAAGATTGGATGTTCCAGGCCATGCCGGAACTACAAACGGGCGCGGACAGATTAATGCTGATGAAACAGATAATGCAAACTGGGATAACTTTGTCGCAACATCTAAAAAGCAGGACGGCAAAGGTGAACACGGATATGTACGCATTTTTAAACTCAATCCGGAATACTTTACTCTATCAGAAAACGGCAAAAAACTTGTTAAGAAATAAATAACAGTTAATTTTCCTGTTCATAACCGAAGTTTTTAAGGGCCTTTTCTTTCTTTCTCCAGTCCTTTTCAACTTTAACTTCCAGCGCTAAAAAAACTTTCTTTTCCGTAATTTTTTCCAAATCCAGACGCGCTTCCGTTCCGATTTTTTTGAGTAAGCTTCCGCCCTTGCCTATTAAAATCCCCTTTTGTGATTTGTGTTCACAAAATATAGATGCATAAATTTTATCAATATTTTCTTCTTCACTGTATCGTTCAACTTTGACCGCAACAGAATGCGGAATTTCATCAGAAGTGTTCAGAAGAATTTTTTCTCTGATAATCTCTTCCGTAACAGAGCGCATACTCTCTTCTGTCACAACATCTTCCGGATAAAGCAGTTCGCCCTCCGGCAGCATTTTGAAAATATTTTTTAACAAAGTATCGGAATTTCGTCCGGTCTTTGCCGAAATTTTTATAATCGGAAGATTTTTTTCAAAAAGTGTTTTATACGTTAAAAGATTTGCCTCAATTTTTTCGGGCTTTTTAACCTTATCAACTTTGTTCATAACAATCAAAATCGGAATATTTGTTTTCAAAATATTTTCAGCAATCCATCTATCGCCCTTACCGGCCGGCTCTGAACCATCTACCAAAAATATAATTAAATCTGCGTCCGGAACAGAAATTTTCGCTTCATCAAGCAAAAATTCACCCAATTTATTCAATGGTTTATGCACTCCCGGAGTGTCTATAAAAATAATCTGCCCCTGCTCGGTCGTGTATATTCCCTTAATCCTTTTTCGTGTAGTTTGGGCTTTATCCGTTGCAATTACAATCTTTTGACCCAAAACCTGGTTCAAAAGGGTTGACTTCCCGACATTTGGCCGGCCTATTATTGTTACAAATCCAATTTTCATAAATAAATTGTAACACAAATGATGTATTTTTTAACAAACTAGCAATTTTTTTTTACTCCATGTATTATAATATATAGTGTAGTGAAATTTTGACGGGAAAAATGAACAAAAAGAATAAAATTTTAACGGTAATGTTATTACTCGGACTCGGGTTTACAGCAGTTGACAGTGTGTTTGGTGCAAACAGTCTTGTACAGATGGATGTAAAGAAAGCTTCGGCTGACACTGTAGATTTTACAATGTACACATCTTCTGATGCCGGTACAAATCCTATTGTCAGAAAAAAATCAGATAATAAATACGTCGTGCTTATTCCCGGAATATCATCTTCCGCAATCTCAACACCTGATTTTCACGGTGTAAAAGACGTAATCACGAATATTGATGTTAAATCTGTTACCGACACCGCAGACGGCTATACAAAAGTTACCGTAATAACCAAAAAACCGCTTAATATTAGAACAAAAACTGTAAAAAGTGCTCCGATAACACCGGAACAAAGAGAATACCGTTCACTTCTTGCTGCTGCAAATACCCCTAAAGCAAACAGCATCAACCCTATCAAAATTGAACAGCCTGCCATAAAAAAATCACCGGAAGCCGGCAAAACTACAAACAATACAAATACTACAAAAACAACACCGGTTTCTAAAAAAGAAACTACCCAAAATATTCAGCAGAAAAAGAATTCTGTCGTTTCCAGCGTAAAAAAAATAGAACAAATTTCAAAAAATGAAACAAAAAGAGTTGTAGATAAAGTATCAACATCTACAGATAAAAAGAATTTAGAAAAACAAACTCCCGTAATCAATCCGCAAAAAAATGTTCAACCGGAAAGCAAGCCGCAATCCTTCATTAAAGAATTACAAAATGATGCCATTACTGAAAAATCAGGTCAAAACGCAGGAATTGAAAATTCACACGATATCTTAATTGTTCCGAATTCTTTAGCCAGCAAAGAAATTAAAAAACAGTTGAGCTTCAAAACAAATTCTTTAATCAATAAACTACAGGCAAAATCGCCCCTAATGATAATCATACTCCCGCTATTGGCATTAATGTTTATGATTAAATTTATCAAAAATTCAATTGAAAAATCCCGCGATTTACGCAGCGATTTTGTACACAAAGTTAAAGACGGAACAAGCATAACTAAAAAATATACCGACATTACAGGGGATGAAAATCTTAACTGGAAAGAAAAATACGACAAATATAATGACGCCGTTCAAGACCCTGAAACCTACAACCGCCAGAAATCTGAAAAAAGTAAAAAATTGTTTGGTGCAATAACAGGGGTTTCCAGCGACGAAAAGCGCAAAAATCTCGAAAAAATGATTTCTCCATTAGAAAATCAAACAAAAAATATTGTACATTCTGAAGCGGCATCAATTCATAATGAAATGAAAAAAACTATCAAGCTAAAAGGTTTTGCTCAAAAACCAAGTCTTAAAGCTTCAAATAGAGAAAGCTTAAATAATATTGTAGATACTAATTATACGGCCAATACATCTCAAAAAGTTCAACCAACTGCGGAAATGAAAAACTCACCATTAACAAGAAACATCAGAAACTTTGAAAACGGAAGTCTTAACGCTGCAGAAGTTGACAAATCTTTAAAAACTGCCGCAAAAATGAAACGCAGAGAAGAATTAAGGAAAAAGGATTATGAAATGTCCAGCCTTGATGAATATTTTGCAGCAATTGATAACGAAACAAACGAAAAATCTATAAAAATGATTTCAACTCCAAAACAAAGACTTACCCAAAAAGAAATCAGAGAAAACGTTGAAAATTTGAGCACAAGAATGCGTGTTCCGTTAGCTTACAAAATCTCCGGCGGAATTAACCTATCCAAAGCTTTCGAAAATCCGTTCAACAACAAAAAAGAACAAGGGCATATCAAAATGATATCCACCCCTAAAAAAGATGCCGCAGAAGATAATTTAATCGTAAATTCAAGCTACGAAATCGACAGCAATAACGGATTTATGATGGTAACTTTGAACGGTAAATCCGCACTTATTGGAAAAGCTAATAACGAAATTACAGTTCTTAAAGAATTCGACGGAATAGTTAACAAACCATTGCAAGTCAGAAAAGATAAAGATAACGTATACCTTGTAAAAACCGAAGGATTCAAATCTCTGGTTGAAGTTAATAACGGCAAAATGGGCGTATTAATTGAATTGTAATCCATAACATTTCCGCAGAAGTGAAGTTTAAATAAGTGAAGAGTTCATTAAAAAAAATAGCTTTAATAATCAGTGCCGCCGTGCTTTTTTCGGGTTGCACACACAAAAATACTCCGGTAAAAATTGAATTTGCAAGCTGGGGCTCAAAATCTGAAATTGAAATCATAAAACCGATTCTAGAAAATTTCGAAAAAGAAAATTCGGATATAAAAGTTGAATTTATGCATATTCCGCAGAATTATTTCCAGAAAATTCATCTTTTGTTTGCCTCAAATACAGCTCCCGATGTAATTTTTCTGAATAATTTATACCTTCCGATATATGCAAACGCCGGACTTTTGGAAGAATTGAAAGCACCGGAAGGAGTGTTTGAAGAAAAAACACTGGAAGCACTTTCATATAACGGGAAATTATACGCAATCCCGCGCGATGTCTCAAATCTCGTCATTTTCTATAATAAATATTTGTTTAATAAACATAAAATCCCATATCCGGATAGAAATTGGACATTTGAAGATTTCTTAAAAACTGCCCAAAAACTAACAGATAAAGACACCTTCGGAATAAGTTTTGAAGAAGACTGCCTATTTTTCCTTCCGTATTTAATGAGCGAAGGGGGCGGAATTTTATCTGACGATTTGCAAACAGAAATAATAAATTCACCGGAAAGCCAAAAGGGATTGAAGTTTTACGCTGATTTAAGAAATAAATACAATGTTGCACCCAAAAGAGAACAGAGCGCAAGCGCAACAATGGCACAATTATTTTTGCAAGGAAAATTAGGAATGCACCTTTCGGGGCGCTGGCTTGTTCCAAAATACAGAGAAGAATGCGACTTTGACTGGGATATAATAAATTTTCCATCCGGAGAGAAAGGGAGTATAGTTCCGCTTGATGCGTCAGGATGGGCAATTTCAAAATCTTCAAAACACAAAAATGAAGCTCGTAAATTAATAGAATATTTATCTTCAAAAGAAAATATAGAAAAAATGACAAAAAGCGGACTTATTGTACCGGCAAGAATTGATGCCGCAAATTCAAAAACTTTTCTGGACGATAAAAAGCCTAAAAACGCAAAAATATTTCTTGAGGTTTTAAAAACATCGAAACCAACGCCGGTTTCTGTCAATTATAACGAAATACAAGACAAAGTTAAAGCGGAACTTGAACCTTTATTTAACAGTAAAAATTAAGGTAATTTTATCTCCTCCAAATAAATGATTTCAAAAAAAGTTTCCTGTTAGAAAATAAACACTGGACAGTTATTGAAAAAATGTATATAATAATTGCGTAAAGCTACTAAAAAAGGATAAATTGATGCTCCCTATAGTTACAGAAGAAATTGCGGCCGGCATATTTACGGAAATATTTAAAGATATGCCGTCCTGGCGAAAACAAATGATTCACTATATAAAAGAAGAAAATCCGGAGATTAACACCGCAATTATAGAAGCTGCAAACAAAACGGATTTAGACCCAAAAGCAGTTGCTCTGGGAGCTTATATGGCATACATTTTGATTGAACGTGCAGTTCAGGAAGCTGATGCCATCATGAACATTTCAGAATAAATGAGGAAGGATAAAAGATGTTAATAGAAGATTTATTAGAAAAACTTGTTTCAGAAGGCGGAAGTGACTTACATATTTCAAGTAATCTTCCTCCGGCAATTCGTGTAGACGGGAAATTAAAAAGAATGGATTGTCCGCCGCTTTCACCGGATGATGTTGAAACACTTTTATTCCCGATGCTTTCAAATGAACAAAGACGTAAACTTGAACAAGAATGGGAATTAGACTTTTCTTATGGTATTGAAGGTTTAAGCCGATTCAGGGTTAATATCTATAAAGATAAAGGCAACTATGCGGCAGCATTCAGAACAATTACCTCAATTGTTCCATCTTTTGACAAACTGGGCTTGCCGGATATTGTAAGAAAAACAGCTGAAAAACCGCGCGGATTGATTCTTGTAACCGGTCCTACCGGTTCCGGTAAATCTACAACCCTTGCCGCAATGATTGATTTTATCAATTCAAACAGAGCTGAACACATTTTGACAATCGAGGACCCGATAGAATTTGTCCACACCTCAAAACAGAGTATCGTTCACCAGAGAGAACTCGGAATGGATACAAGATCTTTTGCTAACGCGCTGAAATCTGCATTACGTGAAGACCCTGATATTATTCTGGTAGGTGAGATGAGAGACCACGAAACCATCGCTCTTGCCCTGACAGCCGCAGAAACCGGTCACTTAGTATTCGGTACATTGCACACCTCATCAGCTTCCCAAACTATTGACCGTATCATTGACGTTTTTCCGGAAGGACAACAGCAACAGATACGTGTACAGCTTGCAAACTCGCTGGTTGCAGTATTTGCACAAACACTTCTTCCTAAAACTCAGCCGGACGGAACTAAAAAAGGCCGTGTAATGGCTCAGGAAATAATGCTTGTAACTCCTGCGATTGCAAACCTTATCAGAGAATCCAAAGCCGCCCAGATTTACTCTACAATCCAGATGAATCAGGGCATGGGAATGCAAACTCTTGAAATGGCTCTGGCAAACCTTTATAAACAAAACTTAATCGCTCTGGATGACGCACTTGCAAAAACATCAAGACCGGAAGAATTGAAACGTTTGCTTAATTCATAGTAAATTCATTGCGACCGAGTAGAACCTGTCATGCTGAATTTATTTCAGCATCTCTTACCCTCTCTCTTTGTGAGAATGGTAGGGTAGACTTTAGTCTACCAATGGAACAGAGGGCAGGAAGGCTAAAAAAAGACGCTAAGATACTAAGACTTTAAGTCACTATTTATTTTTTTGTGTTACAATATTCTTGAGGATTACTTAATATAAGGAATATAAAATGGCACAGGAATTAATACACGACTCTGAATCGTCTATAAGACAGACCAGAATTCAGAAACTTACGGATTTAGCAGACAAAGGAATTAATCCGTACCCGTATTATTACAAAAAAGATGCAAAAGCTCAGGATTTGCAGGACAAATACAAAGACCTTGAAGCCGGCGTTGAAACAGAAGATGAATATTCTGTAGCCGGAAGAGTAATGGTTATAAGAAATTCCGGAATGTTCATCGACCTCGTTGATGATTCCGGAAAAATCCAGATTTTCTCTCACAAAGAAAATCTTAACCCTGAGCAAATCGCCCTTTTAAAACTCATCGACCTCGGTGATATCGTAGGTTTTAAGGGTACAATCAGAAGAACTCCGCGCGGAGAACTTTCTATCAAAGCGACTGATTTAACATTGCTTTCAAAAGCTCTCCTTCCGCTTCCAAACAAACATCTTAGCGAAGAAAAAGTTAAAGAAATCGAAGCAAAAACAGGTAAAAAATATAAATTAACCGACGTTGAAACTAAATACAGACAGCGTTATATCGATTTGATTGCGAATGAAGATGTTAGAGAAACTTTCAGAAACAGAAGCAAAATTATCCAAAAAATTAGAGAATATCTAATCGGTAAAGGATTTATGGAAGTTGAAACTCCTATGCTTCACCCGCAGGCCGGCGGAGCTAACGCAAAACCGTTCATTACACACCACAATGCGCTTGATATGGATATGTTCATGAGGATTGCACCGGAACTTTACCTGAAAAGGCTTATGGTTGGCGGAGTTTCAGAAAAAATATTTGAAATCAACAGAAGTTTCAGAAACGAAGGTATCGACACACGTCACAACCCTGAATTCACAATGATGGAACTTTATCAGGCTTACGTTGATTATAATGACATGATGACACTTGTTGAAAACCTTGTCTCAACGGTTGCACAGGAAGTTTTAGGAACAATGAAAATCCAATACGGCGAAAACGTTATCGACCTTACTCCGCCTTGGGATAGAAAGACTATGATTGGCGCAATTCAGGAAAAAACCGGAATTGATTTTGCAACGACTTTCTCTTGTGAAGAAGCACAAGAAAAAGCAAAATCTATCGGAGTTAATGCCGCGGAATGCGAAAACTGGGGTCAGGTTCTTGACTTAGTTTTTGAAGAAAAGGTTGAGCCTGAACTAATCCAGCCGGTGCATATTTACGATTATCCGCGTGATATTTCACCGCTTGCAAAGGTTCACCGCGACAATGACAGACTCACAGAACGTTTTGAAACTCGTGTTAACGGCTGGGAAATCTGTAACGCGTTTTCTGAACTTACAGACCCGATTGATCAAAGACACCGTTTCGAAGCACAAGCACTTGCAAAAGCAAACGGAGACGAAGAAGCTATGTCGATTGATGAAGATTACATCTGCGCACTTGAACACGGCGCTCCTCCAATGGGCGGCTTAGGTATCGGTATTGACAGACTTGTAATGCTTTTGACAAATTCACCGTCAATCCGTGATGTCATTGCATTCCCGACAATGCGCCCGCGCGATTAATTATTAGTACAAAGGAATAAAAGGGCAGACAAAATTAAGGTTTGCCCTTTTTATATAGCAAAATGATTGAAAACTATCGAAATATATTAGAAAATCTTGAAGAAAACTCTCATCTTAGACACATCAGCGATTTTGAATGGAAAGATGAAAAATACATTTTTTTCAAGGGTAAGAAATTATTAAATTTATCCTCCAATAATTATTTAGGCTTCGCCGATAACCAAAAAATTACGGAAGAATTTTTAGCAAACGGTGGGGGCAAATACTCTTTCGGAAGCGGTTCCGCAAGACTTTTGACAGGAACCTTACCTGTATACAAAGAGCTTGAAGATTTAATCACAAACCTTTACAACAGCGGAGGAACGCTTTTATTCAACAGCGGCTACCATGCAAATGTCGGAATAAACAGTTCCCTCACCTCCGCAGGCGACGTAATTTTTTCGGATAAACTTAACCATGCAAGCATAATTGACGGAATGCAGCTTGCCAGAAGCAAATTCTTCCGCTATCCGCATAACAACATGGAAAGCCTTGAAAAACTTCTACAGCGCGAAAGAAAAAACTTCAACAACGCCGTAATCGTTACGGAAAGCGTTTTTTCAATGGATGGCGACATTGCAGATTTAGAAAAAATTGTCGAACTCAAAAAACGATACAATTGTCTGCTTGTGGTAGATGAAGCGCACGCATTTGGAGTTTTTGGCCAAAAGGGTCTCGGCGTGTTGGAAGAGAAAGGTTTAATAGCGCAAACAGATTTGATTATAGGAACTTTCGGCAAATCAATAGGGTCAATGGGCGCGTTCGCAACAGGAAAGAAAGAATTGATTGATTATCTGACCAACAAAGCCCGCTCATTTATCTTCTCAACCGCGCTTCCTCCGATAACAATAGCGTTTTCAAAGTTTATAATCGAAAACAAACTGCCTTTCACATTTGAAAAACGCAAAAAAATGCTTGAACTCGGACAAAAATTCAAAAGTCAGAGCCAGATAATTCCCGTTATAATCGGAGGAAACAAAGAAACAATCGAAAAATGCGACATTCTCTATCAAAACGGGTATTTCACCCTCCCGATAAGGCCCCCGACCGTTCCCGAGGGAACTTCCCGCCTAAGGCTTTCGCTCACAACAGAAATCGAAGAAAAGGATTTGGAAAAATTATGCAATATAATTGGCTAAGCAAAAAAGAAAATAAAAATTTGGTAATGTTCTTTGCCGGCTGGAGTTTTGACGGAACCCCTTTCAAATTTTTGGCCGCAGAAGAGACCGACGTGATAATCTTTTACGATTACGGCGAAATTTCTTCAGCACCGCTCAATGAATTGCGCACAGAGTTCAAAAAATATGAGAAAATCGAGCTTATTGCTTGGTCAATGGGTGTTTTCGCAGCCCAAATTTTAAAAGACAGCCTGCCACAAAACATTTCAAAAAAAGTTGCAGTGAACGGAACTTGTCTCCCTGTCGATAACGCTTACGGAATTCCACAGCGAACATTTGAACTTACTTTGAAATTTGTCGAAAGCGGCTTGAAGGGCAAATTTTACAAAAATGTTTTCAATAACGACAATGAATTTGAAAGATACACCCTAAATCCGGTTCAACGCACGCTTGAAAATAGGGCAGAAGAATTAGAGAAACTTTACGAATACATTAAAACAAGCGGTTCAAATGCCGAACAAATTTGCGGCGAAAAATTCTACGATTTTGCAATCGTAAGCAAATTTGACAAAATAATCCCGCCTAAAAACCAGATTAATTTCTGGAAAGAAACCGGTTGTGATATAATAGAGGCACAGACGGGACATTTTCCGTTTTACGAATTTGATAGCTGGAACGAGATTATAAATGCAGATAAATCCCCAAAAAGTAAAGAAACAATTTGAAAAAAGTTTGGACAAGTATAGCGAGAACGCCATTGTTCAAAAGATTATGGCGGAAAAGCTTGTCAAAAATCTTCCCGAGAATTCCTACTCCGCAATTCTTGAACTCGGGTGCGGAACGGGAATTTTGACAAAAGAAATTGCGCAAAAAATAAATTTCGACCGCTATATCGCAAACGATTTGCTTATCAAGGCGAAAAAATACGCCAATCTGATACTTCCAAACTCCGAATTTATTGTCGGCAATGCCCAGAAAATCTCCGTCGGCTCTAAGGTGGACTTAGTAATCTCGAATGCGATGTTTCAATGGCTGAAAAAGCTTGACACAGCCGCCGAACACTTTCGAACTTTTCTCAATCCGGAAGGTATTCTTGCGTTTTCAACATTTTCACCCAAAAACTTTAAGGAAATAAAGGCCGTCACCGGACTTTCACTGGAATACAAAAATAAAAACGAGCTTTGCGAAATTCTTCAGCCGTATTTTGAAATAGTTTCTGTTGAGGAATTTGAAAAAGTTCTAAAATTCAACAGTCCGCTGGAACTTTTAGCGCACATGAAAAACACCGGTGTAAATTCACTAAACAACGACAGCTGGACGTTTAAAGATGTGAAAGATTTTTGCAAAAATTTCAGTGAAAAATACCCCGAAAACACTCTCACATACGCTCCGATTATAGTTATTGCAAAAAGAAAATAATGGACGGGAGATTAAATCTCCCGCCAAAAACTAATTGCTATTAATCTAATGTCATATTCAGATGAAGAGAGGTCTCATCGGATCTATACGTTTTAACTTCACCGGTTTGGAAATTTGTCTCCTTAGTGATTTTTACATAATAGCCATCTTTGTCTTTTTCATAAGAATATTCAATTTTTGTTTCGAGTTTATTATTCTTATCATATATTAATTCTTCTTTCTCAAACTTGCCCTCTAGACCTTCAAAAGTTCCACTAGGATAATATGAAGTTTCGGAACGTGAAATTAATTGATTGTTTTCTCCGTACTGCGCAAAGCTTGTTTGATGACCATCTTCCATGTGATGTACTTCTCTTAAAACTTCTTTTTCATTAACCGTATTTGATTTAATACTAGTTGATGAACCATCTTTATGACTCAATTCAATTTCCGTAGTTTTTAAATCCTTTTCTTTATTATAGCCATATTCAATTAAAGCAATTTGTTTACCATCAGAAGTTCTGATAGTTTCACTATCAATATATCCATCATTACCAATATCATGCGAAACTCGTACTAAACCCATAGGTTCTTTTTTATATGTTGTTGACTTATCACTATATTGACCATTCTCACATTCTATAGAAGTTGTAACTTTTAAAGATCCATCCGGATTCTCTATAACCGTTCTATAATCAGTGTAAACTCTTCCGCCAGCATCCTTATACATATAAGTAAAGGATTTGCTTCCATCATCATTAACCTTTACAGATTGCTTACAGTTATTAAATTTACGAGGAGCGTCCCCACCATTTTTAATAGCCTCGAAATCAACAACACTGACATCCGGACGCAAATCCGCACCATTTTTATCGGCATAACGATCCGATAAGAAAGCTAAATGCATAGAACTTGTTATAGAAGGTTCTTTCAATGGTTTTGGAGTTATATTAAGTTGAGCCGGTTGTGAATTGTTGTTTTGTACAACTTTATTACCATTTGAATCATATTTGTATTCATAAGATATAGTAGTTCCATCTTCTTTTATTACTGTTGTTTTTCCCTGAATAGCTTTCCCATCAGCTCCATAGATTACCTCATCTTTAAAATTTCCGCCTTTTTTTGTGTATGAAACCATAGTGCTTCCCGGAAATGCGAATTGCGACTCAAATTCAGATACTCTAATAGAATTTCCCTCTTTATCTACATAAGTTTTACCGCCATTTTTATCCAGAGAATAATGCAGGCCGTTTTCATCTTTATATCCATAGGCGTCTACTTGATGCTGTTGACCGCCAAAATTATGCACGGTTGGTTCAGGATGGAAACCAAAACCATTTTCTTTCAATGTATCCGAAGTTGGAATGGCTGCACCTAATTTAGTTTTTTTAGAATCATTATTAAATTGTTCTTGCAATTCATTTTTTGGAGCTTGTGCCGGCTGTGCGGAAGTTGCTGTAACCGGCGGTTCTGGTTTGGCTGCAGCCGGTTGTTCAGGAGGTGCTGACGCTGACTGTTCCGGTTTTACTGCAGCCGGTTGTTCAGGTTTTTCGGAAACTTCTACCCCCATAGCCTTGTATATTTTCGCCATCTCATCTGCCGTAAAATCAATATTATCGCCTTCATGTACCAAATAACCTTTGCCGAAAATACTCGTCTGATTATTCGCCTTTCTGTTTGCCTGAATTTCATCCAAAACTTTCACCGTCGCATTCCATTCAGATTTTGAAATACTTCCGTCCGAAAGTTTCATCTTCTTATCTTCAACCATTGCCTTCAAGGCCTGTGTAACACCCTGTTTTCTGCCTATCGTAATGCGAGTTTGTCCAATTCCATCTGCCATTTTATCTCTCCTTTTTGTACTTCACTCTCGTATATATTTATAAACGGCAATTTATTATAAAAATTTACCCCGCCCCGCCCTATCCTATCCTATCCTATCCTATGAGGGATTATATCTGGGTTTGAGCTATTTTGAAATCAATTTTTACATTTCTTTACATTTAAGTAAGTAAGTAAGTACGTAAGTAAGTAAGTAAGGATTCCCTCGCCCCTTGTGGGAGAGGGAATAAAAGGCAGTAGGGTAGACTTTAGTCTACCTATAAAACAGAATTGCCAAGCTACATTCGCAATGACTATAACATTATTTCAACAACCCATTTTTTAAAGCCGTAGGAAGAATTTGAGTTATACGGTTAATTTTTAATTTTTTAAAAATACAATTTTTAAATTTTTTATATTGTTCATAATCAATACAGAGCCAATCTATAATATCACGTGCATCATAACCCTCTATCAACAGCTGCATAACATTTCTTTCTTCATCTGTTAAACTTATATCCATATATACAATTTACCATGAAAAATTCTTTTTGCAATATAATATACATCAACTATCCCTATTATAATGTAGCACCTTATATGAATATACAATAATATTAAAATATGGATCTTAAAGTAGAATTAGGTAAAAGAATACAATATTTAAGGAATTTAAAAGAAATTTCTCAAGAAGTGTTCGCAGAAAAAATAGGAATAAATAGAAACTCACTTAGTAAAATTGAAACTGGTAAAACTTACCCAAAAGCTGAAACTTTAGAAAAAATTAAAGAAGTTCTTAATATTGAATTTGAAGATTTATATACATTTGATTATTCTGAAAAACTTGATTTATCAAAAATTAGCGAAATTTTAAATATTGAAAACCCAAACTTTAATAAAAGACATTTAATAATGTTAAAAAAATTAACATTATTAAATGAAAGAGATTTAAGTTTGCTTGATACAATGCTAGATACACTCGTCAAAAATAGTGTCTAAGTCCACAAGTCCGTTTACAACTGCAAAATATGCAAGCTGGCGTCTATTATGCAGTGCAGTTTTTTCTCGCATTTTTCTAGCTCTATAGATTACTTTATTCAAACTGAACAAATAATGAGCGCGCGCAATTTCACGATAAGTTTTGCCTGCAACAAGAGAATCTAAAATTCCACTGCACATTACATATTCAAATCTTGGATCAAAGCTTCGCTTCAAAAGCTCATGCTTTTTTTGATCAAATTTCAAATCAATGTTTTGCATAATTCCTCCGATGTTATTTCCATCTATTAGTATAAACTACTTTTTGTATTTTTAGTTAATAATAATTCCATTTTTATAACTACATGCTACATTTTGTATCTATATGTCGATTGAAGAACAATATGATTAGATGTAATTTATAACAATGAGCTTAAAAATACTATTTGGTAAAAAACTTAAAGATTTAAGAAAAGAAAGAGGACTTACTCAGGAAAAATTTGCGGAATTGCTTGAGCTTGAAACCGGTTCTATTGGTATGATAGAAATTGGGCAAAGGGCGACTTCTTTCGAAACCTTAGAAAAAATCTCCGAAAAATTGAATATCAATTATTATGAACTTTTCGACTTTGAGGAAATTGAAACTAAAAATAGTATTGAAAAAGCCATTATCAAAGAAATAAACAAGCTTGATGAAAAAACACTCAAATTCATCTTAAATTTTATTAAAGATATTTCAAAATTTATTAATTAAAAAGCTTGCAGGGTAGATTTGACAATTAAAAAAGACCTCTTAAAAGAGGTCTTTTTTGTTTATTCCTGTGAGTTTTGCGTACAAAACTTAACTTTGCACCCCTCACCCTGCCCTCTCACCACTCAGCTACGCTTCGGGAAGCAGGGTCACAAGGCTCACTACGTTGCGCCAGTTCCCTTTGCTCCACAAGGGGCGAGGGATAATATTCAAATTTTACCAACTAGCTTTAGTTACGCCAGGAAGAAGGCCTTCGTGAGCCATTTTTCTTAAACAAATTCTGCAAAGGCCGAAGTCTCTATGGAATCCATGTGGACGTCCGCATATGCTGCATCTGTTATGAAGTCTTACAGATGGGTATTTACCGGCAGCTGCAAGTTTTCTTCTTTTTTCTTCTTTGTTCATCATCGCTTTCTTAGCCATGAATTTCTCCTTTTATGTTTTTTATTATTATATTACTTATTCATTCCTTTAAAAGGCATTCCCAAAAACTTCAACAAATCTCTTGCTTCATCATCTGTTTCAGCAGTCGTAATTATTGAAATGTTCATACCTTTTACCAAATCAACTTCTTCAAAAGTGATTTCCGGGAACAAGGCTTGTTCTTTCAAACCTAATGTGTAGTTTCCACGGCCGTCGAATGATTTCGGGCTGATTCCGCGGAAGTCACGAATTCTCGGAAGAACTACGCAGATTAATTTCTGAAGGAAATCATACATTCTGTCACCGCGCAATGTTGCCATTGCACCAACAGGCATTCCTTCTCTCAATTTGTATGATGCAATTGATTTTTTAGCCTTTGTTATTACACATTTTTGACCGGCAATTTTTGTCAACTGACCTTCAATTGTTTCTGCTACTTTTGAGCTGTGAGATGCTTCACCTACACCCATATTCAAAACTATTTTGTGAAGTTTCGGAATCTGGTGGATATTTTTGTACCCGTATTTTTCTTTCAAAGCAGGTACTACATCTTCTAAGTATGTATCTTTTAAATTCTTAGTCTTTGTCATTTTTCTTTTTCCTTAACTTTAGAGGCTAAATTATTTAGCGTCTATCTGTTCACCACATTTTTTACAAACACGTACTTTTTTGCCATCAACGACTTCATGTTTGATCCTTGTCGGTTTTTCGCAAGCCGGACAAACTACCATTACTTTTGAAGAATCCAACGCTGCTTCAACTTTGATAAGTCCGCCCTGAATACCTGCCATCGGTTGAGGTTTTTGAGCCTTAGTAACCATGTTTGCTCCTTCTACGTATACTTTACCTTCTGAAGGAACAGCTTTTTTTACGTTACCGATTTTTCCTTTATCTTTGCCTGCTGTAACGATAACTCTGTCACCGCTTTTTACATGCAAGCTTTTTTTCTTATCTGTCATTTTTGTTTCTCCATCTTTCGTACGGATCCTCTAATGATTCAGAGGGCGTACATCTGTCGTAATTTCTTATATTACCTCAGGAGCAAGTGATATAATCTTCATGTATCCTTTGTCTCTAAGTTCACGTGCAACAGGTCCAAATACACGGGTTCCTCTAGGGTTGCCATCTTTGTTGATAATTACTGCTGCGTTTTCGTCAAATCTGATAACTGATCCGTCTGCACGTTTGATATCAGCTTTTGTTCTTACTACAACAGCTTTTACAACTTCTGATTTTTTAACCGCCATGTTTGGAGTCGCGTCTTTTACTGTAGCAACGATTTCATCACCTACGCTGGCAAATTTCTTATTTGAGCTTCCCATAACGCGGATGCAAAGCAATTCTTTTGCTCCCGTATTATCTGCTACTTCTAATCTGGTTTCTTGTTGTATCATTTTTTTATCCTTTTAATTTATCTTCTGCTTTATAAATTATTGATCCAACTATCTAGCCTGTTCTACAACTTCTGCAACTTTCCAGCGTTTGCTGCCTGAAATAGGTCTTGATTCAACGATTCTTACGATATCGCCTTCATTGCATACATTGTTTTCATCATGTGCTTTGTAGTTTTTGTTTGATTCAATAATTTTTTTGTATTTTGGATGTGGCTCATAATCAGCTACTTTTACTACAACTGTTTTGTCCATTTTGTTACTGATTACAATTCCTTGTTTTTCTTTCTTAGGCATTTGTTACCTCCGCAGCGTTAGCTGTCTTTTCAGTTATAACAGTTTTTGCTTGTGCTATCAAAGCTTTTGTTTTAGAAATCAATGAAGTGTTTTCTAATTTATGAGTGGAAAGCTGCATTTTGTATGTAAACAAATCTTTTTTCCAATCTTCGATTGCGCTTTGAAGTTCTTCAACTGTTTTTTCTCGCATTTCACTTAATTTCATTTTATATTTCCTTATTTAGTTTCTTCTTTTTCAATTACTTTAACTTTAATAGGCAATTTTTGAGCAGCCAATTCAAGAGCGTGTCTTGCAATTGATCTATCAAAGTAATCAAGTTCGAAAAGTATTCTGTTTGGTTTTACTACTGCTACCCAGTATTCCAAATTACCTTTACCGGATCCCATACGAGTTTCAGCCGGTTTTGCTGTAATTGGTTTATCAGGGAATATTTTAATCCAAACGTTACCGCCACGTTTGATTTCACGAGTCATTGCACGACGTGCAGCCTCGATTTGTCTGCTGGTAATCCATCCAGGTTCAAGAGCTTGAAGTGCGTATCTTCCGAATTCGAAATTACATCCTCTTGTCTCATGACCTTTCATGTTACCTTTCATCATTTTGCGGTATTTAGTTTTTTTAGGCTGTAACATTATTATTTGCTCCTGTTAATTTTCTATACCTTAATTAATAACACGAGGTCTCGCATTATTCAGCAGTTTCAACTGCTCTGCTTCTTCTAGGGCGTCTTTGTCCTTTTTCTGAAGAATTTTTTTCATTTTTTGATTTAATATTTTGATCAGCTTTTTCACCCGGCATCAAAGTTCCTTTGAAAATCCAAACTTTTACGCCGATTTTACCCATGATAGTATCAGCTTCTGCAAAACCGTAATCAACGTCTGCTCTTAATGTCTGAAGAGGAATTCTTCCTTCTTTAGCCCATTCAGAACGAGCGATTTCAGCTCCGCCTAAACGACCTGATACCATAACTTTAATACCTTGAGCGCCTGCTCTCATTGTACGCTGCATTGCTTGTTTCATAGCTCTTCTGAATGCTACACGTTTTTCTAATTGTTGAGCGATTGCTTCTGATACAAGCTGTGCATCAGCATCAATTCTTGCAACTTCAACTACATTGATTATTACCGGCTTGCCGATATGTTTTGAAACTGCCTGTTTCAATTCATCAATACCCTGTCCGCCGCGGCCAACTACAATACCAGGTTTTGCAGCTACTACTGTAATTGTTGTGCTTTGAGATTTTCTTGCGATAAGAATTTTTGAAATTCCGGCAGCATACAATTTTTTCTTAACAAATTTTCTGATTTTTGCGTCTTCTGCAACGAATTCAGCATAATCTTTTACCTTGGCAAACCATGTGCTTGTCCAGCTTTTGATTATTCCTACTCTGAATCCGGTTGGATGTGTTTTTTGTCCCATTTTTATTACCTTTTTATTTTCTACTACACTTAGTTATGATCACTAACTTTTAATGTAAGGTGTGATGTGCGTTTCATTCTAGAGTACATACGACCTTGTGCTCTTGTTCTTGCTCTTTTGTATGTAACGCTTTCATCGGCAAATATTTCAGAAATTTTCAATGTATTTGGCGTTGCACCAAACTGTTCCTGAGCATTTGCAACCGCAGCCTTCAAGTTTTTTTCAACCACTCTTGCTGCAAAATAAGGCATAAAACGCAACATTTGCTGAGCTTCAATAACAGCTTTTCCTCTTACTTCGTTTATTACACGACGTAACTTTCTTGCTGTCATTTTTATATCTGTTTGTCTTGCTTTAGCTTCCATTTTTACTTTTCCTTATAATTTAAGTAATTTCGATTGTTTTGTTTTTACTCATTTCTATGGCTTTAAGCCGAGATTGAGTTATTTTCTTTTTGCTGTTTTATCTGAACCAGCGTGTCCTTTGTACATTCTTGTTGGTGCAAACTCACCTAACTTATGTCCGATCATTTGTTCTGTAACATATACAGGAACGTGAGTTTTCCCGTTGTATACAGCGATTGTGTGACCTAACATATTAGGTTCTTGCGGTGTAATCATTGAATCTCTTGACCAAGTTTTTACAACTTTTTTCTCAGAGTTTGCATTCATTTTGTCTATTTTTTTACGTAGAGCATCTTCTACATAAGGACCTTTTTTTAATGAACGTGCCATTTTGTTACCTTTCTTATTTTAATTGGTAGTTTGTATTTTATTTATCACCCGAACTTTTCGGGAGGCTGCCGCGGGATGATGAATCCCGCGGACTTTAATTATTTTTTACGTCTTCTTACGATAAGTTTATCAGACGCTTTACCTTTCTTTCTTGTCTTATAGCCAAGAGCAGGTTTGCCCCAAGGTGTTTTCGGGTGTCCGCCAGGACCGGTTTTACCTTCACCACCACCGTGAGGGTGATCGCAAGGGTTCATTGTAACACCGCGGACTGTTGGTCTGATACCCATATAACGTTTTCTTCCGGCTTTACCGATTGATAAGTTTTTGAATTCAGCATTACCCAATACACCGATTGTTGCCATACATTCTTTTCTTACCATTCTCATTTCGCCTGAAGGAAGTTTTATTGTTACGTAGTTGCCTTCTTTAGCCATTACCTGAGCTGCGTTACCTGCTGCTCTAACTAAAATTCCGCCTCTGCCTGCGATAAGTTCAATGTTATGAACCATTGTACCTAACGGAATCAATTCCAACGGAATTGCGTTTCCTGTCTGGATTGTTGCTTCTGGGCCTGAAACGATTACGTCACCTACATTCAATCCTTCCGGAGTTAAGATATATCTTTTTTCACCATCTGCATAGAATACAAGTGAAATTCTTACGTTTCTGTTCGGATCGTACTCGATAGTTTTTACTGTTGCCGGTACGCCGAATTTTTCTCTTTTAAAGTCAACTACACGGTATGCTTTTTTTACACCGCCGCCTTTGTGACGACATGTAATTCTACCTGTATTATTTCTACCTGCTGTTTTTTTCATTGATTTTAACAATGATTTTTCAGGAGTAGATGTTGTTATTTCTTGATAATCACTTTTGACCATCCCTCTTTGTCCAGGGGAAGTCGGATTAATTTTACGTGTTGCCATTTTTTTCTCCTTTGGCTTTTGGTCTTACTTGTTCGGGAACCTTTCCCTATTGCCTCGACCTGTACTTGTCTTTTTTACTTTGTGAGAGCTGGACTTCGCCCTACGCTCACTTCGCTTTTGGATTATTGCTTTACGCTCACTTCGCGCTAAGCACCGATTAATTCTTCAATCGGGTCACCTTCGATAGTTACGATTGCTTTTTTAGAAGAATCTGTTCTACCGAATTTATATCCCATTCTCTTTTCGTGAGATGGCATATATACTGTGTTTACTTTTGTTACTTTTCTTCCAGGGAAAGCTAGTTCGATTGCTTTGGCAATTTCTGTTTTTGTAGCATCTTTTGATACTTCAAATGTATATTTGCCAAGAGTTGTAGCGCCTACTGATTTTTCAGTAATTATAGGCTTTTTAATCAAATCGAATAACTTTTCTTTATTTGTTCTTTCACTCATTTCAAATTTCCTTTTCTGTTTTCGATTAGCTCAATTTTTCAGTTATAAATCTAACTGCTGCTTCAGTAATCACTACGTTATCTGCTTCCAACAAATCTTTTACATTCAAGTTTGAAGGTAAAATAATTTTTATTGATGGAATATTTCTTGCTGCTAATTCCAAATAATTGTTTTCAGCAGCTTTTGTATCTGCAATAATCAAGACTTTTCCTGATATTTTCAAAGCTTTAAGAGATGCTGCCATCAATTTTGTTTTAGGCTCCGTAATTGTAGAGAAATCTTTTACTACAATCATTTGGCTTTCTCTTGCAGACAAAGCTGATCTCAAAGCTAATTGTCTTGCTTTTTGAGGCATATTGAAAGCATAGCTTCTCGGTTTTGGCCCGAAAACAACACCACCGCCTGCGAATAGAGGGGATCTCAAGGAACCTGCTCTAGCGCGGCCAGTACCTTTTTGTTTCCAAGGTTTTTTACCGCCGCCAGACACTTCAGCTCTTGTTTTTGCACAAGCTGAACCTTGTCTTGCGTTATTTAATTGTCTTCTTAATGCCTGATGCATTACATGCATATTTGGTTCAACACCGAAAACACTTTTTTCTAAAGTGATTTCGCCGACTTTTTCACCATTTGGGTTTAGTAATTCTTTTGACATTTTAATTTTCCTTTATTTTTTGGCTTTTACTGCTTACCCCTTTCCTTTATCCGGTTTTATATGGTAAGTCAGGATTTTAAAAACTTTTCTGTTTATTTTGTTTGCGGATTTCCGCTTAAATTAGTTCCATTTAGTTCTTGTAGGAACAATTGTAACCAATTTTCCTTCAGGACCCGGAACTGAACCTTTGATTAAGACTAAGCTGTTAGCTGAATCAACTTTAACCAATTTCAATTTTGTGATTGTAACTCTTTCGTTACCCATGTTACCGGCCATTCTTTTACCTTTGATAACACGTGAAGGAGTTGTACCTGCACCGATTGAACCAGGTTCTCTGTGGTTTTTAGAACCGTGACCCATTGGTCCGCGGCCAAAATTCCATCTTTTTACAGTACCTTGGAATCCTTTACCGATTGATTTTCCGGTTACGTCTACTTTTTCAACATTATCAAGAACTGAAAGTTCGATTTTGTCCCCAACTTTGTAATCTTGAGGGTTTTCAACTCTGAATTCTTGTAAGTGTCTGTAGTTATTCAAACCATTTTTCTTGAAGTGACCAAGTTCTGCATTTGTCAAGTGTTTAGCTTTAGCAGCAATTGTGCCGACCTGAATTGCGTTATAACCGTCAGTTTCAACAGTTTTTACCTGAGTAACAACCATTTCGTCAACTTTTACAACAGTTACAGGGATAGCTAAGCCTTGTTCATCAAAGACTTGAGTCATTCCTAGTTTTTTTCCTATTACACCTAGTGTCATATTCTACCTTTCCTGCTCGCCCTACTTGGTGCGGACAAATTCCGCCCCGTTTCGGGTCTGCATCTTCTCTTGCGAGCGCTACTTTGCTTGCTTTGTACTTTACCTATGGGGAGTTACACCCCGGCAAACCTTTCGGATTGCCCCGCTCTTTGATTTTCATCTTTGAGCGTTGTAGTTCACATTATTATGCATAATGCTATTAGATTTTCAAAAAGTTTTTTAGTACCGGCCTCTATACTGGCAACCCAGCAGGCCATTTTTTGTACTAAAGTTTAACTTCAATATCTACCCCGGCAGGTAGATCCAATCTTGTCAACTCTTCAGTTGTCTGTTGAGTTGCGTCGTAAATATCGATAATGCGCTTATGAGTTCTTAACTCAAAGTGTTCACGAGATTTTTTGTCTACGTGTGGGGAACGCAATACACAATAAATACGTCTTTTTGTAGGTAAAGGAATCGGGCCAGCTACTTTAGCGTCTGTTCTTTTTGCTGTTTCTACGATTTTGTCTGATGATACGTCAATCAATTTGTGATCATACGCTTTCAAACAAACTCTGATTCTTTGTTTAGTTGCCATTTCTATTCCTTTTTCTTTTTACTGTACACATTAAGCCAAACTATTATATTTTCGGCCTTTGAGACTATACACCCGTATAATCCCAGTGTACTAATCGTAAATCAAACAAAAATCAGTGTCAACACTTGCTTTTAAAATAGTTTTAATAATTTGTAACATGTTTTAACAGCAAAGAAAGTGATATGGAACATAAGACACTAAATACTAACTAAACGCTTTAAAGCTTCTTTCAACATTTTTGGATATTACGTTTTTTACGGATTCGTATTCTGTTTGCAGAGCATTATGAATTGTGTCCAAATTTTTCAACTGAATATCATATTCGTTATCTTTGGCCTCAATTTCGCGTGTTGTTTTTTCGTACTTTGCCTGTGCACGCGTAATTTTTTCGGTATCTTCAACTGTTTTTATATCAATCGCATTTTTGAAGCCGACAGATTTCCACATATAACCCGTTGATTCTAACTCAGGAACTTTTCCGGAATCTTCCGACGGGTTAAAATATTTTGCCTGACGCAGTGAAACAATACCATTTTCTAACGCATATTGAAGCCAGCTTGCATCTTTTGCGGTAATATCGTCTATAACCTTGTAATTAGCGGTTTTTGGGTTCTTTTTCTCCGCACCGTTTACTACAAACTTTCCGTTAGTTGTTTCGTCTTTGTCGTCAGTAACAACATTTGCGCTCTCCGAACCATTCATCATGTACCACAAATTCGTGTACCACTGGGCTTTGTCCTTGTCGTCTATTTGGGTAATTGTTGTTATTTTTGGCTCTTTTGGCAGTTTTAACTCCGGTTTAGGAAGTTCAACAGTAGATATATTACGCAAATCACCTTCCGTAAAGTTAATTAGCAAATCTACCATAGAAGTCTTAATTTTCTGGAAAGCTTTTCTATCACTATCTCCAAGTATTTCACCAGGCTTATTGTTAATCTTTTCAAGTTCTTTGAGTTTTTGTATTAAGTAATACATATCTATAGTTTTTTGCTTCAAAGATTTTATTCCGGTTACAGAATTTGTATCCGCATCATAAATATAATCACTCATTAAAATATCTATTTCATCCGGAACTTCACCGGCATCTATTTTTGCCTGAATTAAATTATATTTATCTGTATCTCTTTCTCCATTGCTTTTATATTCCGGAACATATTTATCATCTCCGTCACATAATCTTGCGTAATTTCCGTTTTTATCAGTTTCATTAATTGCATCTGAAACCGCAGTTAATTCCGGAACAGCTCCCATTCCACCATAGTCAGCATCTCCAGGAGTAAATTCTACACCATTACTTGCAGTATATTTTCCCCATTGCCTAGGCCATGTACCATCAAAATCAAGTATATGATTCAAAAAGTGTAAATAACAGCCGGAAGTTCCTTTTAATGCTCTCTGATAACAATATACACATGAAGAAGGATCTTCACTTGAACCTACTATATTAACAAGTGTTTGATAGACCGAATCATCTTCCTTGGTATCATAAGGATTCTTTTCCCAGTCCTCAAGCGCAATTCTATAGTCCTCTTTTAAGCGTTTACACTCTGCATCCCAGTCATTGTGAGCCTTAACAGTGTCTGGGTCTTCTATCTTTTCAACATTTACATATCTTTTTAGAAAATCATGTAAAGTATTTGTCTCTTCAAAATTCTTCGCATCTTGAGCAGAAACAAGGTTGACGCCGTTGTTATCCACAATTGAATACTGGCTCTTCAACGGTTCATAATTATATATTAATGCCGGCGTCAAATTGTAATTCATTGCGTCACCGTTGTCGTTATAATATTGATAGGTCAATTTTGTAGCACTCAAGGCATTCATGTACTCATCACTTGCCTCCTCGGATTTGGACGCAAGGCGGACTTTACTGTTTGTCAACAATTGAGAGCTCAACTCGTTGTTGGTCAAACGAGCTGTTATACTCAATAATCTTGCTTGTGATGCTGACATGCCCATAAGTGTTCCGATTTTTCCTTTCTGTTTCTTTTGTCGGATTTCTTGGACAATTTCTTTAGGACGCAATTCACCGCACAGCATAGCATAGCATAGCATAGAGCAAGTCTATCAAGGCTTTCCGACTTTGTAAATTTATTTTTACATTTCTTAACAAGTAAGCGTCATTGCGAGCGAACGTAGTGAGCGCGGCAATCCAGTTTTTCCGGTAGACTAAAGTCTATCCTACTAGAAGAACCCCCCTCGCCTCTTGTGGGAGAGGGTTGGAGTGAGGGGTTAATTAGCTTGCCATCTTAACCTCTTGCCTTCTGCTCTTCCACACGAGATCCTGAAACAAGTTCAGGATGACATGCTTCCTTAGTGCCTTAGTATCTTAGGACGATAAGATACGAAGTTCTTTACGGTAAAGAACTTAACGTCTTAAAGACTTAGCGTCTTATCGTCTTTTATTACAAAAATCCTGAAATAAATTCAGGATGACATGACAAAATTACGATAATCTTCGGATCATTTCCTGGGCTTCTTCGCATTCCGGGAATTCGGCGGTTAATTTTTCAAGCTGTTCCAGCGCCATGTCAACATCCCCTAATTTTTCAAAACATTTAGCGCTATTCAGCATAAGATTTATATTATAAGGGTTTTGAGCCATCATGTGTATAAATATCTGATTTGCCTGTTTATAATTTTCCAGTTCAAAATAGCACATACCAAGAAGGTTTTCACAATCCGGTGTGCGCTGCAATTCATAAGATTTTACAAGATATCTTTTGCTTTCTTCGTAATCTTTCATATAAAACTTAATTTTTCCGGCAATGAACAGCACAAATGCGTTTTCCGGCTCAATTTTTAATGCGCCTTCTATTTGCTCATAAGCTTTTTTAAACTGTTTCAAATGGATTTTATTAAGTGCCGAAAATCCGAGTGCATCCATATCATCCGGTTTGATTTTTAAGGCTTTACGGTAATATTTATCAGCCTCTTTAAAGTTTGTGGTTGAATGAAGATAATTCGCATATTCAAACAGCACGTTAAAATCGTCACTTCCTGTTTTTAAGGCTTTTTGGAACTCGTCTTCCGCGTAATTGAACAAGCGTTTCCTCATATAAACTATGCCCAGGTCTTTATGGGCAGGAAAGAAATCCGGGTTTAAATCCAAGACTTTCTTTAATATTTTTTCAGCTTTATCCATGTCTCCTGTTTTTGCACACAAATGAGCAAACGTATAATATATTTCGTGCGAAACATTTCCTTGCATTATAATTTTTTCGTATATTTCCTTCGCGTTAAATATTTTATTAGTTTTAATATACAATGACGCAAGTTTTTGGAGCATATTTGTTGATTTCGGATTTAAAATAACAAGCTGGGCCAAAAGTTTTATCGCCTGTGCATACTCCCCAACCATTTCATAACATGTTGCAAGGTTATATTGGTAATTCGGTTTTTCCGGATGATGGACAACCAGAAGTTTATAATTTTCTATTGCACCGTAAAAATCACCTGATTTCACCTGCGAAAGTGCCCAAGGCACAAGATAATTATCTTGGTTTTCAATTTCGTAAGCTTTTTTGAAATATTCGCATGCCTCTTTATGTTTGTTTTGGATTTGCAAAATTGACGCGATATTAAAATAAGTTATAGAATTATCCGGCTCAAGCTCCGAAGCTTTGACGAAATTTTCGTAAGCTTTATCAAGGTTATTTATTGATATATAAGATGTACCGAGATTGTTATACAACTGAGCATGATCAGGATTAAGCTCAAGCGCTTTTTCCAGATATTTCAAGCTTTCGTCAAAATTTTTGAGAGACATACAAGCCGTTCCGATTATGTAATATACGGAATAATCGTCTTTTACTAACTCCAGAACTTTTTTCCCAAGTTCTACGGCTTTTTCGGCCTCACCGGCTTTTACATATACAATACAAAGGTTTTTATACGCATCTATATATTCATCTCTTAGCTCAATAACTTTTTTATAAGCCGCCTCCGCGCTGATATAATCCTCAAGATTATCATAGCAGCCGGCAAGATAAAACCAGCTTGATGCATCTTCCGGCATATATTTCACGACAGTTTCAAAATCACTGCGCGCCATATCGTAACGGTTAAGATTTACATTACAAAGCCCTTGTAATTTAAAAACTTCCACATTATTTTCGCAACTCTCGGACATTCCTTTAAGCAATTCCAGAGCTTCCTCAAATTTTTTATCACCAATTAAATTATTTATCTGTTCAAACATAGCTTCCATACATTTATTTTAACACAAAAAAAGCAAAACACACATTACTGGACAAAATACCAAAAATATGGTATAATATTATTAACCCTTTTACAAACATTAGCCCATTCCCTTCAGAAAGGATTTTTATGGGTAAGAAATCATCTGCTCCGGCTTTTTATGGCGGAAATGTTTCCATAAACGGCCAAAACAAAGCGTCCGTGCACAAGTCCGGGAACACAATCTATTCAAATTATAACATGTCGGATGCCGAAAGAAACATATATAACTATGCGCAAAACGAACTTTCTAACAATTTGAAAAACATAAATGTATTCTCTAAAGAAACAAAAAATGATTTAAAAAATCAACTTGATGCATACACAAATAAAGGAAAAGAAATAATCAACGAAACTTACACGCCTATTCTTAACGAAACAAAATCAGATATCGCATCAAGATTTGGAAACTTTGACAATTCTTCTTTTTTAAATAAATTAAATTCAATTGAAAACAGCCGTTCAAATGCAATAAATTCACTTGCTCAAGATGTTCTTGCAAAAAAGGATGAACTTGTAAACAATGAACTTGCTAACAGATATCAATATCTTGATTATATGAACGGTTTGCAAAACCAGATTAACAATAACATTCTTAGCTATCTCAATGCCGCAAACGTAAACAGTAATAATGGGACAAACTATAGTGCAACAGCCTCAGGCTCAAACTCCGGCATGGGGCAATATTCTCAGTTGGCCTCCACCCTCCTTTCTGCGGCATCAAAATTTTTTACCAGATAGCATAAGAAAATACAGCTCTTTTTGTTATAAAAGGGCTGTATTTATTTAAAAGACGATAGATATTAAGACGATAAGGCGATAGGACGATAAGAAGTTATGTCATTGCGAGTGAATGAAATGAGCGCGGCAATCTCGTCAAGAAAAAACAAATGGATTACCGCGCTTCGCTCGCAATGACTAACCTGATTTACCAAGCGGGATAATCATCCTTGATTTCCCAGCCGTCATATCGGATAAGTGTTGTGCAAAAACCTTTTTGCCAAGTAGAGCATCTTTGCATCAGCCATTCTCTTGTTCCGTTCCAAGAATAAGTAGGTGGAGCACCATTTGCCCAAAAACCGAAAGTCTTTTTGCCATCAGAAATAGTCTCTGAATCTCCAAACTGTCCGTTATCAGCTAATTGCTTGCAATCTTTGTAATACGGACAAAAAATTAGATATATACAACCGCTTAAATCAGGTTGCCCTGCTGTTCTGTAAAAATAAAAGCCCGAACCGTTTTGAAGTGCACCTGTAATTCCATACTGCGATTTTTCAACTTTCATAGTTCTAACATATTTACCATAAGTTTCATTGTAAAAATCGAATGTAGATTCCGGATCTTTTGCAACTAAAGTACCCCAAAACAAGTCTGTTCCTTGTTCATATTCAACCTGCCTGTAAGCCTGTTGCCAAACAGACGCAAACTGCTTAACCCTCGTGGCAACGACTTTTTTCTGATGCTTAGTAATCAACGCCGGCAATGTCATCACCGCAACAATACCGATTATCCCGAGAGTAATCAAAACCTCCGCTAATGTAAACGCGGTTTTCGTCATTGCGAGCGAAGCGTGGCAATCCAGCTTTTCTGGTAGACTAAAGTCTACCCTACTACTTACTAGTTCAACATGACATGTTGCTTCTCGTTTGTCTCTATTTATCATACTTTTATCCTCCGTTTTTCTTAAATTATCCTTTAAATTCATGCACCATAATTTATATTTTGGTGCGAGTAGGCCTGAAACTTACTAAAACATACCATTTCAAAATCCGAAAAATCATCAAAAAACGACAAAAGACCACTTGAAAATTGGTGGAAAATATTGTATAATAAGGCTATAAAAAACTCGCATCAAAATATAAAATTTGGTGCGTTTTTTGCGTTAAAATTATGAGATTCTGAAACACGGAGGTCAATCCGACGTTCGAAATGACATGTTATTACGAAACTTCTTAACGTCTTATCGCCTTAACGTCTTAGCGTCTTCTTAATATCATCCGCCAAAATAATTTTTCAAACCAAATGCAAGCTTTTTATTTTTACAAAGTTTTTTCAACTTTGATATCGCACGGTTTTCAATCTGTCGGATTCTCTCTCTCGACACACCGTATTGAGAACCGATATCATCAAGAGTTTTCTTCGTTCCGTTACTGTCAAGTCCATAGCGCAAAATCAGCACATCTCTTTCCTTGGGCGAAAGTTGATTAAGCATATTTCTTATATCATCAAACAAGTTTTCCTGTGAAACTCTTGCTTCCGGAGCAATAGAGTCTTCATCGACAATAAAATCCGCAATTTTTGAAGATTCCTCACTTGAAGTTGCCGGAGTTTCCATACTAATCGTAGATTGTGCAGATTTAATTATTGAAGAAATTTTGTTAACCGAAACTCCCAGACGGTAGGCAATTTCTTGCTTTGTAGGAGTTCGGCCAAGCTCTGTTGTCAAATCTATTGTAGCTTTTCTGATTTTTCCCAGAGATTCAATCATGTGGATCGGAAGTCTTATAATCCTTGCCTTATCAGCAATTGCTCTTGTTATTGACTGCTGAATCCACCAGGTTGCGTAAGTCGAAAACTTATAACCTTTTGTGTAATCAAAACGGCTCGCAGCTTTCATCAAGCCCATGTTTCCTTCCTGAATCAAATCAAGAAAAGAAAGTCCGCGGCCTATATATTTTTTAGCAATACTTACAACAAGTCTTAAATTTGCATTTACAAGAAGATTTTTAGAAAAAACATCCTGCGTTTCATATATTTTTTTTGCAATTTCAATCTCCTGTTCGGCGGATAACAATGGGATTTTACCTATTTGCTGAAGATAAATTTTTACACTGTCATCAGAATTGACAGTAGATAAATTTTCCTGAACTTTAGGATCTTCCACTGATATTAAAACATCCTCGTCCTCATCACTATTCATCTGAAGTTTATGGAAATCTACATTCTCATCAGAGATTTCTTCTGTCATTAATCCGTATTTTTCAATGTCACTTTTCATCAAATAAAGCTCTCCATATAAATATTTTATTTAATTATATGATATATAAAAAATTTTACCTATTTCTTAACCTTACTTAATCTTTGGCGCACGGTCTCAAATATAATCGCACTCAGAGCGTTAGAAACATTCAAGGAATTAAAACTTTTCAACATCGGAATTTTCACAATAAAATCTGCCGCCTTTAGTATAGTTTTTGAAACCCCTGCATGTTCAGCACCCATGACTATAGCAAAGTTCATATCATTATAATCAACATCATAATAATTTTGTTCCGCTGATGCCTCCGCTGCAATTACCCACCAGTTTGATTTTTTTAACTTTTCAACAGCATTTGACAAACTGTTTACCTTAATTATTTTTATATGATTAACCGCTCCCGCACTAATTTTCTCAACGGTAGAATTAACCTGAACATTACGTCTGGACGGAATAATCACCGCCTCAACTCCTGCACACACGCATGTTCTTATAATAGAACCTAAATTATGAGAATCTTCTACCCCGTCAAGAATTACAAGAGACGAATTTTCATGGTTTTCAGCCAAAAAATCGTCAATATCAACATATTTAATAGGCGCAACCTGAGCAATTACACCCTGGTGATTAAATTCTGCGTACGGTTGAAATTTTTCTTTAGCTACAAATTGAAAAACAATTCCGCGTTCTCTTGCAAGTTCTTTAATCTTGTTTAGTTTTTGGTCACTGTGTAAACTTTTAGAAATAATTATTTTATTAATTTCTCTCTTTCCAGATATTAGTGCCTCAGTTACCGAATTTTTCCCAAATATAATATCTTCCATTACTTTGAAACCTCCAGCATACGATTTATACAGTGAACAGCTTTTTTAGAAATTTCTTCATCCACAATAATCTCATGCTCTTCATTTTCTAACGCATTATAAATATCCGTAAGTGTATTAATTTTCATATTCGGACAAATTATATTTTCCTTTATTAGATAGAATTTTTTATCCTTAATATCGCGTTCTAATCTATCAACAACACCTTTTTCAGTTGCAATAATAAATTCTTTTCCGTCACTTTCTTTGGCATATTTCATTATTCCGGTTGTGCTTCCGACATAATCCGCAAGCTTGACGACTTCACTGTGACATTCAGGATGTGCCAGAACTAACGCGTTCGGATATTTCTTTCGAGCATCTAGAATATCAGAAGGTCTTATTTGCAAATGTGTAGGGCAAAATCCCGGATACGTATGAACTTTTACATCCTCAAGCTGACTTTCAACCCATTTACCCAAATATGTATCAGGAACAAACAAAAGTTCTTTCACTCCCATGCTCTTAACCACCTGCAAAGCATTTGAACTTGTACAGCACATATCGCATTCAGATTTAACCTCTGCAGTTGAATTCACATAACATACAACCGGCAGATTCTTATCAAACCTTGCCTTAAATTCTCTTAATTGATTTAATGTAATCATATCGGCCATGCGGCATCCGGATTCAAGCGTCGGAAGCAGAACTTTCTTCTGCGGCGAAAGAATTTTGGCTGTTTGAGCCATAAAATAGACCCCCGCAAAAACAATTATATCGGCATCTGTTTTTGCCGCCATTTGGCTTAAATAAAGAGAGTCCCCAACATAATCCGCAACCTTATCTATCTCAACATTCTGATAACAATGTGCAAGAATAACCGCATTTTTTTCTCTTTTTAATTTATTTATTTTTTCAACGATATCATTCATTTCAGGTTAAATCTCCTACATTTAGTGTAAATTTATGTTAAATTTGTATATTTCTATATTAATATTGTATAATAAAAATAAGATTAGATAAAGTAAGTATGTAGAGAAAGAGCTTATGGGTATTAGTGATTTTTTATCTCAACTAGGTGCAGATAACAAAAGTACAGTATATATGTCAGTTACACCCGGTGTCGGGCTTGAAATGATACTTTTTGATACTAACCTTAAACAGGTTAAAAATTATACATATAGACCTCTGGAATATAATGAATCATTAAGAGAAATTTCTAATTACGAAGCATTCAAGCAGGCAACATTAGAAATGCTTGATGAACTCAATTTGAGCCACAAGTCAAATATTGTTTTAAACCTTCCTTTAGTACATTTTGGAAGCAAAGACATTCAGTTAATGGTTGATGATGAGGGCGTTTCAACAATTGTAACATCTGAAGTTGAACAATCTTATATATTTAAAAGATATGATCCTTTGATTAGCTGGGTAGAATCAGATGTGGCGACTACTAATGATTCGCGCAAGGTTTTTTATACTGCAATCCAGCAAAATACAATTGACAATATCGAAGCTGCATTATCTGAAATTGGCGCAAATCTTGTAAGCGTTGATATTTCATTATCATCAATTTTAAGAACACTTTCGTATGCAAATCTGGCTCCGGATCAAATGAAAGATGGTGTAAGCTGGAATTTAATGATTATCAACCAGAATGGATACTCAATTTGTTCAATGGTTGGCAAAAAAGTTATAGATTATTCTGAAGAAGCACTTGCAGTAAAATCCTTTGAAGGGGATGAAATATACAAAGCTATCAATGCATCCGCGCAGCTCACATTAATGAGTTATCCGGCAAATTATCTTTATATTATATCCGAAACAGATGATGTTTCAGCTGAAATTCTTGCCAATACCCTTCAAGTCGACGGTAATATAACAGTTCTTGAAAACAACAGATATAAAAAACAGGAAGTTATACCGGTAAGTTTGGATGTACTTCAAGGTAATGTATTGAAAATTTCCCTTGAAGCTGTCGGTATTGCAATATCAAAGACTGCCTCTTCACCTTTAAAATTCAACATTTTAGGCGGCAAGTCCGATTCCGGAAATGATGAAGGCCCAGCAAAAATAAAACTGGGAGAAAAAGAATACGAAATTACGCCGCAGGAAGCAATACGTATTGCGCTGGTTGTTGATATTCCATTAGCAATACTTGCACTGATTTTGTTTTTAACAATTCCTGCTTACTCAAAAAACCTTAATGCGAAACTGGATGGAATAAATTCTGAGTTACAAACGGTACAATCTCAAATCTCAGAAATTCAAAATAAAAATGGCAACGGACAATTTAATTTAAAAGATGAAATAAAAAAAGTTCTCGATACAAATAGAACAAAACTTATGTCTTATGCCGCAATAGGAGAATCAGTTCCTAGAAATCTCTGGGTAACTTATTATAACACAAAAGATGACGGAAAAATTGACATAAAAGGTGAAGCTACAAACGTAAAAGATGTTTACACATTCTTTAGAGGAATGAAAGATTCTCTTTTAAATGTTCAATTAAGACTTCATAAACTTGAAATGGATTCCGGTTCACTGGATGATATAGTAAATCCGAATAAACAGGAATGCTATAAGTTTGAAATTACAAATATGACAGATGCAGAACTTGCACCACCTGCGACAGAAAACGCAGAAAACGCAGGTGCACAGCCAGGAGCAGCACAACCGGCCGCAGAAGGTCAAGCCGCAGCACCGGCACCTCCGGCAGATAATCCGGCTGCACCATCTGATGAACCGCCAAAAGGTCTTTCACCTTTAGGGGCAAACTTTATAAATTTCAAAAAATAACAAATAAGGATCAATAAATGGAGCTGAATGAATTAAAAAAAATAAAAAATGGTATAGCACTTCTTGTTGCAGGATTTGTTTTGTTCATCTTGGCTATAGTAAAAGTAGTTCCGGATGTTCAAAAAATACCGGGAACAAAAGAACAAATTAAAACTCAAACAGATGCACTGGAAGATGCAAAAAGACAACTTGAAGAATTAAAACTTGCTGAAGCAAAAAAAGAACAGGAATCTGAAAATCTTCTTAAAGCATTTTTTAAACCGGATGAAACAGGGCTTGACAGCGAAACTGCTATGGGATTAGAGTTTGGTGAGATACTTAGTTCAATAAAACAGAATAAAATCAAAACTCGCTCTGTAAAATATGATTACGATCCGGCAGATGATAACTTCGTTAAAAATGTAGGAAATCTATATCATGCCTGCAAAGTTGATATGGAATTAATCGGATCATACAGAAATCTTGAAAATTTCCTTAGAGATCTTTACAAACATCCGCATTTTCTGGAAATTTCTAAGATTGAAATTATTCCATACAACAAAAATAAAAGAATATTGATTGCAAATATGCAAATAAAACTTTATACGCAAAAGGACAGTTCTGAACAACAGAACTCATCGGCTCCGGCAGCACAACAAGCCTCTCCTCAGGCTCCGGCAGATGGCAATACACCACCGCCGCCAGCTGGCGATACTAACGGTACTCCGCCTCCGCCGCCTGCTCCTTAAAGAGATTTCAACAAAAAACTACGGTAAAAATACCGGAGTTTTTTTATTATTCATATAATTTATAATTCAATGAAAACATACTTTCGGAATTTTTAATACACGAAGTGCAAAAAGAAGTTTCCAACGCGGTTTTTCTTGAAAAATCTTTAAAATCTGCACCAGACCTGCCACGGTGATCATTTGCTAAAAATGGACAAGAATATACACCATTTACGGTTAGAACTCTTCCGCATTCGCAGTCAAGGGACTTCCAAGACCAGTCTATTTCATCAGGAGTACTATTTTTATCATGCCAAACATTAATTTTTAAACTCTGATCATTTATCTCGTAACCTATATCAGAAAAAATTTCCGAGTACTTTTCAAATATTTCACTTTTTGAGAGATTATAATAATTAGTCACACAAATAATCGGCCTGAATCCGTATTTCATCAAATATTTAACCGCATGTACAGTCTGTCTGTATGCGCCGCGGCCTCTTATATCGTCATTTTTTACTTCATCATAGTGGTCAAGACTGAGTTTAAAAATAATTTCGAAACTGCTTTCTTCCTCAACACGTTTCAAAAACCTTGCCTTTTTCTCATTTATAAAACTTCCGTTTGTAAAAATACAAACATTTGAGCGTTTAAGACAAGTTCTTAATATCGCGTTGAAATCCGGATGCATCATGGGTTCTCCGCCGGTCAGATATATACATTCAATTTTTTCATTCTTAGAGTCGGTAATAGCTTCTTTAATCTTTTCACACGGAATAAAATCTTTTACATTACGGCTTAAAGGGAAATCAATATAACAGTGTTTGCATTTCATATTACAAGATTTCGCACTCATTTCTATAAATAAGTTATTCAACTCTTTAAGTTCACACATTGCGGATTGATAAATCGTACTCTTCATTTTTAACTCCTTTTCAAAAACTATTCTACCGGCAGAAAAATAAATAAAATCCGCCATGCCGGCAATTTATAAATAAAAAAATAAGAGTATAATTTTTGTGTATTAATTCTTAATAGAAAACTCGCATCCGCAGTAATTTTGACGGTAAAGCCCTAATTCACGCGAAATTTTATTAGTTTTTAAAAATCCGTCTTTCTTTTTAAAATCTATTGATAAATACTCAAGTCCGTATTTCTGAGCAATCTCAGTTCCGATTGAAGATATCAATTGAAAATTTTTGTGCGGACTTATTACAATAGAAGTGCTGAATTTTTCTATTCCCAAAGCTTTAGCCTTTTTTGCAGTCTCATTAAGTCTCAAATCAAAACATTTTATACAGCGTTTTCCTCTCTCCGGTTCATTTTCAAGCCCTTTTGCCGCATCATAAAAAGCAGGAAAATCATAAGGTCCTTCAATCAATTCTACATTGAATTTTTCACAGAGAATTTTCTGTGCCTCAAGCCTCTTGATATACTCTTCCCGCGGGTAAATATTCGGGTTGTAAAAATAAACGACAACGTCATATCCCGCATCTTTTAATAAAGATACGGGATACCCTGAACATATTGCACAGCAAGCATGTAATAAAATTTTATTTTTGTTCACTTTCTGCCTGCTTTAATTTTTCCTGAATATATTTTTTAAATTCCGGATATTCTGTTATACCGATATGAATTTCATATCCTACCTGAGTTACCGGAGTCCCGATGATACCTTTTTTGTTTGCGTCCTTAATCTCCATATCAAGTTTCTTTGAAATTTCCTCACTGTAAGCATCTTTTTTCAATTGTTCAACATCGAAATGAAGTTTTTTGGCAATTTCAAGTACTTCATCTTCAGTCTTAGGTTTTTTCTCAAATAAAGCAGAACCAAATCCCCAGACGTTATCTTGTTTTTCAGCGGCCATAGCGTATTTTGCAAGCATGCAGGCTCTCTGATGGAACGGTTTTGTAATCGCAGGATTACATGCCATATCAATCGGATAATTATGGTGTTCAATTTGAATATCTTTAACTTCTTTTGCCAGCTTATGTATCATAATGTTATATGACGCACAGACCGGACATTCATAGTCAGTGTATGTTACAACCACAAGCTTAGGATTTTTACTTCCTAAAACGTTACCGCGGATTTTGTATCTGTTATGAGAAGTATTTAAAAATTCTGCCATTCCCTCCTGTTTTTTCACCTGAGGAGCAAGCACCATTGTTGATGTTGTATATGAAAGCGCACCTATAGCCGCAAGTGCCACAATAATAAAAGCAATTAAATAAGGTTTAATTTTTAGCGCATCAAGAAAATCCACAAAACTTTGTTTTATAGATTTCACAAACCCGCCATTTTTAAAATCAACGGCAATCAATGAAATTATAAGATCTAAAATGTAAGTAACAGCACACAAAATGCACAATTTATTTATTCCGAATAAGCTGACACAAAGTAAAATCATCGAAATACAGAAAGAAATCAAACCGATAGAGACTATATAATCCAGCGGATTTTTAAAAACTTCCATAAACTTAAATATTTTCAAATTTTTCATCTTGTTAGCAATAAGCATCAAGAAAATAAATGAGTAAAGGATTAACCCCCATAAAGCAAGAGGCACGCCAAAGAACTGAGACTCCGAAGTCTGGGCAACTCCGTCACAATCAATAAAATCGTTCACGGAACAGAAACTTCCGAGATACGACGGGTTAAAGTTGGCCTCATAATAAATAACAGCAAGCTTTATAGTCGTAATTAACCCAATCAAAGCTACTATCGCAATCCAAATTTTCTTTTTTAATACTTTATCCATAAATATAATCTCCCTTTTTGTATTTATTTTACAATTTTTATATTAATAAATCAAGATGCTTAAGGGGGCTTGAAGATAAAAGATATTTATGTTATAATAAATATGGTCTTGGATTTATTTGAGAGGTGGATTTGCGAAAGAATTTATTAGATTTGTACATGGAAAAGATTGATAATTTTCCTTTGTGGGTAAAACAGTCAATTTTTCTGAGGCTGCAAAAGAATTTAACAGAGAATTCTTGCTCAAATTTTGTAACCGATGAAGAAATAAATCTTGCCGCTTATTCGCCTATATTAACATTTAAAGGTAAAACCGAGCTTGCAGAAAGACAGGGCGGACTTGATACAAATATGTATAATTTTTTGGCTTGCTGCGCAGAAAATTATACGATAGTGGAAATTTCACTAAATACATTCCTTTCAATAGAAGAAGTTTGTAAAATTTTTGAGTTTTGTATTGAACAGAATTTCATCAAAAAACCGGAATCACAAGGCATTATAGCAGTTGCAGGATATATGTCCGGAAGATTTAGGATTGGAGAATATTTCAAACGTGCAGGTGTTTTGACTGTCGACGATTTGCAAAAGGCAATTCTTGAATATGACAAACTTAAATCTATCGGTAATGATATTAAATTTGCAGAAGTTTTAAGAAAATTTGAATTCATAACGGATGAAGAAAAAAATGGCATTTTAGCTTTAAAAGAAAGCGCAAAACGCCGTTTTATACTGGATTATAACGAAGCTCCGGCGGGTAAAGTTGCATATAGCAGTAACAATGAAGAATGTGAGACAACAATATCTGACCTTAAAGAAGAAAATTTAAAACTGAAACGAAAACTTATGCAATTAATTGAAATGGTTAAGAAAAATGGAAAATAGCCCTTTCCGCCTTGTTGAATATATAAGAGACGGATTAGTAGAACAGGAACATTACGGATTTATAATTCATGCCAGTCAACAAGGAATAATTAAATCTTACGGAGAAACATTCGGATATCCTTACTTTTTGCGTTCCTGCGCAAAACCTCTTCAAGCCAGCTTAATTTTTGACTACGGGCTGGATAAAGAATTTTGTATGACAGAACAAGAAATAGCACTTTGCACAGCCTCTCATGCCGGAGAAAAATGTCATACAGAGATTATCGAAAATCTTTTGAAAAAATTCGGGCTTGATGAAACCTACCTTAAATGCGGAATTCACAAACCATTATCAAAGACACGCCAGAATGAAATGCTCTTATCCGGTGAAAAAGAAACTCAAATCCATAACAATTGCAGCGGCAAACATACAATGATGCTGGGCTTATGCAAATTAAACAACTGGGATTTGAAAACTTATGACGACATAAATCACCCTTTACAACAGGCTGTAAAAAAGAAGATTTACGAACTTTGCGAAATAGAAAAGAAATACCCGATAACAAAAGACGGATGCGGAGTTCCGATTATGTCAATGCCGTTAGAAAATATGCTTAAAGGATTTTTGAATTTGTTTTCTGACGATAAATATTCAAAATTAAAATCGGCATTTTTAAATAATCCTTACCTCATCGGCGGAGAAGACAGAACGGATACAAAAATTATTGAAAACTCACAAAATATCCTTGCAAAAGTCGGCGCCGGCGGACTTTGCATCGTAATTAACACAAAAATTAACGAAGGATTTATCGTAAAAATTAATGATTGCAATATGCAGGCGAGAGAGTTTGCAGTAGTTGAATTTCTAAAAAAACTCGGCTGGGCTGATATAAATATTGACAAAAATATTAAAACTCTTCATAATGAAAAAGTAGGATTTGTAAGGGTAAATCTTTGATTAAGGAGAAATATGTTTAACACAAAAAATTTAGTTTTAAGAATTACAGCTCTCGTATTATTTGTAATAATTCCGCTTGTAATCGTTATAAAAATGCCGATATTAAAACAGTTTTACTGCTCGAAAGCTGATAATAAATGCATCTATAGAGAATACAACACTTTTGACAAAAAAGCTTCAATATCCAGAGATATAAAACTTTCAGATATAACAAGAGTTCAAAGAGGATATTGCGGAATTCACGAAAAATTCAAAGCTCCTTGCATCTCAATAGAAACGCTGGATTACACATACACATTAAATTACAACCTTACAGAAGATGACGCGGTTAATACGGCGTCTGACTTTACAGCTTATTTAAAAAATCCGAAACAAAATGTATACAAACTTGTTGCTGACAAACCACTGGAAGAAATAAACAAAATACTCACATTCTGGGGAGTAATCATAATGTTCGGACTTTTAATTGCCGGCGGAGTTATAAAAGACGGCAAAAGAAAAATTAAGTAACTTGCATTAAACAGCTAAAAATGATAGTATATTCTTGTAGAAATAAGAAAAGAGGATTTTTGATATGGCAAGATTAATAAGACCAACCTGGGCAATAAGATGCACTCAATCAGGATGCAAAACATTATTTGAAGTTGCACAATTAGAAGAAGGCAAACAGCAGGAAGTTGTATGCCCAAATTGCGGAGAGCACTACGTTTATCCGATATTAGAAAGTGACGAAAACAAATAGTAATGGAATTTAACAATACCTCTAAAAGGTATAACCAATATAGTGCACACTTAAAAAACAAATTCGGCGCAAAAGTTTACAAAGTAACTCTTGACGCCGGTTTTTCATGCCCGAATCGTGACGGAACACTATCAAGCGGAGGATGTATATTCTGCGATGACGGCGGAAGCTTTTCAAGGGCACATTCAAACCTTTTAACGATAGAAGAACAGGTGAATATCGGCATTGAAACCTTAAAAAACAGGTTTAAAGCCGAAAAATTCATGTCATATTTTCAAGCATTTTCTAACACATATAAACCGGTAAACGAACTTGAAAAAATATACTCATCAGCCCTAAATCATCCGGATATCGTCGGACTTTCAATAGGAACACGTCCTGATTGCATTGATGATGAAAAATTAAAATTAATTTCATCATACAAAGACGATTACTACACCTGGATTGAATACGGATTACAGTCAATTCATGATAAAACTCTGGAAAAAATTAACCGCGGACACGATTTCGATTGTTTCTTAAAAGCTTACGAAAAAACAAAAAGTTATGGCATAAATGTCTGCGTGCATGTAATTTTCGGCTTATGGGAAAGTCATGAAGAAATTATGCAGACCGCCCAAAAACTTGCAGAACTAAAGGTTGACGGAGTTAAAATTCACATGCTCTGTGCACTTAAAAATACAAAGCTTTCAAAAATGTATGAAAACGGCGAAATAAATTTTATGGAAGAAGATGAATATGTAAAAACCGTCTGCGATTTTCTCGAATACCTGCCGCCAGATTGCACAATCCACAGGCTTGCCGGAAACGGAGACAGAGAAAACCTTATCGCACCCAAATGGCTTGGAAAGAAAATGGATTGCTTAAACAAAATTGACAGAGAATTTCTCAATAGAAACACTTATCAAAGTTACAAATTTTATTAAAATATTTACATTTTTTTTCGGATATGAGATAATTTTTAAGGCAAAAAGAAAGTGTAACAAAAAATTAATATTTTCTAATTTAGATAGCAAAAAAAATTTTTTAGGGGTATTTAAACTAACGAAAATATAAATTTGGAGAAAAAAATGTTAACAATTCAACCCGGCATCTCTAATATTACAAGAAACACATCTTTCGGACAAACTAAAGGTATTGTATGCTATAAAGATCCCGAAAGCGGAGTCACGGTAGTAATACCTGATGATAAAAATTCAAATGATAAATATGAAAGCTCAGCAAAAAATCTTCCCGTAAAGTATGAAGAATACGATGAAAGCGAAGCTATACAAGAAAATTTGAAAAGAGAAGAAGAAGATTATGAAGAAGATAAAAATTTCTGGGAAGAACAAAAAGAAACATTTAATGAATTAGCTGAAGATACAGAAGTTCCAAAACTCCTTAAAAAACCGATGAAATATATTGCAGTTGCAATTTCGTCAATTCTCGGCGGAATGGCTATGATTTGGGGTTCTAAAAAATCAATGGGCGCCGTAGAAACTTTAGCCAGCACAAAAAAAGCTAAAAGTATTAAAACAACTGTTTCTAAAAAATATAACGCAATTTTAAATTCAAAAATTGTTAAAAGCATTAAAAAAGCATTGAACAAACAAGTTCAAAAATTCAATAACTCAAAACTCGGAAAATCTTCATTTGTTCAAAGCATTAGAAAAAAATATAATGCCCTAACACAAAAATTACACAAAGTAAAAAAAGAAGATGTAAAAAATGCAACAGCCAATACAATGGGTGTATCAGGCGGAATAACAAGCGGAGTTACAGCGGCCAAAGAAGCAAACAAAGAAGAAAAACAGGCCAATAATAAGGATGCTGAATAATGAATATCTCAGTTCTACCGCTAAGAAACAATGTCCCTTTTACATCGTCAAAAGAACGTGACGATAAGGATAAAAACAGAGTTACACAATCTGATGTCGCAACCGCAACCGGTGCAACCGGAGCTGCTGCAGCCGGCGCAAAAGCTAAGAGCGGAGGATTTGATATGTTCAAGTCATCAGGAAAAGCCGGCCAAATAACAAAAGAGACAACCCAAGCCATTAAAAATGCCAGAAAACCAATAAAACAAGCCAAAGGTTTATTCTCCAAATTTACTCAAGCTTTCAAAAATACAAAAGCATCATGGTTAAAATGGGCAGATGGTGTTAAAAATTCAAATATAATAAAACCGCTTTTAAAAAGTCCTGCCTATAGGTTTGTAGCGGGAACAGCCGGAGCCGTAATGGGAATATTCGTAATGATTACCGGACTCGGCGACATCGCAGAAACCGTAACACAATACATCCAAAAATAATTTTTCAAATTTAATACCGCGGTTTAAACGGGGAGAGTTATGCATAATTTCATATTAAAAGAGCTTAAAAATACAGATATCAAAAAAGAAATCGAAAATATCGGGTTTGAAAAAAGCTACATAGAAGAAGCTTCAAAAAAATATCAATATAAGAATATTAAAATTTTCAATCTTACCAACCCGCAAATCCACATACTGAAACAAACAGCCTTATCATCCGGCTCAGACTGTGCAACGCATAGGGATGTTCTCATATCAAACATTGAAAAAAGCGATTGCATTTTAACAGGAAGTATTACACAGCTCTTGACAATCGCCTCAAAACTTGAACATCAGCAATTTGGAATGCAAACACTTGCACACGAAATAAGAAAATTATGCTGCGCCGCACCAAAGCCAAACAGACCCAAAATTATGGGGATTTTGAATTTGACGCCGAATTCATTTTCAGACGGCGGATTGTATAATGATTTTGAAAGCGCAAAAAATCACCTTATTGAAATGATAGAAGATGGAGCCGATATAATTGATATCGGAGCAGAATCAACCAAACCTTATTCCAAAGAAGTTCCTTCTGACGAACAAATAAAGAAAATAGTTCCAATTTTAAAATTTATAGAAGAAAATTACCCCTCCCGCGAATTTGAAATAAGCATTGATACAAGGAGTGCAAAAGTTGCAGAAGAATGCATAAAATATAATGTTGACTACATAAATGACGTTTCAGGCCTGACACATGATAACAAAATGACAGAAGTTATCAAAAATTCAGGGAGCAAAGTTATCATCCAGCATTCCAAAGGAACCCCTGAAAACATGCAGGACAATCCGCATTATGAAAACCTTATGGACGAAATCTTTATAAATTTGAAAGAAAAAACAGATTTTGCAATTTCTAATGGCATAAAATTTGAAAATATAATCATTGACCCCGGTATTGGATTTGGGAAAACCCGAGAGGACAACTTTGAAATAATCCGCCGGATTAAAGAATTTTATTCAATGGGTTATCCAATGCTTTTGGGAATTTCGAGAAAAAGCCTCTTGAACTTGCAAGAATCCTCAAATGAAGAAAAAGATATCTTTACCCTCGCACTAAATACTGTCGCCATAGCTAATAACGTAGACATCTTAAGAGTTCACAACGTAAAACTTCACAAAAAATTCATAGATACCTTATTAGACATTTCGGTAGATAACTATTAAAAAAAAATAGGACATGTGTCTAATTGTCAATAATATAAATTTGATTATATAATTTATCCTATGAGAAAGATTTCTAATATGGATGAAAAAATACCCGATAAGAGATTTATTAAATTATATAATTTTGGCATACGAGTGCTGTCTTCTTGTATAGTATTATCATCTTTGCGCCGAAAATTTCGTAATAAACATTTAATAGACCCCGCCTTCATAGACAATTATATCTATATAATTGATAATGAAGGAAATAAAAAAAGAATATTTCAAAATATGAAAAATGTTAAATTACGTTTTACCGGAAAGAACAATATTGTAGAACTTCCAAATAGTCATTTTTGCGCACTTTTCAATATTCAGGAAGACAATTCATATATTAAAATAGGCAAAAATTTTAGTGCAAACGACGTTACTTTTAGATTAATTGAAGGGAATTCCACAGTAATAATAGGGGATGACTGTATGTTTTCCTGCAACATTGATATACTAAGTTCGGACGGACATGTAATAATGAGAAAAGGAGAAGTTCGTCCGTACAACCAACCTAAACCGGTTATAATCGGAAACCATGTATGGGTTGGTTATAACGTAAAAATACTTAAAGGAACAGAAATTGCAGACAATACAATACTTGGAGCCTGCTCTGTTGTATCCGGTAAATTTAATGAACCTAATGTGATAATCGCCGGAAACCCTGCGCGAGTTGTAAAACAAGATATAGATTGGAATTCACTGCCACATGTAATGTACAACGCAACACTTGAAAAAATGCTAGTCGGCGCTTGTAATTAATTCGTACAGAGTCGGCGCTTCTTGAACACTAACATTACCTTGCGGAATTTTTAGAACTTTAGCACAAACTGTTCGATTTGCATATTCTATTTTAATTATATCCCCTTCTTTTAACTGTTTTGCAGGTTTTGCGGGATTATCGTTTACCAAAACCCGGCCCATTTCAGAAACCTCGTTCGCAACAGTTCTGCGTTTTATCAGCCTTGAAACTTTTAAAAATTTATCTAATCTCATATTAACATTCTAACATATAATAAAAATTTATGATATACTTGTTTTATGAAACATTTATTAAAAATATTTTTAATTTTTACAGCATTGTTGTTTAACAATATCAGCACAAATGCACAGCAGATAAAATTTGTACAAATAGCTGACGCACACTATTTTGGCGGCATAAATTACCGTTATAATGTCCTCAAATCTGCAATTGAAGATATTAATAAACAAAATGATTTAGATTTTGTAGTTTTCACAGGAGATAATATTGACCGTCCGAAAGAAAAAGATCTGATAGAATTCATACAAATAATTAAAAAACTCAAAAAACCTTATTACATAATAATAGGAAATCACGATGTATATAAAGCAAACGGTCTTTCCAAAGCCAGATATATGGAAATAGTTAACGGAAACAACGTATTTAAGAAACCGTCACCTAACTATGTATTTTGCAAAAACGGGTTTGTATTTATAGTAGTTGATGGCGCAAAAGAGGTTATACCAGGGTCAAACGGATATTACAAGGCCGAAACCTTAAACTGGCTAGAAAAACAACTTGTAAAATATAAAGATGAACACGTTGTAATCCTTCAACACTTCCCGTTGATTGAGCCCCAGCCGCAAAGAAGCCACGAGACTTATAAAGCGGAAGAATATTTAAAAATTCTTGATAAATATGACAATGTAATCGCGGTAATTTCAGGTCATTACCATATTAACGGCGAAAAAATGAGGAATGGAGTTTATCATATTTCAAGCCCGACACTTTTGAATGAACCGAATTCTTATAAAATTATAGAAATTTCATCAACAAAAGAGTTTTCACCGATGATTTATACCAGACTCAGAGAATTTCCTATAACAGAATATAAAGAATAACCTATTATAAAACGGAACAGTTTTTTGTCATTACAAGACGAATTTGAGGCACAAAAAATGCACCAAATTTTATATTTTGGTGCGAGTTTTTTATAGCCTTATTATACAATATTTTCCACCAATTTTCAAGTGGTCATTTGTCGTTTTTGTGAATTTTTTGAATTTTAAGAAGGTATGTTTTAGTGGATTTCAGGCCAACTCGCACCAAAATATAAATTATGGTGCATGAATTTAATGAGTAGTTTAAGCTTTAAAGGAGGCTGAAAGGATGAATATATTAGAAGAACAGAGGACAAGAGTTCAAGAAGGCAAGCTAGTTAACCCCTCACCCCGACCCTCTCCCACAAGGGGCGAGGGAGTAAATAGTAGGGTAGACTTTAGTCTACCATTAATAACTGGATTGCCACGCTCACTCCGTTCGCTCGCAATGACGAAGAAAAATCCTACCACCGCTAACGCAACAATAACCCCTCACCCCGACCCCGTCTTGAAATTGCTCCACGCTCCACAGACTCGGGCTTTTAGTCCTTTGGGACTATCCGCCCTCGCTGTTCCGCTATTCGGACTCGCTTTGCTACGTCCGTACGCAATTTCGCTCTCCCACAAGGGGCGAGGGAGAAAAAAATGTGCCTTCACCTTGGCAGAAGTCTTAATCACTCTCGGGATAATCGGGGTTGTTGCGGCGATGACTTTGCCAACATTAATTGAAAATCACAAGACACGAAGGATTATTACTGAACTAAAAAGAACGTACAGCGTCCTATCCCAAGCTACTAATTTTGCCGTTGCTGAATTAGGAACTCCTGACAACTGGGGACTTAGCAATAATAATGACATTTGGAATATCTTCGATAAATATATGAAGTTTGATAAACCTCCCAAAGGTCATGACGTAAGGTTAGCAGGCGGGGATGTACGTGTTAGATATTACCATCGCGCTAATGAGTGTAACTATTGGTTACCTAAAAATAACGGCTGCGGAGATTTAGATATTAGAATAAAAGGACATTCTGGAATATTTCAATTTTTTCTGACAAAAGAGGGCTTTTTAATTCCTTATGGTACCGAAGGATATAGCAATTATTGGTTTTCTTTTGAAGCATACAAAGCTGGTCGCTGTCTGGCATGTCAAACCGCATGGGTATTATCATTTGAAAATTTGGATTATTTAAAATGTCCGGAAAAATTATCTTGGAATGGTAAACACAAATGTTCCGAATAAAAGCTTGATATTAATTTACTAAACTCAACTTGTTTATATGAATGAAAAGAAGGGCCGAAAGTATTAAACTTTCGGCCCTGATTAATTATTTAATGTTCTGAATTTGAACTATTTTGTTTGATAATCTCTAATTTCTCCTTTGAAAGCATCAAGGTAGATTGCTTTGATATCTTCCATTAGAGGGTAAGCAGGGTTTGCACCTGTACATTGATCGTCAAATGCCAATTCAACCATTTCATCAAGTTTAGCCATAAAGTCTTCTTCAGAAACTCCGAAGTCTTTAATTGACATTGGCAAGTTCAAATCTTTCTTCAACTGAACGAGATAATCGATCAACAATTGAACTTTTTCATCGTCAGTTTTTCCGCCCAATCCCATTTCATCAGCGATTTGACCGTATTTAGTCTTAGCGTTAGGGAATTTGTACTGCGGGAAGATACATTGTTTTTTCGGGCAATCTGTTGCGTTATATTTGATAACCTGGCAGATTAACAATGCGTTAGCAACACCGTGAGGAACGCTGAACATTGCGCCCAATTTGTGAGCCATAGAGTGGCACAATCCTAAGAATGAGTTTGCAAATGCCATACCTGCAATTGTTGCAGCATAGTGCATTTTTTCTCTTGCGATAGGATCATTTGCACCTTCGTTGTAAGAACGAACCAAGTATTTCTTGATTAATTTTACAGCTTCAAGTGCGTTTGAATTTGTGAAGTTTGTTCCAAGAGCTGAAACGTAAGCTTCTACAGCGTGAACCATAGCGTCATAACCTGATGCAGCTGTCAAACCTTTAGGCATACCGTCTACAAAGTTAGGGTCAATGATTGCCATGTTAGGAGTCAATGCGTAATCAGCGATTGCGTATTTTACGTGAGTTGCATCGTCTGTAATGATTGCGAACGGTGTAACTTCAGAACCTGTACCTGATGTTGTAGGGATTGCAACCATTGTTGCTTTTTTGCCCAAATCAGGAATACGGCAAATTCTTTTTCTGATATCCAAGAATCTCATAGAGATATCTTCGAATACTGTATCAGGCTGTTCATACATTAACCACATAATTTTTGCAGCATCCATTGGAGATCCGCCACCGAGTGAAATGATTACATCCGGTTCATAAGGTCTGATGATTTCCATAGCCTGATTGATTGTTGACAATGTAGGATCCGGTTTTACATCAAAGAAGATTTGGTGATCAATACCGATTTCATCTAATACGTTAACGATGCTGTTAACTGCACCTGAGTTGAACAAGAATCTATCTGTTACGATGAATGCACGTTTTTTACCTTGAAGTTCACGGAGAGCCAAATCAACAGCACCTCTTTTGAAGTAAACTTTCGGTGGAACTTTGAACCAGAGCATATTTTCTCTCCTTTCAGCAACTGTTTTGTAGTTTAACAAGTTTTCTACTCCGATGTTTCCGGAAATAGCGTTTTTACCCCAAGAACCGCAGCCTAATGATAGTGACGGTTCAAGCTTGAAGTTGTACAAATCACCGATACCACCCAAAGCAGATGGAGAGTTAATCAATACACGGCAAGCAGGCATCATTTTTGCATACTCATCAATTCTTTCCTGATGGCGGGCATCTGTATAAAGGTCAGCAGTGTGGCCGGCTCCGCCTTTTGATACCAATTCATAAGACATTTGAGCAGCTTCTTCGTAATCTTTTGCTCTGTACAATGTCAAAATTGGAGATAATTTTTCTCTTGAGAATGGATCTTCCCAGTCAACAGAAGGTCTTTCGGCAAGTAGAACTTTAGAAGTTTCAGGAATATTAAAACCTGACAACTTAGCGATTTTACAAGCGCTCTGACCAACGATATCAGGGTGTGCTGTTCCACGTTTCGGATCAATGAACGGAAGATCTATCATTTTCTTTTCTTCAGATGCGTTCAAAAGATAAGCACCTCTGTAGATGAATTCTTTTTTAACTTCTTCATAGATTTCATCAACTACAACAACTGACTGTTCTGATGCACAAATCATACCGTTGTCGAAAGTTTTTGACATAAGAATTGAAGAAACAGCCATTTGAATATCCGCAGTTTCATCGATTACGGCACAAGCGTTACCAGGGCCTACACCTAAAGCAGGGTTTCCTGAAGAATATGCTGCTGTAACCATTCCAGGGCCGCCTGTTGCCAAAATGCAAGCGATTGATTTATGTTTCATCAACTGGCTTGACAAATCGATTGAAGGAACATCAATCCATCCGATAATGTCTTCCGGTGCTCCGGCTTTTACTGCAGCTTCAAGAACTATTCTTGCAGCTTCAATTGTAGATTTTGTTGCTCTAGGGTGTGGTGAGAAGATGATTGCGTTTCTTGTTTTTAACGCAATTAAAGATTTGAAAATAGCAGTTGAAGTCGGGTTTGTTGTAGGAACAATACCTGCTATTACACCAAGAGGTTCAGCAACAGTTTTAATACCGTTTGCTTTATCTTCGCTTATAATCCCGCAAGTTTTAGCATTTTTGTGTTTGTTGTAAATGTATTCTGAAGCGAAATGGTTTTTGATAATTTTATCTTCCAAAACACCCATTCCGGTTTCTTCAAAAGCCATTCTTGCTAAAGGTATACGAGCTTTGTCTGCGGCTGTTGCGGCAGCTTTAAATATCGCATCAACCTGTTCTTGAGTAAATGTTGAATAAATTTTTTGAGCTTTTTTAACTCGTTCAATCAATAATTCCAACTTTTCAGCGCTGTCAACTATGGAGTTCTGATTAAGAGCTTTTTCCAAGTTTTCAACGTTTTTTTTGTTTTTTGTTGTCATAACTTTTATCTCCTTTTCCGTACAAATTCTCAATTTGTAAATTGTGATTTATTTCACAATTACATTTTATCGCAAAGGAAATTTAAAAGCAAGTGTATTTTTTACAATCTTTATACAAATTTAATATTTTGTGTTACAGCAAGTATCGTCATTGTGAGCGAAAGTTAAGCTGGTAGACTGAAGTCTACCCTACAAGCTTAGGACGTTAAGACGATATGATGCTAAGTTCTTTACGGTAAAGAACTTATCGTCTTAAAGACTTAAAGACTTAGCGCCTATTGTTTAACTGGATTGCCGCGTCGCTTACGCTCCTCGCAATGACGAAAACTACTTCACCATTTCTCTGAGTTTTTTGAGCTTGTCGCGAATTTCGGCAGCTCGTTCGAAATCTAAAATTTTAGCGGCTTTTTTCATATCTTTTTCAAGCTTGTCAATAAGTTTCGGCAAATCTTTTTTCTCAATGTTCAAATCTACCATTTCTTCCGCCACAATATCTTCAAGGTCGCGGTAGCTCGCAACAAGAGAAAGAAGATTGTTTTCAATCGGTTTTTTGATGGTTTGCGGAATAATGCCGTATTTCTGATTATATGCAATCTGAATTTCGCGGCGGCGGTTGGTTTCCGTAATAGCCTTGTTCATAGAATCTGTCATATTATCGGCATACATAATAACTTCCCCGCAAGCGTTACGGGCGGCACGGCCGATTGTTTGAATAAGGCTTGTTTCGGAACGCAAAAATCCTTCTTTATCCGCATCCATAATCGCAACGAGCGAAACTTCCGGAATATCCAAACCTTCTCTTAAAAGGTTTACACCGATAAGGACGTCAAATTCTCCCAATCTCAAATCGCGCAGAATTTCCACACGCTCAATTGATTGAATTTCGGAGTGCAAATATCTTACCTTAATGCCTTCCTGCAAGAAAAAGTCGCACAAATCTTCCGCCATACGTTTTGTGAGAGTTGTAATCAAGACACGCTCATCTTTGTCTGCGCGTTTTTTGATTTCAGCCTTTAAATCCTCAATCTGACCGTCAATCGGACGGATTGAAATTTTTGGATCAATCAATCCTGTCGGACGAATAATTTGTTCAACAAGCTGGGATGAAGTTTCTTTTTCAAAATCTCCCGGAGTTGCTGAGATATAAATTTTCTGGCCGACTTTTGAGAAAAATTCTTCATTCGTAAGCGGTCGGTTATCCTTTGCGCACGGTAATCTGAACCCGTAATCCACAAGAACATTTTTTCTTGACCTATCGCCGAAATACATTCCTTTCAATTGCGGAAGGGTAACATGAGATTCGTCCACAACCGTCAAAAAATCGCTCTGAAAATAATCCAAAAGGGTTGCCGGAGCTGAACCCGGAGGGCGGCGCTCAATTATTCTGGAGTAATTCTCAATTCCTGAACAATAACCCATTTCTTTAATCATCTCTAAGTCATATTTCACGCGCTGTTCAAGTCTTTGAGCTTCTACTAGTTTATTTTCGTTATTCAATTCAACCAGTCTGTGTTGAAGTTCTTCCCTAATAAGCGCAATCGTTTCATCAACATTTTCATCATAAGAAAGATAATGAACGGCCGGATAAATTACGATACTTTCAGGAGTTTCAAGAATTTCGCCCGAAACGTTATCAATTCTTACAATTTTTTCAATTTCATCCCCGAAAAAGTAAATTCTTGTAACAACTTTTTCATACGCCGGCATAATCTCCACAATGTCCCCGCGAACTCTAAATGTCGAGCGTTCCAAAACCAAATCGTTACGGGAATACTGAACACTTACAAGATGTTTTAATAATGCATCGCGTTCAACCTCATCTCCGACTTTTAATTCAACGGAACCCCTAAAATAATTTTCCGGCAGACCCAAACCGTATATGCAGCTTACGGATGCAACAATTATGACGTCGTTTCTTTCGTACAAACTTCTTGTTGCATTATGTCTTAATCTGTCAATTTCATCGTTAATTGAGGCAGATTTTTCAATGTAGGTATCGGTTCTAGGAATATAAGCTTCCGGCTGATAGTAATCGTAATAGCTTATAAAATATTCAACAGCATTTTCAGGGAAAAGTTCCTTGAATTCGTTGTATAATTGTGCCGCGAGAGTTTTATTGTGCGCAATGATAAGGGTAGGCTTTTGGATTTTTTCGATAACATTTGCAATCGTATATGTTTTACCGGAACCTGTAATCCCCAAAAGTGTCTGTGCATCTTCACCCGCCAAAAGTCCTTGAGTTAATTCCTCAATTGCTTTTGGCTGATCGCCTGCAGGTTTATATTTAGAATGTATCTTGAATTTTCTTTCCATTTGTTCAATAATATTTTATCATGTAAATTTTTTGAAAGAAAATAGCAATTATTTTTTTTACACAACTTGATTTGAATATGAACGTTACATTTACCGGTATAAAAAATGATAAATACCCTGAATTTAGCCTCAAACCCCAAAAAGAAAGGAAAAAATATCAGGACCCACTGAATTCCTGGAAATTTAGGTGGATGAGCTATTCCAATGAGGCCGGAACTTTTATCAGCGAAATTGCTCCGAAACTTGGTGCTGCGCTGTGGGTTCCATCTTTTATGTATATTGGGGCTGATGTTTATGATAAATATAAAAATAACAAGGATAAGTATGATCCTAGCGCAAGAAGAGCTTTTGACAGGGCCATCTATCAAGGAATTTCAAATCTTGCAGCTTTGCCTTTATTGATTACTGCCGGACAGAAAATTGTATCGCCTCTGGGCATGGTTTTAGGGAATAAAATTTCTATTGATAAAAAGGCTGTTATACTCGATCATATTAATAAAGTTCTTATGCAGGGTGTGAATGAAGAACTTAACGACAAAGAAACCTTTAGAAAACTGGTTAAAGTTACCCTTGAAAATAAAATGTCGTCTAAAAAATCCGAAATGCAAAATGATAATGTCTTAAAAAAAGCGTATAAATTTTTGACTAATAAATATACAATTGCACTCGGTAATAAGCAGAAAACTATTGACTATGCTCAGAAAAAAGCGGATGAACTTTTTGAGATAAGAGATTTGTTGTTGAGTAGAGATTCATCCAAAAAAGTTTCCGCATCAGTTCGTAATAAATACTTTGAGACCTTAAGTTCAATGAAATCTATGCACGGATTTGATTATGCAAATAACGCGATTAGATCGGCATTGATAAAAGTTTGTAACCGCCAGATGTTTGAAAATAAAATATTAAAAACAATGGGTGGATTTGTTGCACTGGCGCTTTTTGGAACAACAGTCAGCAAATATGTTGAGAAAAAACTTGTCGGAACGTATATTGACGGCGGACTGAATTTTGCCTATAAAGGGTTTCAAAATACAAACCTAAAACGTGTATTTGACGAAATGGCAAATAAATCGTGACAGAGACCGGAAGGTAAGCTGGTATCATAAAAGGTGCTAAGATACTAAGAGATAAGACGTTAAGAAGTTACGTCATAACATGTCATTCTGAACGTCGGATTAACCTCCGTGTTTCAGAATCTTATAATTTTAACGCAAAAAACGCACCAAATTTTATATTTTGATGCGAGTTTTCTATAGCCTTATTATACAATATTTTCCGCCAATTTTCAAGTGGTCTATTGTCGTTTTTTGATGATTTTTTGAATTTTTAAAGGGTATGTTTTATTGGATTTCAGGCCTGCATGCACCAAAATATAAAAAATGATGCGAAAATTTAAACGTCAGTTTATGGCTGGAAAGGAGACAGGATGCTAAAATATGAAATTATGGAAGAAAGAAATTCGAAAGAGGATATAATGATAAAAAATAGTCATTGCGAGTCTGAAAAGATAACATGTCATGCTGAACTTGTTTCAGCATCTCATGATACTGAGATTCCGAAACAAGTTCGGAATGACATGAAACACAGAGGTCAATCCGACAT
>JAGAVG010000009.1 GCA_017942035.1 bacterium | reverse complement strand
TCATTTTCTCACCGCCCCGATGAACTGTCTGCCGGAGCGGATCAACGCCGATGCCTTCGGCACCATGCTTACTCAGGCGCGGACGGAATATGACTATGTCCTTCTGGACGCCCCGGTCGTATTTAGCCTTCTGGGATGGTCCCCAATTCTTCCGTCTGGATTTCTCGTGTCCCGACGTACTCTGGATTCCGCTTAGCCTCCTCTCCGTTTCGTCTACAGGATTGTCACCTTCTTTGATCTACCTTTCCAGATAATTCGACTACAGATTAAAGTGCTTTTATCGCGGTCCGTACCCCTAAATAATTATTACTTAGGTTTGGGCTCCTCCGATTTCGCTCGCCACTACTTTCGGAATCACTGTTGTTTTCTTTTCCTCCTGGTACTTAGATGTTTCAGTTCCCCGGGTTCCCCTCGTATACCTATCTATTCAGGATACGATAACGTGGTATTACCCACGCTGAGTTCCCTCATTCGGATATCTACGGATCTTTGGATATTTGCTCCTCCCCGTAGCTTTTCGCAGCTTGTCACGTCCTTCTTCGGCGCCATGTACCAAGGCATCCTCCGTAAGCCCTTTGTAGCTTGATCTTTCTCTCTCTCTTTCTACTCGTCTTCTCGTTTTCAGAAAATTCTATATTCTTTACTCGGCTAATTTCGTGCAGCTCAAAAGTGCCTTAAAATTGCTTTTTAACGTCTTTTTTGCTTATTAACCAAATTAGCTCTTTTCTTAATATATGAAAATCTCTATTTGCCTTTTGTACTCGTCTTATTATTCCTAATAAAACTTTTCTAAATTGCTATGCAGTTGTCAATCTTCTTTCGACTCCTCAACAGAGAAGTTTGCCGTCAAAAAACACTCTCGCCAATCGACAGCTTAAACATAATACCATTTACAAAGGATAAAGTCAAGCATTTTTGAAAAAAAAATTGATGTTTTTTTGATTTTTTTGAAAAAATTTTTACCAAAGATTTTTCGCCAATCTTCCAATTTTTCTCGCACTATATATACATTATTATATACGCGTAGGAAAATTATGCTTTTTTTGTTGCAAATTAAAAAGATCGCCTTATCGCTCCTTTCATAGGGATTTAAATATGCAACTTATAAAATTCGACTTTCATTAAGTCGAATTTTCTTTTGCCCACGCAAAACAAATTGAATTCAATTTTAATTTATGTTATAATAAACTCACCGATAAACAAGAATTTACAAGTGAGTGTATAATGAGCAAAAAATTAACCGAAATGAGTTTAGAAGAACTGTGGCAGTTGTTTCCTATCATTTTAACAGAACATCAAGTGTGTTGGAAAGAATGGTATTTGGAAGAAGAAACCCTGTTAAAGAAAGTTCTTCCAAAAGTCCAAAGGATAAGTAATATAGGAAGTACCGCGATTTCTTCCATTTGGGCAAAGCCTATTGTTGATATTCTCGTGGAAGTTCCCAAGGAAAGCAACTTGTTTGATTATAAAGATTTGATTACAAACAACGGCTATATTTGTAT
>JAGAVG010000008.1 GCA_017942035.1 bacterium | reverse complement strand
GTTTGGCTATAATATATGGGCACTTGTTTCGGAAACAAAGGTACGAAAGACAATCAACCGAAATTCGATTAAAGATGCCTTTGATAATTTGCCAACAGGCGTATGCTTCTTTAACGGGGCAGGCTTGCCTGTGCTTTGTAATCGTATGATGCATCGCCTGAGCTTTGCTGTTTGCGGTAAGGATTTACAGTTTATTACAGAGCTTGAAGAGTGGCTGAAAGATGACTTTACACCCGTAAGCGGCGTTAAAAAAATGCGCAAAACCTTTATTCTTCCCGATGGTAAGGCGTGGCACCTAAACAAACGTAATTTTGTTCACGAAAGTGGAAATACATATACACAGTTTACTGCCGTAGATGTCACCGAACTTTACAAAAACCGTGAAGAAGTTATGAGAGATAATGAACAGCTCCGAAAAGTTCAGGCAGACCTTCAAAAGCTGTCTGCAAATGTGGTTGCTGTTACCCGTGAGGAAGAAATCCTGAATACTAAAATGCGGGTTCACGATGAAATGGGCAGATGCCTTATCGCTGCACAAAAATACCTTAAAGAAGGAAGTACGGATATCATTCCCGATAGCATTGCAACATCGTGGCAAAGAGCTGTATCAATGATTAAATACAACAATGATACACCTGATGAAGATATGCTTTTGCAAATTCGCAAAACCTGTGAGTTCGTAAAGCTTGATTTTCTCAAAACCGGAGAGTTGCCGAAATCGGAAAAGGTTGCCTATATTCTCACTTGTGCTGTTCGTGAATGTGTAACCAATGCAGTTCGCTATGCTGAAGCGACAGAGCTTTATGCAGACTTTTCTGAAACTGAAACCGAAGCAAGTGTTACCTTAACTAATAACGGAAAGCTGCCTGAAGGAGAGATTGCAGAAGGCGGCGGTCTTTCATCGCTCCGAAAACGAGTTGAGCGTGCAGGTGGACAGATGATTGTTCAGTCACTCCCGGTATTCAGATTAACCGTTATCGTACCTAAAGGAAAGGAGGACATAATGTGAATCGAGTATTGATTGTAGAGGATCAGAAAATGGCACAGGAAAATATGGAAGCCATCATAGATTCCAGTGAGAATTACAGTCTTTCCGGTATAATTCCAAATGCCGCAGATGCAGAGTTGTTTTGTATGCGTGAAAAAATTGACCTTATATTGATGGATGTTTGCACAATGCGTGACGAAAGCGGTATTGAAGCTACTGCTATTATCAAAAAGAAGTTCCCGAAGATTAAAATTATCATTGTAACTTCTATGGCAGAACACACGTTTATCGAAAAGGCAAAAAAAGCAAGGGCTGACAGCTTTTGGTATAAGGATGCAAGTCACGGTGATTTGCTCTCTGTTATGGATAGAACTATGGAGGGTGAGCATATATTCCCTGATAAAACGCCGGAAGTTAAGCTGGGGCTTTCCACAAGCTATGAGCTTACACAATATGAGCTGAATGTCCTTCGTGCTATTATGCAAAGTACAAGCGATGAGGATGCAGCAGAAATGCTTGGTTGCAGTAAAGCCAATATCCGTTGGCATATCGGCAAAATTTTGGATAAGACAGGCTATCGTACACGAATGGAGCTTTTAATTGCAGTTGCACAGAAAAACCTTATCATCGTTACGCCCGACAAAGCGTTGGATGAAGATAATTACTAAGTATTATTTCGGAGGGATTATGAAAAAATATGTTATTTCCCTTATATTTCTTTTGATTTTATCTGTATTTTCCGGTTGTGATTATTATGACGATGTTGATATTAACATTAAACTGACCGAACCTAATTTGCTTGGTATTGTTGAATATAACGCAGGAGTCAGCACGAAAGAAAATGCCGCAAGACTTAATTTATTAAGATATGAGCTTGATGTGATTGATGATGGTCAGATAAAAATTACATTTCCTGAAAAAATTAAAGATGATTCCGGAACGGAATTTGCCATCGACTCGTTTGGCGGAGCAATCGGACCTAATGCACCCTTGCAGAAATTTGATTTAATAATCAATGTTAAGGAAAAGGCAAATACAGACAATCCGATAACGCTTACAATCGATGCAGGCTCGTTGCCATTAAATACGAGTAATTGGAATGATATACAGATTTCTTATCTTACAGATGATACAGTAACCGTAATTCCTTTGGAAGAGGTTGTTTTCGTTGGGGATGAGCCTTTTGTTTATTCTTTGTATTTGAAGGAAAAAGACAAAAGTGGCTCAACATCAGATGCCACAGACTCCGACAAATGGTACGGAATTCCCGAAACTCAATGCGCAGGCGGAGAAAAAGTAATTGTTAAAGTCAAGCATCCCGATGATAACACCAAAAGAAGCTTAAATATGGGAAACAAGCCTTTAGAACCCGTAACTGTTAAAAGTGAGTATGCTCAATATGAGTTCATTATGCCATATCATAATGTTACACTCACTATTGCAGAAAAATAAAACTAAACTCTTATGACCGTTTACCGATTTTGGTAGACGGTCTTTTTTTTGAAAAAATTTTTAAGAAATTTTCGAATACTATTACTTGTGATAGTGACTTAGTTTGAAAAAAATCTTAAAATTATATACGGGTAAAGCCGTCGCAAGATTATCCGAACCCGCCTTAAACCGCTTAAATTCGTTTTTTTCTTTGTTGTCGGGTTCAAAATACGGAAGTATTCCCTCACCCTTCCGCCTCGAAAAATTCCAAATTTAAACGGTTTAAGGTTCACAGAATTTTTTTCTAACTGTTTTTTGTCAATATGAGGCAAAAATGCAGCTAATACTGTCGTATTTGCGAGGCTTTTGCCGAAATAGTGGCGGAAAACAGGACGAAAAAAACGAGTTCGGATAATCTTGCGACGGCTAATACCCATCTATTATTCTCTTATGAAAGAAGGTGACGCTATATGGCACCAAGTAAAACCAAAACCATCACCGTAGGTTCAGATGGAGACATAAATAAAATGGTCGGCACAATGGATTAAAATCAAATTTAAAGGCGAATGTAACGGCTGTAACAGCCCGTTGTAGCACAAAACTATTGCAGGTAGGGTAATTACCCCGCCTGCTCTTTTTTTATGCCCTCAAAAAAGGAAAATCAACATTTTTTTAAAATTTTTTGGTGAAATTCCAAAAAAGTCAGCCTTATATATTAATAGAGGGATGTTTTTTGATTTATAGGGGTTAAAAATCGTGTTCAAAACGGCAATATGTGAAGAGAATTATTTTACAATCTTGTAAAACCTTCAATTAGGGGGTTTAGAAAATGCAATTTTTTCTGCTTATATATGAGAGGATTTTTATAAAATGAAAATTATGGTTTCCAAATCGCAAAAAAGTCAGCTTTATATATTAATAGGGGGATAATTTAAAAAATATTTGCTGAAAATCAGAAAAAGTTCGCTTTATATATTAGTGAGAAGGTTTTTATAAATTTTTTGCAATAAGTTTGTAAAAATCTTATAATTCCGTATTATGTAAAAGAAGAAATATTAACAAATTGTAAATTTTGTTACTCAAAATCGAAAAAACCTCCCTATATAGAATAGTAGAGGGATAAATTTTCAAAACAGGGTGGTAGAAATACCTTTTTACTGATAATTAGTGAAGGGATAAATATTATCATTTTGTAAAATTTTCATCTTGAGGATTTAGAAACTGATGTTTTTTGTCTTTATATGAGAGGAGTTTAAAAAATATAAAATTTTGGTTGTAAAAATTGAAAAAAGTCAGCCTTATATAAGAGTGAAGGGGAAATTATAAAAATTTTGAATTTTGTTCATAAAAATCGAAAAAACCTCCCTATATAGAATAGTAGAGAAAAAATATTTGCTAAAATACATAAAAAGTCTGCTGTATATAAGAGTAGAG
>JAGAVG010000002.1 GCA_017942035.1 bacterium | reverse complement strand
GAAGATTTTTACTTTAACTGTATCTTGAAAGCAAATGAAGATATAAAGTTTGGAGGCGAGTATTTTGGCCTTAGATGTAACGTAGAGTGCGATTCCCCTTATGCCTATACTTTCCCACAAACCAACATATATAACTTTGATAGTTCAGCAATTAATTATTTTGAATTTGATAATTTTTCTGCTGAAATTTACGGATTAAGACCTATTATAGAATTTAAACTTTCAAATTCGGGAAAAGATTTTAAGATTTTGAATTTGAAAACTAACAGAATTTTTGAGATGACAAATTTAGTTCCGAATGAAGTAATTACTGTAGATAATCAAAATGAACTTATTACTTCATCTACCGGACTTAATCGATTCAAGAACTTATCAAGAAATAAAAATCAAGGATATTTCAGCTTAGTTCATGGCGTCAATAAACTTGAATGCCATGGACTTTTAAATTACTTAAAAATAACGTATCAATTTGCAATAAGACTCGGAGGTGGATAAAAGTGAACTTTGAATTTGACATAAACAAAAGTTATGAAATACCGATAATAACGCTTTGCAATCCAGATTTTAGTGTGATTACCGATGTTACAAACATTACGAACTTACACGTAAAACCTAGATTTAATGCGGTTTCGGAAGTAAACTTTGATGTATATAAAAATGATTTTTATGATTTTATTTCGAAGAATAGACTACTTAAAATTCAAGGTTTCGGATATTTCGTAATCGTTTCAGTAACTGAAACAAACGAAGGAACCTATCCGTATAAGTCTATTACCGCTTATTCCTACGAATACATCTTAAATTCAAAAGGAGCAAATATCAAAGACAGAACATACAAGTTTTATGACCCTGTCAGCCCAAAAGATACGTTACTTCAAAAGCTTTTAGAAATTGCTCCTTCTTGGAAAATTGGCACAGTTAGTAGTGGCCTTTGGAATAGATACAGAACTTTTGAAATACCGACTAATAGTTTGTACTCTTTTATGATGGAGGATGTCGAGAAAGCGTATGAGTGCATTTTTGATTTTGATACTGAAAACAAGCTCATAAATGCTTATACTTCGGAAGATGTTGTAAAAGACACAGATATAAGCCTTTCATTCCATAACCTCGTTAAAAATGTGAAAATTGAAGAAACAACAAAAGACATAATCACTTGTCTTAGCGTGCATGGTTCGGGTGATTTAACCATTAGCGAGGTTAACCCTTTGGGTACTGCTAATATTTATGACTTTTCTTACTATTTAAATGAGAACTGGATGCAAAAATCTTTGATAGATGCTATCAAAAAGTGGGATAAAAAAGTCAAAGACTCCGAAAAAACGTATTCTGAAAACTTTTCTAAACTTCGAAATTTAAATGCAGAACTTTTAAAACTTCAAGGTGAGCTTGCGACTTTACAAAATAATCTAAAAGCACAGGAACAAGTCAGAAGTGCCCAAATGCCGAATATTTCAAAAGATGTTGTCAGTAAAATAAATACGCTGAACAAAGAAATCTCGTCAAAGCAAAAAGAGATTGAATCTAAAAACAAGGAAATATCTAAAGTTCAAAAGACTTTACAAGATATAAATAACAGCCTTAAATTTGCGAATAACTTTACAAAAAATCAGATTTTAGAGCTTGACAACTTTATCTTTGAAGCAAACTACACCAATTCAAACTTTGTTGTTACGGATAAAATGACAACTACCGAGATTCAAGATATGAGCAAGCAGCTTTTAGAACGTGGCAAAAAAGAAATGAAAAAACTTTCGCAGCCTTCTTTTACGTTTAGTATGGAGCTTGCGAATTTTTTGTTTGCCGAAAAGTTTAAACCTTTCATAGACGAACTGAAGCTCGGCAGTTTAATTTATGCAGAAGTTAAGGAAGATGTTTGGGTTTCTCCCATACTTTTGGAAATTGATATTGACTACGATAATCCCGAAAATTTCACCATGACTTTTGGCAACAAGTTTCGCTTAGAAACAAGCGAGTGGACTTTTAATGAGCTTTTTAATCAAAGCAAGACAACAAATTCAGTTTCAAGGAATTACAGTAGCCTAATTGCACCAATCAAAAATGGAGGTTTAAACGACCAAGTTACAGCTTACATGCAAAATTCTTTAAATGCTGCAAATCAAGAAATAATAAGTTCGGAAAATCAAGATATTTCTGTTGGAAGCTATGGAATAAAAGGCAGAAAAAAGCTCGATGACGGCAATTTTGATAATCGCCAATTAATGATAACCAATAACCTAATTTGTATGACCGATGATAATTGGCAGACTAGCAAGCTTGCACTCGGCAATATGAATGGTAATTATGGCGTTGTTGCAGATACCATTGTTGGTAAGCTGATTGCCGGAAATGAGCTTACAATCACAAATAAAAACAATAGTTTCAAGCTTGATGGAAGTGGAGCAACGCTTAAAAATGCAAGTTTAACCATTGAAAGTGGAAACTCTAAAATAATTCAGAATGCAAAAGACGGATTAAAAATTCAGAAGAAAGAAAATAACAGTTGGAAGAATAAATTTTACGCAGATTCAAGCGGTGATTTGCACCTAACAGGTAAAGTTAATATAGCAAAAAATAGCCATGTTGGAGGTCTTGAAATTACCGACAATTCCATTAAAAGTTCCAACGGAAATATTGTACTTGAAAGTAATGGGAATGCTAAAATCGGAGCTTTAAAAATCGAAGGAAACAATGCACGCTTTGATGGAACAATACGAGCCGATAGAATCGAGGGACAAATTGTCAATAATCAGCTTAAAGATAATACTGTTACAGGGTCGAAGCTAAATTATGGAACGATAACACGGCGAGAAATTGGGAATAAAGCAGTTGGCAGTACTGAAATTATCAGAACAGGGAATGCCGGACTTGATAATATTTATGCAACCCATGCGTATATTGACAATCTATACGTACAGAAAACAGGAACTTTCGCCGGAGAATGTAAATGGACAGACGGCGGTAAAACTTCAAATATCAGGCAATCACAGGGAAGATTAATTTTAGAAGCTAATGATGCACTCGAAATAAAATGTCCGCAAAACAGCGGTGTAATAATAAGAGGCAAAACAGTAATAGGTGGTACTGTCTTAGTTGTGGGAGATTTTGAAGTTGCAGATGGCTTTAAGAAACATTGCATACAAGCAACTAAGCATTATGGTAAAAGGCTTATCAATGCTTACGAAACCGCAGAATATTACTATGGTGATATTGGAGAAAATGAAACTAAAAATGGTCTGTGTCAAGTCGACATAGACCCTATTTTTGCCGAATGTGTTAATTTAAAAAAAGGGTATCAGGTTTTCCTTACTCCATACGGAAAAGGAGAGCTTTTTGTTTTGGAAAGGTTTGAAAACTGCTTTGTTGTTTGTGGAGATAACATGAAATTTGGCTGGGAATTAAAAGCTAAACGCAGAGGCTTCGAAAATGATAGGCTTGAAGAATACAAGGAGAGTGAATAAACATTGGATTCATACGTTACAAGATTACAAGAAATTGAACTAATTGCCGGAGATAGCAAAATAGTTTTAGAGTTTCAAGTTTTCTATGAAGATGGCGAACCGCTCGACTTACAAGATGATAGTGCAAAATGGTATCTTTCACCTATCGGTATGAAACATAATCCAATTCTTGTAAAAGATTGCACTATTCTTCGGGACGGCGATGCTGAAACAGGATATTTGTATTATCGGTTTACTGTTAGCTTAGACCAATCTGACACAGAAAACTTATATGGAAAATATGTACACCAGCCTGTTTTGATTGATAGAAAAGGTCAAAAATTCAGACGTGCTGAAGGATATATAACATTCAAATCTCAAATTAAAGATAGTTAGAAAGGATTGATTTTATGATAACAAAATATCAAGCAAATCTTGAAAACAATCATGTTAGAGGAATTACAAATTATACGCCGCCAACGTATACTTATATAGGTTTATCAACTGTGGCGATTGATGATTCGGGAATTTTACCCGAAAATGCCGAACCTGATGCTTCTACTGGTTATGCAAGAATAAGGGTGCGAAATAACTCAGAAACTTGGAACGACTCTGCAAATGGTGTGATTTCAAACAAAATAAGGCTTGAGTTCCCAAATGAATTTTCAGCAAATGCAGGAATTGCAAGATATATTTTTGAGCTTGACGAGTCTGGAAAAGTAATGTATTACTCCGAACTTACGCAAGAAATAACGCTATATCAAGGAATGAACGTATTTTTTGCAGCTGGTGATATTACTTTCGAGCGTACAAATCAAACTTCGGTTTCGGACTAAAAGAAGTGAAATTAGATGAATAAGATATTTAAAATCTATATCAAAAATAACCCTATTTTTAAGTACGTGGTTGAAGATTATCCCTTTTACGAGGGGATATTTTTTCATGTAACGGACTGTTCAAAAATGGATGTTTT
>JAGAVG010000084.1 GCA_017942035.1 bacterium | reverse complement strand
TTGATGCGAATAGGCCTGAAACTCACTAAAACATACCTTTCCAAAATGCAAAAAATCATCAAAAAACGACAAAGGCCCACTTGAAATATGTCTGAAAATATTGTATAATAAGGCTATAAAAAACTCGCACCAAAATATAAAATTTGGTGCGAGTTTTTATTCCATTTTTGTCCTTGAATGAAGCGCAAGCAACTTGGCAACCCATTATAAAATCTCGCAATACAGAGGGCAATCAGAATACTGATTGCCCTTCTTTTCGGTTTATTTAATGTTTGCCATTTAAATATTTTGTCTATAAACTTTTTTGCTGCGGCTTTCGATTTCTGGTGTATCTATTTCAAATACATGTGCTCGGCCCGGTCCTAAATCTACAGCCATAATTCCATTTCCCGCTTGTAAAATACTTTCTTTACCATAAGATGGAACAAGGTTTTCCAGTTTCTGGTCTTCTTTTAAAGTCGGAACCTTTATTTTACAAGCAATAGGTCTGTCGACATTTTTATTTGCTACAACAAGAAGTGTTTTTCCATTTAAATGTCGTGCGTAAGCAATAATTTGATCTTGCGAATCACCTGCTTTTTCCAACGGAATAAAGGTACCTTTACTAATTATATCAATATATTTATCTCTCATTGCAAAAGTTTTAGTCATAAAATCACCGATTTCAGGGTTTGATCCGCCTGGTTTACGAGAAAGATTGAATATATCAAGTTTTCCTTTATGAACATCCATTATATGGTTATCAGTTGCAGTGTTTTCACTATACTGATTACCGTAAGGATACAAATAGTAATCTCCGGATTGGAATCCATCCACTTCATACGGATTTAGCATCGGCAATGTTGACTGTAAAACAGTTGTCATATTACAATATTCAACTCCGCCGTTAAACATTGGAGACATATCGTCATGCGTTGCGAATGAACCAATCAGAGCTTTACCCTTTGGAAGTTCGTAGGACATTCTAAGGTTATCTTTAACATAGTCAATAAATGTTGATGCATCAGGCCATTCATGGAATATATGGTACTGTCCGTATATCAAATCAAATCCGGCTCTGAGCGAATCTTGAGGCCTGTCATAAGGCATATTTGCCTGAGGGGAAGCATCTTCGTAAGTATAAGTTTCTGCAAGCCAGCCGAATTCAGGATCACGCATTCTTGAATATGGAATAATTACATCCCAAAATTCAACCGGTTTTGCCCTCGCAACGTCAGCTCTAATACCGTCTACACCTGCATCTATACACATATCTACATATTCTTTGTGCAATTCTAACAATGCCGGATTAAGAGTTCGTTTTCCTTCATCTTCCCAAGGTTGAAACATTCTGATATCATTCCAGCCTTGAGGTGTTTTGGCCAAACCGTCACGTTTCATAGCCATCAAGTCAGGACGGGCTAAAAATAAATCGTAAGATGCGCAGCTCGGCAAATCTATCATTACTTTTATGCCGCGTTTATGGCATTCATCAACAAAGCTTTTAAACTGCTCTTTAGGGCTTCTGGAATCAGTCGGGTCCAACAGCACCGGATCAATACTCAACAAATCTTTTGGAGAATATAATGAACCTGCGGTTCCCATTGCCTTCATTTTTCCCGGCTCGTGCAACGGTAAAATATGAAGAGTATTAAAACCGCTGTTTTTTACTTCATCCAAACGATATACAGCGTTTTTAAAGGTTCCGTGCTGTTCATTTTCATCAATATATTCATTATGATTTAAATCTCTAGCATTAAATGTTCTCAAATTTATCGCTAATATTTTTGCCTGATTATTTGTAAACAATGAGCGCAAATTATTGTGATAATTTATATTCTCTGTTTTTTCAGATTTTTCAACTGCTGCAGCATTAATTCTTGCAAGGTTATCCAAGTATGCTCCTATTAATGCAGGTTTGTTCTCTGTTTTGTTTTGAGAAATCACATCAGCATTGTTTTCAAGCGATTTCGGAGGGAGTTGCGCTGAAAGATTATTCAATTTTAAAGTTAACATATTTGTAGAATTAATCATCACTTGTTCCTTTGCTACGATGCCGCCTTTTTATTTGATTTTGGATACATAATTTTGCCGAAGAAGAACTGGGAGCCGATTGTAACTGCTAACAATCCTGCGCCAAATCCACCGAAAATTTTAAGCCATTTTTTTGTGTTATATGTCGATTTTCCTAACTTATGGAAAAATTCATCAGGGGCTATTCCTGTTAATAAAAATCTTGTTTTGCTGGTTGACCAGGCGGATTGGGATGGCATGTGGAACGGTTTTGCAAAATATGAATCACCGCCGACTTCTTTATACATTCTGCTGCGATAGGTTTTGATTACCTCATCAAGATTATTTTCTTCAAGCAATTTTACTGTATCCGGATGCATATTTTCCGCAAAAAGAACATCCATTGTTTTCTGGAAGAATGTACAATCATTAGGGATATCAACCCTTTCCGCCATATCTATTCCATACTTTCTTACCAATTTTCCATTTTGGAATTCAACCGGAGACTTATCGACAAGGTTAGGATTTGGATTTCTTAACCAGAAGAATTTAGATGCAAAATCTGACGAATGGCCTTCTGTCATAATATACTGACACAATTCCGCAACTTCTTCTTTTATTTCTCTCGGAACTTTTGGATCGTTCAAAACACTGTTTGTCGTCTGGGTTGAAAATCTTCTGTACAAATCCATTGTTGTAATCAAACGATAGAATGAACTTTTTACACCTAAAAGTCTGTTATTTACAAATTCTTTTGAAATTTCTTTTAGTGAAGTTGAATACTGCTCCTTGACTCCATTATGTTCTACAGCACCGTCAATTGCTCTTATAAAGTTTTGCATTGGATGATCTTTGGATGCAAACTTCTGTGCAAATTCCGAATATACAGAATTTACCTTTTCTTCATAAAGTTTATCAACATTTATATCATTATCAAGTTTTGAGACAATTTCCACCATGTTTTTCATGGTCTTTTTATAAAGTTCATCATTACTGCAAATTTGAGCAAGTCTGTCTTTTAGAACATTACCCATAATTTCTCTGTCAAAACGGGCTTTATTAAAATCTTTTTCAGGTATTTGCAAAGCTTCAAACATTGCTTTTGCATGAGTTTGCCAATTATGTGCAATATTTGTTTCCGGAGCGCTTGCTACTTTCATGTACGCATATTCATCTAAAACACTGCGTTGAGCATTAAAATCTCCCATTATATTGGCAAGATTTCTCAATGCTGCCTGAACATCTTGATTTAAAATACTTTTATTTCCTTTAACAAATGTTTGTTTAAACGGATTATTTTTCTTATATTGTGATACCAGAACGCCTCTGATTTCATCGATTTCATCTTCTGAGATTGCCTGTGCTCCCTGCGGAAGTTTTTCGTTATATGCTGAAATTTTATTTTTTACAGGTTCAAATAAAATTTCTATCAAATCTTTTTGCCTATCTATATTATTTGAAGATTCCATTAAATTATTTTTCTTCATGCATTCAATAAAATCTTTTTCAGAAGGAGTTATTATTTCTGCAAATTTTTCACTGTATTCAGAGCTTAACACCTTTTTAATATTTTTATTCAATTCTTTCGCTGACGTATTATAGAATGTAAAATCATCAGTCATGAGAACTTGTTTTAAGTCTTTTTCAAAGGCTGCAGAACTTATAGGGTCAAGACTGTCGGTTAGAGCAGATGATATTTCTGAAAATATTTTTTCATCAATTCGAGCTTCTTTATTTGACTCTATAATTTGGTTAATTTTGTTTAAGATATCATCATTTTTTGCTTTTGAAGCATGGTTTCCAAAATTAATGAGCAAATCTTTAGCCTTTTGGTTAAGTCTATCATTTTGGAATTTTTCAATCGGTTTTTCAAGAAGATTACACATCAAACCTGACATTATAGGGGCTGCAAAACCTGCGGTAAGCATCCATAAAGTATTACTTTGAACTGCAATTTTGCCCATTTTTTGCTGAATTACATCTCGCCTGTTATTGATGTCTCGAGGAACATTTAATCTGTCTCCGATTTTATCAATTTCTTTATCACTGTATAAATCCCATGGTCTGAATTGAGGATCAAGATTGAAAGGTTTTTTACGTCCAAAACTATCTTCATACTGCTGATCAACATTAAAACCATGAATTAAACGTGCCGGCCAGGATATTGCGATTTTAGGCCATATAGCCATTGAGGCAAGGAATGTTCCCAATCCTACAAATTCCATCGCTTTTGTCTTTGGTGTCGTACGTCTTGAGTAAAGATACGATGCAATTCCTATTCCGCCTACAGCAAGACCGATATCATTAAGTTTACCTAATTCGTGATCGTTTGCAGTTCCATTTATACCATGTTTTAATGATTTTAAATTATAATAAGAGCTTTTAATAAACGATGCCGGCATATCAAACAATCCGCTTTTAACCAGTTTTCCTTTTGATTTTAACGGTTTTATAAAAGTTCTATTATTTAACTGATCCTCGATGCTAAAATTTGGCGCAGTCTTTTTTTCCGACGGCTGTTTTGGTGAAGAACACATCGGAGTTGAATTTATGTAGTTTTGAATTAAATTTGTTTTCATATTAGTTCACCACATACTTTTTAGAACTGTCTATAACGTCACCTGCATCAAGTTTTGAAGGTTTATCAATAGTTGTAACAGCGTTTACAACACCGGCAATCGTAGAAAGTGCAGCGGCACCCAAAAGTAATTTACCGGAATATTTGCTTATTCCCGGTTCTGATGTACCTTTGTAGAAATCATGCCAGCTTTCTTTTGCTGCATTTTTTATATTATTAAGAGTTCTCATAAACTCTTCTTTTTTCCAGAATTTCAGCGTTCCATTGTTAAATGCAGTTTCCCAAGGTTTCTGGAATGCATAACCTACACCGCATGCTGCCCAGAAATACTGCGATAGATTTTGAGCTGTCGTTGTTTTAACAACAATATCTCTTATAATAGGTTTTACTTCCTGATCTGAATCCGTTAAATCCTTGCCGATACCCAATTTTGCGGCAATTTTATCATAGTATTTGTTACGTTTTTCACCTTTTGCTTCATCACCATAAAGCAGGTCAAAGCGCGGAAATTCAACACTCTCAAACACTTTATGATATTCAATACTTGTTATATCTGTATCGTTTACATTTTCAGGAAGTTCATAAATAACTTTTGCATAAGGAAGTTCAACATCTACTCCGGTAAGAGCTTTCACAGGTTTACTTACAAAAGATCTTGATATTGACTTTGCAAGCCCGTAAAAAAGAACACCAAGTGCAAATTTATTACCTAATTTTGACGCTCTCGACTTTGAGAAGGACTCATAGTGCTTATTGGCAAAGTTAAACACACCCATAAGCATGCCGCTGCCGACGAGATAAGGAACTGTTCCCATTGTTAAAAATTCATAAAAATTTGAATTTTCGCTTCCTTTAAGCCCTTTTGCCGGATAAAGCGTAAACGCGTTTGAAAGTTTGTCTATTCCTATACGTGTTCTGGTTAATAAATTATTTTTTAAAAGTGTATCATGAGAATATTTCAGCTTTTGTGGATCTTTTTGCTGTTCTTGACCATTAGCTGAAAAATTTATATTTAAATTTTGTCTTACCGGTAATATCATCTCAACTCCGTACACTTCTGAGTCACTGGTTTAAGGTTGCTGAATAAAAATTTTTGTTAATTTTTAGAGTTTATTTTACATTTATTTACAAAAATTTAGTGATAAATTGTAAAAAATACTGAGGTCACGAGTCCTGCAATTAAACAGTAATATCCGAATATTCCAAGTGAAAACTTTGACACAAATTTCAAAAAGTATTTTATACACAAATATCCGACAAGTCCAGATACAACTGTTCCTGCCCCAATAGCTGTCCAGTTATACGTTAATGCTTCTGGGATATCAATTTTCAAGAAAGGATAAACCATTGACGCACCGAGAATAATCGGGATACTTAAAAGGAAAGAATATCTTGCCGCGGTTATTCTATCTAAACCTGAAAAAAGACCTGCCGCAATTGTCCATCCGGATCTTGAAAATCCCGGCAGCACGGCTAAGCCTTGCGCAAGCGCAATCCATATAGATTTTTTGAGTGTTATTTCATTATCACTATCTTTTTTAGTTTTGTTAATATATTCACTTACAAGTAGCATAACACCTGTTATGATAAGCAAAATTCCGACGATTGCAGGCGAATAAACAAGTTTTTCGGCAATCTTTTCCATCGGAAGAGCCATCACAACAGTAATAATTGTACCTAAAATTATATATAAACCGATTTTCGCATCACAGTTGTCAATTTTTTTTGATTTTAGAGCTTCAAACAAAGCTTTACAGATTGAAAAAATATCTTTTCTGAAAAATATTAAAACAGCAATTAGTGTTCCTAAATGGAGCATTATATCAAGAAAAACCTCCTGATTTGACTGTTGAACAATTTCTATACCTTTTGCCACCTTATAAAAATTCGACGTAAAAACAAGATGGGCAGAACTTGAAATTGGCAAAAATTCGCTCAAGCCCTGAACTACACCCATTAAAATTGCCTGTATTAAATTCATATTTTCCTCTTATCCCTAAAAAATGTATTTTCTTCTAATCGCTAATCTTCTTCATAATAGCTTGCGCAAGACGTCTGAGTCTCCCAAACAGAAACTTTGCTCAACTGAACTACACGTTCTTTCAATTTTGTGTATATAAATCTTGCAATCATCTCGCTTGATGGGCTTTCACCTTTCAAATCAGGAATTTCATTCACATCTTTATGATCAAGCAAGTCTAAAACAGCATTCAACTCACGTTTTAGGACTTTATAATCAATTAAAATATTGCTTTTATCGAGTTCATTTCCTTTAACATAAACCTCAACCATCCAGTTGTGCCCATGCTGATTTTCACATTCACCATCGTAATTCAAAAGGTGATGTGCTGCTGAAAAAAATGCCTGCGTTTTAATTTCGTACATAAAATTTTTCCTTATAAAATTAACTATTTACTGCTGGTTTCTGAAACGCAAAATTCTTTTTTAATCCCCTGCGCATCAAGAATAAAATCACACAATTCTCTCACAGCCCCTCTGCCGCCGCATTTGGAAGAAACGAAGTCGCAAATTTCCAAAACCTCATCTACCGCATCTTTCGGACAGCATGCCAGACCAACTTTTTCCAAAATACATACATCCGGAAGGTCATCTCCCATATATGCAACGTTTTCAAAAGTGCAATTATATTTTTTCATAATCTCTTCCAAAGCCGGAAGTTTGTACTTCTGACCCTGATAAATTTCTTTAATTTTTAAATTTTCAGCCCTATGTTGAACAGTACCGTTATTTCTAGCCGTAATAATTGCCGTCACAAAATCTGCATTATTCATTCTGACAATTCCATGACCGTCTTTCACATTGAAAGTTTTATATTCAACGCCGTTTTGATCGTAAGTAACACTTCCATCGGTCATTACACCGTCAACATCAAATGCTAAAATTTTAATTTTTTTAGCTTTATCTTCTGCTTTACCCATTTTATGCAACACCCGCTTTCAATAAATCATGAATATGAATTACCCCGATAGGTCTGTTCGACTCGTCTACAACCGCAAGAGCTGTGATTGAATATTTTTCCATAAGATTGAGTGCACTAGCTCCGTAATCTTCTGCTGAAATATTTTTCGGGTTAACCGTCATAACATCTTTTACTTTCAAATTTTCGATATTATGGTATTTGATAAGAGTTCTTCTAATATCACCATCTGTCAAAACGCCTGTCAATTCACCGTTCGAGTTAACAATCATTGACATTCCGAGCTTGTGGGAAGAAATAATTTCAATCACGTCGGTAAAATTCATATCTTCTGTTGTAATCGGCAATCTATCCCCTGTAAGCATCAAATCTTTAACTCTATACAAAAAGCCTTTGCCCAAAGCTCCGCCCGGATGAAAAATTAAGAAATCCTCCTTAGTAAATCCGCGTTTTTCCAGCAAACAAACCGCCAGAGCATCCCCCATTGCAAGGGTTGCAGTCGTGCTTGCCGTCGGCGCTTTATTTAGAGGGCAAGCCTCTTTTTCGACCGAAATATCAAGAACAACATCACTTGAATTTGCAAGAGTTGAATTCAATTTTCCGGTCATACCAATCATTTTCACGCCAAATCTTTTAATTAAAGGTAAAAGATTCATCAATTCCTGAGTTTCGCCGCTGTTTGAAATAGCGACAATAACATCTTCACGGGTAATAATTCCGCTGTCGCCGTGGGTGCTTTCTGCCGGATGCAAAAAGTATGAAGGGGTTCCGGTAGATGAAAGCGTTGCCGCAATCTTCTTTCCGATAAGTCCGGATTTACCCATGCCGGTAATGATTACACGGCCTTTGCAATTGTACAAAAGTTCAATCGCCTCATCGAAGTTCTCCCCGATAGTATCTTTCAATCTCAAAATTGAATTGGCTTCTATATCGAAAACCTGTTTTGCAAGTTCATTTATTCTGCTTGTTGACATATATACTGCTTCCATTTCTTTTCCCCTAAGCCTTTCTTACGCAAATTATACAACAAAAACTTTTAACACCATAGTTTGTGAACATTTTTATCTATAATTTGTAAATTGAAGCGGATAATCGTATTTTTCTTCATTTTTTCTCAAAAGCTGGATTGTTTCCTGCAAAGTGTCTTTGTCTTTACCCGAAACTCTCACCTGATCGCCCTGAATAGATGCCTGAACTTTCAATTTTGCATCTTTTATATCAGATGTAATCTTTTTGGCAAGTTCTTGCGTTAACCCTTTTTTAAGCTTAATTTCGCGCTTAACCTTTCCGCCTAAAGCATTTTCAATGTTTTGCGGATCAAGAATTCTTATACTCAAACCTCTTTTCACCAATTTTGACTGCAAAATATCATAAATATTGCGCAATTTCATCTCATCTGTTGTTGTGATGATAATCGCTTTATCCGCATCCATATCAACAGTTGATCCCGAATCTTTAAGGTCAAATCGTGAAGAAATTTCTCTTTTTACCTGATCGACAGCATTAACAAGCTCTTGTCTGTCAAAATCCGAAACCACATCAAAACTGCATTCTTTTGCCATTTTTTACCCCCTTATAAACATAACTAAGACTTGGGAGCATTATAGCATAAAAATACATAATAATACTATTTTATTTCTTTTTGAAAAGATTTTTTGTCCAATTTGAAAATGCCGAACATTTATTTTTTGTCCAGTCGGTCACAGAATGCCATTTATTTGAGAAAAATTTTCCAAAACCTTCTTTAGGAGTTAACGCCTTTCTCAACGGAGAAATAAATCCCAATGCAACACAGCCGGCAAAGATTAAAAGAGCAGTTTTCAAAAGTTTTTTATCGCCTTCAGCTTTTTCTTCTTTTACTTTAAAATATTCATCCTCCTTCGGCTGTTCTTTCATCTTCACACCATTTAGGTATGATGTCTGAGGAGACATTGCACCCGGCATTCCCATTGCGCCGGCACCTCCAACCATTCCCGCAGAAGCCAATCCGGCAACTCCCATATCATATCCGATATTTGCAGGAACATCCATTCTGCCCATAAAAGGATTAGCCAAATCCTGATACATTATCGGTGTTAATCCGCTATCTGTCATAGCATTACTCCAAATTTTAACCTAACCTTACATTTATATAAAGTATTTTTATCGTGAAAAATTTACTTTTGTGTAAAGTTTTGTAAAATTTGATATGGAATAGTTATTTAGCAAGGAAAATTAATCTCTATACATCATTTACCATGGATAATCGTCCGGAATTTTCCACCGGACACAGTCCGGTCCTACGTGTTGCTGATTTTCGTTTAATTTTGCCAGTTTTCGTTAGACAGAACGGCTGGAAAATTAATCTCTATACATCATTTACCATGGATAGTCATCCGGAATTTTCCAGCCGTTAACCTGAATGAGTTTTGCACAAAAGTTGTGACTTTCATTGGTGCATTTTTCATAAAGTCCTTCTAGTGTTCCATCCCATTTAAAAGTATAAGGTTCAACACCTCCAATATTTTGAGTTTCTGTCCTAGACTTCCTAAAATTAAATCCGAAACGTTTTCGCTGAGGGGTGTTAATATTTTTGTCAACTTTTCCAAAAGGAAATACAGAAATATCAATTCCGTTTATATCCATTCCTAACGTAAAGGCCGTTCCGTCCGGCAGCCAAACACAAACCCTATTAGAACCACCATAATTACTGGACAATCTATCCCCGCATTGCTCATACTTTGTCACTTTGAGATATTTAAGCAGGTATTTTTCAAAGAATTTTTTGTTAACATCGTAACTTGCATAAGTTGAACCGGGAGAAATATCCCAATCCAAAGGGTCACCATTTCCAACAGCAGACAGCTTTATAGCTTGGTTGATAACAGTGTAAAATTTTTGTAAATGAGTTTCGACAACTTTTTTCTGATGGTGTTCAATCAGCGCAGGCAAAGTCATCGCCGCCACAACGCCGATTATTCCGAGAGTGATTAGAACCTCAGCCAAAGTGAAGGCGAGCTTCTTAACCTCCCTTGTTAAAGGGAGGGGGACCGCGTCAGCGGTGGAGGAATTTTTCTTCGTCATTGCGAGCGAAGCGCGGCAATCCAGTTTTTCTGGTAGACTAAAGTCTACCCTACTATTTACTCCCTCGCCCCTTGTGGGAGAGGGTTGGGGTGAGGGGTTAACTGGCTTGCCCTCCTGACCTCTTGCCTTCTGTTCTTCTATATTCATACTTTTATCCTCCGTTTTTTCTTAAATTATCCTTTAAATTCATGCACCATAATTTATATTTTG